>JBHJHM010000014.1:0-13573 GCA_050330865.1 Leptolyngbyaceae cyanobacterium
GTGTTTACGAAAGATAGTTTGGTAGAATGGAGGCAACATTATTTTTTCTGGGGGAGAGAAATTATCCCCTATTTTTTTGCCTTTCTATTTTCCCAAACTATGGCCACGCCTAGCGTGAAAGTGGGTTGTCACCCTTTAAGAATCTTTTGGCGACCCCGCGAAACATCCCATGCCTACAAAGATGAGGGTCACTCCCTCGAAATGGGTCTGATTCCCTTGCAGCTAGGGGATGTCCGTCGTTGGGACGAGCAGGCATGGCAGGTTGCTCACGTCGAAACCTATGCTTCGACTCGGGAAACGAACAATCGCTTCAGTGTTGCCGTGTTGACGCCCGATGGCCCGATCGCTCAACTCCCTTCGCGTCGAGTAGGTCACCAACGGTTGATGTATCTCTGCATCAGCAGTGAAGACTTTGCCTTGGCGTGGCCGGAACCGGATGAATGTCTCCCCGAGGTTGGCTGTGAAGCACCCCCGCTAGACGGCTGGCGAGTTGAGCGGATTCAAGAATTTGTGGGGGATGGCACTGAGGCTCTCTACGATTTTCCTCCGGAAACACTTCGTGAACGCGTCCTCGTTTGCTGGTGCGTTGCCATTGAAGCCCGTGCAAGTGAAACGGCAGCGATCGCCTATCCCGCCTGACGCCGATCGCACCTTTGCTAACCCTTGATTCCTGGGAGGTCATCGCCATGCCACTGCCGGAACGCTCAAAAAACAGAGCGATCGCATCCACGCCATTGCTCTGTCTGTGTTTACGCAGCAAGAGTCACTCGTGAGGCGTGATAGTTGGCTTTGTAAATGCTCAAAACGAAAAGCAATCGTCCCCTGGTTGATGCAGTCTACGGCAATCGGTAATTGTTCTGCTCGCTTATTCAAGTTTATAGCTGACCTGATCGATATCAGTTTGGACAAAGTCATTTCCCTTAAAGAGTAGCGGTTGGCTCATAGCCTTTGCCAAGGCATAGGAAAAGCAGTCACCCATATTGAGCTTCGCTGGATGACGACCTTTGCCAAACTTCAAAAATGCTTCAGTGGCTAATTTTGCTTGTTCTAAACTGAAAGGCATTACCTGAACGTGTAATTCATTGAGTAACAGAGCCAAGTTCGCTACCGCTTTTTCTCCATATCGAGTGCCTAAAACGATAGATGTTTCAACATAGCCTGGGGAAGTGAGAAGGTTGTCTTCGCTTTGGTCCATGAGATGGAGAAAGATTTCGCCTTCAGGTTCAGCAAAGATAATCGCAAGCATAGCTGAAGGATCAATCACCACTAATCGAATCCCCCCAATTTGTTGTAGCCAATGATTTCATCGGGAGAACGGCTATCCAGAACAGGCAGATCGCTGATTTCGTTGCAGATTCTGTGGACGGCATCGAAGTTGACCTTTGTCTGGTCTTTGGAATAATTTTGAGGTGCTTGCTGGAGTAATTCGACTAACCACTTGAGTAATGCCCAGCGATCGCGAATAGAGAGTTGTTGTATAAGCTGCTTCAGCTCTATTAGCGTGCTTTGAAGATTCGCTTCCATCGCAATTCCCTCAAGCGCTCGTGATAGCCTCAGTATATAAGTGCTACGTCGAATCTACTACGACCGCATTCGAGTCTGTAGGTGTGGTCCCGATTAAGGCAAGTAAGCCTGAGATGGCAGTGACTTGGCATCGTTTCGTGAATACCGTTTCCCCTATGGCTCCCAGATGGGGACATCCAGCATGGCCTGAATCGCTTGGGATCGCTGCTCGATTTCAAGTAAGGCATCCCGCCGCTGGATGCGGTTTTGCCAATCGCGATGGTCCGCTGACCCCACTCTTTTCAATCCCCGACTGTGTGCCTTACCCCACATCGCTTTTTCAGCTTTGAGTCGGGCATAGTACACATCGCGACCCCCTGGACAATAGACTTCAATCCAGACACCAGCTGGGGCGATAGGACCGCTGGTCTCAATACGCTGTCGGTGAGCGCGCAGATCTTTCAGGGCTTGTTGTAAGACTTTCATGTCGTTTGGTTGAATTACTCCAACACGACGATCTTACTATTTGTCGTTTGATTGATGCTTGATCAAACGACGAAAAATGAGGGGATTTATCTGGGCGATCCTAAGCTCAGTCTGCTCATAGCCACAGAACTTAGAAATAACCATGTCGCTAATCAACCAAATCAACGCCGACCGTGAGGCCCAGAAAGATGACGCTATCGAGACCCAAGTAGGATTTGGCGTGCATGAGCTGAGTGAAATTGTGCGGCGATGGGGTGCTCCTTTTGGCCTCGCTGAACTTGCCCGCAGCCCCCTTTGACGGGCAGGAACTGTGTCACGCCGACGAGTTCTAGCACCTCCATCCTGTGAGACTAAGACATTGGCCTCTAGCTATGGAATGAGGGCAATCAGGTGATCTCCCGATCGCCCTCAACCCTACACTCACCCAGACATCATCATGACTCAACCCCTCTCCAAACAGAACGGCTCAGTTCCAACTGAGACCAGCACTCCGCATCCCCTCACCGAACTGCTCCAGCTAGTACGTAGCATGAGTAACCGCCTGGACACTACCCCTTGCAGCCTATCGCTCATATGTCACTCTCGCTGGAGAATATCTGAAACGCCCATTCCTCGTAGCCATGAAAAATCATTTCCCTGAATGAAAATACTGGAATGGACGCGAAAAGGATGGCTTTTTATTCTCTGGCGAGTTTGACTCAAGAGCGCTATTCATCTGCTTGGCCTGATCGGGTTGGTGCGAAGGTGATCGAGCGTGATGCTGATGGTATCAGCAAGGTCGTTTGGTGTGGTCACACCTATACTCGACGGACTGGGCAGGACAAAAAGAAAGGCGTGGCGATTTGGTACAGCCGCTCAACTGGGCAGAGCGAATACGGACAACTGATTACCTTCGCAGCGGAACCTTTGTCGGAGTATGTAAGCCTAGCGCTTTCAAAACTTCGACGCTAGCTAATGCTCAGGCTCAATAGGGCAATCGCATCTTGAATTAGGGCTGGGTTAAGCGCGTTTGTAAGGTGAGTGGGATGTCGTTAATCGCCCTAGCCGCCGATGAATAGCGAACTGCCAAGCAGCATTGCAGAACACTTTGCCGCACTCGAAGATCCCCACATTGAGCGCAGCAAAGACCACTTGCTCATTGATATCCTCACGATTGCGATTCTAGCGGTCATCTGCGGGGCCGATGGCTGGGTCGGGATTGAGACCTACAGTCAGGCCAAAGAGTCCTGGCTGCAAACCTTTCTCGCCTTGCCAAATGGGATTCCCAGTCATGACACTTTTGGCCGGGTGTTTGCTCGGCTCGACCCCGAGCAACTCCAAGCGTGTTTTCTCCACTGGGTGCGAGCGGTGAGCCGCGTTACCGATGGGGAGGTGGTTGCCATCGATGGCAAGACGGTGAGTCGCTCCTATGATACCGGTGGCGATAAAGGAGCCATTCACTGGGTCAGTGCGTGGGCCAGTCAAAATCGTTTGGTGCTGGGACAACGCACGGTGGATGATAAGTCGAATGAAACTCTTTTTGGTAAAGGATTCGAGGGGTCAATAGCAGCACATCATAGCTTCGGTCGCTTGAGGCTAGCTATAGGCACTCCCGGCCAATGCATTTCCAGACTTTTCCTCACTTTTTGCCAGTCTCCAAACCAAGCCCCCGGCGATGGCCAAGGGCTCGTATGGAGTGGCAGTACTTTAAATTTGAGGCTTTGGCTCATTCGCGAAGTAAGCAAGCGTTCCAAGCGTAGCTGCCATCAGCCAACCGGTGAAAAATACAAAGAATAAGGTCAACATATTTTGTCTCCTCTGGTTTTGAACAACCATTGATACAACTTGAGAACCGTGATCACCCAGCACCCTAGCAATCCGGTTTTACTGACCGCAACATTTCTTAACGGGATTCGAAAGATGTAATGTTTGGTAATAAGAACCTTAGATTCAAGACTGTGCGTGGAATCCGCAGTCCCGGCTATTAGCCCAGTGACCCCGGCCTCTGGCGGCTCGTGTGTTTGCCACCGGACCCTGGCCTTGTCTGAGAAATCCGAGTCCGCTAGACAGTAAACTTAATCGGAAATAGTGGAGCCCTTGGGTATTGTCAACTTAACTTTCCGTATCTAAAACTCAGCCCTAAAGTTCGATCAATCGCTTTTGACAGCGGTGCTAGGCAATCGCAGAATTCGTGTCTTTACCGGGGTACAGGATCCAGATTCAGGCTCGGATGGGCGAACTCAGAGACATGATAAAGGCCGCGTAAAGACAAGGATAAAGTGGATCGCCATGTCAGCGATCACGTCCTTACAAGCTCAGGTAAGTAGCTAGGTGGAATTAAATATAAAACGTTCCAGCTCATAATTTCCTGCAACGCTGCGGGCTTCCATACCGTCAATCACGGCCATAGCGAGGTCATATTCGTTATCAAACATTTGGCCCGCAATTTCGTGGCCTTTTAACTGCCGCCATTGCGTTTCAATCGGATTCAGTTCCGGACAATAGGGCGGCAAGAAGAAGATAAACAGTCCTTGTTCCTGCCATCGGCACCACTGTTGTCGCACCAGACGACTCTTGTGCAATGAGCCATTATCCTGCACCACCACGGTAATCCGTCCGGATGCCGCCAAAGTGTGCGCGGCCTTCTGGGCTACCCAGTCCATCACTTGAATGTAACTGCCCCCCTTAAAGCCGCCCTGAGCCAAGGCATACTCGAATCCAGCACCCGGTTGCCACAAGCCCAAAATACTGATCCGACGCCCGTAGCGCTGCCGCGTTTGTTCCAGGCGCTTCTGCTCACCGACGCGACTGTAGCTGTAGCTGACGGGACTCCAGAGACAGAACCCCGCTTCATCCAAGTACTTGAGGTCAATATGGCCCTCCTGAGCCGCTAGGATTAAGGTGTTCAAGTCGGCCTGCTTCAGCGCTTTTTGCACCGGGTCTTGTTTGCCTCGATGACTCTGCCGTGTTCGTTTCCAGCGATATCTTTTTTTTGGAGCAAACGCCGCAAACGGTCACTGCTCAAGTCCACCAAGCGGTCCTGCTTAAGCTTTTGGGCCAGTTGCACACTGGTGTAGGTGCGGGGTTCGTGGTCTAAACACTGCGTTAGATACTCTAGATCCGAAGGGTGCCATTTCGGTTTCGCTCCGCGCCCAGGGGCTTCCCATAACCCGCCTAGACCCTGGTTCCGCCAGCGTTTGAGGGTCGCTCTGACCGTATGTTCGTGACACTCAAACATTGTGGCAATCGCTGGAGCATTCCACCCTTGGGCATTCAGCAGCAGCATATGGGCTCGGTCACGGGTCCGATACGGCACGGTCTGAGCCACTCGCAGTTCACGTAACGTGCGGGCTTCCTCTTCGGTTAAGACAATCCGCAATGGCGCAGGCATCGTTAGCAACCCTAGCATCTTTGCTACCTTACATTTAATTCAGCCTTCCTACTTAATCAGTTCTGACACTTAGCAATAGCCAAGGTCTGACGGACCTGCTCAAGGTAAGCTTGCCACTGAGGAATTTCCCGTTGCTCGCTACCGGTTGCCACGATCACCGATTCGCGATGCTGCTTAAGGAGTGGCCGTAAATCTCTGAGCCAGGGACTATCATTGCTCATGCCATAGGCGAAGAAGTAGTTGATGCCAGCCTGCCCAGCCAAATCGACACAGCCCGATTCCAAGGAGCCTTGCTCAGCTAAACCGAGGATACTAGCAGGCTTACCCCGGATGGTTTGGATTTCCATGATCATGATTGCGGTAGGACCATCCCTTTCACATTAGAACTTCTAGCTTTTAGAACAAAGCTCTTGTGAGGGAGGCAAGCACGGCAGTTCTATTTTTTGTCGTTTGATTGAAAGAAAAACAAACGACGCCGTTATCAATACGTTCCTACCAGCAGCCTCAGTATCCATTGCCAAAGCGTGATTTAATAATCTCTCAAGTTGGCCCATAATGATGCCGTAATCAAAGGGGAGAGCCATGTTGACGGTACAAGACAGGATCAATCTGGCGAAGAACTCCTTAGCCGAGTTCTGCCAAGTTGTGGAGCCCATTCTCGACATCGACATGGTCTATTTTGACAAACCGCATTACTCGTTGCGCTCAGCCGTCATCTTTGCTCAAAACGCTCTAGCTACGAACTGGCTCGACCACGATCAGTCAGCTGCCGCTTGTCGATTAAACTCTGCCTTTGCTCGGGTCGCTCATAACCTGCCGCCCGAAGGCTTGAGGCAAGCAATCGAATGGATGTTCTTCACGAGTGAGAATTTAGTACTCGTCGCGGAGCTTCGGCAGAGTTACAAAATGCAGCGAGAGACTTAAAGACTGGCGTCGGTATGGAACCATTTTCCCACCCCTTATGATTTCCAGATGGGAGTATCCAGCATGGCCTGAAGCACCTGCGATCGCTGCTCGATTTCAAGCAAAGCATCCCGCCGCTGGATGCGGTTCTGCCAATCGCGATGGTCCGCCGACCCCACTCTTTTCAATCCCCGACTGTGTGCCTTACCCCACATTGCTGTCTCAGCTTTCAGTCGCGCGTAGTCTACATTTCGACCTCCTGGACGATACACCTCAATCCACACGGTGGGGCAATGGGGCCGCTTGCCTGGAGCGATCGCGCAGGTCTTCCAGGGCTTGCTGTAAGGCTTTTATATCGTTTGTTTAAATGACGCCAACACGACGATTTTGCTTGTCGTTTGATTTATGCTTAATCGAACGACAAACCTTAAGGGAATTTAGCCCGGCGATCGCCGTACGACTACAGCTTCAAAATGGCGAACCTCATCAAGCGCAGCAAGACCATAAGGTAAATGCATTAGTTCAGGTTGGCAGAGCTATGGGTTGTAGCTGCAGCACTATTGTTGAGCAACCATTCGTCTACGTACCGGTAGGCTGCCGCGATTTCTTCATCAGAATGTCCCTGAGCCTTCATCCACCGTTCAAAAGGGTTTTCTCCGGCCCTGACCTGATGCAGAAGTTCCTCGAACTGAACTTTCGTGAGGCCAAGGATTTCTAGGCAATCTTCGGCACCGATGGTTATCGTGTTGGTTGCTGTCAACTGCAGCAGCAGCAGACGGTGCGCCTGAATCAGATGCTTGAGTTCCTCATTGATATCGTTTATGCGCTGTGGCGGAAACTGTCGCATTTGCATTTGCTGGTTGAGGTGATATCGGACCCGACTGACACCGCCTGCTATCAGCCAGCTTTTTAGATCGTCAATGGAGCTACCAGCCCACAAGAAGCGATTTTCGCTAAGCAGTTCGAGTGCCCGTTTGAAAGTATTTTGTAGGAATGGCTTCCAGTTTTCTCGTTCCAGGTTTTCTATCAGCGACATCGCGGCATCTTGTACAGGCCATCCCAACCTTAGCAACATCGATTCTCAATCGTGTAAGGGGGTTCAACACCAATCACCTTGCCACTCAATAGAATTAAAGGAAGTTGTCGGTCTTCCCGAGAGAGTGGGGCGATGGCCACAACATTCACATCCAAACAGAAACGCCCCCTTGACGGTTCCGCTCCCCGTGATCGCGCCTTCGTTCTCGACGGTCATCAACTGACAGAGCCAAAGAGTGTTCAACGGATGGATTTACCGAACAACAAACAACACTTATTCGATCTTTGGGCACCGCTTTACGACTGCTTGTTTCTCTCAGTTTTCTACCAAGCTACTCACAAGCGACTGCTGGAGTATATTGAACTCCCTGAACGCCCCAATGTTCTCGACATTGGTTGTGGGACTGGGCGGTTGCTTAATTGCCTGGCGGCTGAATACCCCCACCGAAGATTCAGGGTTGATAAGGGAAGTGCCTGGGAGCCCCTGACTTTAGACATGGGGAGGAAAGGCGCACGGCCCTTACAGCTCACCGAGCGTGAGCGCGAGTCATTTGTTCTGAGCCGCCCATTTTTGGTTCTCGATGTATTGCTTCACAACCTCAATGGGTGCCCCGCCAACGGTAGCGACAAAATAGCTATTCGTCCAAAGACTAGGCAGTCGAGTCTTGAGCCAGGCAAACTCATCCCTTAAGCGTTTTGATGTTTTGCCCTTGGTAGTGATCTGCAAGTAGTGGTAGGGTATAACCCTTGCTCTGTAAAGGTTATGTGCGATATCAGCTAACATGAAATATGTCATATATAGACCACTAGGTTTAGCGTTTACTATGACATCCTTTTTGAGTGTTTTGATTTTCTACTTCACTGCTTTGTTACCTGATATTACTCAGAGCACAGAAATCTCCTCTCGCTATTCTCCTTCCACCACCCCACATAAAACTTGCCCACACTGTGGTTCTGAGAATCTGAGCAAGAATGGCTCTATCCATAATGGAAAACCTAAAAAGGCTTGTCAAGATTGTGGAAAACAATTTGTGGATAAGCCTCAAAATATCAAAGTTTCATCGGAAACAAAGCAGCTCATCGATAAGCTCTTGCTAGAGCGCATTTCACTCCGTTGTATTGTTCGAATTGTCGGTGTTAGTTGGGATTGGTTACAAAAGTATGTCAATAACAAGATGGACTCCATCCCAAGACAGATAAGGGTTTCAGCAAAAACTAAGGGACCCCTGACTATTGAGTGCGATGAAATGTGGTCTTTTATAGGAAGCAAGAAAAATGCCGTTTACATTTGGCTAGCAATCGATCGATATACGCGCGAAATTGTGGGATGCTTTATCGGTGATAGAACCCGAAAGTCAGCCCGCCAGTTATGGGCCTCTTTGCCCGGAGTGTACCGACAATGTGCCGTTGCCTATACTGACTTTTGGCAGTCTTATGAAAAAGTCATCCCTTCTAATCGTCATCGGGCAGTTGGCAAAGAAACGGGACAAACCAATCCTATCGAACGCTTAAATAATACCTTCCGACAACGTCTTTCTAGGCTCGCGAGGAAGAGTCTCTCCTTCTCCAAGAAACTGAACAATCATATTGGTGCTATCTGGTATTTCATACATGACTATAATGCTCAGCTGGCAAAGGTTTGAGACTCATCACTACTTGCAGATCACTACCGCTATTCGCGTGCATCTCGACAATCAAGGCATGATGGACCAGATGGTCGACGGCAGCGACCGTCATCCTGTCATCGGCAAAGATCGTGTGCCAATTACTGAAGGGCTGATTGGCGGTGATAAGTAGGCTTCGCCGCTCATAGCGATGGGCAATGAGTTCAAAGAGCATCGAGGTTTCGGCCTCTGACTTTTGCACGTAGCCGAGGTCGTCAATGACCAGTAGATCAAATTAGAAGCAGTCAACCTGTCGCTCTCACAGTTGTCCTGTACTGAGAGGCGATCGCTGCCGGAACGAAGGGTTCAGAGTTTTGGAACCAGCTGTCCTACGCCAGAGACCTGATAGTTGGGGCGGTAGGCAAAGCGTGAGAGATCTTCTGGGTGGGTGACACCGCTAAATACCAACACTGTTTCGATCTCTGATTCAATCCCCGCAATGATATCGGTATCCATGCGATCGCCAATAATGGCTGTATCCTCCCGTCGAGCCCCGAGCTGCTTGAGGCCATGTCGCATCATGAGCGGGTTGGGTTTGCCTACGCAGTAAGCCGTAACCCCGGTTGTCCGCTCGATAGGAGACAGCAGCGCTCCTGTTGCTGGCATAATTCCTTTCTCTGACGGGGCCGTGATATCTGGATTGGTGCCAATCAGCTTGGCTCCCTGCTGCACCAAAAAGCAAGCCTGCTCCAGCTTTTCGTAGCTATAGCTGCGGGTATCACCCACGACCACGTAATCGGGAGCGGTATCGTTGATGGAAAATCCGGCTTCATAGAGGGCGTTGATGAGACCCGGCTCTCCCACCACAAAGGCGCTGCCGTTAGGCTTCTGCTGAGCCAAGAAGGCTGCAGTAGCTAAGGCACTGGTGTAGAAATTGTCGGTTGACACCTCAATCCCCAATCGACTGAGTTTCTCTTTTAACTCTCGCGGCGATCGCTCACTGCTATTCGTCAGAAATAAAAAGCGTTTGTCATTCTGGTGTAGCCAATCGACGAACTCAGACACCCCCGGTAGCAAGCGATTGCCATGGTAGATAACACCGTCCATATCGCAGATGAAGGCTTTTTTAGCCTGCAGCGGCTTAAGCTCGAGGGGAGCAGTCAGCATGACCATTAGCACCGGAACGGGACATTTCATATTCTAGGAGCCCGCTGGAAAAAGATTCTGTTGTTGCGAGTGTATTGAGCCATGCTCGGCTTTGCTAGATCAGTAGATCACAAATCCTCTCAAGAGCAAGTATCACCTTTAGGAAAGGGGTAGGGTCAGGCTGACGAATTGAATCAAAAGCCATGATTGCCTACCCAACTTCAGTATCGTCTTCCCCAGCCCTCACAGATGAGGACACGTTGAATGTGGCCCGAGACTGGATTTCAGCGCAGATTCCTCTGGCGAACCAAGGGGTTTATAGTCCGCAGACGTTTTATCACGTCTTGCTGTGGGCGGCGAGTCGCCAGGACACGGTCGAACCTGCTTGTCAGGTGTTAACAGGCGTACCCAGTAGTAATGATGTGCGGTACCATCTCAACCAATTTGAGGACATGGGCTTGGAATTCTGGGCTTGGGGTTGTGGCTGTATCTTTGCCTGACACTAGGCGCACCTTTGGTGAAGTTGCTGGGCAGAGCTGGTTTGAGGGCATTCACCCAAATCCTTGGCTTTTTCATCCTCGCGATCGCTGTGCAGATGGTGTCAGAAGGGGTGCAAAATGACATGCATCAGCCCGATGATGACACTAGGGATAAACAGATAGCCGTCTAGACAGAGGTTGTACAAAGCTCGAGGTGTGTCCGGTTGAACTAACCACAGCGCTATTAAATTCGCACCTACGCAGGGAACCACAATTTCAAGCGGTGGTACAGAGAGTTGGTATGCCCATCCACAACCAACCACAATGAGTGCAAGGACATTCAATGCCGACCAAATCTGTCGATTTCTAGGTACTCCTACCAGTAGAGGCAGCGTCAATACTCCAGCCTGACGGTCTGATTCCAGATCACGCACATCGAAAAGATGCGAGTTCGTGCCAATGAAAATGAGTAAGAAGAAGCTGGTCACGCCCGCTGATGGAGTAAATGAGGCTTCAGCATACGCAAGCGGAACGGCTGTTAAAGCATAGGTAATGATGCCAGCCACAATCCAAGCTTTTGATGCCGGAATATCTTTTAAGCGCAACCACCGAATGTGCTGATCATGCCACCAAGGGAGTAGCGGCAGTCCGTAGATGAGCGGCACTAGGCCACCTAAGCTAACCATCAGAACCGAACGAGTCGCAGAGTGAAGCAAAATTGCAGTTGCCAGGGTCGCGATTAGCAATACAAACCAACCCCAGCCGCTTTGAAAATACGCTTGAGCCTTCTTGTCCGGAATCTTTTGTAGATAGCTATCGGCAATGCGATCAAGATTGTAGGGAATCAGCGCTGATGTAAATATCAACACGACTGGTGGCCATTGGAAGGTAAGACCCAATGTGTATTGCACGAAGATAACGAGCGAGGCAAGTCCCGCAGCAACCCAGATGCTGGGGTAGACGAGGACAAATAAGGATAGACGATAAGCCTTCTCGGCAATTGCCCGATAGTTTTGAGCAAATAGTTGTGCTGACATGTCTGATACGCTGAGAAGATGAAGTTATTGGACAAAAGGGAGTGTATTTTCGCCAAGCTTCGCATTTGCAGGTGAGCTGTAAAGACTGACGTAGCGACGGTAGAGCTGCGTGGTGTCAGTTGCGTTTTGCTCTCGATCCGAATAGCTATTTGAACCCGTCAGGCTTGGTTGCTTACGCGCAGCTAGCTGACGCAGATAGGGAAGATCCTCTAAAAGCGTCAGGCTGGTAGCAAATTCCAGCATGAAGCGCAGCAAGGGCTTAGGCCAAGGCAGATTGCTGTAAATGTCCACATAAAACCGATGCTCTCGTTCATTTAGGGGCATCACAGTGAACATCACATTGATTGTCTTGCTATCGCGTACTGGGATCTGAAGTTCAACGGTAAAGGGATTGTGGAGCGTCAATTCAACCTCAACTGTCTTCTGTCGCCAGACGCGCAAAATATTGAGCGGAGAATCCAAAATTGTTTGGAATCGAAGCTTTCCGCCAACAGCTGTGGGTTGAAAGTCACTGACGGCTAAGACTTTGAGATTATTGAGGCTGAAGCCATGAATGGTTTCCAAATGCTTGAGATTTAGCAGATGATAAACCTGGCACAGATACGGAAACGGCAGCACATATTCTCGACTGATTACATGGTGCTTTTGCAACTCCAACATACGAGCTTGAGTCAGACCGATGTGATCCGTTTTTTGCCATGCAAGAGCCGCACTGTAATCTTGAAAGACAACGCTTTGATCGCCACGAATACGATCCTCCGGCTTCAGGTACAACCATCCCCAGAAGAGGAATACGGCTGTCAGAAGCTGGGTGACGTTGGCAAATGTGATGGCTCCATTGGCAAAGGTGACATATCCCCGATCAAAAACGCCAAATAGCCAAGTCAGAATACCAAGCAACCAGACTCCATTTCTCAACATCACTCTGCAGAGAGAATTTTCTGGAATCGAAGTATCTGAGAACGGATCGTGAGGAGCATCCGTCCGAAAAGGATTGATTTGCATAGAGAACAACTTCTTCCAGAAAACTATACGTTTGCCAACCCAAAGTTTCGTGGGTTTCTTGCTTATGCCCAAGGCTTAAATGTCTGTCATGTGAGGCTCTTTGACCCTATGAATCTGAACTTTGAATTCAGAATCAAGACATTAAATTGACCGATATCCAGGCATAAGTCATGATCGCCAAAATGCCTAGACCCACAAGGCCCTCCCGTTGTGCAGTTAACCAGTGGTACAAGACACGCCAGAAGTTAACGAAAGCTAAACGTCGTTCCTGAGCCAGTTCTGCCATCAGTTCAGCGACTTTAGCATCCACCTCCTCAAGAGAAATTTCACCCTGCTGATAGCTCGCTTCTAGCTCGTCCAGCTTTCGCCAGTAGGTTTTTGTTGCTTCGAAAAGATTGGGGAACATCAGCTCAGAATGTTGACTAAAACTTGCTGTCAGAAATACTTAAGTGAGGATATGAAGGTAACCTAGCGCTACCGTAGATACCGGTCCGGCAGTACTGACTGCCGCCTGATTACATCCCCAGTTAAGACAGAATTCCTTGACCCGTCAGTCACTCAGTGGCAACACCGATGATGAAGCCGAGCATTGCTAGACGACCGTTCCAGATTTCTGCAAAGTGAGTGAAGCCGAGCTTCACGCCTTAGCTTTCCATAATCTTGGTCCTTGTCAGATGCAATGCTAGTGAAAGCCGAGTGTAAATATTCTGTTACATATATTGTAAAGAAAAATATCAATGATGAGGGTAAGGTGCAGATTTAGCCATTCTGCTCAAAATGTTTCAGATTAATTCTCCTGATTCCCATGAGACATGGGCATTGCACAGCTATTCCTGTAGGCCATCAATCCTCCCTCAGAAGACAGGTAATTGCTCAACTGGGTTGACTTGCAAAGTTTTACTGGTACGGGTGGTAAACTTTGGCCATGAAAGACCTGCCCCCACTCGACGGACTCAGTGATGAGGAAAAGGATGCCCTCATTGCTCAACTGTGGCAGGAATTACA
>JBHJHM010000015.1:0-132370 GCA_050330865.1 Leptolyngbyaceae cyanobacterium
GTGTTACGGTTTACTGTCGTGTTAAAACACTAAAAAGCGCCCCTAATACACTTTGCTATGGGAGGCTTATCTGATGTTTTTTGTAATGGCTAGCTGTTATTGCGACCTCCAACTCAATTAATATATTTTATTACTTGTTATTCCCCTATTCCCTATTCCCTATACCCTTTTCCCTATTCCCTATTCCCTATTCCCTATTCCCTATTCCCTATTCCCTATTCCCTATTCCCTATTCCCTATCTTCTAAAGACCGCTAATGCGTGACTGATAGGCTTGAGCACTACTGCCATCGGTAGCATCAGCTTGGGCCGACTCGTTGTACATCGTCTGCAGGCGATCTACCCGGTTCTCAGGATGGGGGTGAGTGCTGAAGAACTCGGGCGGGGAGCCACTACCATCAGCGAGCTTTTGCATGAAGGTAACTGATCCTGCTTGGTCATAGCCGGCGGCGCCCATGTTTTCAAACCCTAGCTCATCCGCTTCATATTCAGCTTCGCGGCTGTGGGGTAAAAAGAGAGCCAGCTCTACACCAATGTTGACCAGTGTGTTTTGGTCCACGCCTAGGGCTCCCGCAACCCCACTTGCCAGGGTGATTTCCCGCATTTGGTTGATCGCGTGACGACCGACAATATGACCCAATTCGTGAGCCATGACACCCGCCAACTCGGCTTCGGTATCCGCTTCTTCCATCAACCCCTTGTTGATGTAGACAAAACCGCCTGAAGTGGCAAAGGCATTGATGCTGTCATCATCCACAATCTGGAAGGTGTAGGGAATCTGGCTGCGCTGGCTAGTCTCCGCCAGCCGTTGACCAATCTCGTTCACGTAGGCAACGATATCGGGGTTGTCATCGTAGATCTGTACGCCCTGCTGTTTGAGGGCCTGGTCGGTTTGTTGCCCGAGCTGAACCTCTTGATCATCGCTGAGGTTGGACAGCTGAATGTACTGAACGCCCCGGAAGATCAAATCAAACCAGTTGATATCAGCCTGAGACGGTTTGGGGGTTACGGCAATTACGCCTGTAGCCATAACAAGCGCGATCGCACCATAAAGCCATCGCCTACCCACTTTCCGCAGTTGCTGAATTCCGAACCCTCGCATAACATTCCTCCTGACCCATGATGGAATCAATGCCCTGTCTCCACAGGGAGTATGTACTTGGTATTTACTGTTTTCGACGTTGAAGCTCACTTTCAAGTTGCTGACCCAGATGCTTAAATACTAACGATTCCTGGTTTGCGCCAGGTATTGAGATTCCATGTCAAGATATGAGCTGCTGCTTTAGGGAGAAGACGCATGGCAATTTTGGACGCAAAAGGACGACTATTTGGTAAAGTCAGCCTGCTCGACATTGGAGCCGCTTTAATCATTCTGATGGTTGTGGTCGGCATTTTCTTTTTCCCTGGGACAGGTGGCTCAGTGGCCCAGGTAGGCGGCAATACGAAACCGGTTGAAGTTGACGTTATGGTGCGGGGACTCACTGTCTCGGATCCGGAGGGACTGTTCCAGACATTGAAAGCGTCTGAGACGACCAACATCATTATTCGCAATCAGCCTTATGGGAAGGTGAAGATTAAGGATGTGGAGAAGCTACCCCGTAGTCAGGCTGTGGCTCAGCCAGATGGCAGCGTCAAGGCGTTTCCCGATCCTCGTCCTGAGTTGCAGTACACCATTGATATGCTGATTACGCTGACAGATAATGCCTTAATTACCGAGAACGGTCCCGTCTTTGGCAACAGTAAAGTCAAAGTTGGCACCCAAATCGAAATCGAGGGCGAACTGTACGACTTTTATACCAGCACAGTCGGCGTTCGTATTTTGGACGATGCCGCCTAAGCGCTTTCCAGAAGAGCCCGATTTTTTAGAAGAGCCTGATTTTTTGGCCGAACCGCGGTCGCAGCGGCAGCGATCGCGTCAGCGTCGGCAGCGCTGGATACGGCTCTTTTTTCTCTCAGTGGTCCTGCCTGCACTGCTACTCAGCATTTCCTGGATTGTTCCAGGCGCTTTTGAGGTCGCCCAAACTGGTGAATGTCCGCCGACTCCCACCGATGTTTTGCCCCGCACGTGTTCCGTAGGTGACTATATTCTCCGCATGACCTTTAGCCTGTGGGCCATCATGGGGCACCTGCTGATTTGGACGGGCTGGATCGTCACCAATGTGCTGCTATGGATTGTTGGTTTGGTCGCCATAGCCTTTTATCGTGCCCTCCGCTCCGATTAAGTTCAGTAGCAAGACCTCGGTTCAGTACAGCTGCGTATTAGCCTAAAGAGTGGCCCGTTACTTTTGTGCGCTATATGACACCTTCATTCCCATCTATCCTTGATTGGAACGCTCTGGCTGATCAGGCACTTGCTGGTGAGGTCATCAGTCGCGAAGCGGCTCATCAAGTGCTGGGTGCCCCTGATGAAGAGCTATTGGCCCAATTGCATGCAGCGTATCGTGTCCGGCGGCACTATTGGGGTAACCGCGTGCGTCTGCACTTTCTCCTCAATGCTCAAAGCGGCCTTTGCCCTGAAGACTGTCACTACTGCTCTCAGTCCAAAATTTCCACCGCCGATATCGAGAAATATCCCCTCATGACGGAGGCGAAGGTGATGGCGGCAGCCGAGCGGGCGCACACCCTCAAAGCCGGTACCTTCTGCATGGTAATTTCGGGGCGATCGCCCGCCGAATCCACCTTCAACCGCATGTTGGATTTGGTGCGATCGGTGAAAAGCCAGTACCCGATGAAAATTTGCGCCTGCCTGGGTCTACTAGACGAAACTCAAACGCAGCGGTTGGCTGAGGCCGGTGTGGATCGGGTCAACCACAATCTCAACACCGCTGAAAATAATCACGACAGCATCTGTACCACCCATACCTTTCAGGACCGTGTTGGGACCGTGGAAGCGGTCAAAGCTGCGGGTATGACTACCTGTTCGGGGGGCATCTTGGGTATGGGTGAATCCCCCGATGATGTTATTGATCTAGCGCTCTCCCTACGTCGGCTCAATGTCACCAGCGTCCCCCTCAATTTCCTGATCCCCATCGCGGGTACTCCTTTCGCTGATATCAATAGCCTGAATCCTCGTAAATGTCTGCGTATGCTCTGCCTCTTTCGCTTCTTACTCCCCAGCCAAGAAATCCGCATCGCCGGAGGCCGCGAGGTTCATCTGCGATCGCTTCAACCCCTCGGTCTTTATCCCGCTAACTCCCTCTTTGTGGGCGACTACCTCACCACCCCCGGCCAAGCCGCCCACGCCGACTTTGAGATGATCCGCGACGCCGGATTCGTCCTGGAAGCACCGGATGGCTCGGTGTTGAAAGGGGATCCGGTGGCGGAATTGGGCTCGAAATTTGGAATTCGGAATTCGGAAATCATGCCCCACAAGGTTCAGAGCTAATGGCTCGCTATTTTGGGTGGCAATTCAAGCTAGAAATAGTTGGTTCAAGCTCTGCAGAATTTTGCCTTTCTAGAGTAGTGTTGACATCACTGCGGTTTTCAAACTCGCAAACTGCAGGTTAAAGCTGGGCAGTGAAGCCAAGGCACCGCAAATTGGCATCTTCACTCACCGAAACCGTATTCCGAACTCCGAATTCCGAATTCCGAATTCAAATGACACACTGGCAACAAGGACAAACTCTAGACCTCGACATCACTGATCTGAGTAGTGAAGGCGATGGGGTGGGGCGCTGGGAAAATCGAGTCGTGTTTGTGCCGGATACGGTGCCGGGCGATCGCGTTCAGGTTCGCTTGGTAAGGGCGAAGCCAACGTTTGGACGCGGGAAGCTGATAGAGGTGATAGAGGCGTCGAGCGATCGCGTGCGTCCTCCTTGCATCGTGGCGGATAAATGTGGGGGCTGTCAGTGGCAGCCCGTTGCTTACACAGCACAGCTCGCGGCCAAAGAGCAGCAGGTCGTTGATGCGCTGCGCCGAATAGGAGGATTTTCAGACATCGCCGTAGATTCTATTTTGAAAGCAGATAATCCCTTGGGCTATCGCAATAAGGCCACCTACCCTTTGGGGCTATCGGCAGAAGGAACGGTCAAGGCAGGCTATTTCCGCAAGGGCACCCACCAAATTGTGAATCTCAATCAGTGTCCAGTGCAGGACGATCGCCTCGACCCATTGCTAGCCGAAGTTAAGCAGGATATTCAGCAGCGAGAGTGGTCGATTTACGACGAAGAAACTCGGAAGGGAGCACTGCGGCATTTGGCCTTGCGAATTGGTCGCCGCACCGGACAAATGCTGCTGACTTTAGTGAGTACTACGTGGGAGTTGCCGGGTTTAGAGGAGCAGTGTGGCTTGTGGAAAGAGCGCTATCCTGACCTCGCGGGTATCTGTGTCAATCTGAACCCCAAGTCGGGTAATGTCATTTGGGGCAAAGACACGCGCTATGTGCTGGGCCAGCCGTATCTAGAAGAGCGGTTTGCCAATCTTGTGTTTCACATTTATCCAACGACCTTTTTTCAGGTGTATACCGAGCAAGCCGAACGGCTGTTGAAGGTAATTCTGGACGAACTGCAGCTTCAAGGTACAGAGACTGTCGTGGACGCTTACTGCGGCATCGGCACCCTAACACTGCCGGTTGCTCAGCGGGCTGCGTATACTGTTGGGCTGGAAGTACAGCCAGACGCGATTGAGATGGCGCGCGCGAATGCCAAACTCAACGGTATTCGCAGGGTTAAGTTCCAAATAGGGACGGTTGCGAAGCTGTTGCCCCAAGTCACCGAGTCGCTACGAGGACAGACCCCCGATATTGTTCTGCTCGACCCACCCCGTAAAGGCTGCGACGGTCAGGTTTTGGAGGCGCTAATTGCCCTGCATCCCCGAGCGATCGCCTATATGAGCTGTAATCCAGCGACGCTGGCTCGGGATCTCAAACAGCTCTGCGGTCAGGGGGCGTATCGCTTAAGTCGTGTTCAGCCAGCGGATTTCTTTCCCCAAACTGCTCATGTGGAGTGTGTCGCGTTTCTGGTAGCGTAGGGTAGCCCTTCCCGTTCGCACTGTCATGAAGTTCAGCGCCATCGCCGCCAGTATTGGGATCACGGAGCAGTCTAGTCTGACAGACTTTCCGGAACGTGATCCCGAGATCACTGCAGTAGAAGCGATCCAAACAGCATCAGCCACAGCCATTAGCTATATCGAGGGGGGCCGATTTAAGCGCTGTGTCAACACAACAGAAGCCGCCGCGCTGATTTTACCCAAGGACCCAATGCTGCAAGTGCAAGCAAACGAACGGGGGATTGCTTGGCTGAGTGCGAAAGATCCGCGTTTGGGATTTGCCCGAGCGATCGCACTGTTTTATAAGCCGTTTAAGCTGTCACCTGGTATCCATCCCACGGCGGTAATGGACCCGAATGTTCAAGTGGGTGCTGGGGTTGCTATCGGAGCCCATGCTGTGATTCAATCCGGGGTCAAAATTGGGGCAGATGTCTGCATTCACCCTAACGTTGTGGTTTACCCTGAGGCTGTCATTGGCGATCGCACCGTACTCCATGCCAATTGCGTGATTCACGAGCGAACCCGCATAGGAGCAGACTGCGTAGTTCATTCAGGGGCTGCAATTGGCTCGGAAGGATTTGGCTTTGTTCCCACAGCAAGTGGTTGGGAAAAAATGGAGCAGTCTGGTATTACCGTGTTAGAAGATGGCGTCGAGATTGGCTGCAACTCAACGGTGGATCGTCCCTCTGTCGGTATCACGCTCATCAAACGGGGCACCAAGTTAGACAATATGGTGCACATTGCCCATGGCTGTGAAGTCGGTGAGGGCGTTGCCATGGCAGCTCAAGTAGGTATTGCGGGTGGGGTGACCATTGGTAACCGTGTCATCTTAGCTGGACAAGCCGGTGTTTCGAATCAGGCTCATATTGGTGACGGGGCGATCGCAACGGCAAAAGCTGGTGTCCATAAAAACGTTGATCCCGGTGAAATTGTGAGCGGCTATCCGGCTGTGCCACACAGGGTCTATCTCAAAGTATCGGCGATACTGAACCGTTTGCCTGATATGCAGCAGACCCTGCGAAAACTCAGCCGCCAGTTTGATTTGGATTAATCCAATAAGTGTTTAGCTTTGCTTTACAATTTTGGCATTGCTTTTGTACGGTCTTGATTTTTTTGCTTTGCGCATCCCGTCCACCCAAGAGACGCAGTCATTATGAGTATCGGATATCTGGCCCTTGTCCTTCATGCCCATCTTCCTTACGTTCGTCACCCAGAAAGTGACTTTGTACTCGAAGAAGAGTGGTTGTTTGAGGCGATTACAGAGACCTATGTCCCGCTAATCACCATGTTTGAGGGCCTCAAGCAAGACGGGATTGACTTTAAACTAACCATGAGCATGACGCCTCCTCTGGTGAGCATGCTCCGCGATCCGCTGCTGCAAGAACGCTACGACGAACATCTTGTAAAGCTGGAAGAACTGACCGAGATGGAGGTGGAGCGAAATGCTCATAACGGGCATTTACGCTATTTGGCTGAGACGTATGCCAAAGAGTTTAATCACGTACGCCAAATTTGGGAAAAGTACGATCGCGACCTCGTCAAAGCCTTTAAGAAGTTTCAGGACAGCAACAACCTTGAGATCATTACCTGCGGCGCGACCCATGGTTACCTGCCGCTGATGAAGATGTATCCCGAGGCGGTGTGGGCCCAGATTCGGGTAGCCTGCGAAAGCTATGAAGAGCATTTTGACCGTCCGCCGAACGGGATCTGGCTGCCTGAGTGTGCCTATTACGAAGGGCTAGAGCGCATGCTAGCCGATGCTGGGTTACGCTACTTCCTTACGGATGGTCATGGAATTCTGTATGCTCGTCCTCGCCCTCGGTTTGGTTCCTATGCACCCATCTTTACGGAAACAGGGGTGGCTGCATTTGGCCGCGACCACGAATCCTCACAGCAGGTATGGTCGTCGCAGGTTGGCTATCCTGGCGCGTCTGAATACCGGGAGTTCTATCGCGATTTAGGCTGGGATGCCGAGTATGAGTACATCAAGCCCTACATCATGCCTAACGGCCAGCGGAAGAACGTGGGCATTAAGTACCACAAGATTACGGGCAAGGGCTTAGGACTCTCAGACAAGGATTGGTACGACCCTTATTGGGCGCGTGAAAAAGCGGCGGAACATGCCGCCAATTTTATGTTTAACCGCGAGCGTCAGGTAGAACATTTGCACGATATTATGCATCGTCCACCGATTATCGTGTCACCCTACGATGCTGAGCTCTTTGGCCATTGGTGGTACGAAGGTCCGTGGTTTATCGACTATCTCTTCCGCAAGAGCTGGTACGACCAAAATACTTACGACATGACACACCTGGCAGATTACTTGCGGCATGAGCCGACTCAACAGGTCTCGCGTCCGTCTCAATCTAGCTGGGGTTATAAGGGGTTTCACGAGTATTGGTTGAACGAGACCAATACCTGGATCTATCCGCATTTGCACAAGGCTGCTGAGCGAATGATTGATCTGGCCAAGCGCGAGGCTGCTGACGAGCTGGAATGGCGTGCCCTCAATCAGGCGGCTCGTGAACTTCTGCTCGCTCAATCTTCTGATTGGGCCTTCATCATGCGAACAGGAACGATGGTGCCGTATGCTGTACGCCGGACGCGATCGCACCTTATCCGCTTTAACAAGCTCTGGGAAGATATTCGTGCTGGCAAGATTGATTCAGGATGGCTGGTTAAAGTAGAAGCAATTGACAATATCTTTCCCAACATCAACTACCGGGTTTATCGCCCGCTTTAGGGTCAGCAAGAAGGGTCAGTAAGGTGAAAGGGAGCTTGATTCAAGCTCCTCTCAGCTCAGTACGCTCGTCTCAGAGTCCACCAAAGCAGCAAGCTAAAATTAGGTCACCTCTGAAGCGCGATCGATCATGACTACCGTCAAATCTCAGACACCCTCCCAAACATCGCTACCGGCTGACAAGTTTGAACAGTATGGGCTGCCGCGATCGCTGCCGGACCATACACAGCTGCCTGAGTCCGATGGAACTTTTGTGAAAAACTTTCAGGAGCATCCCCAAAGCCTCCTGCTCACTAGCTCAATTCGTCCTGTCCTGAATGCGCTACATCCAGAAGGTCAATACTGCATCGGTCAAGATTGTGGCATCTACTGGCGTTTGACTGAGCCCCTTGAACAAGGAGCTGAAGCCCCTGACTGGTTTTATGTGCCTAACGTATCGCCGCTGCTGAATGGGCAAACACGCCGCTCTTACGTTATGTGGCAAGAGTATGTAGCTCCCTTGATCGCCATCGAATTTGTGTCTGGCAATGGTGCCGAAGAAAGAGATGCCACCTCGCCGCAGAAGACCGATGGCATCAAGGCGGGTAAGTTCTGGGTTTATGAGCAAGGGATTCGCATCCCGTTCTACGCTATTTACGAGGTCAAGAAAGCCGCTGTCGAAGTTTACGAATTGGTGGGTGGTCGTTACCAAAAGTGTGAGCCCAACGATCGAGGTCATTATCCAATTCATCCGATGGGCGTAGAACTCGGTATCTGGCAAGGAGTATATCTAGGGGATCAGTCTCTGCCCTGGCTCCGTTGGTGGGATAGTCAGGGCAATTTACTGCCGACGGGCGACGAGCGAGCCGAACAGGAGAGGCAGCGGACTGAACAAGAAAAGCAGCGGGCCGAGCAGGAAAAGCAGCGGGCCGAGCAGGAACGACAGCGAGCCGAGCGATTAGCGGCCAAACTCCGCGAACTCGGCATCAATCCAGACGAGGTTTAGCCGATCACAGCTATTGATCCGACCAGATAGCAAATTCATTACCGCTAGGACTCGTGAAATGGAAGCGACGTCCGCCTGGGAATGAAAAAATGTCTTGTGTGATGGCACCGCCAAGGCTCTTGACCTTTGTCAGAGCTGCTTCCAAATCTTCGCGATAGAAGACAACTAGGACACTACCGGTATTAACGCTAGCAGTCGTCTCAGCCGTAAAGAAGCCCCCACTGAGACGACCATCCTCAAAACTGGTGTAGTCAGCTCCATAATCTTCAAACTGCCATCCCAAGAGCTCTGCAAAGAAAGCCTTGGAAGCTACGATGTCACGAGTTGGAATCTCGATATAGTCAATTTGGTTGTCGCGATCGCTGGTCATAGCGTTGCTCCTGCAAAATCATCGTTTTTTGAAAATGAATTCAAATGTACTATATTACCCGTAGCCCAATTGTAATCTGCTCGACTAACCGTATCGCGATCACTCGCTAGCAAGTCCTAGAACGGTTAAGCTGCGAGAACTTGCGATCATCCTGGAAACAGGTGAGAGTTACATGCGCTATCAAATTTCACACACTACCGCTTACAGTTACAGCCAAGCCATATTTCTGGGGAGCCATACGCTACGTTTGCGCCCACGCAGTGACGCTCTCCAGACCCTGAAACAATTTTCAGTCACGATTGATCCCACGCCAGAGATAGTCAGTGACCAGATTGACTTACTAGGAAACGTCTGTACGGAAATCAGCTTTTTGAATGCGTCCCTGACAGCACTCAAAATTCAAACCCATGCCGAGGTGGAAACCCATTGCACCAATCCGTTTAACTACCTTTTGGAGCCTTGGGCAACAACGCTTCCTATCGATTATCCCAACTCGATCTTGGTAGGACTCACGCCCTACCTACAACAGCCGCTAACGGCTCCTATTGCGGCTACTGTGAGCGATCTTGCTCAAAAGCTAGTCCATGAGGCTGAGGGGAACCTGAGCCACTTTCTAACTTTGTTGAACCAGCGCATTTATGACCGATGTGCTTATGTTGTCCGGGAGCAGGGCGCGCCTCTGCCTGCCAGCGTTACTTGGCAAAACCAACAGGGCACCTGTCGTGACTTTGCTGTTCTATTTATGGAGGTGTGTCGTTCTGTCGGTGTGGCTGCGAGGTTTGTCAGCGGCTATCAAGAGGGCGATCCTGAGCAAGCGAATCACGATTTACATGCCTGGATCGAGGTTTATATTCCGGGAGGCGGTTGGCGTGGCTTTGATCCGACTCACGGTTTAGCGGTTACTGATCGACATATTGCCTTGGCGGTAGGGGCCTATCCCAAACAGGCTGCTCCTGTAACGGGCAGTATTCGCGAAGGACAGCTTGTAAAATCTACCCTTGAGACGCAGATTTCAGTGAAGCAGCTGGATTAGCCGGCAGCGGAAATTCCAGGATTGATCGGGGCTATGTGAAGCATTACAGTGGCAGCTGACGTTCTGGGAGCGAGGGCAGCTTATAAGGCTTAAGTCATGACTACAGCGCAAGCCATTCATACCCAGTTTGTGAAAATCGCCCAAGAACTCAGCCCACTATTGACTGAGGCGATCGCGCGTACAGCCCCTATCGACTTGATTCCTGATCAGGCATCGCCGTTCGCTGAAAGACTCTGTCGCGCGGTTGCAGGTCAGCAATTGTCGATCAAAGCTGCCGCTTCTATTTGGGGGCGTGTTGTGAATCAGGCTGGGGGGCGATCGCTGATTGAGTATTTGGCGCTAGCGAATCCAGATGATTTACGGGCCTGTGGATTATCGGCAGCTAAGGCCAAGGCTATGCGAGCGATCGCGGTGGCCGAGCAAGCAGGGCATCTTGACGCCGCTACCTTGCGTGCACTCGATCATGAAACGCGATCGGCACAATTGACCAAAATCTGGGGTGTCGGTCAATGGACAGCTGACATGATGAGCATCTTTTACTTTGGTGACGTCGATGTGTGGCCCGATGGCGATACAACAGCGCGCAAAATGCTCGAACGATTGACCAGCCCGCGCCGCAAGACAATTCGTACCGCTGCTCGGTTTGCCCCCTATCGTTCGTATCTAGCCCTTTACATGTGGCGTCAAGTGGATGCCACACCTGACTAAACATGAATCTCAGGATTCTATCAGGTTAAACCAAAGTATTCTGTACCCGGCCAAAAACCCTGAGATTTAGACGCTTAAACGTTGCTACCAGGTGTAGATGCAAATTTTCGCGACGATAAACCTCATCATCTGAGACAGGCTGGACGCGCTAGAAGTTTTAAGGCTTTAAGGGCTCAGCCGATCGCGAGGAGTAAACGTTTCAATCGCTCTAATCTCTTCATACAGGGTTCGTTCGCGATCGCTCAGTTCAGGCGGTACGACCACTTCAAGTTCAACGATTTGATCACCTCGACGCTCCCGCCCCACTGGGAATCCTTGACCCGCGAGGCGTAGCCGTCGACCTGATTGAGCACCCGCAGGAATCGTTAGCTGTACCGGTCCGCTCAGCGTTGGCACTTCAATCGAGCCTCCTAAAGCCGCCTCGCTGGGCGTCACAGGAATGCGACACAAGATATCATTGTTGACCAATTTGAAAAATGGATGAGGTTCAACCTCGATGCGGAGATATAGATTGCCTCCCCCAATGCCTTGGCCTTTAAGGCGAATGCGCTGCCCGGTTACCATACCAGCGGGCATATCAACTTCGAGCGAGCGGCCATCTTCTAGGCGAATGCGCTCTTGTCCTCCAGCATAAGCCCGTTCTAAAGGAACTGTAAGACTTGCTTCGGCATCCCGTCGATTATTACTGGTGTTGGGGGGACGGCGAGTGGGGCTGCGTTTTGAAGAGGGGCTACTGGCGTTTGTCGGTTGGGCTCGGTAAGACGATGGCTCGGAGGGACGACCATTCCTAGCTACCGTGGTATCACCTCGGCGATTGAGTAATTGTTCGACAAAGGTATTGAAATCACCTAAATCGCTGAAGTCAATATTGTTGAAGGAAAACTTACTACCTCGTTTGCGAAACCCCTTCTGCTGCCAAAAACTGCTGTATTCTTCGTATTGCGATCGCTTCTCCGGATCGGACAGCACTTCATAGGCTTCACCGAGCATTTTGAAACGCTCTTCAGCTTCTTTATCACCAGGATTGAGGTCTGGATGGTACTTACGGGCAAGCTGCCGATACGCACGCTTAACATCTTCGAGCGAAGCTTCTTGCGTAACCCCCAACAGGTCAAAGTAATTTCGGAAATTTTGCATATAGACTGCGTTGTTTTGCCCCATGTTCACGCGCTTCACCCTGTAACGGGATGACTGGCATGGTGTCGCTCCAGCGCCCTAAACGAACTCGTCGTCATCGCCCCAATCATCGTCCAAGCGACTACCGTACCTCCGTTCAGGGGGATTGTCATAATTCCGATTCCGCTCAGGCGGGCGGGCAGACTGGGGCGCTCGGTCGCGTCTTGATGCCGACCATTCCGATTCGGCTGAACGATTCCAGTCCCGGTCATTATCAGCGGGTGAAGCCGATGGGGGATTCGGTGCATAGGGCTGGCTGGAATCAGTCCACGGATCGGGTTCGACAGGCTGTTGTCGGTAGGGGGGCTCACGATACTCCCGACTTTCCGGATAGCTCCTGTCTTCCCAGTAGCCCTGATTTTCACGATAGCCTTGATTGTCGCGACTACCGCGATACTCCCGGTTTTCTGAATAGTCGCGATAGTCGCGGCTGCCAGAGTAATCGCGTCTTTGACTATCCGAGGGATAGCGTTCATCGCGGTAGCCTTGGGGCGATCGCGCTTGGGGCGGGTCATATCCCGAACCATTGCGGGGACGATCGCCATAATAGGGCTCGTTCTGAAAGGGGTTGGCAGGCCGATACATCTCGTTGCGAGTACTGCTGTAAGGGTCTGAGGAGTACTGCGATGGAGTGCCATAATAGTCATCGCTTGGACGGCGATCACGACCGCCGTAACGAGGTGCGTCGTAGTCCCAGGCATTATCATCCCAGGCAGAAGGACGACGAGACCAGCTATCTTCATAGCGATCGCCTCCATCATCGCCCCCAAAGGTCCGCTTCAGCGTGTCGCCAATCTGACCAATGAAGTCTGTTTCATCGTTCTCATCCTCATAAAGGTAGGCTTCGCGGTTGAGTTCATAGACTTCATCTTGTAATTCTGACTGAGTGATGTCGATACCGCGTTCGTCATTCTGTGCCAGACACTCCCGCAGTTCTTGAATCAGTCGCTCAATTCGACGACGGCGATCGCGAGCGAACTGCATCCCAAAATCCAGCACGACTTCTCGCAACACACGCTCGGCTTGATAGGTTAAGGCTTCAGCCCGGTTTCGCTTTTCTACCTGTTCGCGCTTGAGACGATCCGTTTCGGAGAATTCTTCGGCTTCTTTGATCATGCGCTGCACTTCGGCCTCGTTCAAAGTCGAAGTGCCCTGAATCGTCAGGCTTTGTTCGCGGCCCGTCGTACGATCCATTGCTGCCACTTGCAAAATGCCGTTGGCATCAATGTCAAAAGAGACCTGTACCTGGGGCACCCCGCGCGGCGCTGGCGGAATTCCCATGAGTTTGAAGCGGCCCAGCGACTTGTTATCTGACACCATTTCCCGCTCGCCCTGCAGCACATGCACTTCGACCATGGTCTGATTATTTTCCGAAGTGGAGAAAATGTCGGTGCGGCGTACTGGAATCGTGGTGTTGCGAGGAATCACCTTTTTCATCACCCCGCCAATCGTTTCGAGCCCTAACGATAGGGGTGTTACGTCTAGTAGTAAAACATCCTGAATTTCTTGAGTCAGAATACCTGCCTGGATAGCGGCTCCGATCGCCACCACTTCATCAGGATTTACATTTTGGTTAGGAGGACGCCGAATCAGCGATCGCACCATCGCCTGCACCATCGGCATACGGCTACCACCGCCGACCAAGACGACCTCGTCAATCCGATCCGGTGAGAGTCCGGCATCCGATAAGGCTTGCTTGAGAGGACCGCGCAGACGACTCATCAAATCGCCACAAAGTCCTTCAAACTGAGGCCGAGTCAGGACTGTTTCCAAGTGCTTAGGTCCGTCTGCCGTAGCCGTGATGAAGGGTAGGTTGATTTCTGTCGTGTTGACCCCAGACAGCTCAATCTTGGCTTTTTCGGCAGCTTCGGTGAGTCTTTGCAGGGATTGGCGATCTCGTCTCAGGTCTACCCCTTCCGCTTCCAAGAACTGATCGGCCAACCAATCGACAATTTTGGTGTCAAAGTTAGTGCCACCCAGCTGAGTATCGCCAGCCGTCGAGCGAACTTCAAAAACCCCATCCCCAACATCCAGAATAGAGACATCAAACGTACCGCCGCCCAAGTCAAAAACCAAGACTGTTTGGCTATATTTTTGGTCTAGGCCATAGGCTAGAGCTGCTGCAGTTGGCTCGTTCAGAATACGCTTGACCTCTAGCCCGGCAATTCGTCCAGCGTTACGGGTGGCCTGCCGCTGAGCATCATTGAAATAGGCCGGAACCGTAATGACCGCTCCCGTCACGGGCTGACCTAAATAGCGACTCGCTTCTTCTGCGAGCTTTCGTAGCACCATGGCTGAAACTTCTTCGGGCGCAAATTCTTTCTCCAAACGAGGGCACTGAATGCGAACCTCGCCCATTTCCCCTTTGCGGATGGTGTAAGGTACGCGCTTGGAGTCAGCCGTTAACTCAGAGTACTGCCTGCCGATAAACCGCTTCACACTGTAGAACGTGTTTTGTGGGTTCAAGACTGCTTGACGCCGCGCCATCTGTCCCACCAGACGTTCGCCATCTTTACTGAATGCCACCACCGAAGGAGTCGTTCGCATGCCTTCAGCGTTGGCAATGACAACGGGTTTCCCTCCCTCCATAACAGAGACGACCGAGTTGGTTGTACCCAGGTCAATACCAACGACTTTTCCCATTCGATGCGTGTCTCCTCGTTTGCTGCCGTGTGTGGGTGCTGTGACAGACTTACTCTAAGCCTGCGACGGCAATTAATGCCGTGCTGTATGAAGGACAACAGACACGGTCAGTTTGTCTGCTTTGCGGCGGAATTACTAGCGTCCGCAATGGCAGGGGATACCGTACCTTTTTGGCAACTTATCCACAGCTCACTACAACTATATATACTAGTCGCTTGCCTCTCTTCCTTCAGGGGAGCTAAAGCCCAGATTACCGAATCCTTGCGTAACCTCTATCCAATCGCGAACCTGTCGGATACTATGGATGAACAAGCGGATGTGGCGGAATTGGTAGACGCGCTAGATTTAGGTTCTAGTGCCCTCGTGGCGTGAAGGTTCAAGTCCTTTCATCCGCATTGTTTGGATATGTGGTAAGGGGCTACTTAGTTTTTGTAACCCCTCAAGACCGAGTTGAGTGCCTAGAAATTCTCAGGACCAGGCATTTAAGTCGTCAATACAGACTCACAACTCTCCAGGATTCTCATTGCAATGCTTCTTCAGACTTGGTTTCGAGCGGATTCTGCAAGATCACTACCTGATCGACCCGGGCAAGCTCGATACTATGTCTATGTAAGTAAAGCGTTGGCGTCATAAGGGGGGCAGGCCGTGTCACTATCCAAAGGGTTTGAAGTCGAAATCTATACTGGAACGCCTTCAGGGAAGGTCGTAGGTTTCTCTGATCGCATCGTGACTCACCTAAACGGCTTTGTTCGTGAACCTGACACGCGCAACGTTGAATATACAACGGCTCCTTTGCTGCGCTACGAACAACTTTTATGTGAACTTGTACGCCCTCGGCAAACGCTGCGGCAATATCTCCGCACTTTGGGCGACTACACCTTGATTCCAGGTAGCACGCTCTCGCTAGGAGACAGTAGCCAATTTTATCGCTCTGATCCTCACAATCCTTACCATGCCTATATTGAGGAAACTTACAATACAGACGTTGTGACGGCTAGCATTCACATCAACGTTGGCATTGCCGACCCTGAAGTCCTGATGCGTGCCTGTCGGCTCATTCGCTTAGAAGCTCCGTTATATCTGGCGCTCACAGCTGCTTCTCCTTTTTTAGATGGCAAAGTAACGGGATATCACTCCACGCGATGGCATCTTTTTCCAAAAACACCGCAGTATGTACCGCTTTTTGAAAGCCATCAGCACCATATTGACTGGACAGAGGCGCAGCTAGCGGAGGGCACAATGCGAAATGTGCGACATCTGTGGTCCTCAGTTCGCCCTAATGGCGATCGCCGTCCCTATTGCCTGAATCGTCTCGAACTCCGAATTTGTGATCTCGTCATCAACCCGTTGCATCTGCTGGCTGTTACGGCTTTGTTAGAGGCCCGTCTGCAGCAGTTAATTGCTGATCCGCTGCTCGATCCTCTGATGATCAGCCAACTGCCTGAGCAGACCCGTCACGAAGATTTGGTCGCGATCGCGGATGCTAACGAGATGGCAGTTGCAAAAGATAGTCTGGATGCTCAGGTTCGACATTGGTATGACGGTCGCGTTCTGACAGCCCGCAATTGGATTCAGGATCTATACGAAACCCTCTGGCCAACTGCACATCAGCAGGGTTTTAGTTGTTTTCTAACCCCCATAGGCCGCATGCTTGAAACTGGCAATGAAGCCCAGCAGTGGTTAGCGCTTTATGAGAAGGGATATAGTATTCAAGCGATTATGGCGTTGGCAATTCAGGAAGCAGAACAGCAGGATCAAATGTTGGCTGACGAATTATGCTTGCCTTGTATGGCATAGCTTCATAAGCTGAACACGCTGTCAACCGTAATCCTGAGTAGATCTACAAAATTAATTAGAAACGATAAAAAACTTATATCACTGCGCTCTAAAAATCTAGGCAATTTTAGCAAGGATTTTTGGAGCCTTAAGTTGCGATCGCCTGTCTTATGCCCAAAGTCGTGCTTGTTCATCCTGAAATTCCGCCTAATACGGGTAATATTGCCCGAACCTGCGCTGCTATGGCCGTCGAGCTGCATCTTGTTGAGCCACTTGGCTTTGAGCTGAGCGATCGTTATCTCAAGCGCGCAGGGCTCGACTACTGGCCTTACGTAAATCTACGGGTGCATCCATCGTGGCTAGCATTCAAGGCTACGGCTCAACAGCAAGAAGGGCGGATTATTGGCTTCAGCACTTCAGGAACGTCTAGCTATGTAGACATCAGGTATCGGCACAATGACTGGTTGATTTTCGGTAAGGAAACAGCGGGCTTATCAAAACAGATGCTGGCAGATTGTGAAGTCACAGCTCGGATTCCAATGCGCGAGCCAGGGGTGCGGAGCCTGAATTTGTCGGTGAGTGTTGCGATCGGTCTGTTTGAAGCGCTGAGACAAACTCAATCACTGGTAGACAAAGAATGATTTGATACTGAGCCCCTTAAGATCAATCGTCAAATCGAAGCTATCAAGCTTCTACTCTATTACTTCAAAGCTATTGAAGAAGGTATCCCAAAAGATTGAAAACCTGAAAAATTGCACCGCAAAAATCATGCATGTCCTAAAGCCAGGAGAAAGTAGTGCGTGAAGCTACAAATTGAAATCTGTGGAATAAGAATTTCCTATCACTTAATATTCCCGATTTTGTTCCTACCTGGTTATCCCAGTGAATTCTCTGAAATCTTGCAATAGAAAGCGGTTAATAGTTAAAAAACAATCGATAAAGTCCTTATATGACAAGGGTTTTCGTCAGCTATTCTCAATCTTCAGCAAGAGTGTCCTGATAAGGAATCGCTTTGATTGAGAAGTAGATTAGCTTTGTAAGACAGAGGCAAGTCTGTGCAATGATTTCAGGCTTGACGCACTACCCAGACCCCGGCTTCTCTATCAAATGAAGCCAGTTCTGTATCGCGATAAACCCACATTCTTGATCTTTGAACTAACTCATGTAAGCTTGCTTAAATCCGATGGGCAATGTATCGTAACGTCTCAGGGCAATAAGTTAAACGCTCTGACTATTACAGACATTGTTTCAAGTTCTCTGAATCTGTATCCTCATTGAGGTGATCGTGATTTCGATCGATCAGTGTAGGTTCTGAAAACTGTAGAGCTCTGGTTGTGAGGAGGATTATCCTTTGAAGCCTGTGTTTACTCAGGAGCCCGTCCAAAACGCGCGCAGTCTGTTGGGCAACTTTGCATCGTTGCAAGATACCCAGGGATCCGCAGAGGCAAACCGCGTGGTTTGCACATCCGTGACTGTATTTGGTCTTGCTCTTTCACTAGGTGCATCTGGAGCACTTTTCTCCGGAGTAGAGGCTGCAGATTCAACGCATGTTGCCTATCTGCCTTCTGCATCAGATATACCGATAACTTTGCCTTCCTATGGGTCAGACCGGCCCAGTGGAGCCTCAGCTAATTACCATACTGTCACCGAAGGCGAGACAATTTGGGATATTGCCAAGCGGTACGGTATCGCCGTTGAGGATATTAAGGTTGCCAACTCAATTCTCAATGGTCAGGCAATTCAGGCTGGTCAGGTTCTTAAGGTGCCTTCGCAACCTGCTAGTTCGGCGATGGCTGTTGAGCAGCCGAGTGACCAAATTGCCGTTGAGGTTGCAGCTTCTGAACCGATTCTCAGCTCTGTAGGGTCCAAGCCGTCCCTTGACGAACCTGCTGCTGCACAGCTTCAGGTTCCATTAGCTGAAGCTGAGGGATCCCAACCTCAGTCGATCACAGCGTTTGTTGAGTCTGGGGAGCAGCCCGATTCGTCGGCTAGGAGTCAGTTAGATCCCAAGCATTCTATGTTTGGGGAGAGTTTAGAGCCGTCAGATGTATCAGCGGCAGTGCGACCCGAGCAGATTGCTGCCCTTCCAGATTTGTCGCCTGTGCAGTCGGAGATGGCTGAACGCCTCGAACCATCTTTGACTCCTGCTACCTCGGAAGCTGATCTGCCCGTCCAGAGTTTTGATGCTCAAATCTTGCATCGTGTTCAGCCTGGGGAAACTGTTTGGTCTATTGCCTATGCACATGGCATTAGACCCGATGCGTTGAGGCAGGCAAACCAAATTTCTAACCCCAACATTATTTTCCCAGGGGATACCCTGGTTGTTCCCGAGGCTCTTTCTGGACGCGAGGTAGAAGCTGAGAGTAACTCATCGAGCAGCTCTCAGGTTTCTGAGGTGGCTCATGCGTCCTCTGAGGCGGCGGTAAGCACTTCGCTACCTTCCGAGACGTTACCTGTTAGCCGTGAGTCTGAGGCTAAGGCTCTGGTTGATGGCGCTATTCCGACTTTTGACGTCGATGCTACTGCCGTTGAGAGTCGCTCTGTAGAAGATGTTTCAGTGGTCGAAGCGCCTCTTATGCAGGTCGATACTCTCTCATTAAGTGAGTCTGAATCGCCCGTGTTGCCTGCTGCTTCAGCAGCGATTCAGGAGGAGGTGTCTCCTTCGACAGCGATTGATTTCGACCCAAGCGCTGAGGCCTCTGCTTTAGAGTCAACTTCCCGTGTTTTGAATACGGGTGAGAACTTAGCTTCAGCAACGAATGCTGAGGGGCTGGGCGTTGGTCGCGGTGTCTTGGGTGATGTTCGTGAATTGGCTACCTCCTCAGAACAGCTAATTGCAGCGGCTGATTCATCAGCGACGGTGTTAGAGGCTGATTCTCTAGAGGTTGATGAAGATGCCCTTGACCCGACTGACCGCGTTTTAGAGGCTTCTGAAGAGCTTTTGGCCGCTGCACCTCTTGGCTCTGAAGTTTATGCGCCAGTTGTTGAGAGCCCTGAGGGACGTGTTGTTTCACCTGACTTGCCAGCCCTTCCAGCTCAGGGAGAATACTTACCTGAAGCGCCTGATCAGTTTGAGGGGTATATGTGGCCTGCTCAGGGTGTGCTGACTTCTGGCTACGGTTGGCGATGGGGGCGTATGCACCAAGGCGTTGATATTGCTGGCCCAGTGGGGACGCCTATCTTCTCCGCTGCTGCTGGTACCGTTGTGCGATCAGGCTGGAACTCTGGTGGCTACGGTAACGTGGTCGATATTCGTCATCCTGATGGCAGCTTGACGCGCTATGCCCACAATAGCCGTCTTCTGGTCGAAGAAGGTCAGGAGGTCCGTCAAGGGCAGCAGATTGCTGAAATGGGAAGTACTGGCTATAGCACGGGTCCTCATTTACACTTCGAGATTCACTTACCTGATCAAGGAGCTGTAAACCCGTCTGCATACCTGCCAGGCCGTTAGGGATGAGAGTCTCTCGTAGAGGTCATGATGCATCTTTTGTGTCGAGAAGCTCTGCACATAGCACACTTGGTATACAAGTTCGGCAGGTCTGTCAGTTAGGCATCTGCCGAGTCTTGTACTGAAGCTGTGTGCGTTTTTTTGGATGCTTCTGTGCGTCAGAGCATTGATAGCCCGAGAAGGACCAGTTAAGTCCGATTTTGTGTTAGCTTAATAAAGTTAGTTTAAGTTTACTTTTGGCTCAGTAGCTCAGTGGTAGAGCAGGGGACTCATAAGCCCTTGGTCGCGTGTTCAAATCACGCCTGAGCCATTCCAAGTTCTAACCTTTAGCTAGGGTATGCTGAAGGGATTTGTTTTACTTATCATCGAATAAGTAAGACTGCCACGATTTTCGTAGGCTGGGTGAAGCCCCCTTGGGCATGGCTTTGCTGAGGTGACTGCATAACCTATGCAGCCTTTGATGGACTGCTTCCAGCGGAGCGATGCCCTTTTGAATCTCCCGTCTCACTTTAGCCATTGCTCGAACAAGAGAGCCTAATTCCGCCAAGCAGACTAGAGGTCGCATTAGTCATAAATGTCTTGGGGGTAGACGCGGCGTTGCCGAGTTGGCGGCAGAAATTCTTGCCGATAATAGGGATTAGGTTGGACAGGTACCTCGGTAGAGTAGACAACCTGACTGGAGGGAGATGACCGACTTCGAGACTGAAATGCAACCAAGACTACCAGAATAACTAAAACGAGTGCTCCGCCAATGAGCACTACCATTACAAGCCCTGCCCCCATCCATAGCAAAGAAGATTGAGCTTTGTCAGTATCTCGCTGCACCCCTGCGAATTGTTGTTGTTGAGCTGTCAATGAGCTGACAGATGTCTCGTGGGTGTTCAAACGGTTGGCCAGTACCTGCGTTTCTTGACGCTGCTGCTCTAACTGAGTGCTGAGATCCTGCAGCAGTAGGTCTTGCTGTGAAATTTGAGTCTCTAAGCGGGCAATTAGAGCTTGCTGATCTTGCAGCTCGCTTACCAAAGTTTCATCGGCAAAGGAGCTATTGGTGGCTGTTGACGGTGGGGGGGGAGCTGGTACGGGCATGACAGATTCCTGAGCTGGCGCTGGAACTGAATTCTCGACCGTCACAGGAGTTTCACCCGCCCCAAGACGTGCCAGAAGCAAGATGAGTGCTGCAGCGCCAGTTGTGGCACAGCCTGCAATAAATGCCGAGGTATCGCTCATAGCAATAGAATCATCCAGTAAGCCCAGGCACTGATGTCTGCTTTTCTACAAACCGGTAGAGCAACTCAGGAACTTCATGGGTTAGTGACCGCGTGTGACAATTTAGTTTGCATCTCTAGTTATAAGTTATACGTCAGATTTTGCATCTTAAGGTGCCTAAGGTGCGGGTTTCTTGGAGTAATCGACGATATTTACACTACAAAATGGGCAGAAAGACGGCAGATCCCCTTTATGGCTGTCTCTCTACCCCTCTATTTCTTTGCTGGATTCGTTTCTACCATGCCTCTCAATCCAAGGCTGAAACCCAGCGCTGATACCTACTATGCTGCTGTTGCTAAACCGCGATGGCGTAGGAGAGCTTGGGTACTGGGTTCACGACCCCGGAATGTTGTGAAGACTTCCATCGGATGACGGCTTCCTCCTAAAGCAAGAACTGTTTCCCGAAACCGCTGACCGGTTGCAGCGATCGCCCTATCATTTTCTAGCCCAGCTTCCTCAAAGGCTGCAAACGCATCAGCACTGAGGACTTCAGCCCAGAAATAGCTGTAGTAACCTGCTGCATAGCCGCCGGCAAAGATGTGTCCGAACGCGCAGAGAAAGGCATCTTCGGGCAGTGGGTTAAGAACGGTGGTTTTTGCTGCCAGGCGATCGCGCACATCCCAGATCGTCTCATCGCCATCGGGCTGATAGCGATGGTGCAGTTCTAGGTCCAACCAGCCAAAATTGACTTGCCGTAAAATGGCACTGCCAGTCATAAAATTGCGCGCCGCTAGGATTTTCTGAAAGAGATCTCCCGGCAGGGGAGCACCCGTTTCATAGTGACGAGCCAGCTTCAGCAACGTATCGCGGTGATAGCACCAATTTTCCATAAACTGGCTGGGTAGCTCAACTGCATCCCACTCTACGTTATTAATTCCTGCAGCTTCTGGGAAATCAACCGTTGTTAGCATGTGCTGCAACCCGTGACCAAATTCGTGGAATAGAGTTTCCACATCGCGAAATGTCATCAGGCTCGGCTTGCCATCGACAGGCGGTGCTTGATTGCAGGTGAGATAGGCTACTGGAAGCCGCACTTGATTGCCAAATTTACCGCGATTGATGCAGTTATCCATCCAAGCGCCGCCCCGTTTCTCTGTAGGACGGCTATAGGGGTCGAGATAAAAGTGAGCGATCGCATCACCCGCCTCATTGGCGACCCTGAAATAACGTACATCTGGGTGCCACACAGGCGCTTGTCCATCGGCAGAAATAATATCTACCCCAAACAGTCGATTAGCTAGCGCAAAAAGGCCCTCTAGTACCTGTGGAAGTGGAAAGTAAGGCCGCAATTCTTCGTCGCTGAGGCCGTAGCGTTCTTCGCGGATACGCTCGGCCCAAAATGGTACATCCCACTGCTTCAAGTCACTTGTATCGCCGTGTGCATGAGCATAGGCCGCTAAATCCTTGAGCTCCTGAGTGGCGGCATCGTAGCTAGCCGCCCGCAATTCTTCCATCAGCTGTTCAACTGCTTCTACTGAAGGCGCCATCTTACGAGCAATGCTGAGTTCGGCGTAGGTGTCGTAGCCCAGAATGGCCGCCATTTGCTGGCGCAGCTTCAAAGTTTCCTCAATAATGGGCTGGTTGTCTAGCTCACCTGATGCGGCTCGTGTGATAAAAGCTCGATAGACTTGCTCACGCAGACTACGCTGACGGCTGTGCTGTAGGAAAGGTAAGTAACTGGGATAATCCAACGTAATACGCCAGGGGCCTTGCTCAGCAGTAGCCGCTTCATGGCCGGCAGCTTTAGCGGCTTGGGCAGCTTGGGCTAAGAGACTCGGCGGTAAACCCGCAATATCTTCCGGCGTTGTTAATGTCAGATTGAAGGCTTTCGTGGCATCCAAGACATGGTTAGAGAACTTGGTTGAAAGTTCTGCGAGCGTCTGTTGTAGCTGGTTGAATTGTTCTTTCACCTCACCATCTAGACCGACGCCAGAAAGCTCTGCATCGCGGATAGCAGCTTCGACAATTCGCTGCTGGGCTGGTTTGAGTGTTTGCCACTGATCGCTCGCGCGAATTTGTTTGAAAGCCTTGTAGAGAGGTTTACTCTGGCCCAGACGATTAGCAAACTGGACAAGCGAGGGTTGTACGGCTTCGTAGGCTTCACGCAATTCGGGACTATTCTTGACTCCCATAAGATGCCCGATGATGCCCCAGGCCCAGCTCAGCCGCTCTTCAATACGGGTCAAGGGTTCTACGAGCTCTTTCCAGTTGGGCTGTACAGATGCCTCTAAGTGCTCGAGGTCAGTGGTCAAAATCTGTAGCAGCTCAGTAATTCCAGGAACGACATGCTCAGTACGAATGTCTTCAAAGGGAGGAAGTCCTGTGCCAATAAGTAGTGGATTAGATTGAACAGTTGCACTCATAGGGATTCACAAATGGGGTAGACAGCGTTGTTGAGAATGTCTAGAGAGAATTAGGAGAGAACTCAATTAAAGCGATCGCACACTTTCCCTCTGGGTAGGGTGGACTAGGACCGTAGATTGGCTAGATTAATTCTTTAGGCGAACTCGTTCCGACTTTGATCTTAGCGTATTCCTAGGGGATGCGTCGGGTTATAAAATAGCAGCACCGAGGTAATTGATGATTCTTATGACATTAAGTGTTGGTGATCCTGCGCCTACGTTTGAACTGCCGGATGCTGTAGGAACGATCTTTCGACTTGACGACCTGCAGGGGAAATGGGTAGTTCTATATTTCTATCCTCGGGATAATACGCCCGGCTGTACCAAAGAAGCCTGTGGATTTCGGGATGTCTACACTGACTATCAGAACAAAAATGTTGTGGTACTGGGCGTTAGTACGGATGATGCTAAATCTCATGCTAAATTTGCAGCCAAACACAATCTGCCCTTTCCGCTCTTAATTGATGAAGAGGGCGCTGTTGCCAGTGCCTACGAAAGCTATGGGCCGAAAAAGTTCATGGGCAAAGAATATATTGGCATTACCCGCCGTACCTTTGTCATTGATCCAAGTGGTAAGCTTGCCAAAATTTACCCAAAGGTTAAGCCTGAGCCTCACGCTCAGGAGGTGCTAGCTGATGTGACTGAATTAATGGCAGCGTCGTAAAGGATCGATCAAGCTATGCCCATACAGTCAAGTTGGCGTCCGGTGCGTGTATTGCTGGGGTTGCTGTTACGGCGACCCATTGTTGGTACCTGTCTGATTCCAGTTCTCCCAGATGGCACAGTGGTGCTAATCCGCCGTCGCGATAGTGGGCTATGGGGGTTACCTGGTGGCTTGGTTGATTGGGGCGAAGATGTGCCGACGGCTGCCCGGCGCGAGCTGATGGAAGAAACTGGCCTGGTTGCCTCTACGATGGGTCGATTAGTCGGTGTGTATTCTGAACCAGAGCGCGATCGCCGCTTTCATTCGGTTTGCGTTGTCATCGAGATCAAAGTAACTGGGATTCCTACCATTCATGATCCGGCTGAGGTCCTGGCTGTCAAAGCGTTTTCATTTGAGGCGCTGAACGATCTTGACCTGGCCCATGATCATATCCGCCATATCCAAGATTATTTGGCCAATAAAACGGTGCTGTCCTGACAACTGCTATGGATGTGGTCGCCCGCTGCCCGTGAAAAATTCCTTGACAAAAGAAGATTAGTAGAATGACACGTCCCATTCGGAACGGCAGAATTCGCATGACTCAAGGTACGGTATTTTGGCGTGAGGTCGGCTATGGCCCAACGCTGTTGTTTTTACACGGTAGCTGGCAAGATAGCAGCCAGTGGCCAGTATTGATGGCGCAACTCGGGCACAAGTTTCACTGCCTTGCGCCTGATTTATTAGGATTTGGCGAGTCCAGTCATCTCTCCCCCAAAAACTATTCGGTGGATTTGGAAACAGACTGCTTGGCCGAATATGTGGCGAGCTTGCGAGTCCAACCACACGTGATTGTTGCCGATTCTTTGGGGGCATGGGTCGCAGTGCGTTATGGCCTACGGCATCTGGAGACCCTTCAGGGACTCGTGTTGATGGCTCCTGAGGGGCTGAGCCATCCTGTTTTAGATCAACGCTGGCGAACCGTTCGTTGGCTAGCCTCTCCTTGGTCGATGAGAGGACGAGGGCTACAACTCATTGCACCTATTCGACGATTGCTGAGACGCGATCACTGGCTCCAGCGCTCTTATCAAAGACAACAAAAATTTCATCGTTATCAAGCAACCTGCCGGCTTCTCTTTCAGCGTCGTCAGACAGCCTTAAAAGCCGAGCGGCTCAATGAGTTATTGCCACAGCTAAATATACCTGTGCTGCTGTTACATCCGGAGCAAGCTTCTAGTGAAACGCAGCTGGCAAATACACTGTTCCATGATTTAGCTCCCCATGCTCAGTTGCTGACGGTGGCTGGCAACGAATCGACTGCTTGGCAAATAGCTACCGAAAAGATTAGTGCCTTTGTCGAAACTGATGCGATCGCTTCACCGTAGGCAGTATAGCTTTAGCCATTGAGGCTAAGACACCGAGTAGCATCCGATTGCTCAGCGCACGGCCAGAGGGCTTCGTCGTCTTGTCCTAGCGGACTTGGCGACGGCTATATCGAGCATACTCAGAGTAATGAGTAACGTCTACCTCAGCCGTGTCTAGTCGATGCGGTGTTTGTCTTTCGAGCTCTCTTCTGTGGCGCAGTATCACTGAATAGGAATAAATTTTAAGCTTGTTGACTTCACAGATAAATTTAAGTGATCGCCCCTGTTGGGAAAGTTAGACTCTAGCAAGGTTCTTCTAAGGCAAAGCGCTTATGTCGGCCCCCGCCAATTCCAGTTATCGTTGGCAAGATGTGCTGAAACAGTACCATCGACTAAATCAATTCAAAGACAGACTCCCCACGCCCGTTAAGATTTGGCTTGCGTCCTGTGAATGGACGTTGATTGCAGAAGCGGGGCAGCAGCGATTGCCCTTGCTTGTTCTGCGGTGTCCTGGGCGGGTTCGTCTGCGAGACCCTCGTCTGCTAGAACTGGCAGAGAGCGCGCATACTCAGTGGGGTCCGCTTGATCTCTCTCTTTTTTCTGCCGAAACTACGGAACCGGTACGAGTTTTCAGCAAAACGCTGATGGACATTAATCGTCGTCTCTAGAAGAATCAACCGCTAAACACTTAACTTCAAAGCACTCACAGGCACCTCATCCCAAGAGTCGACTGTCCGCAGACGGGCTACCCATCCTGCCTGCTTTTGCTGCTCACTCAGATTAGCTTTGAACGATTCGTGGCAAGCCTGTGCTTGCTGCTCGTCGTAACAGGCAATACAGGAGTACAAAATTCCACAAGCATCAATCTGCTCGTTGACCCAAATTATACGCTGAGACATTCTAATCGCACCTAAGCTGAGACCGTTTGCGATCCATCTGCCGCAAGGCTTGAGACAAGCTGTTTCATTTCAGCGATCGCCTGCAATTGGTAATCGCTGGCCTCCTGAAACTTAGACAGGGACTCAGCAGTGTCTTCCAGTTTCTGTCTAAAGCTGTCTACACCCTCTTGAAATGGATTCACAAGTTCTGCATACTGCTGAATCTGTCCTTCAACAGCACTGATCTCGGCTTGCTGTTCTCGAAGCCGGGCATCCAACTGAATCAACTCTTCCTTGAGGTTGGTCTGCTCAGTCGATTTCTGTTCAACCTCTTGCTTAATCGACTCCACAACACCTTGGATATGTTTGATATCAGATTCAACCTTCTGAACTTCCTCAGAAATTTGCTGCCGTAGATTGTCAATTTGCTTCAGGACAGGTTCCAAATCAACCGCGCTGACAGGGGGTTCTTCTGTCGCTAATCCCTGCCGACGTCGTAGAACTGCTTGGTGTTGGCTTAAGACTTCTTCACGCTCGAGTAGATTACGCCGTTGCCCCACTAGCGTTTCGTTCAGCATCTGGTAGCGGTCTTGCTCGTCGGCCAGTTCGGTTTCTAACTGGAGGCGATCAAACTCGTTGGCCTGCTCAATTTTTTGCTTGATAGCTTCGAGTTCCTGCTGTTCTAAGTTCAGTTCTTCTTCCTGATCGCTCACGAAGCGAGAAACCTTTTCCAAATCTTTGCTCAAGTCATCTACAAGTTTCTGGAGGTCGTCAATGGGCATTGCCTCGAGCGCAGCGACGTCGACCTTATCGCTTAAGCGGACCTTGTCGGAAGTGTTCAGCAGCTCATAGACTTGCTGATATAAGTTGCTCTGTGCCTGGAGGCGTTGTGAGAGTTCCTGAACAGTGGCTTGCTTAGCAGTCAACAACTGCTGTTGGAACTTCAGCTCCCCTTTTCTCAAATTGAGCGAAGCATCACTGTCGTGCCAGCTTTGCCAGCGATTCTTAAGCGTCTCGACCTCTTGCTGCAACTGCTCGCGGCGTTCGTTCAGCGTATTCTGCTGTTCTTCGCTGGATTGCTGCCGCCCGGTTAGAGTGGCCTGTTGTTGATCAATCGCCCCAAAAGCAAGATTCAGATGTTCTCGTATTGTTTCTGTAGGTGTAACCGCATTGGTAAGACGCTCCAGCGTCTCCTGCAACTGCTGGATCTGAGCCTCATCTAATCCAGCGGTTTGTGAAGCGTCAGCTTGCCGCTCTTCAAAGCGACGAATCTCACCATTCAGATGAGCCCATGCCCCTTCTAAGTCCTGATTCTTGCGATCAAGCTCTTCCTTAAGCTGGTTGGCCTCTTGTTGTGAGGTTTCAATTTCCTGGCGCTGGGCCTCTAACTGCTCTAGGTCTGCCTCAGCCTGCTCAACTTGCTCCTGTCGAGTCTCTAGCTCCATTTCCCGACGATTCAGCTCTTGGCTCTGAAAAGTCAGCGATTGCTTCCATTGCTCAATCTCTTCTTCCTGAGCTTTTGCCTTTTTTGACTGATTGGAAAAGTTTTGCAGGATACCTACCAGCGGGCGACCAGCGTCGTAGTGACGTTGAATTTGTCGGTTGTTAGATAATTCCACCATCACCAATGCGCCGGCACTGTAGTTAGCGTCCTCTGGTGCTGGAACGATGTCATCCCCAGGAACTGCCGCCCAAGTTTCACCGCGTTGGCAAGCTAGTAGCTTGAGCTCTGATTTGCCGCCGCCCATGAATCCGGTCTTTTTTTGAATCTCAGCCAAATAAAGCACTCTAGTTTCCCTCTCCCCGTGTGATAGTCACTGGGTGCCTACAAGATTCAGACGTTTAGCTTAGCGCTACAGTGACCCCTGATACAGAACTGAAGCACTAATCCGTAAAGACGCCAGCTTCTAGCTTATACTCCAGCTCCCAATTTGGATTGACCCACTCGCAAGCGCTAGCTCATAGGCTAACTCATCAGGCCAGGAGTATGACTGAACCCATTCAAATAACACTACCTACCACCATCAACAATTGTAATGCCTCCAAAAGAGGGCAAACCGTTCTACAGCAGCGATTTTTAGAGATATGCCCTCTAGGGAGTCAAAATCTGTGCCACCATTAACCTCAGAGAGAGAACTGATCATATGCAGGGGCAACTGGCTGAGATTGACATTCGCAGTATTTTGCAGCTGATTGAGTTAGGGCAGCGCACGGGCGAACTCTATGTCGAGGCCTATCCAACTGCAGGCATGTCGCCATTGGGAGACATGCGTATGGACGGTACCGTTTCACCGCAATCCTGGTTGGTTTTTTGGCAGAACGGTCGGATTGTTTACGCGGGTACAACCGATGGGCAACTGCACCGATTGCGCGGGTACCTTCACCGTTACAAATTAGAGGATGTGTTGGATACGCTGGATGTACCGGCGATCGCCACCTTCAACTCGCCGGAGTATGGCTATCTGTGGGCGCTGCTGGAAAATCACACCCTAACGCCGCAGCAAGGCCGAACGATTTTGACCGGCATGGTCCATGAGACCGTATTTGACCTGCTCAGTTTGCATCAGGGATCTTTCGTCTTTAAGCTGGCTGCAGGCTTAAGTCCTCAGCTTACCACCTTCGAAATCAGCTCTCTTGTTGCCACTCTGACAACTCAAATTCAGGCCTGGAAGCAGTTTTATCCCCATATTCAGTCACCTCATCAATGTCCCATAATTGTTTCTCATCCTTCGGAAGAGGAAGGATGGGATGAGGTCAAGGCTAGCCGCTTATTGAATTGGATGGATGGCAAAACCTCTATTCGACAAATTGCCCGGTACCTCAATCGGAATGTCGTCATGGTTGCTAAGGGGCTTTATCCCTACGTCCGTAGAGGCATTGTTCAACTGCCGGCGATCGTGACTGACGTGCCTGCCACGCTGACATCGGATGAGTGGTATGCGGCTCGTGTTCCGCGTATTGTCTGCGTTGATGACGGTGTTACTATTCGACAAACGGTCGAACAAATTTTGGACAAGCATGGCTATGAAGCGACCTCTATCGGTAATCCTCTACGCGCCCTGAGTTTGCTCTTTCAGCTCAAGCCAGATCTGATTCTATGCGATATCGCCATGCCGGAATTAGAGGGATATCAGCTCTGTGCCATGCTGCGTCAGTCAAATATCTTTCGGCAAACCCCCATTGTGATGCTGACCGGTCGAGATGGTTTTATTGATCGGGTGAAGGCCCGCATGGCAGGTGCCACTGATTATTTGACGAAACCTTTTGGAGCTCAAGAGCTATTAACTCTTGTCGAAAAGTATGTCGGCCTCGGGAATCCCCTCAGACCGCAGCCGGATCGTCTGTTGGCCGAAGCGATTCGTGACGATTTAGAACTAGGAGCTGGTCCTATGCCACCGCTGCGGTAAGTAAGCTGAAAGGGGCGCAGGATGAAGGGAATTAGATTGGCGAAAACAGGCTGCTGCTAATAGTCCTAAAGTGTTATTTAAGTGTTCTTTGTTCTCAACCGCCTCAGTGATTAGGCACCAAGCACCAAGAACTCCTTCTCTTTGACCTTGCTGTCGATCTACGGCCCTTTGCCAAATCGCTGCACCAACTTTGAGAAATTAGCCTTAAATAGCAATATGGGTTAGCTGTTTGCGGTCATAGCTGTTAGCTCGATGAAAAATTGGGGCTGATAGTCAAATCGTTCACAGAATTCTCAGTCGAGGCTAATTGACCAATTTGTGCTGATTTTCAGCATTCAGCGAGTTTGGGGGTACCTTAATAGTCACAGGTCAGCAGAATAGTGCTTTCAGGCAATTGTCGTCAGTCAGTTCGTGGCGTTTTAGCCTAAACCTCGAAATATTCCATCAGGGAAGCCAGTTGGCGAGTCTATTGAATACTATGAGCGTAGTTTTAGTGGTAGAAGACAGCATCCCTCAACGGGAAATGATTACTGAACTGCTTCGGGGAAGCGGCTTAGACGTAGCAGCTGTGAGTGATGGAGTCGAGGCCTTGGAGCAAATTCAATCAGGACACCCACCCGATCTTGTCGTTCTTGATATCGTGATGCCTCGGATGAATGGCTATGAAGTCTGTCGCCGTTTAAAGGCTGATCCCTCAACGCAAGATGTGCCTGTGATCCTGTGCTCATCCAAAGGTGAAGAGTTCGATCGCTACTGGGGTATGAAACAAGGAGCCGACGCCTACATTGCCAAACCTTTCCAGCCGACAGAGTTAGTCGGTACGGTTAAGCAGCTCTTACGAGGTTAGTTTCTTATGAGGAACGAGGAAATATGGTCGTAAATTCCGACTTTTTAGCGGGCAAGGGTCAGGAACAAGGCCCTGAGTTACAGGCATTAGAGACACCCGAAGGTGAACTTTACCTGCGCTTCTTCGTAACATCGGGCGATGAATTTGCACTCCCAGCAACGGGAATTCGCCGCATTATTGAACAATCACCTGACCGAATTACACCCGTTCCGAATGTATCTCCCCTATTATTAGGTACCCTTAACGAGCAGGGACGTGTCATTTGGGTGGCGGATTTGGGTCAGTTTCTGGGATATCCTGCCCAGCTCAACACGGATCGACCGGAGATTCCGGTGATTGCAGTCGAAGAGCAAGGAACTATGCTAGGCTTAGCCGTTAATCAGATTGTTGGCACCGACTGGATGGATCTGGAAAATCTTTCTCCCGCGCAGGGAACCCCGGATACCATGGCTCCTTTCCTTAGAGGGGAATGGATTGTCGACAAAGATTCAACCCGCGTGCTCCGTCTACTCGACCATGTCGCTGTTCTGAGGTCAGCTCGCTGGGCCGCCTAATCAGTTGCAATAGTTAGATCGCTCAAACGGCAGGAGATAGCAAATGGCATCAAGCACTGATTACACTCAAGCATATCAGAAAGCTGAGAGAGCCTACATGCAGGGTAGCTATGAAGATGCTGCTGCTGTGATTGATGAGCTCGCTGCCGATTATCCAGCAGATCCCAGTGTGCTATTACTTCGGGGACACATTTACTGTTACGGATTGCAGCAATATCAAGAGGCTAAGAATCAGTATCAAGAGGTTCTTAAAATTACATCGGATCCTGAATTTGTTGACTTCGCTAACAACGGACTGGCCTACGCTGACGAGCAGCTTTCGGTGGAAATGGCCAACCTTGATCAGGCCGATCTCAACAGGAATACCACCACTATCGAAGCCGATGATGATCTGGAGCAGTGGTCTGATGATTTTGCTGCTGACTCTTCTGACATTCTTGTCGAAGAGAATGGAGAGTTTACCGAATTCAATTTGGGTGAAGTTGATGTTGACTTAAGCGGCTCAGCTGATGCATCTGACTTCGGAGAGGATCCATTTACCAGTCCGTTTGAAGCTTCTGATGACGAGTTAGATTTATCGGATGCTGATGGGATGGATACTGCTTTCGCGGCTGATCCCTTTGCTACTCCTAGTGTTTCAGAACCAGAGTCGGTTGACTTTGAGCTCGATGCTGAAGCGGATCCCTTTGCTCCCGATAGAGATTTGTCTGATATTGAGTTACCTGATTCCTTTGTCGCTGGCGATGATCCGTTTACGGATTTTGAGAATCTAGAGACCGCTGAAACGGATCCTATGATGGTTGAAACTGAGGGGCCTCCCTTAGAGGATTCTTCGGCCTACGATGACTCTGGATATCGTGAAGCTGGGTACGACAATCCTGACTACAGCAGTAGTGACTATGCTGAGTCTGGATACAGAAACTATGTCTCTGAAGAGGCGACTTTTGGATCTGTTAGCGAAGCTTCCGAAGAGCAGACTCTCTTTATGGCAGAACCAGAGTCGGACCATTCAGACGATTTCACCTACACGTCAGAGACTGAAGATCTGCCGGATCCTTACGCTTCATCAGGCCTCTATGCTTCAGAGGATGGGGGAAGCTCGGCTGGCGAAACGTACGCCGACTACGATAGCTATGACGAAAACGGGGCGGCGATCGCTGAAGAGGGCACTGATAGTCAGAGCAATGTCGATTTTCTCGATGATTTTGACGAATTTGATGATCTAGGGAGTCTGCCTGACTTTGAGCTGACCGATAGCTCAGCCGGTTTTACGAGTCCTTCTGTAGGAGCGTCTGGCCTAGGTGCGACAGACGATTCAGGGAATGGCATTGGCGACTCCGACTTTATCAGCACGGATGGTGGCAATGACCAATCGGCGATCGGGGATGAAGAAATTTTCAGCATTTCAGGAACTGCTGATCAGCTACCGGCCTTTGCTCAAGTCGACGAAGAGGATGCAGAGCCGGTTCAGGTCGATCAGGGTTGGCTTGGAACTCTAGAGAATGCTTCCATTGATACTAAGCAGTGGATTATTGCCCTAGCGACGGGAGCAACCACCGTGTTTGCTGTTGCTGTTGTTTATTTTGTTGCTTCTACCGCTACAGCTGACCGCAACTCGCCGCGTCGACTGCAGGCAATGGTGGCGGCTGCAGCTGCAGGTGTGGCTGGGTTGGTGACTCCTTTAGGACTTGGACATCTGGCAAATCGTCGGACTAAGCAATCTCTGCGTAATCTTCAGGGGCAGTTTGTCTCGGTGTCTCAGGGTAATCTGAATGCTCGAGCAATGGTCTATGCCCAAGATGAGATGGGGCAGCTGGCTAACAGCTTCAATCAGATGTCGCGCGTGATTTTAACGACGACGAGCGAAGCCCAGCGCAAAGCTCAGGAACAGGAGCAGGCTAAGGAAGATCTACAGCGCCAAGTCATTCGCTTGCTAGACGACGTAGAAGGGGCTGCTAGGGGTGACCTGACGGTACAGGCGGAAGTTACCGCCGACGTCCTCGGGGCAGTGGCTGACTCCTTTAATCTGACGATTCAAAATCTGCGTGAGATTGTCCAACAGGTGAGCGTTGCAGCTCGCCAGGTGAGTAAAGCCTCCACCGAAAATGAAACATTTGCCCGTAGTCTTTCGGCAGATGCTTTAAGGCAAGCTGAGGAATTGGCTGTGACGCTCAATTCTGTGCAGGTTATGACGGACTCTATCCAGCGGGTGGCAGAAAGTGCGCGCGAGGCTGAAGAAGTCGCTCGCTCGGCGTCGACAACTGCCCTCAAGGGTGGCGAGGCAGTAGAAAGAACGGTGTCTGGTATTCTCGAGATTCGCGAAACGGTGGCTGAAACCACTCGCAAGGTAAAACGACTGGCGGAGTCTTCGCAAGAGATCTCCAAAATTGTGGCTTTGATTTCGCAAATTGCATCGCGAACCAACCTGTTGGCCTTAAACGCGAGTATTGAAGCGGCACGTGCGGGAGAAGCAGGGCGCGGCTTTGCTATTGTGGCCGATGAAGTCCGACAGCTGGCTGACCGAGCTGCCAAAGCTTCGAAGGAAATTGAGCAGATTGTGTTGCAAATTCAGAGTGAGACTAGCGGTGTAATGACCGCGATGGAAGAAGGAACGCAACAGGTTATTGAAGGGACGCGATTGGCAGAACAGGCAAAGCGATCGCTTGAGGATATTATTCAGGTATCTAATCGGATTGATGTCCTGGTACGTTCCATCACAGCCGATACGGTTGAGCAGACAGAAACATCGCGCGCGGTTGCGCAGGTTATGCAGTCGGTGGAATTGACGGCTCAGGAGACTTCTCAAGAATCACAGCGTGTGTCTGGCTCTTTGCAGAACTTGGTGGGTGTTGCGCGTGATTTGCTCACCTCTGTAGAGCGATTTAAAGTCGAGTCGGGACAGGAGAAAGCTGGATGATATAGAGCCTTTCAGCGACTAAGAAACCTTTTTTGTTAAGTGCTGTAAAGGCACCCATGAATAAAGCATTAAGATGTCTGAATAACGGAAGTCCTGGATTTTAGAGCGACTACAAAGGACATCAGGTTAACCAAGTTACACGCCATCCCCGTGAATACTTACGGGTTATCACAACCGAGCATGAGGGGGAATTGTCCGCCATGATGCCTGAACAGCAGCAACGAATTCTGGGATACTTCATCGAAGAGGCGAAGGATCACCTCAACACCATTGAACAAGGGCTTTTGGATCTTCAAGCCACTATTGAAGATCCTGAGACGGTCAACGAAGTATTTCGGGCCGCTCACTCCGTCAAAGGCGGAGCTGCCATGTTGGGAATCAATAGTATTCAGCGGACATCGCATCGACTTGAGGATTACTTCAAGGTTCTCAAAGAATCGCCAGCCAAAGTTGACCGCACGCTGGAGTCAATGTTTCTGCAGGTGTTTGATGGTCTGCAGTCGCTGCTTGAAGAACTACAAGGTCCGTTTGGTTTGACCGAAGATAAGGCTCAGGAGGTCATGACCGATCTAGAGCCTGTCTTTGGACGTCTGGAGCAGCATCTCAACGTTCTGGTTGCTAATTCCCCCATTGCGTCTGTGGTGGTACCTACTGCGGCTCCCGTCACTGCTCCTGAACCGCAAAGAGCAGCGGCCTCAACCAGTGAAGCGAGCGCGCTTAATCTTGTTTTCAAGAGCGATGTTCCCAGTCATCTGCGCGCGATGCTGGCGCTCTTCAAGCAAGCCGATACCGATACTAGTCGAGGTGCTTTACAAGCCTGTTGTGATTCTCTGGAGCGAATTGGTGAACAATTCGATCTGCATCTTTGGTGTGAATTGACTAGCGTCACGCGTCAGGTCGTTGGCAATCCCGATCAAACTTATCGTTCCCTGGCTCCGGTTGTCATTAAAGAGCTGAAACAGGCGCAAGAGCAAGTTTTAGCTGGTCAGGCCGAGGCTATCAGCATTTCGAGCGATTTACAGGCATTGATGCCGCCTGTGGTTGAGCCAGAAGCCGCAGATATCGATGCCTTGTTTGCCGATACGCTGTCGGCTTCTGAAGAGGCTGTGGGATCGCCGCTCAATCTTTTCGATGAGGATCAACCTGCCCCAACGGATACGGCTGATTTAGAGTGGTTGGAGGCTGCGGAATCAGAAACTGTAGACGAAGCGAGCGCTGATATTGCTGACGACTTTATGAGTTCCCTTGAGTCGCTAAATGAGACGGATGCCATGCCGCTCACTTCGGCGAATACCGAGGAGCCATCTGTAGGGGTTTCTGAACTCAATAGTCTGGCTGATTTGTTTGAGGGTGAAATTGCTAACCTCGAGTCGCCTTGGGAAGAGATTGCTGAGACAGGGGAAGAGACGTCTGACACGCAAGGTCCTGACATCAGCATTCCGGATGATTTCTCAGATTTGTTGGAAAGTACGCTGGAAGATGAGCCCTCGGTAGAGCCCCCATCGGATCTAACGGATTTGTTCAGTGATGCGATCGCTGAGGGTGATAGCACAAGCCCAGTCGAGGCTGAAGCGGTAGAGACTGCTAGTGAGAATGTCGTCGATCATGACGACTTTACTGACCTGTTTGATCTGTCTGAAAGCAGCACAAACGACACGGCGGTTTTCGCGAGTCCAGCTGTAACCTCAGATGGGGATAACAGTCTAGATGCCCTATTAGACGATATTGCGTCGGACACGGATCGTCTCGATGATGCCGCTCCTGACCTTGCCGGTGATAGTGATGTCGATGACAATGATGAGCTAGGCATTGATGCTGCATTCAACGATCTGGGCGAACTCTTTGAAGAAGGCAGTAATACTGATTTAGCCGAAGATGACTTGACGTTGGCTGTCGATAGTTCGACACCTGCAGCAGTTGAAGACTTGCCCACAGCTGCAGAGAGTGAAGTGCTTACGGCTGACCCAGCGAACGAAGAGGCTATCTCCAATACTGTTGATACAGCGGGAGCATCTGCCTCAGAGCGAATGTTTGGGGACATTGACGACCCCTGGGCAACAGAAGAATCAGAGGTGGATATCCCAGATGAGTCTGCCTTGGATGCGCTGGATGAGTTGTGGTCAGAATCGCACGATGGGCAGGAGGAAGAAAGTCGCTGGACCGAGACCACAGCCGCTGAATCGACCACAACAACATCTGAAGCGGATGAGTTCAGCGACTTCGAGGCGCTAGATTTAGCTGATCCTGCGGAAGCCTCCGAACGTTCAGACGATGACGTCCTCTCTGAAGCTGAAACATCCGACGAGTTTTCTGCGCTGTTTGGTGACAGCTCAGATGATGATGTGGACACGTTGCTCACGTCTATGACTCAGGATTCAGATGATTTCTCAGAACTCTTTGAGGAATCAGACAGCCCTGATGCTGGCTCAGCTGAATTCGCGTCGGTCTCTGAGGTGCCGGAGAGTGAGCCTATCAATCTGTCCGATCGTGCTGCGATGGATGAAGATCGCCTCGACTTTGATGCCCTCATGTCAAGCGATTCAGATACGCCTGAGGATACAGTCGAGCCGACTGATCCCGACTTCGAGGCACTCTTGGGAGACAACTTAGACGAGTTTAATGCATCCATAGAAACAGCCGATATTGCATCTGATGACGATATAGACGGCTTATTAGAGACGTCAGCGGATGATATCGATAGTCCAGCAGAAAACCTGGATGACCTACTGGGCAGTGAGGGAGCTGAGGCTTCTGAATCTGAATTACGGCTCGAAGAGTTGGATGTTTCCGCTGTGAGTGCGGACGAATCCTCTGAGGTCGATCCTTTCGAGGCGCTGCCCGATTTTGAGGATCCTTTACAAGCGGTTGATAGCCTCTTCGCTGAGAGCTCAGAAGATGCGGCAGTTCCTCAAGATGCACCCTCATCAGAAAGTGATTTACTTTTTGATGACCTGACAGCCGATCCTTTGCCTGGCCCTGATCCAACACAAGATCTCAGTCTCGAAGATGCTCCAAGTGAATTCGATGATCTCTTTGAGGGGCCGACAAATACATCCATTGGCTCAGATATAGAAGCAGTTAACACTCCCGCTAATGATCTGGATGACCTGTTCGAGGGAGCATTACCGGCTGAATCGGCAATTGATTCAAGCCCCGAAGCGACGCCCCTGACCGATACTGATGCCTTGCATAGCCTGTTCGATGAACCTGAGGAGGTAAACGAGGCTCCGGCGATCGCCGGAGCAGAAGCTGCAGACACTGAGCTGGCAGAAGCTGCAGATACTGATCTATTTGATTTGGAGCCAACCGCTGAAGCAGAGACAAGTGATCTTGACTTTGCTGATCTAGACGACGAGTCAGCATCGGCATCGGCGATCGCGGATAGTGGATTGGATGACTTCTTAGGCGAGGATTTTCTCAGTGAAACTGCTGTTGAGAACGAGCCCGATCTTGCTGTAGCCGAGAGCGATGACTTCTTTATGGAAGCAACCTCTACAGACTCTTTAGCAGATTCTGAAGCAGACATCTTTGACCTCGATTTGAGCGCTGCAAGCGACGACGTTTCGGCAACGCCTGTAGATACAGTTAGCATCGATGACATGCTTGAAGTGTCTACAGATGAGTCGGAAGGAGAACTTCCTGCAACGACTCCTGCACCCGAAGACATCACTGACTTCTTCGACGAGAATCCATCATCGATAGACGAGGCTTCGGCTCAGTCGTCTGATGAATTGAATGATTTTTTTGGTGCGGCTGACGACGAGATGAGTCTGGAAGCTTCACCTGACGGCCATCAAGCTTTGGAGGACACGCTCGATCTGGCGATGGATGCTGTTGACAATAGCGTGTCGGAGGAAATAGAGCTGGATGCTAACTTGTTCTCCGACAGCGCCGATGCACTCGACCTTGATGCAGCTGACCTCAGCTCTGAAGTGCTGCCTGAGGACAGCGATCGTACGGACGCGTTAATAGACTTGTTTGACGATGCGCCGCCGTCGGAGAGTGAGATCTTGCCTGAGGTATCGTCTTCAGAGGTTGACTTACCGCTTGATAGTTCGGACCGTGCAGACGCTATAGATACTGCTGAACTCTTCGGTGGTGGCGATGTTGACAGCGAGATAGAGGATTTGTTTGGCGATGATGATGCGCCGCCGAACGCCGAGACTGTTGCTGACATGCCTGCTGGGGATGCCGATATTCTCGACGGCCTAGATGATTTGGACGTCGACGATCGCGTGGGTGAAAGCGATCGCGACGATGAGATGACAGCTTTGTTTGGCGATGCTTCTGAATCAGACGCCGATGACAGTCCTGACGGAGCGATTGCCCATAATCAGGAACTCGACAGTCCTGATGGCCTCGACCTTGAAGGTGATGCGCTATTCGGAGGGGATGACCTCGATAGCGAAATGGCTGATTTGTTCAGTGATTCACCCGTCGAGCCATCTGGCGATACTGTTGTGAATCGCCCTGATGATGCCGATAGCCCGGAATTAGACGGGTCTGATGAATCGCATCTGGAAGCCGATGATCTCTTGGAAAATCTCAGTTTTGATGATGCGCTTGCCAGTCCGCTGGACGAAGGGCTGCCTGAGGCGATCGCGACTGAAGACAAAGGGACCGCTGATGCGTCCGACGATGGCTTTGAAGACTTAGAGTCGCTTCTGGGCGATGAAGACAGTGATCAGCCTATTACAGCAGAACCTTTCAACGATCTTGATGCGCTCTTATCGGATGAACCAGACGAGCCTAGTGGCTCCGCTAGTTTTGATGAACTGGGTGTGCTTTTGGAGGAGAACGCCGCTGCCTCACCAGAAAGCCCTACCAGTGAAACAGATGACTTTGGTGAATTAGAGGCACTTCTAGGTGAGGAAACTGGGTTCTCAGAAACTGCAGCTGTAACCACAGACTCAGATGCAGAAGATGAATTCAGCGATCTAGAAAAGCTCTTAGAAGAAGCCGACCAAACCTTAGGAGGTTCATCCCCAACGATTCGAGCTGCTAAGGGGAGTCGTGCCTCGCGGCGGGTTGGAGCTATGGTCGATAAGACCATGCGCGTTTCGGTCAAGCATCTAGACATTCTCAATAATCTCGTCGGTGAACTGGTTGTTAACCGCAATTCACTTGAACAGGATCAAGAGCGTCTGCGGCAGTTTCTGGATAACCTGCTATTCCAGGTCCAGCAGCTGAACGATGTGGGACAGCGGATGCGGGATCTGTATGAGCGATCGCTTCTCGAAAGCTCATTGATGTCAAGCCGCCAATCTTTACAAGGAACCGGTGTTGCCCGCATTAGCGAAAGCCATGGTGGTAACGGTGGAACAACGGGACATGCCACAGGCGCAACTTTCGATGCCTTGGAGATGGATCGTTTCACCGGCTTTCATACGCTCTCTCAAGAGATGATCGAACTCATCGTGCGAGTCCGCGAATCAGCATCTGACATCGGCTATACGGTTGAATCATCTGATCAGATTACACGCCAGTTCCGGCAAGTCACAACGCAGCTGCAAGAAGGCTTGAACAAGGCCCGCATGGTGCCCTTTGCCCAGACTGCCGATCGCCTTCCCCGAGCCGTTCGTGATATTTCGCTTAAGTGCGGCAAGGAAGCCCGCTTGGTCGTCGAAGGACGCGACACGCTTATTGACAAGATGATCCTAGAGCGCCTCTACGATCCCATGACGCATCTGGTCAACAATGCCATTACCCATGGTATTGAAACGCCTGAAGAGCGCGCTGCTCTTGGCAAATCACGTGAAGGCGTTATTACGGTGCGGGCTTTTTATCAAGGCAACCAAACTGTTATCTACATTGCTGATGATGGAGCTGGTATTGACCCCGATTTCGTCAAACGCAAGGCCGTTAGCAAGGGTATCTTGACACCTGCAGATGCTAACGAGATGAGCATACTCGATACTTATGAACTGCTCTTCCGCCCAGGCTTTAGTACCCGTGACCAAGCCGATGCTTTTGCGGGTAGAGGCGTTGGTATGGATGTGGTGCGGACAGCCCTTTCGGAAATTCGGGGTTCTATCACAATTGACTCTGAGCTAGGAAAAGGGACAAGCTTCACTATTCGCTTACCACTCACGCTCAGTATTTCTAAAGCACTGAGCTGTCTGAATAATCAGGCCCGCATTGCCTTTCCTATGGACGGGGTTGAGGACATGTTCGACGTGCCCAAAGATCGGATTCACGTCGATGAGGATGAGCAGACCAGTATTCAGTGGCGTGATACAAGGCTTACCTTTCAACCCCTCTCTGAGCTACTACAGTTCAATCGCTCTCTTGGTAGAGGTCGGGTTTACGGCGGTAATCAAGATGAAGACGCCGTTTCTATTGTGGTCCTACGTAGTGCCAATACCTTTATTGGGCTCCAGGTTGACCGAGTACTCGGCGAGCAGGAGATTGTCATCAAGCAACTAGAAGGCCCGGTACCCAAGCCCATGGGCATCGCTGGAGCCACCGTCCTTGGTGATGGTCGTGTGATGCCCATTGCCGATGTCTTGGAACTCATCGATATTGCTCAAGGCCGGGTTCGTCGCGAAGCCGGATCCTCTCTGTGGACACAAGCCGAAGAACCGCCAGCAGAGCCGTTGGTGGAAACCAAGTCGGAACCAACCGTATTGATTGTGGACGATTCCATCACGGTACGCGAACTCTTGTCCATGAGTTTCAACAAGGTCGGCTACCGTGTCGAACAGGCCCGCGATGGTCAGGAAGCCTGGGAAAAACTCCGCTCTGGTCTGCCCTGCGATCTCGTCTTTTGTGACATCGAAATGCCGCGAATGGACGGCCTCGAGCTGCTATCACGCTTGCAAAAGGATACCAGCTTGAAGCGTATTCCCATTGCCATGCTGACCTCTCGCGGTGCGGATCGCCATCGTCAAATGGCTCTAGACCTAGGCGCTAACGGCTATTTCACCAAGCCATACCTAGAGGAAGCGCTACTGGATGCCGCTCAGCGGATGCTGAATGGTGAAGTGCTGTTGAAGGCGGAGTAGGTAAGTGGACGGGGAACCGGGTAGCAGGGCTTCGGTATTGCTAACGGCGTCAGTAAAGCGCGTATCTTTCAGGATGCTCGAATATCAATCCTGGGGCGGGAAGGCAATTTTGAATGCCTTGAATGACCCGGCGATCAAGATGCATTGCTAGGCGTTATCCCCTTCTACCCCCCTATCCACCCGTCCCCACTTTTGAGTATTCTCCTAAGTGGCTCATTACTGAATTACTATGCTGGATCTCACTGGAAAACATGCGCTCGTAACGGGCATCGCTAACAACCGTTCCATTGCCTGGGGTATTGCGCAGCAGCTACATGCGGCAGGAGCCGATTTAGGTATTACATATCTGCCAGACGAAAAGGGCAAGATGGAAAAGAAAGTGAAGGACTTAGTTGAGCCTCTGAATCCTTCGTTGTTCTTGCCCTGTAATGTCCAGAATGACGAGCAGGTTGCGGATACGTTTGCCGTAGTGAAGGACAAGTGGGGCCAGCTGGATATATTGGTGCACTGTCTAGCTTTTGCTAATCGCGAAGATCTGACGGGTGACTTTAGCAACACGTCGCGATCAGGCTTTCAAACCGCACTGGAGATTAGTGCTTACTCGCTCATCAACTTAGCCGGAGCAGCGAAGTCTTTAATGACTGAGGGCGGCAGCATCGTGACCCTGACGTACTTGGGGGGGGTTCGAGTGATCCCCAACTACAACGTCATGGGGGTTGCCAAAGCAGCGCTGGAGATGAACGTCCGCTATCTTGCTTCTGAGTTGGGTCCCCAAAACATCCGTGTCAATGGTATTTCTGCAGGTCCCATTCGGACACTGGCATCCTCTGCAGTAGGTGGCATTCTGGACATGATTCATCACGTTGAAGCGAGAGCCCCTCTCCGTCGTACCGTGACACAAGAGGAAGTCGGCAAAACGGCAGCGTTCCTCTGCAGCGACCTGTCGAGCGGTGTGACGGGGCAAATTCTGTACGTTGATTCCGGCTACAACATCATGGGCCTGTAGATTCGCCCTATTCACCGAGTTTGCCGAATAGGGTAAATGCGGCCCAGTGATAGGGATGTTCATATTCTTGACGCACCGTTAGCATCGCTTTGCGAAGCGCGATCGCCCGATTTGGCGTTTGCTGCAGTTCTTTGTAAAACTCGGTCATCAGGAATGCCGTCTGCTGATCGGGTACAGACCACAGTGACACCATCACCGTATCGACACCCGAGGTGAGGAGCGATCGCGACAGACCCACCACGCCATCACCTGTGATGGTTCCTTGCCCTGTATTGCAAGCACTGAGGACAACGAGTTGGGCCTGGAGCTGTAAGCTCATGATTTCAGCTGAAGTCAGAAACCCAGAGTCTGAGACCGTTGGTGTTAGAGCCAAGGCTCCCGGCATGCCCGTCCCGAAATCATCCAGCAAGCCATGGGTTGCTAAGTGAATCACCTCAGCGTCTTGCATGTGTGATAGGACCGTCTGCTTAGTAGCCTCAGCACCAATCAAGGGCTGGGTATTGAGCATTGAGGCGATCGCCCGCGCTTCTTCTTCAGCCCCTTGCAAATCAATGAGGGGACTGCCTGTTGCAGGATCGTCCGGCATCACTGGATTGCCTACCACCAAGGCTGGATCGCTGCCGATGCTCAGTGGCGTCTCGGAAGGAGGCGTATTCAGAAGACTAATCGCAGGCGCGAAGAGCAAGGGATGTTTGTCCAGCAAAGCGCTGCCATTAGCATCAATGAGGGCAGGAAAGGGCACCAAGAATAGTTCTTCTTGAGGAATGATGATGACTGACGCGTCGCTATCTGTCGGGAGAAATTCAGCGACTGGCGCGATTAAAAGCTGATGTAGCTCCTGGAGGCTGTTCCTATAATCGTCGTTCCGGGCTGTCGCATCAGCATCATCCAACTGGATACCGAGACCGCGTGTCGGTATGTTTAGCGCCATTCGGTTATCTGTAATCCAATCGGCCAAAGGCTTTTCCCCTAATGGCTGACGGCGAAAATGGATGGCGCCTGTGGGCTGCACGACCCAGATATAAATTTCGCCCTGAACCAGCGAATATTCCACCAGGGTCGCTTTCTGTTCACGGGCAATCTGCTGAATTTGGCTAACAGGGGGTGGTGCGAACTGTTCGGAGGGTATGGGTTGTCCTCGTAGTGAGAGGCGATGGGCTAGTAGTTCGGCAAAGGCACGGGCGCGTCCCCGTTCAGAAATTTCCAAGCTGGTTTCAACATCATTCAGCTCGATCAAAACTTTTTGCAGTAGCCGATAAGATGCAGCTTGCGTTTCAGCGATCGCGATTTTGTCTTCATCCGTTAATCCAGGACGTAACGCTTCCCAGCGAGCAATCGCTGCCTGCAGTGAAGTTTTAGCCTCCGCCAATTCCCCACGGTCCAACAAAAGCTGGCCCATAGCGTTCAGGGTTTCGCCTTGCCCAGCAACATCGCCCAATGTCTCGCGCCAATCCAGCGCCTGCTGGTAGTGCTCCAGTGCCAACGACGGATTCTCTAAACTAACTGCCAGATTGCCCAGAGCATGGAGGCTACGGGCCATGCCGGGTGCATCCTCCAAAGCCTGGGTCGTCGCTAAGGCTTTGTCGAGGTAGAGCTGGGCTTTGTCGTGATTACCGAGGTTGCGATAGGCTTCGCCGATGCGTGTCAGGGCGATCGCTTCACCCGCTGGATTATTGCCCCGACGGTAGCTGGCCAGACTGAGCTTGGCAAATCGCAGCGCTTGAGGGTGATCACCAGAACGACTGTAAGCCAACGCCAGACTGCTCAGGATTATGCCTTCACGCGGTTCAGGTCGTCGATAACTGCGGTCTGGAGGTGTCAGCTGTTGATAGATATCCCAAGCCGTTTGAATCGATGTGATGGCTTTGTTGGTTTGTCCAAGCCGGGTATAGGTGATACCCAAGTTTGTCAGTGTTTCACTCTCCCCTTGGCGATCGCCGACAGTTTGGCGGATGGTAGCCGCTTGAGCATAGACATCGAGCGCATTCGCGTATTGTCCTAGCCCGTCGTAAGCATTACCAATACGGTCTAAGACATCACTTTGACGCAGGCGATCGCCGCCCTGCTGATAAACCGCGAATGCAGTGTCAAATGTCTGTAGGGCCGCTAGAAATTCACCGTTATTGAGTTGTTGCTCGCCCAAATGATAGAGGTCGGCAGCATCATCGCTAAAAAGGCAAATAGTCGCGGGGTAAACTGGGCATGTTTTTTGATCGAGCGGATTACTTCTCAAATCCAGCTGATCCAGCATCTTTAGGGACGACAAGGCTTCTGGATCAGTAATGTAATTGGTGTTTAGGCCCAGTTCGGTCAGGCGGGTGAGGGGCGCTAAGGCATCAACATTAGTAATTTGGTTGGCACCCAAGTCAAGATGAGTGAGCTGTTGCAATGGCTGTAGCGCTGCGACTGTCTCAATTTGATTAATAGCTAAATAAAGCTGTTTCAGGTTTTGCAAGTTTGCAATCGGGCTAATGTCTTGAATACGATTACTGTTGGCATACAGAATTTCCAGCGATTGTAGGTCTATAATTGGGCTCAAGTCTTCAATTTGATTGTTATCAAGATAAAGCGTATTTAAATTCTCTAGCTGTTCAAGTGGACGAATGTTAGTGATTTGATTGTCGAGTAAATATAAATTGGTGAGCTGATTGAGGGAACTTAAGGGGCCAATATCCGTAATTTGATTTTGTGCTAAATATAGTGTGTTTAATTGTGTCAGTGAAGCTAATGGTTTGAGGTTACTAATCTGGCGATCGCTCAAGTCTAACTCGGTCAAATTCATCAGAATATCCTCAGCAATTTGGCAGTCCTCAACTCCAGAAATTGCCAGCAGAACTTCAACAGTGCGACGCGCTGATGCGGATAATTCCTCCGCCTGATTGCACCAGTCAGTAAAGCGTTGAGCCTCAGGTGAGTCTACTGACGATATTGAGAAAGCCATATTTAAAGTCAGAACTGTCAACGTGTTTCCAATTCCTCTATTTATGGTGAACACGGCATTAAGTCTCCAGTGGGTAAAATCGCGTTACACAAATTGGCTCCCTGAAGATTAGCGTCCTCTAGATTGGCATTCAATAAAATGGCAGCTTCTAAGTCTGCGCCTGCTAAATTTGCATTTCTGAGGTCAGCATTTGCCAAAATAGCGCCGACTAAATCAACATCCTGCAGGTTTGTGCTTGTAAGATTAGCCCCTTCTAAATAAACACCAATGAGTTCTAAATCGGTTAGGTCAAGGTTCGATAGATTGCAGCCAGCACACGCATTTCTCGCTCGCAGTTCCCGAAGATGAATAGGCTGCTGAATCTGTAGACGATCGCCCTCAGCAATTAGATTGCCATCCACATCCAAATAGATGAGACGGTCCAAAACTGCAAGGGGTGTAATGTCAGACACCTGGTTTGAGTCGAGATGCAGCTCCGTCAAGTTGCTTAAAGACGACAGTGGCTCAATACTCGTTATCTGATTGCTGTTGAGTTTCAGTATTTCTAGATGCTGTAAGCCAGCCAGCGATCGCACCTCTCCGATCGCATTTCTGGACAGGTCGAGGTAGTTCAGCTGATTCAGCGCCTCCAACGGCTGCAGATCTTCCACACGGTTCTCGTTCAGATGAAGCTCTTCTAAATTAGCCAACTCCGACAGAGGGCGAATATCAGTAATAACATTCTGGCTGAGATACAGATGGGTCAATCTGTTGAGCTGACTCAGAGGTGTTACATCAGCCACCTGATTATTGTGTAGCGACAGAATTTGGAGATTCGGCAGATATCCGAGCGGCGTCACATCCTGAATTGCATTGCTGCTCAGATACAGTTCGGTCAGTTGCGGAAACGCTGCCAGGAGACTCATGTCTTGAATCGATAAGTTGTTCAGCGTCAGATCAGACCGCGCCGACAGTGTTTGCTCAGCCTCTTGGCAATTCTCAGTTTGGGCTGCCTTGAGCAAGGCCTCTAGAAGGACGCGATCGCTCTCTGACAATGCACTGCTCTGCTGACATGCTTCCAGAAAATCCGAGGCGCCAGCGGCACTGACAGGCTGCCCAGAACTCAGCATAGCCGTCGTAACCAACAGACTAGCCAGCGCTATCGTCCGTTTGGCCATACTCCTGATGTAGAACCAGAGGTCCAGTGTTTCACGAGTAGATGTATCCACTGTTGTATACAAACCTGCTTTCATCAAAAATACTGAGTGATTCTTGCGGAAAAATGGATGAGTCTTGTGTAGTAGGAGGCATTGCTGTTATGGATACGTAGACTTCCTCCTATTGGAAGCTGTTGTACAGACAGCTACTTTATCGTCAGCTCTTACGTTACAACCCTCTCTCGTATACTGATTCCGGACGTTTGGCGATCGCTTACGTGAGCCGCGATTTGCACAGTCCACTTAGAACGTGGGGTACCGGAATTGGAAGCACGCAACCGTATAAATTCTTAAAGCTGTATCTGTATTCCTATGAATCGATCCCATCGCTCCCGACATCGCCCCTATTGGCAACAGTTCATTGCCTCGGCTCTGGGTATTTCACTCGTCTTCACCAGTAGTCCCAGTCCGGCTAGCGATCCTGAACAAGCCCTCATTGACAATATTCTAGGCAACAGCAGTGAGCTGATTATTCGCCGCAGCGGTCGCCGCGAATCGGCTCAAATTGGTTCAGTTCTACAGCAAATTCGCGACGCCCTCATCACAGCACCGCCGAACAATGCCTATGCCCTGCTGCGGTTTCTCTCTGGAAACGGTGAAGATCTCAATTTCTATATCCAAACCAATCCCCACTCGGAAGCCGCCATCTACTATTTTCCCTGCCAGATGCAAGGCGGCGATTACTGGATTGGCTGGGGTCTGGCCCGCAACGAAGATCGGGGCTGTGAAAATGGGCTAACGGTAACGCCAGGACGGTCCAGCCGCAGTGAGGGAGCTGCTGAACCAGCAATAGCAACCAAACAGTTAGCGCAAGCCCCAACCCGGCAGATTTTTTACTGTGGCGCGATCGCTCCCGATGGCCAAACTGGGTTCGCAACGGTAACGACTGGCGATCCTTGTACAGAAGCACTAGAGCAGTGTCAATCCGCTAGCGGTGGCCCATGCGAGACCATGGCAACAGGCTTCTGGTGGTCCAGTGAAGCCGAATTGCAAGCAACGCTCCAATGTGCCGAAGGTCCGCCCCTTTCAACCGCAGGCACGGGCGAAACGCTCGCTACACAGATTCAGACACTACTGCCTCAGGCAACCAGTGGCGATTGTGGGCTGCAGGTTTACAAGCCTCAAGACTTCATTATTATTCCTGCGACTGATGCGGTGGTAGCAGCCCAAGGAGATGACGAAATTCTGGTGCAGACCCGCGATACCGGGACAGAACTGCAGGTAGACGTCCTAAAAGGGGCAATCAATGTGCAAACTACTGAGTCAGAAGCTCCCGTTCTGCTCACGACTGGCGAACGCTACGTTCACTCCGGTGCTCGTAGCGAAGTCACCACGTTTGACCGTCAAGCCTCCTTGGAATCCGTTGAAGCATCGGTGCTGTGTGCATTTGCCTCCCAGTCAGCTACGGCACTGCAGGTAAGGGCCTGTAGCGAAGTGAACCCTGACATTACAGCTGGAATTCCGATTGTCTTTTGCGATCGCGAACAGGCTAGTGGGGGCCAAGAGGGCGATCGCCGCGCCGTGCAGATGAGCACGAACAGCGGTGAAATTGAACTGGAATACGAAATGTTTGGGGTTCCGGATCGACTGCAAATTATCTATGAGGGCCAAGAGATTTTCGATACAGGCTTTGTCTCTAACAGCAACGAGCTCACGATTCCTTTCGCGGGTGAATCGAGCCGCATGGAGGTGATTGTCACGGGCAATATTGAAACCGCAACCACCGAATGGAACTACACGCTGAGCTGTCCCTAGGTGGGTGGAAGGGTAGAAGGGCTTCGGCGTGAGACCTCGACCTGAGGCTTCGACGATGAGGCTTCGGCGGTGAGCTCAGCCGAACCGCTCAGCCGAATCGCTCGGGCCGAAGGTCGCTCAGCCGAACGGTGGGAGGGTAAAGGGGTAAAGGGGACGTGATGGGGTAAGGGAGCGGGGAAGGTAGAGGAAGCAGTGGGAGATGGGGGGGAGCAAAATCTCGTAAGGGTGAGGCATTTGCCGGTATTTAATATCCTTCAAGACTCTACGCTCCAAATGCCTTGCCCCAACTCAACCAACCATCAACGCAGGGCTGTGCTGTTCCCGCAGGATAGAACCAAGAACCAAACTCAGAACTTCCTGACTTCAACGAATACACGCTGTCGTAACTTTCTACAGAGCAAGGAATATGAAAACTCTTAAACGCTTACTTTTGGTCATGTTTGGTGCAGTGTTGTTTATCGGCGGAAGCTGGCAGCTGCCCAACCGATTTATGCAGCCAGCCCAGTCGATAGCTACACCCGCTCGGACAGTGCAGGAGGATGCTGGATTCGACCGGAGACTTGCCCAGATATCCGGCGATCGCGTCGCTACGTTTTTAGAGGGCGATCGTCTCTATCGACAGGGGGATGTTACCGGGGCCGAACAGCTCTATCGCCAAGTCAAACCGGAATTTGAAAGTCGTCCGATTGCTCAGGTGGCTGACCCCATTTATGAAGCCAGCGCACTGGCGCCAGAAAATCTGAGCCGGTGGACTGCAGCAGAAACGGCGATCGCGAGTGACAACCAAGACGCGGCTATTCCTCCCCTGCAGCAGGTGGTGGAGGCCCAGCCGGAGTTTATTCCGGCACCGCTGCAGCTGGCGGCGCTATTACAGGAACGCGATCGCAAGGATGAAGCGCTGGTCGTGCTGGAACAGGCCGCTACGCTCTACCCCTATGCGGCAGAGCTGGTGATGGCCCAAGTCAGAGCACTGTCTGATTCTGGTCAACACTTGGAAGCCTCGATCGCGGCGCGTGAATTTTCCATCATCAATTTGGATCATCCTCAAGCAGGCGAATTTGCCGATATCGCTGAAGAAGAGCTCAATACGTTTTCCAGCGGTCGCCGGACTGACTCCATTGTGGGAGGCGTCGTTAATATTCTGGGCGGTATTCTAACGGGCGATCGCAATCCTCTAGGGTCTTGGAATGAAGCGGTGGAGACCTACGAAATCGTTGACCTGATGCTGTCGGATGAGTCTGAGTTTGGGGCCAAAGTAGCTGAGCAGTACAAGCAGCAGTTGACGTTGGTTGAAGATCCTGTAGTCGTGGATTACGTCACCCAGCTGGGCTTAGAAGTGTCGCGACTCATGGGGCGTGATTTGGACTATGAGTTTTTCGTGGTGCAAAACAGCTCGATGAATGCGTTTGCCCTACCTGGAGGCAAGATTTTTGTATATACAGGGGCGATCGCGGCTGCCAACTCCCAAGCCGAATTAGCCGGTGTCTTGGCCCACGAAGCAGCTCACGCGGTCTTTTCCCACGGCATCCAGAGCTTTTTCCGCGATGATTTGCTAGCGCAGCTCTCGGATGAAATTCCTCTAGGTGATTTTGTGACCAATTTGGTCAGCCTGCACTACAGTCGCGAGCAAGAGCGCCAGTCAGACCTGCTGGGTACGCGGGTACTGGCAACTGCTGGGTATGCTGCTGATGGCCTGCGGAATTTCATGGCGACGCTGGGCCAAAATTCCGAAGCTCAGGTTGAATACCTCTCTAGTCACCCGGTTCCTGCTTCAAGGGTGGCCTATTTGGAGGAACTAATTCAGCGCAATGGCTACAATCGCTATTCGCTAGAGGGGATGGATAGGCATCTGGAGATTCTGGCAAGGCTGTAAAGAGCGCTGGCGAAGAAAAGCTAACAAGAGGGCTGGCGGAAGTTGGTGAGTACCCTCAACGCCGCTACTGAAGACGCTGCGATCGCTCTAGCTTTTCCCGAACTCCGTTGCGTCTTCGGCGGTTCTGAGGCGATTGTCCCGGATGTCGTGGTCTTTAAGTGGGCGCGAATACCTTTCACAGAAGCCGGTATGATTCCCCATAAATTTGAGCTGGCACCCGACTGGGCCATCGAAATCGTCTCTCCTGATCAGTCACAGACTCGGCTGATAGAAAAGCTAACTCACTGCCTGCAGCATGGAACCGAAGTGGGCTGGCTGATTGATCCAGGCGAATTTGCTGTGACCGTCTTTCAACCACGGCAAATGGTCAAGGTTTTACGCGGCGATACTCAGCTACCTATGCCCTCAGGCATTCCCTTAGAACTGACTGTGAATACTGTGTTCCGGTGGCTACGAGTCGGACGGAGGTTGCAGTAGCCACTATTAAAACTCCTTTAAAACTCCTTGATTGAGGTGTCTGTGTGTGAACTTCAATCATGCTACGACTTTGAGACCGTGCTTGTATGGGCAAAGAACTGCTAAGCTGCCACTATCAGCGTTTCACCCTTTCCTATGCCGTTAGAACGTCGCTTATCCCGCTCCATGTTTCTGGAAACCGAAGTCGTGGAACTGCGCCAAATGTGCTTTACACCGGGACGCATGTTTGAACCGGGTAAATATATTGCTGGGGAATTACCCGATATCGCGTTTGAAATGGGGCTGGTTGAAAAATTGCCCCCCGTGCGGGGTCAGAGCGAAGAAATCGGTGACCCGTAGGGATGAGACGTTGATGGCAGGTCATTCATGCCTCATCCAGAATATTGGTGTTTCAATGCCTCATCCCTACCGCAAAATCAGCATGGCATCGCCGAAGGAATAAAATCGATACTCCCTTCGAATAGCTTCGGCATAGAGCTGTAGCAAGCGCTGCCGGCCAATCATCGCGCTGACTAGCATCATCAAGCTGGATCCTGGCAAGTGAAAATTGGTCATTAACCCATCCAAAACCTGCCACTGATAGCCCGGATAAATAAATAAATTCGTTTTCCCTTGTAATGGACGCAGCTCACCACCTTGAGCGGCGCCTTCCAAAGCTCGCGTTACGGTTGTTCCAACGGCAATCACCCGACCGCCGCGGGCCTTCGTTTGGCGAATCTTCGCGACTGTTGCTTCGGAGACGTCTAGCCATTCGGCATGCATCTTGTGGTCGGTGATGGTTGAAGCTTCAACCGGGCGAAACGTACCAATCCCGACATGTAGGGTAATAAACGTGTGGTCAATTCCTGCCGCATCTAGCTGTTCAAACAGTTCGGGGGTGAAGTGCAGACCCGCTGTTGGAGCTGCGACGGCTCCTAATCGTTCGGCGTAAATCGTTTGGTAGCGTTCCGGGGGAGCTGAGGAGTCTGTGATGTAGGGAGGTAGCGGCATTTTGCCCAGGCGATCGCACACCTCATAGAAAGACTCGTCGCCGCAAATTGTGAACTGCAGGAGGCGTCCATGGGTCTCGGGGTCAGACTCTAACACTCGCGCGATTAAGAGCGGCTGGTCAGGATGTTCCCCAAAGTGAATGGCGGCTCCTGGTTTTAACCGACGTCCAGGTTTGACGAGTGCTAACCAGCATAGGGGAGCCCGCTCCTCTAGCAGCAAAATTTCGACGGCAGCGCCTTCGGGTTTGTGACCAAATAAACGAGCGGGCAGCACTTTGGTGTTGTTGAGAACGAGCAAATCACCGCTCTGCAGGAGATGCGGCAAGTCGTATACGTGATTGTGAGCGGTCGCTGTTGGATCGGTGATTGTCAATAGGCGGGCATGATCACGCGGCTCGACAGGATTTTGAGCAATTCGCTCAGGCGGCAAGTCGTAGTGATAGGAGGAGAGTTGTAGGTCGGCTGTGGTGCGATCGCCCATAGATAATTGCGTAATTGGGTAGAACCCCCAGGGTAAAACGGGGAGTTTCCCAGTGTTATCAAAAATCGTTCCTCCCGACAATATAGATGTAGCACCCGAGTGGAGGGTCACCCGATGGATTACATCTATCACCTCGCAAATGCCAGTCTTACGCTTCGGGTTGTCGAGCACCTGTTGAGAATGTCTTCGTTGCCGTTGTCTCAGCTAACCGTCATCCATCAGATCGACGGTTGGGTGGTCAAAGTCCGTATGCATGATTCAATCAACGAGGCGAGCGCGGGCGATTTTCGGGCTTACCTCACGGAGCTAGGCATTCCCCACGAACCCAATATCCGTCTAAGGATGGCTTTTTGGGCTCTCGAGACCGGGCAATCGCCAGTTGCGGTTATGCGCCGCTACCAGGTGGCTGTGGTTTCTTACGGCAAACCCGATCGTAAAGAAATCGAGGCGTTTCGCAACCAGTTTGTAATGGGCTTGGGATATTGCCCCGAGACCTTGGCATAGAGGGTCCGAAGTAGGGATGCAGCCGATTGTGGGGACACCATGGCATATTGCTAGCGCCCTTCCGGTTCTCCCTCTTCTTGAACGGCTGGTGTCGCTTCGTCTAACCCTTCTTGAATAACGTATTCAACGATGACAGAATTCGGATTCTCCGGCGGATCCGCAACCGTAAAGGTCGCTACAGAATCGTAGGTTTCTCCTTCAGCCAAAGCCGGCATTGATTGTGAGAGCGGTGAACCGGAGGCTTCACCGTCCAAAACTAAGCGTAAGGTCATGTTGCTAGCAGCGATGTCTTCCTCGGCTTCGCAAGTGAAAGGAATTGCTAAGCTCAGGGCTTCTTCCGATTGATCAACTCCTTCGGAGTCTGGCTGGAAATTACAGCTAATCGGTAAATCTCCCTGCCCAAACGACTCGACGGGCTCTTCGGGCTCTTCGGGCTCAAAACAGAGTGGCTCCAAGTCTACCAAACGGCCATCTCCTTCCACCATGTAGCAATAATAGTCTGCTGTTGGCGGCTCAGCTGCAAAGCTTGGAATAGCAGTCCCTAGAACAAGACTGATCGCGATCGCAGATTTCATGGTGAATGGGCTCCCTAACTGTCATCTAGACATCATTAACTTTCTAGGCGTCAGCATCTCAATTCGAGGCCATATAGCCAAAGCAAAGGCATAAACACAAATTTGTATAAGCTCGAAGCGCAACGATTCATAGAATCAAAACGACAAAAACGATCTGTAAAAACCGAAGAATTAACAGACCTTTGAAGCGCTTAAAAACCCTATAGAGACACAATACTCCGTGAAATTGCAGTATATCTCTCGTATATGCCTGTAAAGCAAGCGTATATTCCCGCAAGCTAACATTTTCAAAATGCTACAACTCAACTAGATAATTCCTTGCAAATGTCAGGAATCATCTAATCGGTGTTTAGACGATCGCGATAGAGGCCAATAATCTTTTCCACTACCCTATCGATGGATAAGCCATCGGTATTGAGTTCAATAGCATCTTGAGCCCGTCGGAGCGGCGCGACCCGGCGTGTACTGTCTTTGCGATCGCGTTCATCGATGGCTCGCTGCAAAGCTTCTAAACTCATCGTAGGTTGGTTTTGAGCTGCTAAATCGCGCTGACGACGACGAGCCCGTTCATGTACTGATGCTGTCAAAAAGACCTTCAGCTCTGCAAAAGGAAAGACCTGAGTTCCGATATCGCGCCCTTCCATGGCCACACCGCCGTTCGCGCCATACGCCTGCTGCTGATTCAATAGCACTTGTCGGACCATGGGCTGAGCTGCCACGGTGGATACATGGGCCGTGACTTCGGGACCCCGGATTCCGGTGGTGACTTCTTGGTCATTAACCCACACCCGGGTTAGCCCTGCCGATTGCCCCATCTCAGGGTCAGAAGCAAGATGAATGCGGCAATTGGGAAGCGCTTCGGCCACGCCGACTTCGTCTTGGGGGTCAATTCCCAGCTGTAGTACTTGCCAGGTAACGGCTCGATACATGGCACCGCTGTCGAGGTACAACAGGTTCAATTTATCCGCCACAATTCGGGTGACGGTTGACTTACCTGCTCCGGCAGGTCCGTCTATAGCAATAATAGGAAGGCGTGATCGCAACAGCATGTTGTCAATAAGACGGGTATTTCCGAGATGAACAGCGATCGCCAACAGTGCGACCGTGTCAATCTTCGCCAAGGGCTGGAGTGTTTCAGGATGAACCAACTCGACATACTGCACCTGCAAATCAGGCACTTTTCCTAAAAACTGTTTGACTGAGTCGGTCAGGGTGATGGCTTGTCGTTCACCGGCTTCAAACGCTATCTTGACTTTTTGCAAACTCTGGTACAGTACCGCTGCTTGCTGCCGTTCTTTGCTGGAGAGATATTGATTACGAGAGCTATAGGCTAAGCCATCGGGTTCCCGAACAATCGGACAGCCCACGATTTCAACAGGTAAGTTCAGGTCCGTCACCATGCGCTTGAGAATGGTTAACTGCTGAGCATCCTTGCGTCCAAAATAAGCTCGATTGGGCTGAACTAAATTGAATAGTTTGGCTACTACCGTGGTGACTCCCGGAAAATGCCCCGGTCGGTAGGAGCCACATAAGTGAGCGGTTAGCGCCGCAGGTGGAATCACCTGAGTGAGCTTTTGGGGGTCGGGGAGCGCTTGTCCGTACAGAACATTGGGTGAGGGGCAGAAGACCACATCGACCCCGGCAGCTCGACAAAGCTCTAGATCTTGCTCAAAGGTCTGGGGATAATTGTCTAAATCTTCATTGGGTCCAAACTGTAGGGGATTCACAAAAATCGTGACGACTACCCGCTCATTCTCACGGCGAGCGTGATCAATCAGACTCATGTGACCAGGATGAAGCGCGCCCATGGTGGGTACTAGCCCCACAGAAGCGATCGCAGGATAATCACCGACAGAAGGCTGCCGCCAAATTGCTAGACAGCATCTTAATCCTTCAATCGTCTTGAGGACTCTCACCGATCTTCACCCCTGCATGTCGCTGGTTTGTCATATCCTGTTGCTTCGTGGACGAATTTTAGAAGCCGCTTCTCTCAGTATCGCGAACCCTGACCAAGAACTGGAAAGCTCTTGGTCAGAGCCATTGTCGAATTACACTGCCTCAGCTGATTGCTGAACAGCATGCAGGCATCCTGTTCGACGGCAATATTTGTTAACACTTCAAGCCACAAGTTTTATAGACTACCAGACCCTGCTACCCATCCACCGTTTGGCTGGCTTCGACGGTAAGGCTTCGACAGCGGGCTGAGCCGACCACGCACTCACACCAGGTCCTTTCACCTTCTCATTGCCTACCCTTGTGTTAACCGGTTCAGATAGCGCTCAATGAGCAACATCGCCACGATGTCGTCGATTGGGGTATTAGGGTGCCGTAAACCTTGAGGAAGCAGCCGCTGTAGACCGCGAGGAGGATGGAGTTGCCAGTAGCGATCGCGGGCTTCTAGCGAGGAGTAGCGCTCGTCTATCATCACGATGCGAGGCAGATTTTTCAGCGTTGCCAGCTGCGCTTTCCAGGTTTTGGCTGTTGTCTGATCGCCCATTACGATGAGCGAGACAGGATACTCCTGTCGCAGGGTCTCAATAATGTCTAAAGCGGTGCTCGATGTTACAACGGACCGATGATACAGCGTACGGTCTAAGCCCATTACAGCTAAACCGCACTTTTGACGTCCTGGATCAAATCCCAGGATCACAGGTTGAGACACAGTATCAGTATCAGGGGTTGAAGTCACAAAATCGTCTTTGTAAAAGAAGGGCATTGCCACTGAGGACATCTTATCGGGTTCAGTCAAGGCGAGAAAATGATAATGATGGCGCCAGATAGTGGCTGAGCAGGCTGTAGAATCGCCTTGCTCAGGGATAATCTCGATCTCACAAATCGCGTGTCGTAGCCATGGGCTAGCAGCGGTTTCCTCCGAGCTGATCAGCCCTTGTCGATAACGAATTTCGAGCGAACAAATTACGTAGGAACTGTATGCAGCGCAACAGGGTGGCATTTTCGGCTGACTGTGAGTAAACTGAGGCGTTTGTTCCAAAAATATCGGGGTACCACGGGCAAAAACTTGGAGAGCGCGCTTTGAACAGAATCAAAATTTGTCCCCCAGTGCCAGCACCACTTGTCAAATCTTTAGTTTTTTAGTACGTTTGTTTTAACTATTAAAATGCCAGCCAGTGCATATTAAGCGCGTAGAACTGTCTCACTTCAAGTCGTTTGGCGGTACGACAGCGGTGCCACTGCTGCCGGGTTTCACGGTCGTTTCAGGACCCAACGGATCAGGCAAGTCAAATATTCTCGATGCGCTGCTGTTTGCGTTAGGTTTAGCAAGTTCTAAAGGGATGCGAGCCGATCGCTTACCTGATCTTGTCAATCAAAATCATATTGGACGGCGTTCTACGGCTGAGGCGATTGTTACGGTCACTTTTGATATCAGTGATGTTCCCGCCGAACTCTTGATTCAGGATGTAGACGACGCTGCTTCTGAGGCCAAGGCAGACGATGGTGAGGGCGACCAGCCGCTATCTGAGGCAGCGTTGAAAGATGCTGAGCCGGTTGCCGAACCCCATCCTGATAGCGCCAGCGCTGACCGTAAGGTTGTTCCACTACCCACTGCTCCCCGCGATTGGAGTGTAACGCGACGACTGCGGGTGACGAGTCAGGGTACCTACACGTCTAACTATTACATTAACGGCGAAGCTTGTACCCTCACAGAACTGCATGAGCAGCTGCAGCGGTTTCGAGTTTACCCAGAGGGTTACAACGTGGTGCTGCAGGGAGACGTCACCAGCATCATTTCGATGAATGCCCGTGAGCGGCGGGAGATCATTGACGAGTTGGCAGGGGTGGCATCTTTCGATCGCAAGATTGAGCAAGCCTTAGGCAAGCTGGAGATTGTGCGTGAGCGTGAAGAGCGCTTTCGGGTGGTCGAGCGCGAGCTGATCGATCAGCGCGATCGCTTGGCTCAGGATCGTCTCAAGGCGGAAAAATATCAGCGCTTGAAGGCTGAGCTGCATACGCGTGTTCAGTGGGAAGCTGTTTTGCTGTGGCAGGCTCACCAGCGCCAGGTTGAGGCCATGCGTCAGCATATTCAGGCTGATGGTCAAGCTGCGGAAGCGCTAGCCGAGCAGATTCAACAGTTGACTGAGGTGCTGCAAGCCACCAGTGAAGAATTGGCGACTTTGAATGCCAAAGTTAAGGCACTCGGTGAAGATGAGCACATTGCCCTGCAGTCGCAACTGGCCACGCAAGAGGCTGAGCTCCGTCAGCTACAGCGTCAGCAGCAAACTTTGGTGACCGCAAGCCAGACCACTGCTAGCAAACTCAGAGAAACTCAAATTGCCCTGCAAGAGCAGCGGCAGACCCTAGCTCGCATTACCGACGAACTCGAAGTTCTCCAGCAGGGTGAACGGGTAACACTGGTGCAGGAGTGTGAAGCTGCTCAAGTTGCTTTAACCGCCAAGCGAGAAGCCACGAGCGCGATCGCCAGCGCCTCACAGGCATGGGTAGAAGAGCAAACCCAGCGCCGCAGGCAGATTGAAGCATTACTGCATACCCTTGAACCTCAGCGCTCAGAGCAGGTCCGGCTGCAGGAGCGCGTTAGTCAGCTGACGCAGCAGATTGAAGAGCAATCGACAGCGGTGCGCGATCTAACGCAACAGATTGAAGGGGCTGAAAATTCTCCAACTGCCTCAGCCATCTCGTCCCCGCCATCGGAAGTTCAGGTGCAGGAACTTGCTCAAGCATTGGTCGATGCTGAGCAAGAACTGCAGGTGCAACGCGAAACGCAGGAACGCTTGCTGCGAGAACAGCGCGAAAAGCAGCGTCAACTCGACAAACTGGAAGCTCAAACCCAAGCTATCCAGGAGAGCCAAGGCACCCAGGCTACCCGAGTTCTGATGGATAGTGGTTTACCCGGTATCTGCGGTCTTGTTGCCGAGCTAGGACGGGTTGATCCGAAGTTTCAACTAGCACTGGAAATTGCCGCAGGCGGACGCTTGGGATATCTTGTCGTGGAGGATGATCGGGTTGCGGCTGAAGGGATTGCGCTCCTTAAACAGCGACGGGCAGGGCGAGCTACGTTTTTGCCCCTGAATGCCATTCGGGTGCCGAAGTTTACCCGCATTCCCGACTGGAAACGGCCTGATGGTTTGGTTGACTATGCAGTTGAGTTAATCGACTGTGATCAGCGCTATCAGCGCGTTTTTGAATTTGTCTTTGGCGGTACGGCGGTCTTTGAAACGCTGGCAGCAGCGCGATCGCATCTAGGCCAATTCCGGATGGTAACGCTGGATGGTGAACTGCTGGAAACAAGTGGCGCTATGACTGGGGGAAGCCTGGGCAAGCGGCAAGGACGTCTCCACTTCGGGACTGTTGAAGCCGGTGAGTCGGAGGAAGCGATCGCGCTGCGAGAACGGCTAGACGCGATAGACCATATCCTGACCCGCTGCCAACAGCGAATTGATGCGGCTACGGTGGCGGTCAAGGGGGCGTCGGAAGCCTTAACGGAAGCTCGCCAGCAGCATCGCGAACAGCAGATTCAGGCTGAGCAGACCCAAAAGCAGCTCCGACAATTGCAGCAACAGCGGGCTCAAGGTGAAAGTCGCTTGGCACAGTATCAGCAGGAATTGACGACAGCTCAAAGCCGTCTGGCCGAGCTCGCTCAACAGCTCCCAGTGCAGGAAGCCGAATTGCAGACGCAGCGGCAAGCGCTGGAGGCACTCGAGCAGTCACAAACTCATAGCGAATGGCAGGCTGCCCAAGCCGAAGTGAGTGCTTTAGAACAGCGACTGAGCGATCGCCAAGCGCTACTTCAGGCCGCTGAAAAGCGCTTACAAGATTTCCAGGCACAGCAAGAGCGTATTGTTCTGACGAGCCAGCAGCAGCAGCAGCAGCTTACGAATTATCAGCAGCAACAGGTTCAGCAAGAGCAGCAGCGGCAAGTCCTAACCGTGCAAGAGGCTGAGCTCAATGCCCGCATTGCCCAAACGCGACGCAGCCTCAGCGCTCTGGACGAAACCTTAGCCACAGAAAAGGGCAAGCGCGATCGTATGGAATATCAGCTCCGCGAGCAGCAAACCCAGCAGCAGCAGCTCGAATGGCAGCGCCAGAAACGTTTAGAGACCCGTCAAGAGCGGCAGCAGCAGCTTGCCACGTTGGAAGCCGAACTGTCCACCCAGGCATCAGAACTGCCTGATCCCTTACCCGAGATTCCCAGTGACACGGATTTAGAGGCTGTTAAGAAGCAGATCCGATCGCTACAGCGCCGCATTGAAGCGCTAGAACCGGTCAATATGCTAGCGCTGGAAGAATACGAGCACACTCAAGCTCGTTTGGAAGAACTTTCTGAGAAGCTCGGCACCCTAGAAGAAGAACGTACTGAGCTACTACTCCGCATTGAAAACTTTACAACACTGCGCCAAAATGCTTTTCAAGAAGCGTTTGATGCGGTCAATACAAACTTCAGCGATATATTTGCTCAGCTTTCTGATGGGGATGGTTACCTACAGCTAGATGATCCGCAAAATCCTTTCAATGGTGGACTGAATCTGGTGGCTCATCCCAAAGGCAAGCCGGTTCGCCGCTTGGCCTCCATGTCTGGGGGCGAAAAATCCCTGACGGCGCTTAGCTTCATCTTTGCATTGCAGCGCTATCGTCCCTCGCCATTTTATGCATTCGATGAAGTTGATATGTTCCTGGACGGCGCTAACGTTGAGCGACTCTCTAAAATGATTAAGAAGCAGGCTCAGCAGGCTCAATTTATTGTAGTGAGTCTTCGCCGCCCTATGATTGAGGCTGCCCAGCGTACAATCGGTGTAACCCAGGCACGCGGCGCCTATACTCAGGTGCTAGGTATCAACCTAGAGCCTCAGAGTGCATCCATGTAGATCTGTTAAGATCAGATTCCCCCGGATTCTTACACCTTTGGGTCAGAATTGAACTACAGTTCTTTTACGACTCCCAGTTTTATTAGGCAATTAGGCTTAGGCTATGACCTCATCCTACGACCAATTTCGTCAACGTTCTGACTTTTTAGGAACCCAAGTCATTACACGCACCACAGGTAAGCGCTTGGGCGTTATCAGTCAGATTTGGGTGGATGTCGATGGCGGTGAGGTCGTAGCCTTGGGGTTACGAGAGCAGATCTTGCCAGGCGTAATGTCTGGAACCGAGCATACAATGCAGCTCAGCAGCATTCGTCAGGTGGGAGATGTCATTCTGGTGGATGATGATGACGTCATTGAAGACGATATCAACCTAGCGCCTTACAGCAAGCTTTTGAACTCAGAGGTCATCACCGAATCGGGTGATATGCTAGGCCGACTCCGTGACTTCAAGTTCGATGTAGTTACGGGTAAGGTGGAATCGATTGTTATTGCATCATTTGGGTTACCGCAAATTCCTGATCAGGTGATTAGCACCTATGAGCTACCCGTCGAGGAAATTGTCAGCAGTGGACCGGATCGCCTGATTGTTTTTGAAGGCGCTGAAGAAAAAATGGTGCAGCTCAGTGTGGGTATTTTAGAGCGGCTTGGCATTGGTCGTGCTCCATGGGAGCGGGATGATGACGCTGGCTACATCATGCCTGTATCGACGGCGAACCAATTACCTTCTGGAGTTCAGGCACCGGTTGAACCCATGCGTCGGACTCCTGCTGTGGAAGAGCGCTGGACTGAAGATGATTGGGGGGAGCCAGAACCCATCTCGATCGAACCGCCGCAGCAACAAAAGTCTGAAGCTGCTTATCGAGAGGCCCCGCTAGAAACCGAAAATTGGAGCCCCAAGCCGGCGGAAGAGCGTGAGTATGCGGAATATGAGGCTGACTTCAAGGAAGTGACTGAGGATGTTTGGACAGACGATGAGCCAGAGCCGTACAAAGCGCCTCCGGTGAATATCCCTCAGAAGAAAAAGGTCACAGAGTACGAAGAAGAACTGGATTATTGAGTTGCTTTGTCGGCCAAATGAATGCCCTGCTGCGGCAAATCTCAGAAAGTTGGCGAGCCACCAAACAAAATACTTGCTCGACAAAAAATCTAGGGTGTCAGGTGCTTGGGTTCAAGCCGCAACCGTTATCGACAGCGCTTTCCACAATTTCCACAAGTTGTGGGAAAATGCACCACGTTTTGTAGCATGAATTGAATTTTGACTTGCAAAAGCAGGGCAGTTCGCCTTTAATTGACGGCTGTAGTCCAGTAGCGTGAGCGATCGCTCTAGTTATATGAATGTAAGCAATACTTTCCTAGAGAAACAACGCTCACTGCCTGGCATTGTGTCTCTAGGTGGGGTAGTTCAATAGGGGGCAAGTAATGGGTGAACTGGAAACGCTTTCAGTTATGGGGCTCCCTATTCATTGGGGGACATGCTACGAGGATTGGCTACTGGCGCGTCATCGACAAGGACTGGGCGCTCATGTTGTCACCTTGAATGCTGAGATGGCGATGCAAGCTGACCATAATCCTGAACTGAAGCAGGTGCTGTGTCAGGCTGATTTAGCCATCCCTGACGGTGCTGGGATTGTTCTATATTTCCGAGCTAAGGGAAGACGTCTCAAACGCTATCCTGGTATCGAATTGGCAGAAACCCTTTTAGAAGCTCTCAGTTCTGAGCAGTCTGTTTTCTTTTTGGGAGCAGCTCCTGGGGTTGCTGAGCAAGCCGCTCAGAACTGGCAGAAGCGCCGTCCTACCCTGAATATTGCCGGTGTCCAAAATGGCTATTTCACCGCGGCAGATGAACCCGCATTGCAGGACACCTTAACTCGTCTTCAGCCCGCGGTTATTTTGGTTGCTTTGGGTGTCCCTCGCCAAGAGTTCTGGATTGCTCAACAGCGATCGCTGTGCCCCCAGGCAATTTGGATTGGCGTCGGCGGCAGCTTTGATATTTGGGCGGGTATTAAAGAACGTGCCCCTGCTTGGCTGGGCAACAACCATTTGGAATGGCTGTATCGCTTGTATAAAGAACCCTGGCGCTGGCGAAGGATGCTGGCGTTACCTCAGTTTGCCGTTCGCGCGCTGACTTACAACTAGTGCTGTCAGAAACTGAAGTTTTCCCGTTCGACCAAATCGAGTGCTTACGGTCCAGTCTTACCTTCGAGACGCACAGCTGCTGTGCGTCTCGAAGGTTTGTAATGTGTAGCGATGATATGCGGCGAGGGTATTAACCCGTCGCACCTGCTTTCTCTCGGGCCGCTGCGGCTTCATCAGGATGAATGTTTAGGCGCGTGAGATTAATGCGGCCTCGACCATCGATTTCACGAACCTTGACGACAACATCATCGCCAACGGTAACCTCATCTTCTACCTTGTTCACCCGATAGTCTGCCAGCTGAGAAATATGAATCATGCCTTCCTGGCCTGGCATAAATTCGACAAAGGCTCCAATCGGAATTACGCGTGTGACCTTGCCGTAATAAACATCTCCCGCTTCAGGCTTGTGAACGATCGCCTCAATCATGGCCTTGGCATGCTCCGCCTTCTGGCTCTCTAGAGCCGACACCGTGATTGTGCCATCATCGCCAATATCGACTTTGGCACCTGTCTGGTCAGTGATTGACTTGATCTTTTTACCACCAGGTCCAATCACCATGCCAATCATGTCGGGATTGATTTTGAAGCTTAAGAGGCGCGGTGCATAGCGAGAAAGGACTTCCCGAGGCTTATCAATCGCCTTTAGCATCGCCTCCAGGATATGGAGACGAGCAGGGCGAGCTTGGCGAATGGCGTTGGCAATCACCTCTACTGATAACCCTGTGATTTTCATATCCATCTGTAGTGCCGTGATGCCACTGTCAGTTCCGGCCACCTTGAAGTCCATATCACCCAGGAAATCCTCGATACCCTGAATATCCGTCAAGATGCGAACTTCGTCGCCTTCTTTGATCAGGCCCATCGCGGCCCCACTCACAGGCTGCGTAATCGGGACTCCAGAATCCATGAGAGCTAAAGTCGAGCCACAGACCGAACCCATGGAAGTTGATCCGTTTGAGGACAGCACTTCGGATACGACGCGGATGACATATGGAAAGTCTTCCTGCGGGGGCATAACGGGTACTAGCGCCCGTTCGGCGAGGGCTCCGTGGCCAATTTCGCGGCGCCCGGGCGATCGCATGGGTCGCGTTTCGCCTACTGAGAACGGTGGGAAATTATAGTGATGCATATAGCGCTTTTCTTCTTCAGGATGCAAGTCATCCATCAGCTGAGCGTCGCCGGGCGTGCCTAAAGTCGCGATCGACATCACTTGCGTCAACCCCCGTTGGAACAAACCGCTTCCATGGACCCGAGCCGGTAAGAGGCCCACACGACAGCTTAAGGGACGAACCTCATCGAGCTTACGTCCATCTACCCGCACCCCTTCTTCCAGGATTTGCTGACGCATAAGCTTTTTCGTGACCGACTTGTAGGTGTTTCCTAAAGCCTTGGAATTTTCTTCAACAGCCTTGCGAATCGGATCATCCTCAGCTTTGGCATCGATTTCGGTGGTGAGGTCAGCTTTGATCGCATCTAGCTTTTCATCGCGTTCTGGTTTCGACAGATGAAATTGAGTCAGGACCTCTTTAATTGCTACAGCTGTTTGTTTCTCAATGTAGTCTCCTAGCGTCGAGTCAACTTCAGGCGCTGTTTCCACTACCCGCTCAATGCCAAGCTCCTCAAGCAGTTCGTTTTGGGCTTTGATTAAATCCTGAACCACTTCGTAGCCGAAGTCGATCGCCTCAATCACATCTTGTTCGGGTAGGCGGTTGGCTCCTGCCTCTACCATAATGACTCCGTCGGGCGAACCGGCGACGACCAAATCGAGATCGCCTTTCTCAATTTCGGCATACGTGGGGTTGATGATGAAGTCGTCACCGAGGAGTCCCACTCGAACGGCGGCCATGGGTCCATTGAACGGAATCTTGGCCAGTAATGTAGCGACGGAAGCTCCAGTGGCAGCTAAGACATCAGGGGGTACCTGCTCGTCCATCGCTAGAGTCGTTGCCACAATTTGAATATCATCGCGTAACCATGCGGGAAAGAGAGGACGCATGGGGCGGTCAATTAGACGACTCACCAGAGTTGCGCGTTCAGGAGGGCGGCCTTCACGACGGAGAAATCCTCCTGGAATGCGTCCAGCAGCATAAAGACGCTCTTCGTAATCAACCAGCAATGGTAAAAAATCAATCCCTTCCCGAGCTGTGGAACGGGTCGCGCTTACTAATACGGCAGTCTCACCTGACTCAACCAGTAATGAGCCTCCAGCTTGTGGTGCAAGTAAGCCTACTTTCAGGCGAATATCACGCCCATCGAAGGATATTGACTTGTCAATTTCCTGCATGTACTTCTTTATCCTTTCACTTTCTTTCTTCTTTTTGTCGCCCTTCATCCTAGCACTGTTATTCCAATGCGAATTTTCACCGTGTGAAATCCCCAATTTATTCATCTTTACAAACCCTGCAGTTTTTGAAGGTACTGAATTTCAGACCATCTGATGCTCTTCTCAATGCGGTTGAAAGTGAGCATTTATCGGGACTACAAATCGGTAGAAAATGCATTGGCGTCATTCAGACTCAATTGAAAAACTGACAGATGGGCGAGGTCTTGTATTCATGAACAACCCTTACTTCAGACGATTTTGAAGTTTCTCAAACTCTGAAGGAAATTTGTAAATATGCAAATCCGAACAGAATCCTATTGGGCGCTTCTTACGATGTGTCCGTCGCCCTTCAGAAATGAGTTGTGCGCTCCTCGGTTTGAGGTCCGAATCTTTGGCAAGCTATGGCTTCTTGACCAAATTTTTACATGAGCTGTGCGGGCCTATTTCCTCTGTCCCAACAGCCTGCTAGCTGTTGTTCTTCATCGACCCCTCTAACAGAGTCCTTGTGGGTTTTTCTCGGGTTTCCATCATCGCTGTCAGGAATGGGCTATTAATGTAAGAACACTCGCCCAGCGACGATCGCAGCCTTCGCTATTAGCACCCTAGCTAGCAATTTCGGAAGAGCATGACACGTATGAAAATTTTAGTAACCGGAGCCGCAGGTTTTATAGGATTCTCCCTATGCCAGCGGTTGCTGAAGGAAGGACACGACGTCTATGGCATTGATAATCTGAATGACTACTACAGCGTTCAATTGAAGCATGATCGTCTTGCTCAATTAACATCCCACGATGGATTTACTTTTCAACAACTTGATTTGTTTGATCGTCCGGCGATTCAGGGTCTCTTTGAGCAAGCATCTTTTGCTTGTGTGGTTCATCTCGCTGCTCAAGCGGGAGTCCGCTATTCTCTAGAAAATCCTTATGCCTATGCCGATAGCAATTTATCAGGATTCCTCAACGTTCTAGAAGGTTGCCGTCATAGTTCCACGAAGCACCTGGTATTTGCTTCCTCCAGTTCAGTCTACGGAGCCAACCGCAAAGTCCCTTTTTCAACAGAGGACAATGTTGATCACCCCGTTTCTCTCTATGCCGCCACAAAGAAGGCGAATGAATTGATGGCTCATGCCTATAGTCATCTCTACTCGATGCCCATTACGGGGCTACGCTTCTTTACTGTCTATGGTCCTTGGGGACGACCTGATATGGCGTATTTCAAGTTTGTCGATGCGATCGCCAAAGGGCGACCAATTGAAATCTACAACCATGGCAAGATGAAGCGTGATTTTACCTACATTGATGATGTTGTTGAGGGGATTGTGCGGGTTCTTCAACATCCGCCGCAAGCAACGGCTGCCGAAACTCAGACAGCCGACGATTCGACAGCTCCTTACAAGGTTTACAACATTGGCAACCATAGCCCAGTTGAGCTGATGCGATTTATTGAAGTGATTGAGAACGCCATGGGGCAACCCGCTGAAAAAATTATGAAGCCGATGCAGGCGGGAGATGTCCCCGCTACCTATGCAGATGTGGAAGATCTCATGCGAGATGTAGGATTTCAGCCAGCAACGTCGATTGAGGTCGGCATCCAGAAATTTGTGGATTGGTACAACAGCTATTATCAATAAGCTGCCCTCGAAGTGTTGGGGTAGCCTCAGTAAGGGATGGATATCGGCTGGCTCCTCAACTCGTGACTGTAAGTGAGTGGTGGAAACCTGGGCAAATGATCTTCTGATTTGCCTATGTCCAATTTATTGGAGCGTGTTAGAGCTTTCTATAAGCGTACTCGAATCCCTTGACACCTGATCTTTTAGATAGCCTGCAATAAGAACTGGTGAGCGATCGCCTGCTTACGCCAACCCCTAACCCGCAGCAACGGGTGCATTGACTTGGAGATGATCCAGCATTAGTTGAAACACATCAGTGGCTTGAATCGATTCTTGCTGCAGTAACTCTGACTGACGGGTGATAAACACCGGACAGTCGCCGGGATTTTGGGTGAGATGTCCGTGGGAGCCTTTTACCAGCGTGGCGTCTAGAGGAATCACATCCATCATGTAACGGAAGCCTAGTTGCTTCTGCAGAAGCTTCGAGGCCAGTTTTAGCTTGGGAGCTTTGAGCTGTGGATCGATGAAGAGTTCCACTGGGTCATAGCCAGGCTTGCGATGGATATCGACTGTGCGGGCAAAATCAGGGGCGCGGCTGTCGTCGAGCCAATAGTAGTAGGTGAACCAGGCTTCTGGGGCGGCAACCGCGACTAATTCACCGGAGCGATCGTGGTCAAGGTGATGGGTTTGCTTGCCTGCTTCATCGAGCACCAGATCGATGCCGTCTGCCTCTTCTAGCAAACGCTGCACAGTCGGTAATACCAACGGGTCGTTGATATACACGTGAGCTAACTGGTGATCAGCCACAGCAAATGCTTTGCTAGCTCCGGCATCCAGAAGTTCAAGCCCTAGTTCTTCACGGACCTGCAATAAGCCTGCCTCTCGTAGGAGACGGTTGATGTGAACAGGTTTGTTTACAGGCGTAATGCCGTATTCCGAGAGAACAATTACCTGGGCTCCGCGATTCTCGTAGAAGGTGATTAGGTCATCGCAAAGGTTATCAATCTCGGTCAAATCTTTGGCTATTTGATCCGGCTCGCAGCCCACTTTCTGCAGGCAATAGTCAAGGTGCGGCAAGTAAATGAGCGTGAGGGTTGGATTCTGACGCGCTTCGACCCATTTTGCGGACTCGGCAATCCAGCGGCTCGATTCAACTGATGTTGCGGGTCCCCAAAACTTGAATAGTGGAAACTGGCCGAGTTCTGCCTGCAGTTGAGGACGTAGGTCGGCTGGCTGGGTGTAAATGTCCGGTAGCTTCCGACCATCCGCTGGATACATAGGACGAGGCGTCACTGCGTAGTCCACGGTGGAATACATGTTGTACCACCAGAACTGGTTGGCGCAGGTGAAAGATGAATCTATCTGCCGAGCTACCTCCCAAATTTTGGGTGCCTGCACCAGCTTGTTAGATTGTCGCCAAAACTTTACTTCGCAGTCATCCCGAAAGTACCATCCATTCGCCACGATGCCAGTCTGACTGGGCCACTTACCAGTTAGATAAGTACTCTGAGCCGTACAGGTCACAGCGGGAAGTACAGGTTGGATGGCAGCGAGTTGTCCTTCTGACGTCCAGCGCTTGAGTTTGGGTGTGTGCTTGCCGATGAGGCGAGAGCTGAGACCGACGACGTTGATGACGACTGTTTTTTGCATGGTGTGGCCTGCCTTGTGTGGGCTGGTGGGGTGGGAGACGCTGTAGGTGATGTGCTGGGGAGTGGGGAGACGCCATGAATGGCGTCTTTACGGAGTATGGGTGGAGATAGATGGGGCGGGGGTGGGGATGGTGTTGAGGACCCACTCGTATTCGCGCTGGATGGAGGCGAGGATGTCTTGTTTCATGTCAGCGGGTAGGACATCCCAAGTGTAGGTCTCGATTTCAAGATGCGTACAGTCCGGGACTTGGGGGAGCTGATGTAGGATTGCCGTGATGTGATCTTGTGTGGACGCGAAGGGTGGATATTGATCGATGAAGATGGGCACGTGGAAGTGGGTACGCCATTCAACTGCATCGGTTGTCTGGAGTGCCGGCAGAGCTTGGCCCAAATCTTCGTAGTGCTGCAGAGAGCCGGACGATCGCTGCTCAATCACTTGGTGCAAGTAGGTTGATTCTGCAAAGGGTTCCAGATGCTGGCATAGCACTTGCCGCTGGGCGGCATCGGTCGGAATGGGAATCCGAATCGCTGAGCTGAGCTGAAACTTGCCGATCGCAATTCCTGCGTTTTGAAACTTGGAGAGGACGGTCGCGGGGTCTTCAAATTCCACCGCAAAGTGGCAGGTATCGTAGCAGACACGAATATATCGCCGTAGCCAAGCCTCTGCCTTTTCAGCACTGATGCCCTGCTGTTTTTGCAGATAGGCCTGACCTATCGGTAGTAACGATGCCTGAAAGAAATTAATCACCTCGTCCGCATTTTCTAGCAGTGCATCCGGTTCAGGCTCCAGGTCCAGATGCAGGAACTTACCGGTTGTTTCCTCTATCTGAGCCATCTGCGCTGCGATCGCTGCTAGATGAAGACTGCTGCTCTCAAAAATGCGGGCTTGGTGAGAGGCATCTGTCTGCCACCAAGGCTTGTAAGACAGCGGCACGGTCGAAATGCCACCATCGATTCCTATTGGCAACAGTGCAGCTAATATTTCAATTAAGCGCTGGGTGTAGCTGAGGCGATCGCCTTTCGACCAATCGGGAGCATACACCTGATCCTTCACTACCTGATGATGAAAGCCACCATAGGGAAATCCGTTGAGCGTAAAAACATAGCAGTCTTGCATCGTTAGCCAGTGCTGCAATCGTTTGAGAGCATCGCCTGCGAGTAATTCCTGACTGGCTGTGTTTGATAGGCGTAGGCCAATGCCAAAGGCACTAGCGGGTGAAAGCTGCTGTTTGAGCTTAGGGATGTAGGTTTGCAGGTTCTGAAAGACGGTAGGCCACTCTTCACCCGGATGAATGTTGGTGCAATAGGTCAGATGATAAGGGGGATGATCGGTGACCAGCCCATTGGGGCCAATGCAAGGAATACGCATGACCAAATTTCTCGATAAGGTTGAGGACAGAAGAACGGACAACTGTGTGCTCTCTTAGCCCCGAATGACTCTGCCCGGAAGACTGTTGCAGAGAGCACACAGCAGTTTACGCCTACAAAGTTTGGAGAATTGCGATCGCGTCTTTGTAGCCTTCCAAGTCAACCTGATGAACTTCCACACCGATACCGATTTCTGTCAGCAAAGTCAGCGTTAATTCACCCCCCAGATGCTCCTGGAATTCAGTTAATCCCCGGAATAGGGAATCGGGATGTTCCGGCTGAACGAGATAGTTGGAAAGCTCAGGTACATAAAGATCAAAGCCCAGCGTTTGCAGAGTATTGCAAATGCGCTGCCAGTCTTCGCGTGACAACATACCCGCTAAGTATGAATAGGTACTATCAAGGGCAATGCCGATAGCAACCGCTTCGCCATGGCGCAGCTCATAGTTAGTCAGATGCTCTAGACGATGAGCTGCCCAGTGGCCAAAATCGAGGGGGCGTGAAGAACCCATTTCAAAGGGATCACCATTACCGGCGATATGATCCATGTGGAGTTCGGCACAGCGGTAGACAGATGCCTGCATCGGTAGCATTTCCCGGCGAGCGATCGCAGCGGCATCACTTTCTAGCACCTCAAAAAAGGCTGCGTCTTTGATAAGGGCGACCTTGAGAGCTTCTGCCATACCCGAGCGCCAGTCGCGATTATCCAAGGTCTTCAGAAAGGCAAAGTCATTCAGTACAGCATAGGGCGGCGCAAAGGTTCCTAAAAAGTTCTTTTTGCCGAAGGAGTTGACGCTGTTCTTGACGCCCACACCGGAGTCGTTTTGTGCCAGTACGGTTGTCGGTATGCGAATCAGGCGAATACCTCGATGGGCTGTTGCTGCTGCATAGCCAACCATATCCAGCACTGCACCGCCGCCAATACCGACCACATAGGAATGCCGACACAGACCAACGGCATCCATCTGGCGCTGCAGCTGCTCGATTAGCGCTGCATCGTTTTTGGCCGCTTCACCACCGGGAACCTGGATCGGGGCAGTTGTCAGCGTCAGAACATCGCTGTACTGTTCTCCGTAAGCCTCGATCTGAGCTAGCAGCCGTGGGTGATGTGGCAGGAGACCATCATCCACAATCACCATGATTTTCTTAGGGCCTGCCTCAAAATCAGCCGCAATGACGTCAGCTAGCAGCGAGTTATGCCGGTGAAATATGTGCTCTGTAAAGTGAACGTTGTATTGAAAGGTCACTGCAAAGCGTTGGCGGATCGGTTGATGGGTAAATGATTTTGCAGGAGTTGGAAAAGTAGCAACCACGAGAAACCTCTATGTAAATGGAATTTAAGTCACCGCAAACAAACGCGCCAAAGCAATCGACAGGGGCAGTAACAGCAGTACTGCCAGACCGTAGGGCCAGCCAGCAAATCCGGCTGCGATCGCAGCATCTAGCACAATTAACGACAGCACTCCTGATTTCACCGCTTTTTGCACGGTAGCAGGGCTAGGGTCTCTGGTTGCCTGCACAAATGCGGGTAAAACCAGCCCAGCAAATAAAGTTGCGAAAGGCACAGCCAGCAGCCACTGATACCCCTCCAACAATCCGAGACCTAAAATACTCACCAACACAATGAGGGCTAGCACAATGGCAACCAGTCCGGTCTGACGTTTTCCTCCCTCTACCTCGCCTTGACTCACTGCGGTCACTGCCGCGATGTAGAGAACAGGAATCAACGCCAGGAACCATCGCTCCGTTAGCATGGCGGGAGCAGCACTGACGCCCAGTAGCAGATTACCGCCGCGACAGAGACCCATATTTAACGGGCCAAGCCAGCCCTGATGCTTGCCCAAGGAGTCATAGATGATGGCGGCGAGCGCTACAACTGTTGCCACGGCAGCACTTACCAGTGAAACCTGGGATGCTGCCAGAATCCCAATCGTAAGTAGGACACTACCTAAAACAGTTGCACCTGCTATAGAAGCCCGACCGCTGGGAAGGGGGCGCTCCGGTCGCTCTACTTTGTCTAATTCGGCATCAAACACATCATTAAAAACGACTCCCCCCCCGTAAAGTCCACTGGTAGAGAGAACGAGCCAGCCCAAAGGGGCAAACATCCCGATGCCAGGGTGATGGCTCCAAACATTCGTCAGCGCAGTGATGCTACCTGCTGCTGCATAGCCGACAAGAATATCAGCCCAGGCCGTCAAGATGTTGGCAGGTCGGATGAGTTGTAGATAAGCCCAGACAGGCTGCGATCGCACACTCAGTGTTGCCACGGTGTCTCCTTAAGCATTGTGATTGACAGCGGTCATTAGCGAATAATCATGGATTCTTGAGCAGGCTCATACACAGCAGGTTTCTGCCCCCGAAGAACGGAGTTGCCGTCGTAGAGCTGACGCTGATCAATCGCTGGCGGATTCAGCCAATCATCTTCTTTCATCTCACCGCTCTGGCCGTATGCCTTGAGGGCATTGCCATAGCAGACTGCTGTGACCTGGTCGGCGGGAATACCCCTTTCCAGCATTAGCTGGGCTGTCTTAGATACTGCCAGGGGATCGCTCAGGCCCCAGTCGGCAGCACTGTCGATCATGATGCGATCGCTGCCATATTGCTTCACCACCTCCACCATGCGCTCGTTGCCCATCTTGGTATTGGGGTAGATTGAGAATGCACACCAGAAGCCTCTGTCCAAAACTTCTGCTACTGTCTCTTCATTCGCATGGTCAATCACCACTTGCAGCGGGTCAATACCGTGCTCCAGGCAAATGTCCATGCTGCGACTAGTGCCTTCTTTTTTGTTGCGGTGTGGTGTATGGACCAGAACTAGTTTGTCAAGGTCCTTGGCGAGTTCTAGCTGCAGGCGAAAGTACTTCTCTTCAGCTTCTGTCATATCGTCGAAGCCGACTTCTCCTAGAGCCACAACCCCTTCCTTACAAGCGTACAGAGGCAACAGTTCCATGACCTGATCAGCTAGCGCCTCGTTGTTGGCTTCCTTAGGATTAATCGATATGGTGCAGTAATGACGGATGCCAAATTGGGCTGCTCGAAAACGCTCCCAGCCAATCAGGCTGTTGAAATAGTCCTGAAAAGTTCCTACGTGGTTACGAGGCTGGCCTAGCCAGAAAGCGGGTTCAATCACTGCAACCACCCCGTACTCTTTCATCACGAGGTAGTCATAGGTTGTGCGTGAGGTCATGTGAACATGGGGATCAATGACCATCATGGTGTTTTGTAGCATGGTGTTCCCTGTAAGCGCTGCGAACGACTGAATGAAGTACGGACAAAAACAGTGGACAAGGCAAGCAGGACAGCTGTTACCGATAAGTCAGGCTGAAGGTTTCCCAGGTCAGTTGCTTATCGGCGATCGCCTGCTTTAGCTCTGGCTTTTGAGCTAGCAGGGCTTTTGCCTCTGGAGTGGGGGCACTGGCCAGCGCTAGCGCTGCAGCCTGCTGTTCAAATAGCTTTCCTTGAGTCAATACCCGCTCCAAATCGGCTAGCAATTCGCCTTCGGCAAAGGGACCAATCGATCGCCACAATTGGGGATTAACCGCCCGTCCAGCAGCCCATCGTTCGTGAGCATAGTCGGATAGCATTTTTGCGAGCTTGGCATTGGCGCGCGCATCTAGGCCTTGAATTTGGCTCAAGTGGCTGTCGACAAACAAGGCTTTTAACACCATTTGGTTCCAGGCAGATTCGTCGAAATAGTCAGCTGGGTATGGATTGTGCAACACGATGGCGTTGAATACAGCTGTAATGTTGGTTCGCAACCCATCAATGGCCTGCGCTTTGAAACGTTCAGGATGTGGTAAGAGCGGCAAGCTTTGGTACAAAGCGATCTGTTCAGCAACGTCCGCTGCTGCAAAGAGCTTTTCTAAAGCTGCCAGGTAACGATCCGCATCTTGGCAGGGAAACGTCAACAGCAACAGGGTCCGGGCTGTCTGATCGATGCTCCACTGCTCTGGCATCCAACCTATACGCAGCGTTTGTGCAGTTTTGAGCTCGTTTTCAGTCAGTGCTAAGTCAGCCTTACCAACTTTACGAGAGGCGGCGCTAAACCGTGTGAACAAAACGCGCTCTGAGGCGTTTTCCAAAAGCTGCTGTGTGGTTTCCTCAAGCCAGATACGGCCCGGCTCCTCTAGCCGTTTTGACAACCATTCCTGTAGCTGATTTGCAATTCGACCAGTATCAGAAGCCGTCACAGTGGTGTTTGGAATGCTGGTAACCATAAACCCTGAATCCTGTTGTGATTCGCTTAAAAGTGCTGAAACTAAAAGTTCTCGGGAGAGATCCTCGCAAAGTATCAATCTACTTTGCGAGTCCAAAGCCACGCAAAAGAGCTCTTGTGAATGCGCGATCGCCAATAATTAAATCTACAAACATATTCCCAACATCTCTTACAGATTTTGGTCGGTTCAACCCGGAAAAGAGAACCTTCACTGAAACTTCAACCAATGTTCCAGATTATTCCGGCTGTTTGAAGATACGACCTTGGGTGTCCTATTTCGTATGCTGTTCGCTAAAGACGATTCAAAAAAGACCGTTCAGTCGCTTTTCGAATAGTGCTGAATCACCTTCTGGATAAACGCTTGCCAAATTTCATTGGGCGTCCAAATTGCGAACAGATGCTGCTCTGCTTCCGTTTGTGAAACTTTACTCAATCGCTGATGAAGATACACAAAGACAGAAACCCGCATGTTAGCTACACAGTGAACAAAAATCTTGGTATCAGCATATTCCGAGAGGATGCTTTGGAAGCGAGCAAAGTCGCTGACTGCAGGTGCTTGCCACTCAGCTGGGATCGCGATGTATGTCATGCCCTGCTTTTCTACGATTAACCTTTCGTGAGGAAGCGTTTTACTGGGTGTTGGTGGGGCGAGGTTGATCACCATGCTAAAACCCGCATCTTGAATCGTCGCAAATTGCTCTGCTGTTGGTTGGCCTGCAGTTGCTAGCGTTGCTGCGATGGAGCGATAGTGGTAAATGTCTTCCAGCATGGCTGTGTAAATTAAACGCAAGACAGGCCATCGCCCACCCGCAATACCTTTCCCGCCATCGCCGGTGAAATACGGGTATTGACCGCTAAGCGATAAAAATGGTTAAACCGCGATCGCGCTACGCCAGGCGGCAAGGTCGCAGCTCGCTTCTGAACGAACCGCTTTTGAAAAGCTGGTATCGTTTCACCGGTCAGGGCATCTCGGGTTGGCACCACACAGCGCTGACAAGGATTGATCCCCCCAACGGAAATTTCACCGATCTGAAAGTCCACAGGCTCTCCAGTCTCCGCAAAGAGCTTGTCTTCCCAAAAGGGAGGAACACCGCCAATCTCTAAATTGGTCCGAAATCGACGTCGTGTTTCTTCTAAGCTCAGTTCAAACCAAGTGGCAACCTGCTGCAGCGTTCCGGTGCTAATGATCGTGGGGCCTGACGAATCGGTATCGTCCGGAAATCCCTGCTCTGGATTTACCTGTAGGGTGACGGGTTGTTGAAAATAGGCGCTCAACCATTTTACGAGTGCAGGTTGCTCTCGCAGCAGATGAAATGTCTGTTCTGTATTTGTGCCTTGAGTTTGCAGCGTAACAGAGCTGAAATCTTCTGAAAACTGCGATCGCACTCGATGAATGCTGGCATAGCGCTTGCCATTGATGAATTTACCCGCTTGGTCATGCAGAGCGTAGGTGCGATCGTGCTTCAGAGCCCCGCCGGGTAAAACTATTGCAGACTCCACAGTCACTCCGTCCAGAGACTTAATCGGGTAGAGATCAATGCGCGCTAGATAAGGAGTCACGGGCTATCTGCTTAAAGAACAGCTACCCCACGATAAAGTGAATGCCGAGCGATAACCATCGACGCTAACCATACTAAGTTGGCAGAAATGAAATACAGAGGCAGCTGTAACGAGTTGTGGGTTGCTATTGGTTGGTGATTTGTTCGCAGCGAATAATCTGACAGTGGCGTCATACCAGTTCTCTAAATCACAGCTACAAAAAGATATTAATGTAGCCGCGTAACATGTCACGCAGCTACCGGATCTGTAGCGTTGATAGCGAGAATTGGTACGGGCAGCCCTAGCTTGAGGGTCAGAACAACTCTTTGCACGAAGATATCGGCCCAGGCTAGGACGGTTCGTCTTTCTCCCAAAGTATGGCTAGAACAAATCGAAGTTGTAACCAACCCCAAAAAGAAGGCCGACATCCGTATCGTCACCATCAAATCCAACATTGACCCGGTTGGTCAGCGTAAAGTCGCGACCCAAGGGAACATCAACACCAGCGCTCAATAGTGGGTCTACTTCGCCGTGTATCCAGACGCCCCCGCCGACGAAGGGAATAGCAGTGATGTCGCCATTCGCATTCGTCAAGGGAACCTCTCCAGTTAAGGCAAACAGTGAGGCGTTTTCATCCCCAAAAACGGTAGAGTTTCGCAGCGAGAGATAGTTGATGATGCGCGTTCTCGAAACGATGGTGAAGCCACCTTCACCCAACGCCGACTCATCACCGCTGAGGCCAATGTTACCGCCGACACCAATGTAGCTACGCTTGTCCTTGGGTTCATCTTCACGCTGAGCCAAGGCCGGTAGGCTGCTAAGCACCCCTACTGTGGTAGCTAGAAACAAGACTCCCCACTGGATTCGCATGATGTTTTCACTCCTCTGATGTTCTGATGTGTTGATATGTCTAAGCTGGTTTGACAGTACACCGATTGATAGGCGAGTACCAGTAGCCTGTCAGACAGCACAGCGAATTGTCACAGCCTAGATTCGTCTGCCTTAGATGGCTTTGAATGTCAATCAGTCAACAGTGATTCTTCCGTATCCATTGGGAGGGCCTCTAACGTTGTGCGGAGTAAGCGATTTTCGTAGCGGCGATCGCGACGTCGTCCCTTCGCTCGTCCAGCTCGTTTAGATTGGCGCTTGTCGATGACTACCTGATCAATGACCAGCGCCTCCGCCCAGTTTTCCAAGCCTGCTTGCGATGTCCGTTTAGCCATGTGGAAAGCCCAAATTCTGAATTTCTTTTTTAAGAAGTGTAAACTTATTTATGAGGTTATGGGCTTTTACAGGGCTCTACTCGTTACACAGACTACGGATTCCTTTTCTGGATAGTCCGAAATCTGTACACTATCAATGATTAGTAACTATCCATCCCCGTCTTAATAAAATCATGTCTGTAGTTAGCCAAGTCATCCTTAACGCCGATGATGAGCTGCGCTATCCCACTATTGGCGAGCTCAAAAGCATTCAAGATTACTTAGCCACGGGTGAGCAACGCATGCAGATTGCTCAAACCCTGTCGGAAAACGAGAAAAAAATCGTTGATAAAGCCAGTAAAGAACTCTGGCGACGCCGTCCTGACTTTATCGCTCCTGGCGGCAACGCATTTGGACAAAAGCAAAGAGCCCTCTGCTTACGCGATTACGGTTGGTATCTGCGGCTTATTACTTACAGCATCATTGCTGGTGATAAAGACCCCATCGAAAATATTGGCCTGATTGGTGTCCGCGAAATGTACAACGCGCTGAACGTGCCTGTCCCTGGCATGGCTGAAGCAATTCGCTGTCTCAAGGAAGCTTCGCTGGGCTTGTTGTCCGAAGCAGATGCCCAGGAAGCCGCACCTTACTTCGACTACATTATCCAAGCAATGTCCTAACGTCTGGCTTTGCTTTAAGGCTGATCTATCAACGACAGCATTGATTTTCAAACTGTAAGGGGGTAATGGATTCCATTACCCCTTTTTGGTGCGCCATTCATAGTGCCACAATCCTTGCGTCTCAGATGCCTTCGCTAAAATCTAGCTCTACATTGTTGCGCATCAATGCGCGTATAAGCATGGACTTTCTCGACCGTTCCGACCAGTCGCAACGCATTGGTAAAGTTGTCAAATCCAATTCGCACTGTGATTACGTGATTCAGGTAGACGATCATCACGATGTTGTGAAGCCGCCAAATCCTGACGAGTATGGATTTGGTCAATTTGTTGTCTTAGAAGACGGCGATCGCCACTGGGCTATCGGCTTAGTCTACAACTCGCAGCTTGTCAACCCGATGTTCCTCAACAACGGCCCTCGCCTTTCCAGCGAACCTGACCGCATGTTTACGCCTGATCTGATTAGTGAAACGCGGACACTGCTCGGCGTCGTTCTTGTCGGCACTTTAGAACGACAAGACAGCCGTGTTTATGGTTGTCACGGCATTCCGCGAGAAGTTGTTCCTGTTAACACAAGTGTTTATACCCTTGCTGATGAGACCGTACATCAATTTCATCGCACGTCAGAAGGTAAACCCCAGTTCTGTTATTACAGCCATCTGCTTCGCTCGGGGGGGCTATTTGCTGCTCAGCTTACTCAGCAAGTTCTGACGGAGCTGATTGAAAGCGGCCTATTCGTTGGAGCTGATCAGCGAGCGCTTACGGTTTTGTGCAAGGAGCTGTCGTGGAAAAACACCATGGGTGCAATACGCTGAAATCTAAAGCGAGTACCGCTACGCGGAATTCAAAATTCAAAATTCAAAATTCAAAACCACAGCGGGTGAGCCTTTCAAGCATTCTGAAGGGTGCGCTCACTTCTGCCATCGAGTACTAGTTGAATAGCTTCTGGAGTGGATGAACGTGCAGCTTATTTGAGTCGTCGGAATATGCTCGAAGGCGCTTAAATAAGTAGTGCGTTTTTGGGGAAGCACATCAATATTTTCCCAATAAAAAACCGACAGAACTCCCGTGTGCCTGTCGGTTCGCGTGTGTTCCCTGTAGATGACTTGGTTGAACCAAGTCTCCTCTAGTATCGTCATTTCATACATTTCCTCCAGCGATCTCTATCACGCTTGAGTGTGAGACTGATCAGCGTTCAGCGTGACTTTCTATAGAGCTTTGAACATCAACAGTACTATCTCTGAAACAGGGCAATTTTCTACCTCAATCTTCAGTGCAAATACTGGTGACGTTTAGTTTAATCGCAAAGGTTGGATTCAGTCGATGACCAGCTCGGATAGGTATACAAGCTTCTACAGGCCACCAACAATTCCGTCTGATTTAAGAAGGTTGGCGAGGTCATTTTTTGGGGTCTCAAACTTTTGTATGAGCATAATTTGGAACGATGCCATACAGAGCTGTTGAATAAGCATTGAATATCTACCGTATTTTCCCTGAAGTTCTTCAGCAAGGTATATTAAGATCTCAGAGAAAATACTGTCGACTCTTCCCAATAAAAAACCGACAGGACTCCCGTGTGCCCGTCGGTCTATGTGTGTTCCCTGTAGATGACTCGGCTAGAGTTGAGTCAATATCAGTATCTTCAGCTGAGTCATTTCTTCCTACGATCTCTATCACTTTTCAATGTGAGAATGATCAGCATATAAGCGTGACAATGATCACATGAACCTTTTATATGGCTTCATGATTTCTTGTCATCTCTGGTTGAGCTCGATAGCTGCGTGAAGAGTATTGGCTGATATGAGCGGTAGAATAGTCCCGGCTCAAACCTTAGAGTGACTTTCTATGACCACTCCTTGTTCCTCAGAAGATATCGCTGCCGAAGGTATCAAACCAGATGAGTACGAAGAGATTGTACGGCGTCTGGGAAGACATCCCAATCGAGCTGAGCTAGGCATGTTTGGGGTGATGTGGTCAGAGCATTGCTGCTATAAAAATTCGCGTCCATTGCTACGGCAGTTTCCGACCGAGGGCGATCGCATTCTGGTGGGTCCTGGTGAAAACGCGGGCGTTGTTGATGTTGGCGATGGTCTGCAGTTAGCCTTCAAGATTGAGTCTCACAACCATCCTTCTGCTATAGAGCCGTTTCAAGGAGCTGCTACGGGTGTCGGTGGTATCCTGCGTGATATCTTCACGATGGGAGCACGCCCGATTGCTGTACTCAATGCGCTGCGCTTTGGCGATTTGCAGGATGCCCATACACGCCGTATTGTCAGCGGTGTTGTTTCTGGCATTGCTCACTATGGCAATTGTTTTGGTGTGCCTACTGTCGGTGGAGAAGCTTATTTTGATGCTGCGTACGCTGGCAATCCCCTCGTCAATGCCATGGCGATTGGCTTGATGGAAACGCCTACCATTGTCAAGTCAGGGGCTTCTGGTGTGGGGAATCCCGTCCTCTACGTCGGTTCTACCACGGGGCGAGATGGTATGGGAGGCGCTAGCTTTGCCAGTGCCGAACTCAGCGATGACTCCAAGGACGATCGCCCGGCTGTGCAAGTAGGTGATCCCTTTCTGGAGAAATCCCTGGTGGAAGCTTGTTTAGAAGCCTTTAAGACAGGAGCTGTTGTGGCAGCGCAGGATATGGGCGCTGCCGGGATTACCTGTTCTACTTCGGAGATGGCGGCAAATGGTGGCGTCGGTGTGGATGTTGACCTCGACCAGGTTCCGGTACGAGAGACAGGCATGGTGCCTTACGAGTATTTGCTATCGGAATCGCAGGAGCGAATGCTGTTTGTGGCTCAAAAGGGGCGTGAGCAAGAGCTAATTGATATCTTTGAGCGCTGGGGCCTGCATGCGGTTGTTGTTGGTCAAGTCATTGCTGAGCCCATTGTCCGTATTCGCTTTGGGCAAGAAATTGCTGCTGAAGTTCCTGCTGAGGCACTGGCTGATGATACGCCTTTGTATCATCGCGACCTGATGGTTGATTTGCCGGACTATATTCAGGAGGCACGGCAGTGGCACGAGGATCAATTGCCAGCGAACGATTACGCTGGGCTGGGCGAAGAAGACGCTCGCCAAGGCTGGGATGTTGTTCTTAGAATGCTGCTTGACAGCCCCAATATTGCCTCTAAACGCTGGATTTACCGTCAATATGACCACCAGGTACAAAACAATACGGTGCTTTTACCAGGTGGTGGCGACGCTGCGATCGTTCGGCTACGGCCCCAGACAGGTAATCAGGCAAATTCATGGGCTGATACTCGTAAAGGCATTGCTGCCACAGTGGACTGTAACGGTCGCTATGTCTATTTAGACCCCTATGAGGGAGCCAAGGCGGCGGTGGCTGAAGCTGCTCGTAACCTGAGCTGTGTGGGTGCTGAGCCGATTGCTGTGACTGACAACCTCAATTTTGGCAGCCCGGAGAAGGCCGTGGGCTATTGGCAGCTAGCAGAAGCTACACGCGGTCTGGCTGAAGGTTGCCGTGACTTTAAGACCCCCGTGACCGGAGGCAATGTCTCGCTGTATAACGAGACCCTGGATAGCAACGGCAATCCAGCTGCCATTTATCCCACACCTGTTGTTGGGATGGTAGGCCTGGTTGAAGATGTTACGCAGACTTGTGGCCAGGGCTGGCAGCAAGCTGGAGACACGATTTACCTGCTCGGTATGACTCTGGCCCAAACACTGCAAATGAGCGAGTTTGTCACCCTAGGCGGCTCTGAATATCTAGCTGTTGTTCACAAGACAGTGGCTGGATATCCTCCTAAAGTTGATTCAGACCTTGAAAAGGCTGTACAAGCAGTCTGTCGCTATGGCATTCGTCAAGGGTGGGTACAGTCTGCTCATGACTGTGCTGAGGGCGGGCTGGCGATCGCCTTGGCCGAATCTTGCATTAGCGGACGATTAGGAGCCGCTATTCAACTTCCCCTGACGGCGCAAGCAGTGACCGATGGTGGTCGTTGGGATCGGCTGCTGTTTGGTGAGGGGGGCGCGCGCATTGTGGTGTCGGTTAAATCGAGCGCGATCGCAGCCTGGGAGACCTATCTGTCGGAACAACTTTCTCAACAGTGGCAGGGTATTGGCACCGTACAAGCGACAAACTCATCGCTCTCGATCACAACCGCTGACAACTTACCTGTGCTCGATGCTGATCTTACTGAGCTAAGGCATATTTGGGAAACGGCTATCGAGCGTCGGCTGGGTGTTGAAGGATCCAGAGCAGTAGCGGGAAGCGAGTGACGAGCTACCCTGCTACCCAATCACCCCTCCACCTTATCTTCTAGCTAAGTGCAACAGGTGCCAAAAGCTCCGGATCTTGAAAGAGTGGGGTGCTGAGATAGCGCTCACCAAAGCTAGGTTGAATCATGACAATCAGCTTGTCGGCATTTGCGGGACGCCGCCCGACCTCAATTGCAGCTTTCAAAGCGGCTCCGGTCGAAATTCCTGATAGCAAGCCTTCTTCCCTGGCAAGGCGACGACCATAGGCGATCGCGTCCTCGTCGGTAACGGTCACGACTTCATCAATTAGGGTCGTGTTGAGCACCTCTGGGACAAACCCTGCCCCAATGCCCTGAATTTTATGAGGACCCGGACGTCCCCCTGAAAGCACTGGGCTGCTCGTTGGCTCAACTGCGATCGCTTGAAAGTCAGGGTTGCGCGCTTTGATCACATCAGCAATTCCAGTAATGGTGCCTCCTGTGCCCACGCCTGCAATCACAATATCTACTTGTCCGTCGGTATCAGTCCAAATCTCTTCTGCGGTGGTATGGCGATGAACGGCTGGATTGGCTGGATTCCTAAATTGTTGCAGCATGTAAGCATCTGGCAACGTCTCGACTAATTGTTGGGCTTTACGGATACAGCCAGTCATACCTTCAATTCCTGGTGTCAGCTTTAGCTCGGCACCATAGGCTCGTAGCATTGCCCGCCGCTCAGCACTCATGGTCTCTGGCATTGTCAAAATGAGGTGATAGCCCTTGGCTGCTGCCGCCATTGCGAGCGCAATTCCAGTGTTTCCTGATGTCGGCTCAACTAAGGTCGTTCGACCTGGAGCGATTCTGCCCTCGTCTTCCGCCACTGCAATCATATTGATGCCGATGCGGTCTTTGACCGACGCCGAAGGATTCATGCCTTCCAACTTCACCACAATGTCAGCTTGGCATCCATCAGTTTGGGGAATTCGATTAAGTCGCACCAGCGGGGTGCGGCCAATCAAAGCAGTGACGTCATTGGCAATCCGCATAAGGGTTAGATGTAGTACATCAAATCGACTTGTTGCTTGGCTTTGCACTGATCGAGCAAGTCTTGCAGTGTATGCTTTTGCAGAACCTGTTCGGCTGCTTGCCTCACAGCTTGCCATGTTTCAGAGACTACCAAACACTCTGGTGTGCATGGAGACGCTGCAGCTTCTGTGCCTTGTTCAAATCCTTCAATACAGCTCACCGCATCGTAAAGTGTTATCTGCCAGGGTGGTCGTGCCAACAGGTAGCCCCCTTTCGCGCCGCGCTGGCTTCTCACCAGTCCAGCCCTTCGCAGCGTTGCGAGCAGCTGCTCTAAATAGCGATCAGGAATAGTTTGCTGAGCCGCAATCTGGCGGATTTGCAGCGGCTCGCTGCTGGTGTAATGATTCCCGAGTTCGAGCAGGGCTAATAAAGCGTATTCACTTTTGCTTGACAGTTCCACAGGAGACTTGGCGTGTAGGAGGTTGCCCTTCCTAGTATAACTCCGGTTTCCCGGTCGGGTTTGCAGGATTGAGCTGAGTCAATATAGCTTCCCCATAGAACCAGCGATGACTATGCTGCAGCTCAAATAAAAAAGGCCCCGCACTGCGGAGCCTTTGCACTAACTATTAACTAACTAAGCAACTCTTAGCTTAGAAGCGGAAGGTTGCACGGATAGTTGCGTAGAAGTTCTCGTCTTCGTCAGCAGAATCGATATCCAAGTTGCCGTAGATAATCGAAGGAGTAATTGTCAGGAACTGGTTGACAGGAAGTTCATAGTAAACTTCAGCCATCCAAGGATCATCAGGAGCATCGATATCGATACCGTTTGCCAGTTCGAAGTCACCATAGCTAGGAATGTTGGCATAGTAAGCACCCAGTTGGGAGCCTTCAAAGAATAGATCATTGATACCAGCACCAGCCATCCAGGAGAAGTCGTCATCATCACCGTCGTCATGGTAAGCCCCATAACCAGCAATGAAGAAGCGACCGAAGTCTAAGTTGACCAAACCTGCAAAAGTGTCGGTGAAATCATTGTCGCCACCGTCATTGCCTCGCAAGTAGGCTAAACCAACATCTAACAGGCCATCAGAGATGTAGTTACCTTGAACGATATAGGATTGCTCATCAGCTCCGAAGATACCCCCATCGTTGAAGTCATTTGTACCGCTGTCACCCGTCTCACCCGAATAACCAGCATCAATGACAATATTGTCAGTTAAGGCAACACTCACACCGGCACCGAAGCCGCCGCCACCCATGTCGAAGTCGTAGAGTAAGGGGCCACCTGCATCAGCAACACTAGGGCCATCGAAGGGAACGATGGTAGAGGTTACAAAGTCATCGGTAACGACGCTGTTCGCTGCGATGATTACGTCAACACGCTCGCCAATTGGGAACGTGTAGAAGAAGTCATCAAGTTCAATAGCGTCTTCTTGGTCAGAACCACCATTTGCTAGGCCACCAATGACTGCACCCAACGCATTTCCGTCTCGCGCTTGGAGACGAACTCGCAGCCGGTCTTCACCAGTAAAGCTCGCGTCGAAGTTTAAACGAGCTCGGGAGACAAATGTTGTAGTGTCATCCGAAAGCTCATCTTCCAGCCCTTCATCGCCGACCTCGAAGACATCATCAAGCTCGTCGATGGGCACGATCACGTGAGCATCAACTTGACCCCGTAGCTTAGTCGTTGTAGAGAACTGCTGCTCACGTAGTTCAGCAGTTTCGGCTTCTAGAGCGTCTACTCGACCGCGTAGAGTTGCTAGCTCAGCTGCGAACTCTTCTTGCAGACGACGAATGGTATCCAACTCTGTGGAATCAATACCGTCCGGTCCAACGATCGCAAGAATGTTGTCCAAACAAGCGTTCAGACCAGCTGCAAATTCATAACGAGTCAAAGGCTGACCACCGCGGAAGGTGCGGTTGGGGTAACCTTCAATACACTGGTACTGTTCAACCAGATTTTGCAGAGCGGTGTAGGCCCAGTCAGCGGGGGATACGTCACTCAAGTCATTAACGCTGTTGACCTGAGCCAACTCAACCGCACTAGGAGCTTCAAGAGAAGCGACACCTGTTGTTTCGGATGCAATTGCCGAGCTAGTTAAACCCATGCCTAAGAAGGCAGGGGAAGCCAAAAGAAGTTTCCAGAGTTTGTTAGACATTTACCTTGTACTCTCCTCACACCTTGAGGTAAAGGTTTGTGTTTATCCAGCTCCATAGAGCCAGAGACTAGATACAACCTATAAACGATGAGCGACCCTCATCGCAAGCTGTACTTGTTCATAGTAGATATTAGCAGATTCATTAAGTGGAGACGGTGGAGTGTGACTTAAATGTTTCTGTCACACGCTCGCTACCGTGCAGTCGCTTTCAATAGGGCTGAATGGCTGATAGTCCTGGGAATTCAATCGATTTCTACAGGCAACAGAGTCATCTGTGTGAGTAAGGATTGACTCGGCAATATCTTTTCTATAGAGAATTACAATTCTGCGTTGATCACTTCCGCGTTCACTTCAGTTGAGAGATTGGAATCGTGGTTTTATCGCCTTCAGTAAATTTCGCTGAGTTCCCGTATCGTGTGAGTGAGATGACAGAGGTTGAAGAAGAAGGCTCCGATGCCTGGAGCCCTCTCTTCAATCAGACCGCTAGGCCTCTCCCCAAAAACTAGAAGCTGAACTTGGCACGGACAGCACCATAGATGTTCTCGTCTTCACCACCGACGTCTAAATCGCCGTAGATAACCGCTGGGGTAATCGTCAGAAATTCGTTAATCGGCAACTGCCAGTAGCCTTCGATGACAAACGGGTCGTTGTCGAAATCGGGCAAATTGCTGTAGTAGGCAGCTAGCTGGGATCCTTCAATGAGAAAGTCATTAATGCCAGCGCCTGCTTGCCAGGAGAAATCGTCGTCATCATCGTTGTCGAGATAGGCTACGTGACCCGCCACAAAGAAACGACCAAAATCGAGGTTGACCAAACCGGCAAAGACATCGGTGAATTCCTCGTCATCGCCATCGTTGCCTCGAATGTAAGCAACAGCAGCATCGATAAGACCGTCTGACAAATAGTTCAGTTGAACGATATAAGCTTGGTCGTCAGCGCCGAAGATACCGCCATCGTTGTTGTCATTGGTACCGCTTTCGCCTTCACTGCCTGAATAAGCCGCGTCGAGCACAAAATTATCGGTCAGAGAAAAACTGAGGCCAGCCCCGAACCCGCCACCGCCAGCGTCAAAATCGTAAAAGGCAGGTTCACCCGCCTGCGAAACGCTGTCACCGTCGAAAGGAACAATGGTGCTAGTGACGAAATCATCGGTGGAGCGACCGTTGGCAGCAATCTCGGCATCGATGCGGCTGCCGATGGGGAACTGATAGTAGAAGTCGTCGATTTCGAAGGTAAAGTCACCGTCGGCATCGTCATCGGTTTCCAGCGCTGCAGGCAGTACACCGAAGTCATCTTCACCCGCTTGCAGGCGGATTCGGAGGCGGTCTTCGCCTGTGAAGCTAGCATCAAAGCTCAAACGTGCCCGTGTGGTGAAAGTAGTCGTGTCATCTGAAACATCTGTGTCGTCCTCGCCATCACCGTCAGAATCAAAAGCGAGGGCACCATCAAGCTCATCGAAAGGGACAACCACGTGCGCAACTGCTTCACCGCGTAGCTTGGCTGTAGTAGAGAACTGCTGTTCGCGGAGTTCAGCTGTTTCCGCTTCTAGCGCGTCGACTCGACCACGCAGGGTAGCCAGTTCAGCTGCAAATTCTTCTTGTAGACGGCGGATGGTTTCTAGGTCGCTGCCATCAATGCCTCCTTGGCCCACGATCGCCAGCACGTTATCCAAACACGCATTCAAACCAGCCGCAAACTCATAGCGAGTCAAAGGCTGTCCACCTCGGAATGTGCGATTAGGATAGCCTTCAATACATTGATACTGTTCGACCAAATTCTGCAGTGCTGTGTAGGCCCAATCGGCAGGTGAAACATCACTCAGATCGTTGACACTGTTGACTTGAGCTAACTCAACGGATGACTGAGATACGTCCAAAGACGCAACGCTGCTATGAGATTCGGACGCGATCGCCGAACTTGCAATACCCATGCCCAAAAAAGCAGGGCTCACCAGCAAAACTTTCAACAACTTATGGGACATGACCCTGTATTTCCTCACACCTTAAAGTAGAAATTCAAGACCTATTGAGAGTTTTCAACCCACTGCCGAACACCTGAACACGTCAAGCACGGTGCCATGTAAGCACGTCTTGAATTCAGCTAGTGGCGGCAGATCGAATCGCTCCAATAACCCAACCATTGCTTCACTTTGTGTTTAGGAATACAATGGCAACTTACTGGATATTCAATAATTGGAGGTTTATATCTTTGGCTGAGAAAGGGCTGAGGTTTTCGTGAGCTACAGATGAGAAAAGAAAAACTTCTGTGGAATTACATCAATTCAATTCAATTCAAGTCTTTTGTGTTAACTAGATGTATTGAAGTAGGCAGCCTTAACGAAGTGAATTGTGGCTGAATATCTAATAGAAATTGATGTGAACTTTGGTGGAGTTCTTCGTTGTCCGGTGATTTTGCTAATGAATTTTGCTAATGAGAAGTATGAATTCATTGACCGGCAGCTGCCAATAGTCCTCAACGCTAAACGGGTCGTTATCAAAGCCCGGTAGATTGCTGTAATAAACTGCTAGCTGCGATCCTTCAATGAGAAAGTCATCAATACCAGCGCCAGTCTGCCAGGAGAAATCGGCCAAGAAAGGTTCGATCAAGATATCTCTCTACACACTGAATATTTCTCTATGAGACTTCATAGAGCGGCGTAGGCCAATCCTCAGGTGATACATCACTCAGGTCGTCGACGCTCATTACTTGAGCCAGCTCTGCTGATGTTTGCGAAACTTCTACGGGAAGTTCATTAAGTTTTTCCAACGAGATTGCAGAATGGGCAATTCCTAGCCCTAAACAAACCGACCTAAGAACCTATCCGGAACCCATAATATACAGTTTGTGAATCGCTGAAACCATTAACATCCGGTAGGGTGGGCATTACCCACCAGCCATAATTCAAAGGTATTCGGATAGGCTCTAAGCCAAAGCAGTTGTCGCAATTAGTTAAGACACAGGGTGTATTGACTCAACACCTAACTCAGGCGACTGATTATCGTTGCTAGGTCGAAATCTTTTTGGGTTAGTCCGCCAGCGTCATGAGTCGTCAGGCTGATGGTGACTTTGTTGTAAGAAATAGAAATGTCGGGATGATGACCCGCAGCTTCAGCTGGATCAACTAGCTGGCTGACAAATGCGATCGCCTCGGGAAATCCAGCAAACTTCTTGACCGTCTTGATTACATCGCCTTCCAGCGACCAACCATCTAACCTAACGAGCTTCTCTTGTACCTCGGCGGCACTTAGTAGATCTGCCATTTCATACCCTCCTATGCACGTAGTCCCTTTTAAAAAACTATCCGCCCTCACTTGGGGAAGGAAACTCCTTCAAAAGTGAGGGCGGTGTAGCGGGTCTCAGGCTGAAACCAGACTGCCGGGAGGAACTCCGGGATCCAGCTTCAATCGGTCAGGCAATCTGCAAAGAGATTGACACTGGTTCCTAGTGAACAGCCCCGGCACGCAGCCGGCTTACCTCAACCTGGAGACCCACGCATTTACTACTATCTTGCATGGGCATCACCTCCTTAATCCTGGACGGTTTTATCGCAGGTATTCAGTGCATTCCTGCACTGGAGATAAGCTAACACAGTTTTTCAAAGGTTGGCCGCGGATTTTGAGATTTTCTCTACTCTCGACACCCCTCAACCGCCATGGGAGCATTACGAGACAAAGCTGTTCCGTCCGAGGATGATACCAATGTTGCCGCCAAACGTACTTCTCGATCCTCTGATTGTTGGATGGTTGCAGGAAGATATTGGACGGGGCGATCGCACGACTTTGGGGCTCGGAGCCGCGATGGGTGACAGGGCCGGCAAAGCAGTTTGGGTTGCTAAAGCACAGGGCGTGATCGCGGGTCTTCCAGTGGCTCAACGGGTGTTTCAAAAATTGTGTGACCAGACAAATTTGAACCCATCGGTGACTGAAGGAACCGTCTGTGAAGCAGGTACCGTGATCGCCAAAATCGAGGGACCTCTCTGGTCACTGCTTACAGGCGAGCGGGTTGCTTTGAATGTGGCTATGCACTTAAGCGGTATTGCAACGTTGACTCAACGATATGTCGACAAAATTGCTGACATGCCAGCTCAGCTAGTTGATACCCGTAAAACTACGCCTGGACTCCGTAGCTTGGAGAAGTATGCTACCTGGATTGGTGGTGCTGTTAACCACCGCATGGGTCTAGACGATGGTGTGATGATCAAAGACAATCACATTGCCGCTGCTGGAGGTATCCAGGCGGCTATTGAGCGAATTCGAGTTCAGCTTCCCTATCCGCTTTCTATTGAAGTCGAAACGGAAAATCTCGACATGGTAAGGAATGCCCTGAATGCTGATGCCGACATCATTATGCTGGATAATATGCGACCTGCCCTGATGCAGGAGGCCGTTGCGCTTATCCGCCAAACCCACTCTCACGTCAAAATTGAGGCATCGGGGAACGTCACGTTAGAAACGATTCGGTCGGTGGCTGCAACCGGGGTAGACTACATCTCCACAAGTGCCCCTATTACCCAGGCTTCCTGGCTCGATTTAAGTATGCGATTACAGGAATAGCCTTGCGTGTGACAGAGACGACCTTGCTAGTCAGCAGTCTCTTTATCCAATGCGTGTTGTTTCAATAAATCTAGAGAGACATACTTTAACGCCGCTTCGTGGGTTGCTTCCAGCACGATAGGTGGCGCCACACCATCAGCGACGGCTTCTTGCCAGCGAGAGGCACATAGGCACCAGCGATCGCCTGCCTTCAGCCCAGGAAAGTTGTACATCGGTCTTGGGGTACTCAGGTCATTCCCTTGGGCACGTGTGTAGCTAAGAAAAGCATCTGTCACCTCGGCACAGACGACATGGACACCCGTATCTGTTGGGCCGGTCGTGCAACATCCGTCACGGTAAAAGCCAGTCATGGGAGCGGTTGAACAGGTTGCCAGTCGATCTCCCAGAACATTTTTGGCGTCAGTCATTACAATCCCTGCATTCGTGTAGAACCACTACATATTGTGACAAGCAAACGCAAGCTTTTTAAATTTGCCCTCGATTTGTTTGATAGACTGTCTATCTAGTCATTTAAGATGGCGGCATAGCCAAGTGGTAAGGCAGAGGTCTGCAAAACCTCCATTCCCCAGTTCGAATCTGGGTGCCGCCTTTCATAGAGAGCTTGAAAGGTAATTTCATTTCAGCCTTGCAGTGCTTTGTACATTCTTCATGAACCTGAGCACCTCAAGCCTCGGGGATAAGCTTGAAGTTTTAATGAAATGCTTGGTATTGGGCAAGATTAATTTAAACAGACTGTTACATTCAGTCCAAGCAAGGTGAGTATTGGCGATTTGTTACCCTGTGGAGGTTTCTGCCAGGGTGCTAATTACAGATGTACTCGCTGGCGATGTACCTGTCTGAGCAAGCCACTGAAGCTTAGGAAAGCTGTTTCCGCTCTGTCTTGTGCAGGGTTGGGTAGCAGGTTTTCTGATTCAATAGAGCTAGCCTGGTATCAGGGGATGTAGGGATTTTCCTCGGGAGCGCGGGAATCCTTCTGTCAACGTTCTATTTAGATAGTTTTACCTATGCGAATTCTAGTAACTGGTGGCGCTGGGTTTATCGGATCACATTTGATTGATCGGCTCATGCAAGCTGGTCATGATGTGATCTGCCTGGACAACTTTTTCACAGGGCATAAGCGTAACATTCAGCATTGGTTTGGTAACCCCAACTTTGAGCTGATTCGTCACGACATTACTGAACCTATTCGGTTAGAGGTTGATCAGATCTATCACCTGGCCTGTCCTGCTTCACCAGTTCATTATCAGTACAACCCTGTCAAGACTATCAAGACTAATGTGATGGGGACACTTCATATGATGGGCTTGGCTAAGCGCGTCAAAGCCAGAATACTTTTGGCTTCAACTTCAGAGGTTTATGGTGATCCTGAAGTGCATCCACAGTCTGAGGACTACCGAGGCAACGTGAATACCATCGGTATTCGCAGCTGCTATGACGAAGGAAAACGGGTTGCCGAAACTTTGGCTTTTGACTATCACCGTCAAAATGGTGTGGCGATTCGAGTCGCCCGTATTTTCAACACCTACGGCCCACGCATGCTGGAAAACGATGGTCGGGTTGTGAGCAACTTTGTTGTTCAAGCCCTCAAGGGGATTCCTTTGACAGTCTATGGTGACGGTTCTCAGACACGTAGCTTCTGCTATGTTTCGGACTTAGTCGAAGGTCTTATCCGACTCATGAATGGCGATTCGACAGGACCGATCAATTTGGGTAATCCTGACGAGTACACCATCCTTGAGTTGGCCCAAACGGTTCAGAAGATGATCAATCCGGATGTGGAGGTTAAGTTTGAACCCTTGCCTCAGGATGATCCAAAGCGACGTAAGCCCAACATTACTCGGGCCAAGCAACATCTTGGATGGGAACCTACAATTCCCTTGCAGGCTGGGTTGGAGAAAACTATCGAAGATTTTCGAACGCGCGTGCAAGTCGATAAGAAACCTTCTTTGCAAGCAATAGTCTCTTAAGAAAAAGTGATAACGGTTGAGACGCCAATTTTTTGGGCAAGCTCAGCGGCATTCCCCTTCACCCAAAACTATTGCTTACTCTTGGTTACTGGGAATGCTAAACCTGTCTCGGATGATTCCTAGGATGGGTGTTGTCTTTGATAGCTCACCTTAATGCGATAAGGATTGAACCCTATGCGTGTATGTGTCATTGGAACTGGCTATGTCGGTCTGGTAACAGGCGTTTGTTTGTCTCATATTGGGCATGACGTCATTTGTGTAGACAATAACGAAGAGAAAGTCAGGCTTATGCAGTCTGGGCAGTCTCCTATTTATGAGCCGGGATTGTCAGAGCTTATGAAGTCCTCTATGGAGGCAGACCGCCTGCACTTTACAAGTGATTTGGCTGCAGGGGTCAAGCACGGCGAAATTCTATTTATTGCTGTAGGTACCCCGCCTCTTCCCACTGGCGAAAGCGATACTCGTTACGTGGAAGCTGTTGCCCGTGGAATTGGGGCTCATCTAGATGGCGGCTATAAGGTGATTGTTAACAAATCGACTGTTCCCATCGGCTCTGGTGACTGGGTTCGCATGATCGTCATGGACGGCGTTGCTGAGCGTCAAAAGACTTTGGTTGGTGCCGGAGCTCCGGTTACAGAGCCTGCTGAGATTGCGGCTGATTTTGATGTGGTTAGCAACCCAGAGTTTCTGCGTGAGGGCTCCGCAGTTTACGACACGTTCAACCCTGACCGTATTGTTCTGGGGGGAAGTAACCCTAAGGCAATCGAGAAAATGCAGGAGTTGTATGCTCCGTTGGTAGCGCGCAAGTTTGCCGAAGACCCCTCTATGCCTGAGGTTCCTGTCGTCACCACCGACTTGAGTTCTGCCGAAATGGTGAAATATGCAGCCAATGCCTTCTTGGCTACGAAGATTAGCTTCATCAACGAAGTTGCTAATATTTGCGATCGCGTCGGCGCTGACGTTACTCAGGTTGCTAGAGGTATTGGCTTAGATTCTCGTATTGGCAATAAATTCTTGCAGGCAGGTATCGGCTGGGGTGGCTCTTGTTTCCCGAAAGATGTGCTGGCACTGCTGCACACTGCTGATGACTATGGCTACGAGGCTGAACTGCTTAAAGCGACTGTGACCGTGAACCAGCGTCAACGCACCATCGCGCTTGAAAAGCTGCAGAAGGAACTCAAGATTCTAAAGGGTAAGACCATCGGTCTATTAGGGCTAACCTTTAAGCCTGATACTGACGATATGCGGGATGCGCCTGCTCTGACGTTAATTGAGCAGTTGAATCGTCTGGGGGCGAAGGTTAAAGCCTACGATCCTATTGTTTCTCAAAGTGGCTTGCGGGACGGGCTTTCTGGTGTCATTGTTGAGACCGATCCAGAGCGTTTGGCGGATAGCTGCGATGCATTAGTTCTCGTAACTGATTGGAAACAGTTCAAAGCGCTTGACTACGGCAAAATGGCTAAGCTCATGAACTCCCCCGTCTTGATTGACGGTCGCAACTTCCTCGATCAAAGAAAGCTGGAAGAGCTTGGTTTCCAGTACATTGGCATTGGTTGCTAAATGTCTCTTCAATTAGGCTGCCTGAGGTCGGTTGAACTGCTTGCTAACGCTTGTTTCTAAACTGAGTCTGACTGCAGCCTACTGATACAAGATATCGTTCGATACGGGGGAAGCATAGGCTTTCCCCGCTTTTTATGGCAGGTGCCAGTCCAATCAGAACAAAACCGCGAGCCAATTTTCACGTGCCTTCATTTAAAGGGTGACGACCCTACTATCGGCTGGATTGGAAATAGACCAGCGCATTTCTCCAGACGGTAGGAGCTAAGCGATTCTTTTCGGTTGAGCGAGTTGCTGGTGACTGTCCAGCTAAGAGAAGGATAGCTGTTAAACAGAGGAGGGCAGTCAAGAATCGATTCAGAGTCATGGGGAACGGGGGATTGCTTTATGGGTGCCATCATGACATTCCACACAGCTCCCCCGACGTGAGGAACTCCTTGACAATTGGTGATATTGTCGGTCCTGATCTCTGACGATGATCACACGCAAAGTCAGTATTGCCAGTTCTTGACTCAGCACTAAAGCTTAATATGCATAGCTTTAGCCATCTAGGCTAAGACACCGAGCAGCGCCCGATTGCTCAGCACAGAGCCAGATGGCTTCGTCTTGTCCTAACGGACTTGGCGACGACTACAAACCAAGCAGCTCTGTCTGGAAAGGACCGCAGGGTAGGGGATGTGCTTGATCAGCTACATATTGCATCATTGATTTGAGTTTACGCTCGGGGTTCTGCTTCCTCTCTCGTGGTGCCTTCTTCTGCCAGCCAACTCTGAACAGGTTCGCAGCAGTGCACAGACCTACGGTGTTGCGTTGGAAACATTCTGGGAAAGAGCAGTATCGGAGACGACTTCGACTCTGATCAGCTGTCCAGGCTCTATAGTCACGATGCGGGGAGCCGTCGCAAAGCTAGAGGCGGCTCCTAAGGCAGCTCCTCCCAGCAGTCCAACCCCGGAAAAGCCAGATAGCACCGTTAGCGCAGCGGCACCAATCCCAGAATTGGTTAGCAGACTGTTGCCGTCAGGTTGGGCTACGCCCGCGAGCCAGTCTGATTCAGCCAGTAAAGCCCGACGATCGCCCCCAGCTTCGACAAAAACTTGACTGACAAAGCGACGTTCGTTGCCATCAAATCCTTCAAAGCGGCCAATCACTTGGGTTCCTTTAAGCAGCAACCGTTCGTTCGTAGTGGGATGCAAGACATCCTCAGCTAGAATCAGCACCTCATACCAGGGTTCCGATTGGGTTAGCGTTAGCGGTTCAGTACCGGGATATTGCAGAACCAATTGGGTGCCAACTGGAATCGTACCAATTGTTTCAATGCCTGGGGGCAGCACTGCCTCTTCAATTGTCTTGTCCTGAACGGGAAGCGGTGTTCCAAACGGAACAATCCGACTGCTGGAACTGGTAGGAGGTGATGGAATGCTGGGTTGTTCCGAGCTAGGAATATCTTCGGTACTAGATAAAAATGGTGGTGTTTCGAGGGCAGGCTCGACTACGTTAGCCAGCGTAGGAGGCCGTAGTTCCTCGGGGGAGGGCTCTGTTGCCGAGGTTGTTGGCACAGAAGAATTTATGCCTGCCTGGGGCGGTCGAATTTCGTTGGCTGGAGAGTTTGATATCGCTGTCGCAGGTGCTGGAGTAGCAGGCGCCGGTGATGATGGAGGCTCAGGAACGGCTACTGCGATCGCAGATGATGCGTCTGTTTCAGCAGTGGGTTGCACCGGGGGCGCGACGGCCTCGGCAGGAGCGGTATCAGCTGGTGTGGGTAAGGGCGGTGCTGGCACATTCGCAATCGAGGGAACTGAGACCTGAGGAGACGATGAGCTATTGCGATCGTTGAGCGGCGGCACTGACACTGAGGGTTGAGCCGTTGTGGGCAAACCATTGGAGGGCAATTGCTCAGAGGGTTCCTCTGAGCCTACACCTGCCAGGACAGAGGCATCCGTACGAATGTTTCGGAGTGGATCGGGACCACTGGGCAAAGGTCGAGCAGGGATTGTTGGAACTGTTGGAGCTGCCTCTGCCTCTGCCGCAGGTGCAGTCTCAGTGGTAGAAGGGGGGCTGCTCGGTTCTTCAGTCGCCAAACTTGAGGGGCTGGGAGGCAGCGGCTGAGTGGGGTCTGGTTCTGATACCTCGTCTACTGGGCTTTCAGGAACTTCTGGTATTGTGACTTCTGGCTCCTCTGGCAGGGTCACACGAATCGGTTCAGAAGGTTCCTCTGCAAGCGTTTCTGGAGCTGTGGTGTCCGGCGTTGGTTCAGCAGACACCGCTGATAATTCTGAAGCAGTGTCGGAGGCAGCAGATGGTGTCGGAGGCAGGTCAGGGATGGTTGGTTCATCAGCAGGTACCGATTCTGGCTCATCGGCGGGAGCTTCTACCGTTTCATCGGCAATCGCAAAGTCTGTAGAAGGTTCAACGGTAGCATCCTCTGTGCTTTCTTCTACAGGTTCAGGGGATACGCCAACAGATTGGGCAGGGAGTGTTTCAGGCTCTGCTGGTGCTTCAGGCGGTGTAGTCACAGCAGAAGTAGACACATCTGGTTCGACGGCTGCGATCGGTGCAACGGATGCGCCATCCTGAATCAGAGGCTGAAGTATCCATTGCGTGAGGCCATTGCCCGCATCAGTTGACACCAGCTCGGCATGACGGGGATCGAGGAGTGTGTCAGGTGCCAGTTCTACCACTACTCGTGATCCGCCCAGAATCTCTGAGAATCGGATACTCCGAACGGCTCCGGCATACTCCTGTTCTAAGGGGATGCTCCCCAGAGTTGTGCCGGGCATATCTACCACGATACGGGCTGGTTCTGCCAACAGAAAAAAGTTTGGCGTTACTCCCTCTGGCAGGGTAACTGCAAGCTGGCGTGTGTCGGGATCAAAAGACCATGTGTTCAGCACAGCGGCGCGAACTGGAGCCACGATCGCTGCCGTTACCATGACACCCGCGATCGCTGCTGCTCCTGAGCCACTCCACTGCCAGAAACTAGATTTAGGTTTGCGACGACTCCGGGGTCTCATGTCAGCCTCCCCATGTGTTCCTCTAGACCACTAGGATATGCAGAATTCTGACAAATGCAAGCATATTCTTGGGGGACACTAAATCTGGGTTGGGTGGTTTTTGGTTGTTTGTTCATGGTTGGTCGTTGATGGTTTTCCCCGTCCCCCTTTCTCTTGATCCCCCTTTCCCCTTCCCCTGTCACTCCCTATCGCCCCCTTCCTCCCACTTCTACTCTTCTACCCCTCCACTCCTTCCCATCAATCCTCGATAAGATGAAGCCGAAGACGTTGGGAGGAACAACCTTATGGTGATGGTGAGTTCAACGATGCTGGAATTGGGGACGCCTGCTCCCGCATTTAGTCTGCCGGATGTGGTCACGGGGGACACGCTCTCACTGGATACGTTTGCAGGTAAGTCGGCGCTGGTGGTCATGTTTATCTGCCAGCACTGCCCCTTTGTGAAGCACGTCCAGGAGGAACTGGCACGGCTGGGTCATGATTATGTTCCGAAGAATGTAGGGATTCTAGCTATTAGCTCCAACAGTGTGAAAACGCACCCTCAAGATGCACCTGAGCATCTCAAGGCCATGGCGGAGAGCTTAAAGTTCAATTTTCCGTACGGTTATGACGAATCCCAGACAATCGCGAAGGCCTATACGGCTGCCTGTACACCCGACTTTTTCCTGTTCGACGGCGATCACAAGTTGGTGTATCGAGGCCAGCTAGACGACAGCCGTCCCGGTAATGACATTCCGGTTACCGGCAAGGACCTCAGAGCTGCGATCGACACAGTCCTAGCTGGCAATGCTGTCACCGCTGAGCAGAAGCCCAGCATCGGCTGCAACATCAAGTGGACACCAGGGAACGAACCTGATTATTTTGGGGCTTGATTGAGTAGAAGGAGTTTGTGAAGTCTAAAGGATGATTAGGGTAAAGGGTAAACGTGGAAGGGATAAAGGGTTTCAAGTACAGCTTTTGCCTTTTGCCTTTTGCCATCGTCTCCGAATACCCCAAGCCCTTAGGACAGATTGCGGAGGCTGTTTTTCCCTTCCCCTTCTGCCTTTTCCCTTTCTTCCTTTGTACGACTAAATCAAGTACTCAACTGTAAAACCCAATTTCTAATCAACGGATTCACCTGCTGAGGCACTTCGTCGTGGGGGCAATGGCCTGCCTGCAAGAAGTGCTCTTGCAGATGAGGATAATGCTGACGAAACTTTTCGCTACGCTGGCGGGCGTTCATCCAGGGATCTCCCTCGCCCCACAGAATCAGTAAGGGGGCTTGCATCCGCTGCAGCAAAGCATCGACTGTATCGCCTCTGGGTGATTTGAAGACTGAGGCAAAGACTCTGGCAGCCCCCGGATCATCAGCTGGACGACGGATATCTTCAATCAATTCGTCTGTGATCGCTGTATGGTCGATGTAAACGTTCTGCAGTGTTTTACGAATAATGGAACGCTGACGCACGTACTGAAACAGTAGCCAGCTAGGAAAGGGCTGTAGCAAGACCGAGCGGATAGTTTGATTGACATACTTTTGCAGTGGATTCGGCGTTCGTACGGGCGTGTCTTCTTGAAAAGGCCCTGCGCTGTTTAGCAAGATGACGCCAGCCACTGCTTCGGGATGGTCGGCGGCTACACAGAGGCTAGCGTATCCTCCTAATGAGTTCCCTGCCAGCACCGCTGGTTGGCCGATGACCGTAGTGATAAATGTGTAGAGCTGGTCGCGCCAGAGGGTGCCGCTATATTGCCGATCTGGTTTTGCTGATCGTCCAAAGCCCAGCAAATCTATCGCCCAAACTTCGAATTCATCTTTGAGCCCTTGGATGTTTTTGCGCCAGTGGTCAGTCGATGCCCCAAAACCATGGATGAGTAGCAGAGGGGGACGATCGCTCCGACGCTCGCCTGCTTTGACGTAATAGATAGAATGCCCTTGCCAAATCCAAACATGGCCAACAGGAGAGGCCGTATTGTGAGGACCGCCTGCGACCGCCGTCGTCATAGCTACCTTTAAGATGTAACGAAATATGAAATTATGATAGCGAATCTTTGAAGTCGCTTTGGTTGTTACCTCAAAGTTCTGCAAACTCTTGCAATTTACTGAGAAACGGCCCACGGCAGTCTATTCTCACAAGCAGATGACAACTGTGCCCCCTTGGCGGCATGGTTCTAGACGGTGATTCGAAATCCTCAGAATTTATGGCTGCTCTTTCTCGCCCCCGCAAACGTCGTCGTGCTGTCAGAAAAACGACGCTCTGGTTCGAACGTATTGTGGCGCTGATTGCGCTCAGCAATCTCATCCTAGTGGTGTTCGATTTGAGCTATATCCAGTTTCGCGACACCTATCTGCGATTTTTTCCTGGATTCACCACTTGGTACGGCGTGACACTCAAAGGGATTGAGCCAGAACGCTCCACGACAACGTATCTGGAAACTGTGGCCGATTTAGAACAGCAAGTTGCGCAGGCTAGCCTCCAGTCGATTCAAGTAGAGAGCTATCTAGAGGAGCTGCGGGAGCAAAGCATCGCAATGGTTGACGAAAATCCGTTTCAAATTGCGGACAAGTCAGGCACCTTGGAGCGCATCAAAAACGAAATGCGCGATCGCTTAGAGGTTGAGTCTTCCAAAGATGCATTCACAGAATTTTGGAGTGAGGAGTACCTTTCCGAAAACGGTTGGCCGCAAGAAATTGAATTTTTCAATACCGAGATCAAACCGCTGATGGAAACGAACTACTTCAGGGGAATTGGTGAGAATGGCCTCCCGGAGGATTATTTCTGGCGAGTTGATGGTTGGTTTGTGGCGTTCTTCGCGCTTGAGCTACTAGCGAGAACGTTCTACATTAGCCGCCGCTACAAAAATTATACGTGGCTTGATGCGGTGCTGCTGCGCTGGTACGATTTGCCGCTGATTTTACCGTTTTGGCGCTGGCTCAGAGCGATTCCCGTCACTGTCCGACTGAATCAATCGCAGCTGGTGAATCTCGTTCCGCTACGGAATCGCATCAATCGTATTTTTATCACCAACTTTGCGGTTGAGCTTACGGAGGTTGTTGTGCTCCGAGTGATTGATCAGGTGCAAAACTTGGTACAGGAAGGGGATATCGCTCGACGACTCTTAACCAGCAGCAGTGATGAGTACATTGATATCAATAACGTTAATGAGGTGCAGGCGATCGCGGGTCGCCTGATGTCGCTCATGATTTATCAGGTGCTGCCCAAGGTCAAACCTGAAATTGATGCTCTTTTGCAACACAGCGTCAGTCGTGCCTTTGAACAGGCCCCTGGCTACCGAGGATTTCAGCAGCTTCCAGGAATTGGTAATCTTCCTGATCAAATTGCCCATCAAGTTGTGGGTCTCCTTTCGCAAAATCTTTATCAGTCAATGACGGGTGCGTTGGAAGATGAGGAAGGAGCCGTCTTAACGCAGCAATTAATTGACAAGCTAGGTGACACTGTACGATCCGAAATTCAGCAAAACCGTACAGTTGAAGAGCTGCAAACCTGGACGGTAGCCCTTTTAGAAGAAGTGAAAATTAATTACGTTAAGCAGCTGTCTGTCGAAGATGTGGAAAGCCTGATGGAAGACAACTACCACATCTACAACATCACTCAGGAACGACAGTAGGGATTACATCCCACGGAGTCCTGTCAAGATGTCAGCAATTATGCGCTAACATTGCTGGTTGGATGGATAGTGACTGATCGATTCCTCCCTGATTCTGAAATGCATGGGAAGTGGGGCCGCACCCACTTTTTTTATTGGAGTTTTGTATGACTCATCCTCTCGTCCCGAAGGTTATAGATCTCGCTGCTCCCTTGGCAGAACGCTTAGGTCTAGATGTAGTGGATGCAGTTTTTCAGACTAACCATTCTCCACCTGTGCTGCGGATTGATGTCCGTAACTGTCAACGAGAAGATACTAGCCTCGAAGATTGTGAGCATATGAGTCAGGCTTTAGAGGTCGCACTCGATGAAACTGGGTTACTTCCCGATGCCTATGTTCTGGAGGTATCGAGTCCTGGAATCTCGTCGGTGCTTTCGTCTGAACGAGACTTTATCGCGTTTAAAGGTTTTATGGTGGAGGTAACGCTGACAGAACCTTACAAAAGCCGTCAAACCTGGCTAGGGCAACTGGTACGACGAGACGAAGACATGTTGTACCTCAGTCGCAAAGGGAGGCCGATCAAGCTGCCGCGATCGCTGGTGGACGTTGTACAACTCAGTGATCAGCCGCCTGATTGAACGCAACAGTCAACCTAAAGCACTACAGTCAAGTGTCTGAAATTACCCAAACTGCGCGATCGCACCATTATTTTGAGGAAGTCTAGAGATGTCTTTAGTTAGTCTGCCTAATCTACAGGATCTAATCGATAGCATCAGCCGTGAGCGCAACCTACCCAAGCATGCGGTTGAAAATGCGCTGAGAGAAGCGTTGCTCAAAGGTTACGAACGTTTTCGCCGTACTCAACGTTTGGCCGAAGGGTTCCACTTTGAAGAGGATTATTTTGATAATTTCGACGTGGAACTTGATACAGAGTATGAAGATGAGCAGGGGTTTCGTGTACTGGCGACCAAAACAATTGTGGAAGAGGTAACTAGTGCCGACCATCAAATTGCTTTGGCTGAAGTGCTTGAGGTAGCTCCCGAAGCTCAGGTCGGCGATACCGTGGTGCTTGATGTGACGCCTGAGCAAAAAGACTTTGGTCGGATGGCCGCAATTCAGACGAAGCAGGTGCTGGCTCAGAAGCTCCGCGATCAGCAGCGTAAGCTAATTCAAGAAGAATTCCAGGATTTAGAAGGCACCATCATGATGGCGACGGTGCAGCGATTCGAGCGACAGTCGGTCATCATGACTATCAGTAGTGGTCCTGGACAGCCTGAGGTAGAGGCTGAGTTGCTCAAGCGTGATCAGCTGCCAAATGATAATTATCGACCTAATTCCAAGTTTCGCGTCGTTCTCAAGCGGGTGTCGGAAGGCTCTCACCGAGGACCTCAGCTGCTAGTTTCCAGAGCTGATGCAGCGCTTGTGGTGGAACTTTTCTCGAATGAAGTTCCCGAAATTGAAGATGAAATTGTCCGAATCGTCGCAGTTGCCCGCGAGGCGAATCCACCCTCTCGCTCAGTCGGCCCTCGAACCAAAATCGCTGTTGACACTGCTGAACGCGATGTCGATCCAGTGGGAGCTTGTATTGGTGCTCGGGGATCGCGGATTCAAGTCGTGGTGAATGAACTGCGGGGCGAGAAGATTGATGTTATCCGGTACTCACTCGATCCAGCGACTTACATTGCTAATGCCCTGAGTCCAGCCCGAGTTGATGAGGTTCGTCTGATGAACCCGGAGGAACGTCAAGCTCATGTGTTGGTTCCTGAGGATCAGCTGAGTCTGGCAATCGGTAAAGAAGGGCAAAACGTTCGCCTAGCGGCTAGATTGACTGGCTGGAAGATTGATATTAAAGACTCTGCCAAGTACGACCATGCCGAAGAAGACCGTAAGGTTGCTGAGTTACAGGCAGCTCGTCAGGCTGCTGAAGAGGAAGCGGCTAGGATAGCGGCAGAAGAAGCCGCTGCTTTGGCTGCCGAGGAAGCGGCTTGGGCCGCTGAGGATGCTGCCTATGCTGCTGAAAAGGCAGCCCAAGCCGCTGCGGCTGAAGCCGCTGCTCTTGCGGAAGCAGCGTCGGCTTCCGATCAGGAGGAAGCGATCGCGGATGCTGCTGAGGCAATCTCAGAGTCGATGACAGAAGCGACTGTTCCGGTAGAGAATTCCGGAGCAGAAATTGCCGAAGCGGTTGAGCCTACTGCTGTGGTAGAGGCCGATGCGAATACTGCATTTCATGCGGAAGAACCGACTACCGTCCCGAAGACTGTAGAAGCAGAGGAGATAGCATTTCAAGAAGCAGAGGAGATAGCATCTGAGCCTGAGGATTATGAAGCCTAACTATCGACGTTGTGTTAGCTGTCGACAAATTGCTCCTAAAGAAGCTTTCTGGCGCATTGTGAGGGTTTATCCGACACGAACAGTACAATTAGATCAAGGAATGGGACGATCCGCGTATCTCTGTCCAAAGGCTGACTGTCTGAGGGCAGCGCAAAAGAAAAATCGTTTGGGGCGTTCCTTACGGGCGGTGGTTCCTGAGGATGTTTACAACCTGCTTTGGCAGCGGCTGACGAAGCCATCGACAAATTTCGTTGAAGCGGTTGCATGTCATCCCGAGGTTCCAACTGCAGCAAAGTCACAACACCTGTCGAGGTAAGCGATAGCCACTGAAGTTATGCCGTTTGGGGTGGAATTTGGTACTATCGTGATCGGTCTGAAAGTGTCTCAAGGAGTCAACTTTTGTGGTCTCTTTGAGGACGTATCAGCCTAATTTTGGTAGCTTAGGTGTTGTGGCGACCTGTCACAATGAGTAGATGTAAGTTCGTCTAGCAAAGCAGGTTGATTCTATGGCATAGCGGTATTCACGAGGGAGATTTGGATGAACAACGGTAGAGTCAGAATATATGAGTTGTCAAAGGAACTCAATTTGGAAAATAAGGATATTCTGGCAGTCTGTGAGCGCCTAGATATTGCAGCAAAAAGCCACAGCAGTACAATCACTGATGAAGATGCGCTTCGTATTCGCAGTGAAATTAAGCAAACTGCTAGTAAAACATTGGATAAACCCGTAAGGCCCACTCCTCCTCCTCGCAGGCCTAAAACAGGTGTCAAGGAGCCGCCACGCCCGAAAAAGCAGCAAATCCTGGAGATTCGGCGACATCGCCCTAAGCCCCCTGTGGCTAAGGCTCCTACACCGCCTCGTCCTGATAAGCCTGCGGTTCCGGTTCCTCAAGCAGATTTAGCAGACACGCGCGAGAACACTGTCGCATCCCCGAGTCGACCTGAAAGGGGGGCGATAGCTTCGCCGCCGCGACCCAAACCGCGACGACCACAGTCGCCTGAGCCTGTTCCGCCTCCTTCCCGCGAGGCAGCTGTTGCGGATGAGTCTACTGAGGTTTCTATTACGCCACCGCCGAGTCGGCCTAAGGTCGAGCTTGTCAGTCCCCCGAGTCGGCCTGAGAAGCCTGGAAAACCTGTTCGGCCTGTGAAGAAGCGCGATCGCTCGAACGTAGGAAGTGTAGACGCGCCATCGCGAGACAGCGAAGCGCCATCATCCCCTCGCATTGCTATTAGAGAAGTCGACGAAGAGGATGATGCACCCCAGCTCAAACCCAAGCCGGAGCTGCGTCGTCCTCGACCCAAGCGTGCTGACTCGGCCCAGGATGATAGTGCTCAAGATGAGCTGGAGGAAACAGCGGCAGCTCCGGCGATTGATGAAATTGATGGCCCGACAACTTTACGACGTCCGTCGCCGCCTCGCCAGAAGCGTAAGAATAAGGACCGCGACGTTCCTGATGAGCAGCAGCAGGAACAGCAGAAGTCTGGGAAGGGCGGTAAGGCGAAACGCCGAGGACACAATTTTATTGAGGATGAAGAAGACGTCTTAGCGGATCTCGATGAAGAAATTGGTGAAGATAGCGATGCCGCCGCGCCCTCTGCTCTGAGCATGTCGCTGGCGCGTCCTCCAAAACCTAAGTCGAAGGCAGGGCCAAAGCCAACCAGTACACCGCGATCGCACAAGCCGCAGCAGCGCGATAGTAGTCGTAATCAACGTCGTAATCGGCGTGAGCAAGATGTCCAGGAAGAACGGCCTGAAGTTGTTACGCTGACTGGTGGCCTCACGGTGCACGAGCTTGCGAACCTCATCATTGTGCCTGAGACAGAGATCATTAAATCGCTATTCTTCAAGGGCATTGCGACCAACATTAACCAGACGCTTGATGTTGAGACTGCCAAAATGGTGGCCGAAGAGTTTGAGGTCTTGGTTGAAACCGCTGAATCGGAGTCTGAGGCTAAGAAAGTCACAGAGATGCTGGATGTTGCGGATCTTGAAAATCTCAGCCGACGTCCACCCGTGGTCACGATTATGGGCCACGTCGATCATGGTAAAACCACTCTGCTGGACTCGATCCGTCAAACGAAGGTTGCCCAAGGTGAAGCGGGAGGAATCACGCAGCACATTGGTGCATATCACGTTGATGTTGAACATGATGGCCAGGAACAGCAAATCGTCTTCCTCGATACACCAGGTCACGAAGCGTTTACTGCCATGCGTGCTCGAGGGGCTCGGGTCACTGATATTGCCATTCTGGTCGTAGCGGCTGATGATGGTGTCCGACCTCAGACCATCGAAGCTATCAGCCACGCCAAAGCTGCTGGTGTTCCTATCGTGGTTGCAGTCAATAAGATTGACAAGGAAACTGCTCAGCCTGACCGCGTAAAGCAGGAACTAATGGAGCATGGCTTGGTGCCTGAGGAATGGGGCGGCGAGACTATTATGGTGCCTGTGAGTGCCATTACAGGGGAAAACCTCGATAATCTTCTGGAGATGTTGCTTTTGGTCTCTGAGGTCGAGGACCTGCATGCCAATCCTGATCGCCTCGCTAAGGGGACGGTTATTGAGGCGAATTTGGACAAAGCCCGCGGTCCTGTTGCAACCTTGCTGGTTCAAAATGGGACGCTGCATGTGGGTGACAGCCTGGTTGTAGGCTCTGTTTTTGGTAAGGTCCGAGCCATGATTGACGATCGCGGTGACCGGGTCGATGTTGCTGCACCTTCCTTTGCTGTCGAGGTACTAGGCCTCAGTGATGTGCCGTCTGCTGGTGACGAGTTCGATGTTTTTGCTGAAGAGAAAGAGGCCCGAAGTGTGGCTGATTCTCGTTCCGATGAACAGCGCTTATCGCGTTTGCAGCAGGCAATGGCCTCTCGCCGAGTAACTTTGAGTAGTCTCTCGGCTCAGGCACAAGAGGGTGATCTGAAGGAACTCAACCTCATTCTCAAAGCTGATGTCCAGGGATCGGTCGAGGCTATTTTGGCAGCGTTGCAGCAGCTGCCGCAAAACGAGGTCCAAATTCGGGTTCTGTTAGGTGCGCCTGGCGAGATTAGTGAAACAGACGTCGATTTAGCAGCGGCCAGCGGTGCAGTGCTGGTTGGGTTCAACACAACCTTGGCATCTGGTGCACGACAAGCGGCAGACCGACAGGGAGTCGATGTCCGTGACTACGATATTATCTATAACCTATTGGATGATATCCAGGGTGCAATGGAGGGTCTGCTGGAGCCTGAACTGGTTGAAGAGCCTCTGGGTGAAGTTGAGGTGAGGGCAGTCTTCCCGGTCCGCCGAGGCACAGTTGCAGGCTGCTATGTTCTCTCTGGCAAAGTAAACCGAAACTGTCGGATTCGTGTTCGCCGAGGTGGCGATGTTGTCTATGAAGGCAACCTAGATTCCTTGAAGCGAATGAGGGACGACGTTAAGGAAGTGGCGTCTGGCTTTGAGTGCGGCATTGGCGTCGATAACTTTAATGGCTGGAAAGAGGGCGACATTATTGAAGCCTTCCGCCTTGTGACCCAACGCCGTACGTTAACGCCTGCCTAATGCTGCCATGACTTCACTCCGCCGTGATCCCTATCTCTGGACTCAGCTAGCTGGCCTGGCTACGCTGCCCTTGTGGTTAGATGCTTGCTTAGCAGGTTTAGCCGTTGGGGAGGCGACGGTACCCCCTTGGTTGGAAATCACTACTTTAGGGCTGGTTGGCACGATTCCTTGCTTGTGGATGCAGTGGCAGCGTCCCTTCTATCCGTTCAGTGTGCTGGCGATTGCACTGCGTCCTGATGCTCTCAGTGACGACCAGCGACGGCTATTATCCCTTCAGCGCAGCTGGCTCAACCGTCTACTGGCGTTCTTCGGAGCCGCAGGATTACTGCTAATCCTGGTTTTGCTTTATCAAATTGCACCTGTCGCGGCTTCCATGTCACCGTTTGCTGGTCAATCCAGAGCGGTGGGGTGGCTGATTGCTGCGATCGCTTTTTTGATAGCCAATTTCTTCGCGCAGGTTGCGATTGCTAGCTTACCGCTGCTAGCAGCCTCAGCACATAGCTTACAAACAGCCCAGCCTTACGAGTGTCCTCGAGTGCTGACCGACTTCACTGTGCCAATGATTAGGGTATGGAGTTTTCTACCAGAAGCAGACTCAACGCTTGTTCCTGACTGTGCCGACGCATCTGCAGAAGGCACGCAAGCCAGTGATAGCAATTCTGCTACCGGGACTATCGATTCTGACACAGTAGATGCTACTGAAGCGGTTACTCATACTAATCAAGCAGGATCTGAAACACCCGCTCATTACCCCGACTCGGCTCATACCGTTTCTCATCAAGAAGCGCCAACTCCTGAATCTTCTGACTCCGACGTTGTATCGGAAGTAGTCGATGCCAACTAATTAAGCCTAGTAGTGGTATCGCTGATTTCTATCAAAGTGTGGTTATTCACACAATGTCAGCTGAATTCCGTGCGTTATGCTTGGATTGATGAAAGGTTGAAGGCGGAACGGCCTCTGCTGAAAGAGGTTCGCCCTGCTTGAGAGCCTTGCTTCCCTGACGATGGCTTTAGCTTCGGCAGCTTGTGCTGATTCGGCTTCACTTGTGAGGCTGATTAGTCGAAAGCCTCCTTGTTGGCAGGTTTGTAATCTCACCCTGGAAATGTATATGACTCTGTTCTCTCCGGCAATGATGAGCAATGGCTCAGAAGATGCTGAGATTTGGGCAAATCTCAGAGACGCAATCGCAAGCAGCTCCGGTTTTCAAGGCTGGAAACAGCAGCAAGACGAGCGATCGCTTGATACTCAGCCTTTAGATCAGCTCGTACGGTGCTATCTGCGAGAAACGCTAGAGACATTGGCATATTAGTTCTTATCTACATTCTTCTGACAGCTGGGAAGTTTGGCGGCTGTATAACTTTTCATTGCTTGTTGAATCGCGTTACATGCTAACGTTCTTTTCTGTTGCGATGGCGCTTGACTTTAGATTCCGGTTATTGCACTCTAAATGTCTTTGATCTAACGTCTTCGCAAAATTGATGCGCTGCTTGAATGCCTTGTTCGCGGAGATCGGCATATTTTTTAGCGAAGGGTGGCTGCCAAGCAGAGAGCCCCAGCACATCAGCCGTCACAAGTACCTGCCCGTCACAGTAAGGTCCCGCACCGATGCCGATAGTGGTGATACTGACGGCGTCGGTGATTATTTTCCCTAGTTCATCAGGAATATGCTCCAGAATAATTGAGAAGGCGCCTGCTTTTTCGATTGCGATCGCCTCTTGCAGAATGCGATCGGCCATCTCAGGCGATGTTCCTTGTTTGCGAAACCCACCAAGCTGATTTACCGACTGTGGGGTCAGTCCAACATGCCCCATTACCGGAATTCCCGATTCAACAAGGGCTTCAATCGTTTCTGTTATACGTGGATAGCCACCTTCTAGCTTGACAGCTTGGGCTCCTGCTTCCTTGAGCGCTCGTCCAGCAGCACGCATTGCATCGGCTCGGTCAGCCTGAAAACTCAAAAAAGGCATATCGGCGACCATGAGGGCCTCACGAATTCCTCGGCGCGCTGCCTTAGCATGGTGCAACAATTCGTCTAGTGTTAAGGGCAAGGTTGTATCGTATCCCAAGGCAACCATCGCTAAGGAGTCACCTACCAAGATCATGTCAGCTCCGGCCTGGTCCGCAATCTGACCTGACATAAAATCCCACGCCGTGAGTACCGCAACTGCTCGCTGCTCCTGCTTCCATTGAGCAAACTGATGAATCCGAACCGCCATCCTCTTTTGTCCTTAGAGATATAGGTGTCCAGAATATCAAAGCAGTGTAGAGGCAAGGCTGGATATAACGAAATTGCACGATGGTAGAGACGGAATCCGCTACGTCGCTACTGCAGCATCATTGGATTTACGAGTCCCTCAAGCGGTAGTGCCCGCCCTGTTGTACTGCTAACCCAACCTAGTCCTTCATTCGTACCCACCCAAATCTTCTCGCCAGTATCAGGTGAAATAGATAAAATCCGCCGTCCTGGTAAACCGTGGGCTTGGCCTAAAATCTCACCGTTGTAAGGATTCATGCTGTAAAGTCCTTCTTGGGTTCCTACCCACAAAGCCTGATTGCCATCAAAGGCCAGCGATAGAACATTCTGCCCATCCATAGCTCCAACGAAGCGCGTTACTTCGCCAAATGCCGGATCAACCACTGCTAATCCGGCAGGTGTCCCTACCCAAAGATTGCCCTGAGCATCCAGAGCGATTGCCTGCACAGTCTGACCTGGAATATCGGCAATAACTCTGCCTGTAAAGGCACTTGCTGTGTCAACTTCGACTAAACCGGTCAAGGTTCCGACCCATAGACGACCGTCGTTATCAACCTGCATGACGTTAGCGCTGGTTCCTGGAAGGTCCAGGAGAGTTGTCATGACAGTTTCTTCATTAGGATTAACCATCGTGAGTCCCGCATCAGTTCCGACCCATAGAAAACCACGGCTGTCTGTGGTTAGTGATAACACTCGACTTGCAGGTGGCAGAGCAATCGGCTGAGCAGTGATCTGACTGGTTTGCGGATTAACGCGCATGAGGCCTGTGTAGGTGCCTACCCATAGTTGCCCTGCCGTATCTTGGGCTAGGGCTTCTACCGTTTGACTAGGTACATTGATCCGGGCATTGACGTTTCCTGTCTGAGGATTAATCCGGGCAATGTTGCCCAGCCATGTCCCAACCCAGAGATTTCCTGCGTTATCCCGCTGCAGCGCGGGAATGCGGTAGTCGGTTGGTAGCGGGTCTTGCGCCAGCTGTGGGGTAGCTGCGGAATCAGATGTGTTGTGAGGGAATGTGACCGGATCAACGGGCTCATTTATTGCATCGGGGAAGTTTTGAGCCTCAGGGATAGATGTTGCGATCGCTCCCTCTCCTTGACTCAAAACTGATACAGCTGTGGCACTAATCAAAAGATATTTATTGAGAAACCGCTTCATCCCCATCCCCTTTTGCTGAATCACTGCAATCTCTGCTGACTCGCTAATGTAACGATCCATACCGGCTACAGGGTACAGCAGTTTTTACAGAACTGCATTGGCAATTCTCGGTATAAATAACCCTGCGCGCAGTTTCCAGCGATAATGACTCGTCCTCAACTGATAGGGTTATTCATTTTGGCTCGCTACGGTGATCGTAAGGGGATGCCTGTGATCTCTTTGTTGCCGGTTACTACAGTGCCAATCTCGTAGGCAGCAATGCCATAGTTTTGGAAATGTGCGATCGCTTGCTCACCCATTGCTGACGGTACGATCAGCGCAAACCCGATCCCCATATTGAATGTTTCAAACATATCAACAGTTGCAATGCCGCCTGCTTCCAATAACCACTGAAAAATGGGCAAGACTTGCCAGCTCATGGCCTTGAGATCGATAGCCTGCCCTTCACTCAAGCATCGGGGCAAATTTTCTGGTAATCCCCCTCCCGTAATGTGTGCCATGGCGTGAATCGGCAAACCAGCTTGACGTGCGGCTAAGACAGAGGACACATAGATTTGCGTGGGCATTAGAAGGGCTTCTCCTAAAGAAGTGCCTGCTAAAACACTAGGACACTCATCCCATGTGTAGCCACGATGATTGCTGCCAGGTCGTTCCGCCTCTGCCATAATTTTGCGGACCAAGCTATAGCCGTTACTGTGAATTCCCTGACTGGCTAAGCCAACGACAGTATCGCCCAATTTAACTTGGGAGCCATCTACGATGTGTTCTTTTTCGACGATACCGACACAAAAACCTGCCAAATCGTACTCTTCTGGGTTGTAGAACCCTGGCATTTCTGCTGTTTCGCCTCCTAGCAGAGCACAATTGGCCTGACGGCAGCCCGCTGCAATTCCTTCTACTACAGCCGCGAGTTGATCAGGCTCTAGCTTGCCAGTTGCTAAATAGTCCAGGAAGAAGAGAGGTTCTGCACCACTTGTTAGAACATCGTTCACACACATTGCGACTAAATCGATACCAACGGTCTCATGGCGATTGAGGGTTTGAGCAATTTTGAGTTTAGTGCCGACGCCATCTGTTCCTGAAACGAGTACCGGGTCTTGATATCCCGATGGAAGGCGGCAGAAGCCGCTAAATCCTCCCAACTTGCCCAGCACTTCTGATCGACGAGTACTTTCTACACTCTGCCGAATTCGATCAACAAAGGCTCTGCCAGCCTCAACATCAACACCCGCGTCGCGATAATCCATTGGCATCCATCCTCGCGTCATTATTGAGTATCTATGCTCGTACTCATGACTGCATATTTACTCAATCACACCTCTTTCATAATGATGTCTCATACAGGAAACAGTGCAGCCTCTGATGCAAAATCAGCATCAGAGGCTGCCCACAAGATCCAAAAGTACAGCGGTGAGAAAATATCGCCTACTGGCCAGTAAATGGCTTACTCCAGAATCCAAACGATTTCCATAAGAAGCAAGGATTTGAGTGACAACTAATGCTTATCAATGGACGCTCGCAACGTCTTGGAAATATCAACCGTCTATTGGTTTGGCACTGCAAAAAATTGCATTCATTGCGTAAGAGATATCGGCTCAAGTGCCTCCTAGCAAATTTCTTGGGCATTGTTTTTCTAAAATCTCTCGATAACGACCGATAAGTTTTTTTGACTCGGCGGCTTCACCTTCGAGAACCCCAGATATCCTGCCGGCCAGGATCAGAAGAATTTCCGTGTAACTTCACGAAAAGCTAACAAACTTGCCCTGAGGGGTAAACCCCCCTTTTTCTCGGATTGCTAATCTGACACTTCGTGCTAACTTACAAGTCGTTCAAAAATCGTAAAACACGATGTCGAGATGAGTACGAGATAAAAGCCTCTCTCAAGATGTTCTGTTCTGGGCGTCTTTGAGAAAGCATCAGAGTCTTTTTCCTCGCCAGCTGTTTTGGCAGGCTCGTACGACTTGTTGAGCTCCTAGTAATTGTATGAACCAATGCTTTTGTCGCAGCTTTGCAGCTGCTGTTGTGATGTCTGCAATCAGTTCTCCTGTAGCGGCAACTGCTGAGACAGTGAGTCAGCTAGAGGGTTCTCTATCGTCTAACGAAGGCGTGAGCGAAGCTTTTGAACCCTCAGATGTTGCAGAGCCCGCTATCACTGCGGAACCTGCGATCGCACCTTCGGTGGCTGTGTCTTTTGCCAAACCTGTGAAGTCGAGGCCTGTAACCAGCCTCAGTATCGAGTCCTTACGGTCTGAGGCTTCTGCCCAGCAGCCCATTCAGCCTTCAGAGCCCGAAACTTTTCCCCAACAGTCTTTAGAGTTCGAGACTTCTTCTCAGCAGTCCTTAGAACTCGAGACTTCTGTGACCCCGACTCTCGGGACTTCTGTGACCCCGACTGCAGTAGCGCTGCAGGACGAGAGTTCTACGACTAATCAATTTGAGCTTGTTCGTGTTATCCCTCATGCTCTGGACGAGAACCAAGCTGCAACGCTCTATGTGAGCAATATTCCTGTGCTAACTTTTATCGGCTCAGAATTGGAGGCGATCGCCGCCAAAAGTATTCAGGAGGCAGATACGGCAGCTGACTCCATCCGCTCGGACTCAGCTGCTGACCCGGCTGAACGTGCATCAGCGGCTGCTTTACGGCTCGAACAGTTCTATGCAACCGAAGGCAATCCAGAGAGTATTCTGGTCAGATGGGATGCGGATTTGGAGGAATATGCGATTGATGTCGCGGATGAAACATTTGTGCGCATCAATGAAGCTGCTATTCTTCCGGATACAACCAACGACTTTGCCGAAGATGCCCTGCAGGTAACCAACCGTCTACGCCGTCTGCTCGGCAACGCCGAACCTCTAACTGAGATTGAGGGGCAGCCGGAATTAGTCGCTGCCGGCAGTGAAAGTTGGAATGTGACGTCGGTCTTTACTGGACAGGCTTCGTGGTACGGTCCTGGATTCCACGGTCGGCGGACTGCTAGCGGTGAAGTTTTTAACCAAGAGGCTTTGACCGCTGCTCACCGAACGTTACCTTTCGGTACACAAGTATTAGTTACTAATTTAAGTAACGATGCGCAGGTGATTGTTCGCATTAATGACCGGGGTCCCTTTACAGGGGGGCGTATTTTGGATCTTTCAGCAGCAGCAGCGCGCGAAATTGGTCTGTATAGTGCTGGTGTTGGCCAAATTCGCCTTGAGGTGCTGCCGGACTAGTCGCACCCTTCACCTGTCTGACTCTGGGGTTGCTTTAGAGTTTGGCTCGAATCGTGAAAGAATAATCGCCGCCGGCTTCGAGTTGGTAGTCAAACCGCTCTAGAAACCGACCCAAAGGTTCTCGAATCAAGGCGCGCCCCAAGGAGGGTTCAATGGTGAGCCCTCCTTGGGGGAATCGCCACTGAAATTGCCATTCATAACTACTGGCGCGTACCTCTCCTTCCAGGCAGCCCTGCTGCCAGGATTGATATGTGATACGCACGTAGGCAATGGTTTCGGGTAGGGAACGCTTACGACTCACAAGGCACAAGTATCCTCACTACAAAAGGGTAAATGGGGAAAAAAGTAGGCAAGCGATCGCCCTCAACTGAACAAGCTCTCTCAACGCGGATGCTTTTAATAGTTAACATAAGCCCCATACCTGATTGAGATCTAGTCCTCAAGCGTGATTTCGGTTCAGGATTTCGCGACATTTTTGAGAATGGCAGAGCGAAAACAGCAAAGAAAGCAAAGGCTGCACAAGAAGCAGGGGGCAAAAAATTCAGAACTTACTCATCCTTTGCCTTCGTCCGTTATCTGATCACTCCAATGCAGTGCTGAGCCTATTGATTTAACCCATCACCCCAATCTAATTTTTAATCCTTCTCTCAAGCAGGCAAAAAAAACGGTAGCCTATTGAGACAGGCATAGCGGCTTTACAGCCACGGTGTTGATTCAGGAATACTGTTGGTTGCCGATCTGTCTTAAAAAGCTTTGTTTAGATCCTCTGGGTGTGACGCGTGCCGAAGGTTGGCATCATTTTCAACGATACGAAACCCGTGGCTTCACAAGCTGCTCAGGTTTGGCGAGAAAAACTGACTGCCCAGGGATGTGACGTGTACATCACAACTGGGGTAGGTGGATTATTGGGATATTCCAGCCCTGAACGCCCTGTGTGCCACACTCCAATTGGAAACTTAATCCCGCCACATTTTGATGAGGAAATGGCCTTTGCTTTGGTTTTGGGAGGAGATGGAACTGTTTTATCAGCTTTTCGACAAGTTGCCCCTGCTGGCGTCCCGCTGCTAACGGTCAATACCGGGCATATGGGATTCTTAACAGAGACGTATCTCAATCAGTTGCCTGAAGCAATTGCCCAGCTCCTCAGTAATGAGTACCGTATTGAAGAGCGTTCCATGATGACCGTGAAAGTGCGGCATCAGCAGAGTCTGATTTGGGAAGCCCTCTGCATGAATGAAATGGTGCTCCATCGTGAACCCTTGACTAGCATGTGCCATTTTGAGGTTGCCATTGGCCAGCATGCACCTGTAGACATTGCCGCCGATGGGATCATTATTTCTACACCCACGGGGTCAACCGCCTATTCCTTGTCAGCAGGGGGACCTGTCATTACGCCAGGTGTTCCTGTTATGCAGCTGATTCCCATCTGCCCTCATTCGTTAGCATCCAGAGGGCTGGTCTTTCCGGATGCCGAACTCGTCAACATTATCTCTGCTAATACAGACCCGTTGGTACTGGTTGTAGACGGTAATGCCGGGTGTTATGTAATGCCGGGAGACTATGTAGAAACGCAGCGATCGCGTTATTCCGCAAGGTTTATTCGACTGCGATCGCCCGAATTTTTCAAGGTACTGCGTGAAAAACTAGGTTGGGGTCTACCCCACATCGCTAAACCCACATCGGTCGAATTACCATAAGAACGCCGAGAATCAGAATAGGCAATGAAGAAGAGGAAGGGAGTTGTGAGTTGTGGTGCAGAGGAGCCGTATTTTTGGGGTGAAACGTCGATTTTTACGAAAATCTCTCGCTTTGCCAACATCCAAGCACTACATCACTGCGTTCCCTATCATCTGGGCTCTCCCATATACTTATCTTCTGCCAAAAGTCAATTCTTCGTTAATTTAGCTGAATAGACTCATCAATATGGCCAAAAGCGCTGCTTTGTTGGCTTAGACTGTGCAGTGCTTACTTGTGCATGTGTGATAATCCTGAACGATGGATAGTAATGCTACCTCTGCGGCTCCTCAGGTACTTGTTATATGTGGTAACGAAGAGCTATCAAATTGCATCCGGCATGATTTGGAAGAGACGGGCTACAGCGTTGATCTTGCGACGACTGGCTCAGCGGGTCTTGAGAAAGCGAAGCAATCTCAGCCTGCGCTTATTGTGCTGGACCGTTTACTGGGAAATGAATTGGGACTGACGGTCTGTCAAAGTTTACGGAGTGCTGAGCTATGCATGCCGATTCTGCTACTAATGGCTCGTGACACTTTAGAAGATCGGATCGCCTGTTTAGAAGCGGGCGCTGATGATTATTGTCTCAAGCCTTACCAAACAGATGCCTTTCTAAAAATTGTGCAGATCTATCTTCAACCCGGGGAGAGCGCTACAGAGCAGCTACGATTTGGTGAGCTAACGCTAGATCTGGGCACTCGAACAGCTAGCCGCAAGGATCGCGTGATTGACCTCACGATGAAAGAGTTTGAGCTATTGCGCTATCTCATGGAGCATCCCCGCGAGGTCCTCGCTCGGGAACAGATTTTGGAAAACGTTTGGGGCTACGACTTCATGGGGGAGTCTAATGTCATCGAAGTCTATATTCGATACTTACGGCTTAAGATTGATAGCGATAGTGAAAAGCGACTCATTCAGACCGTGCGCGGTGTTGGCTATGTGCTACGCGATAGTTAAGAGGTTGACCGTCAGCATGACATCTGCGAAGTGGACTGGTCGATGGCAGTGCTGTTGGAAGTATCGCTACGTAGGCTTTAGCGTCATTCTGTGTTTGGGGATGTTAGGATGCGCGCCGAGTTCTTCCTCAACTGATACTCAGAGCATTACGCCTGGCGAGAGAACCTCAGAATCTACTCCGTCGGAAACGTTACCAGAAGCCAATAATCCACTATCACCTACTCAAGGTCAGATGTTACCGATCACAGCAGAAGTTGATCTGGGTGGACAGATCATTGGCTTGGAGGTAGCTCGTACTCGACAAGAGCAAACAATTGGCCTCATGTATCGTGATATGTTGGCCGACGATCGCGGGATGCTATTTCCGTTTGCACCGCCAGAACCGGTTAGATTTTGGATGAAAAATGTTCTGATTTCATTGGATATGGTGTTTGTTTATCAAGGCGAAGTCGTATCTATTGCACGTGACGTTCCTCCCTGTAACAGTGACCCATGCCCAACCTACGGTCCTGGTCCGCAACAGCTTGTAGAGTATGTGATTGAGCTCCGAGGCGGTCGGGCTGAAGACTTAGGATTACAGACTGGCGATCCAGTGACAATCCAGTGGCTTGAGCATTCCCCATAGGTTATAGCTCTATGAGCTAGTTTATAATTTCTTATGCAATCTTCAACTTTTATTAAGTTTAATTTAAAGATTTTTGCTAAAATACTTTTCAAAATCTGACAAAGTTTGATACTCTATTGCAACTTTGATAGCCTGCTGCAAGCGGAAGCTCTGGGTTGAGATGTGGGTATGGTTGAAGTCATACAGCACTCTTAGCTCATTCCGTACAGGTTGGTTCTATGGCTAACGTGTTCTTTGAGCAACTTTTCTTGGATGAGGTAATGCTTTAATCGGTTATCCGATCTTACAGATTGAGTTGCTTTGGATACGATTTCGTCAAATGTGAGTAATCCGCAAGCAGCAAATTAAATAAATGCCCTAAAGGGCGACATCGAACGGTGCAAGACAATGGCGACAGGACAGGATACAGGTGGCTTAGTTCAGTTTTTGCAAGATGACCTAGCGATTTCTCAGGATTCCATAAATATGGCGTTACGCCATTGTGAGCAGGATCCAGGTCCCTTGCCAATGGTGCTATGGCAATATGGCCTTATCACCCTGGAACAGCTGGAGAAAATCTACGATTGGCTCGATGCAGCTTGGCTGTAAAGCGTTGAACTGTATTGATCTTCTGGAAGAGTCGTCATTCAGAATCATTCTTGAAGCCATCTATTCAAAAGCCATACATAGATCAGATGACTCTTCCGGTATTGTCATTGCATCGAGCGTACCTAGTGCAGCGTCAAGGCTAAGAATTAGGATAAGCAGTGGATTGCCACTGTTGTCCGATGGCCAGTTTGCCGATCCGGCTTATCACTCTCATGTCTGGCAGGCGGTAGTCAGAGATGTTTTGGCAGATGAATGGCAAATGCGGGATACCATGGAGCGGGCTTTGGGCTTGTGTCCTGGCCCGAATCTAAATTAAGGCATGTCTAGCGGTGTTAGCCCAATGCACCACTTTATGAGAAATAGGTGCGCCACACTTTGCGATGACACACCCTCCAGGAATTGTGGCTATCTCTGAGCTAGACCGACAAAATAGCCTGAGCGGCGCTTAGACCGTCACCGGCAGTAAAACCGTTAGCTCCGAGTTGGCTGAGGGTAGATTCCAGAGCTGCGATCGCAGTCAGAATGTCGCGATCGCCGACAAAGCCTAGATGACCAATACGGAAAATCTTACCCTTGAGGTGATCTTGTCCTCCAGCCAGCGCAATATCAAACTGTTTTCGCATGATCGAGCGAATTTGCTCAGCTTCTACGGACTGGGGCATCACAGCGGTGACTGCCGGACTCGCTACATTATCTGCCGCAAACAAAGGCAAGTTAAGGGCTTTCATCGCGGCTCGGGTCGCCTGTTGTAGGCGAGTATGGCGCTCAAAGATATTGTCCAACCCTTCCTCACGCATCATTTTTAGTGAAACCTGTAGGGCAAAGAATAAGCTCACAGGCGGTGTGAATGGCGTGGTGTCCTTAGCGGCACTCTTGCGATAAGCTCCCAAATCGAAATAGAACTTAGGTAGGGTGGCCGTTTCGTATGCTTGCCAGGCGCGATCGCTCATAGACACAAATCCTAGCCCTGGCGGAATCATGTAGCCTTTCTGAGAACCGGAGGCCACAATATCCAAACCCCACTCATCCACTGGAACGCTGCAGGCTCCCAAACTGGTTACTGCATCCACAATCATCAATGCTTTGCCATGCGCTTTGGTGTACGAGGCAATAGTTTGCAGATCGTTCAAAACACCTGCCGATGTTTCACTATGAGTGACGATAACCGCTTTGATGGTTTTCTCAGTATCGGCTTCGAGGGCTGCCTTGAAGGCATCTGTACTCAGCGCCTTGCCCCACTCGGCCTCAATCACATCAACTTGCAGGCCATAAGCTCGACAAACCTTCGCCCAGCGATCGCCAAACTTACCATTACTACCAACCAGAACGCGATCGCCGGCACTTAACACATTGATGATGCCAGCTTCCATCGCTCCAGTGCCGCTAGCTGTAAGCATCAAAACATCATTTTGAGTCTGGTGTAGCCATTTAAGCCCTTCTGTGATCTCAGCCATAATCTGGCTGAATTCGCCGCTGCGGTGGCCAATTAAGTGCTTCGCTTGCGCCAGCAAAACGCTCTCTGGTACCGGGGTCGGCCCCGGAATCATTAGCATAAATTTGTCGTCCATAACCGTGCCTATTGGGTAAACCATTCACCTAGGTGTACACCAGCATCGCACAAGAAATTGCTCTTGCGGCAGTCCTTTGGAGTGTTGTTATATGGGTGGGGTAGTCCTAGCGATAGGGCTGCAAGTATTGCAAAATACCCTGCGCGATCGCCTGTGCCATCTGCTCACGCCACTCAGGGTCGGCTAGCTGAGGAGCATCTTCCTCGCCAGTGACAAAGCCTACTTCAATCAAAGCTGCGGGCATGTCGGTAAATCGCAACACATAAAAGCGAGATTCTTTAACGCCCCGATCGCCCATACCGGTCTCGGCCAAAACATTCGCGTGGATGACGCTGGCCAAACGTTCGCCCGCATCAGAGGCGTAATAGGTTTCGACGCCGTTCACGTCGGGTCGGCTCAAACTGATAGCATTCGCGTGGATGCTGAGGAAGATAGTAGCGTTTGCGCTATTAGCAAGGTTGACTCGAGGCTCTAAATCCAGCGTGCGATCGTCTGATCGGGTCATCATGACTTGTACACCGTCATCACGCAAAAGCTCGGCCACGCGCAGTGAAATCGGGAAGATAACATTCTTTTCCTGAAGTCCGCCGATACCGACCGCACCCGGATCGCGCCCTCCATGTCCAGGATCGATCGCGACTAGAATCTGACTATTGTTGACTCGGGGAGGATCAGCCGGAATTTGAGGCTGTGGTGGAGTACTAGGCTGCTCTGATCCAGGCGATCCGGTGGGTGGTACGGTGATGGCCTGACTAGAACCTGGTTTTTGGTCAGGAATCGAGCTAATAGAAATGCCTGGAGGAGGCACTAAAACGATTCCACCCAGATTAGTGGGCGTGATTTCCCAGTCTGGACTGTCTGTCTCCAGTGTAATTGTGACGCGCGCGGTGGTGTTCTGAGAATCCTGAACAATTTCCCACCGGTTGACGCTGTAGCGGCCAACCGGCAGCGTAGCTGCTTCGAGAAAAGGTGAAATTGAGGTATTCGGCAACTCCAGAATGATTTGCCGTTCGTCATCGCGATCGCCGCGGCGCTCAATATTTACCTCGGGAACCTGTCCAGATGTTCGGATAAAAAAGCCATCCGGTGTAGCAACAACACCATTCAAAAAGGTATTGGCGCCACGGACAAAGTTGCCAGTGACTGAGTTCTCAGGGGTCACGGTAGAGGCAACTTCACCACTTTCAGCCTCAGGCAGTTGTACAATCCAGCGATTGCTGCGGATGCCTTGCACTTCAATAGCCCGAGGATCCAGCTCATAGCCTTCGTTCAGCTCAATCACCAGCCTTGTAGTTTGGCTATCAAACTGCCCAGCCCGGATTTCGCGAATCGCTCCTCCTACTTCTTGGCTTCGGGGTGGACCACTCAGGGTTGTGCCTGGGAGGTCTACTACGATGCGGGTAGGGTTGAAAATCATCTGCGCCCGAGGTTGAACAGCTGTATCTGTTGTAAAAACAAGCTGATTCTCACGAGCGTTAAACCACCAAGACTCTAACTGTGCAGCATGGGCTGGCACTGTAATCACAAGCGCGCTGGCAATTCCCAGCCCCGTAGGGACTAACCGATCAAATCGCAATCCAATGCCTCCCCTGACAGAACTCAGTGGATAGAGTGACGCTACGCTGCTTCCTCTGTGCCAACAGTTGATGACAATTTCGCAAGTGTTCTATCTTGCGGTTACAAAGTCTAGCGTACGAAGCTTCTTATTAGACATCGCCGCTACAGAAAAATCAGGAATATCTGTATCCGGGTGTTAGCTCTATCGAGGTTAGGGTGCCCTAAAGAATGACACTCTTAGGACCTTTAGCAGTGCATTTCCTCTCTCGCCAGCGGCGCTTCTGGATAGTCGGCATCGCCAGTTTGCTGCTGCTTCTCACAATTCACTATGGCTTACCTGGCCAAGCTCGTTATCCGCTCGCAGCTCCCTTACCTCAAGATCCCTACATTCAGGTCTATTTCAACCAAGCCGAGTCCGATGAATATACTGATTCTTATCGCGATGTCAGACGTTATGGCGATGATTTGGAAGCGGTGATTGTTGAGGCGATCGCCCAAGCCCAATCTTCTATTGATGTAGCTGTTCAGGAAATTAATCTGCCAAAGATCGCGCTGGCATTACGCGATCGCGCCCAGTCGGGTGTTCAAGTACGGGTGATTGTCGAAAACCAATACAATCGCGTTTGGCAACCCCTGAGTGACTTTCAGGTTCAAAAACTGGATGAACGTAAGCAGGGTAAGCATTCCGAACAGCAGCGACTCATCGACGCCAATAACAACGGCAAAATTACGGCGAAAGAGCTGGATCAGGGTGATGCCATCCGGATTCTGCAAAAGGCTGGAGTCCCCCTATTGGATGACACCGCTGATGGGTCGAAAGGGAGTGGCCTCATGCACCACAAATTTATGGTCGTTGATGGCAAAACGGTTGTACTGGGTTCTGTAAACTGGACTTTGAGCGGTATTCACGGCGATTTTGCCAATGAAGCAAGCCGCGGTAATGCTAATGGACTACTCAAAATTAAAAATGTAGACCTCGCGGCAGTCTTCACTGATGAATTTGAGCTGATGTGGGGAGACGGTCCTGATCACGAGAAGGACAGCTTATTTGGCCTCCAGAAGCCGGCGCGATCGCCCAAGACAATCAATCTTCCAGGCTCACAGATTACGGTCCAGTTTTCGCCAGTATCTGAGAGCAAGCCTTGGAGCAAAAGCGTTAATGGACTGATCGGGAAAACCCTCGGGCAAGCCAGCGAGCAGATCGATATGGCGCTGTTTGTTTTTTCTGATCAGGGTATCAGCGATCGTCTAGCGCAGGTATCCCAAGCAGGAGTCACTATTCAGGCACTAATCGATAGCAATTTTATTTATCGCAGCTACAGCGAAGCACTGGACATGCTGGGCACCGCTACACCCGATCACCGCTGTCAGTTTGAAGCCAATAACCATCCGTGGACGCAGCCCATTTCTCAGGTCGGTACTCCACTTTTGCCTGACGGCGATAAGCTCCATCACAAATTTGCCCTGATCGACAACCGTACCGTGATCATTGGCTCTCACAACTGGAGCGCTGCTGCCAACCACAATAACGATGAAGACATCCTGATTCTCCGCAATCCAACTGTGGCGGCGCACTTTCGTCGCGAGTTCGATCGCTTGGCTGAATCAACGGATATGGGCTTCACCGAATCCTTACAGGACCGACTTCAGCGGCAGCGTAAAGCGTGCGGTCTATATTGATGAACCTAGAACCCCAGTCTCGTTGTGAGAAGGTTCACCCATATGCGCTACCCAGAAGAAGAAACTGGGGTTCTGTTCTTGAGAAACCGAGATTCCATGACCAATTCCCGCCAAACGCCGTTAAACCCGATACAGTAAAAGAATGTAACGTTTCTTAGATTTGAACCCAGAGGCGACAAAACTTATGCGCGTAATTCTGATGACCGGGAAGGGCGGGGTTGGTAAAACCTCTGTTGCAGCTGCGACCGGCCTACGTTGCGCCGAACAGGGATACAAAACGCTTGTTCTCAGCACTGACCCAGCTCACTCCCTGGCCGACAGCTTCGATATGGAATTGGAGCACGCGCCCCGCCAAGTCCGCCCTAACCTCTGGGGGGCTGAGCTCGATGCCCTCATGGAGCTCGAAGGTAACTGGGGAGCTGTGAAACGCTACATCACTGAAGTTCTACAGGCACGAGGGTTGGAGGGCGTTGAGGCCGAAGAACTCGCGATTCTTCCGGGGATGGACGAGATTTTTAGCCTTGTCCGCATGAAGCGCCATTATGACGAAGGAGAGTTCGATGTGCTCATCATCGATTCGGCTCCGACGGGTACTGCACTGCGGCTGCTCAGCCTGCCAGAAGTCGCAGGCTGGTATATGCGTCGTTTCTATAAGCCGTTTGAGGCTGTCTCGGCTGCTCTACGGCCCTTGGTAGAACCCCTCTTTCGTCCTGTGGCGGGTTTCTCACTACCAACGAAGGAAGTGATGGACGCTCCCTACGAGTTTTACGAACAGCTAGTCGAACTGGAGAAGGTTCTGACTGACGCCGCCACGACGTCTGTTCGGCTGGTCACCAATCCAGAAAAGATGGTGATTAAGGAATCTCTGCGCGCCCATGCTTATCTGAGCTTGTACAACGTAGGAACCGATCTAGTCATTGCGAATCGCATCATTCCTGACTCGGTCCAGGATCCCTTTTTCCAGCGCTGGAAGGAACAGCAGCAGCAGTATCGACACCAAATTCACGATAATTTCCATCCCCTGCCAGTACGTGAAATTCCTCTCTACTCTGAGGAAATGTGCGGCATGGCAGCTCTCGAGCGTCTGAAAGATACGCTGTATGGTGAGGACGACCCGGCCCAGGTCTACTACAAAGAGACAACGCTGCGGGTTGTGCAAGACGGTGATAATTACCGGCTTGAGGTGTATTTACCGGGTGTCCCGAAGGACCAGGTTGAACTCAGCAAGTCAGCCGATGAACTCAATATTCGCATCGGCAACCATCGCCGTAATTTAGTGTTGCCACAGGCTCTAGCTGCCCTAAACCCAGCAGGCGCCAAAATGGAAGAGGACTACCTCAAAATTCGATTTGCGGCTGCTTAGCCGTGTCATGTTCAAGACACGGCTATGAGAATACTGACGCCAAAAATAGCCAACACGATGATTAAGGTACGATGGCGCTGCCATATCAGCCTGAGTGAAGACGACTGCGGCTTGTAGTCAATCACTTCGTCTGTTGCGTTAATTGACTGATATAGCGTGCAGGTTTTGGCATGGGGACGCTGCGGGAGCGTACAAGAATCGTCTTCCTGGTAGGCACAGCTTGTGCAGAGGATAGCTTCGCCAGCAGCCCGATGTAGCTCAATGCCTGGATGACCATGTGCTTTGAGTTCCAGCCGACAGTGAGGACACACAATATCGGTCACTTCGATATAAGACTGGCAGCGAGGGCAAGTTGACATGATCCTTGGTAAACAGGTGTTTCTCGATATTCCTACTTCTAAGGTTGCAGATTAGTAGGGGAAGCGCCTAACCTGAAATTCTCGTGATTCTGTCATTGTGTACTCAAATCCTAACGCTGCATCAAACCTTGCCTCGATCGCGACTAAATCCTCTGCCGGAATTGCCTTCCACTCTTCGCGCGTTCGCCAACGAATGACGAAAATTACAGCCCCTTCATCATCAGGCGCAATCCACGTTTCCTTGGCGATAAAGCCTGGATACGTCTGCAGTGCTGAAGTCCAGATTTCGTCATCCACTTGGATGTACCGTTCTCGCTGATCAGCAGGAACCTGGAATCTTAGCCATTCAATAACCATCGATATCGTTTGTTTGATTACGCTGCAATGCCAGCTTGCAACAGAAAAATCCGATGCAAGCTTCTGGATGTGCCAAGCCCTAAGCAATACTTCGCCATCCTTCACCAGTACACGGCACTCGTCTTAGCGGTAAGAGTATTTGCTTCCTGTGGATGGGCACTATTCTCACTGTACTGTCAGACGGACTGCTTACGCTCCTTTTTGCCAAAGAAAACCGCCGGAAAGGTTCGGTTGTTTAGGTAAGAGGCGGGTTCTGATCTTTGTCACAATGGAGCTGTAATTCAGGTGGATTGGGCTCCATCATCGGGAGGCAACATGGACACAAATAACCTATTTCGTCAGCTACTTATGATCGGCGTAGGTACAACATCTTTAGTGGCAGAGCGACTACGTCAAGTTAGCGAGGAGTGGGTTAGGGAAGGCAGAGTGAATCCTGAGCAAGCCAACAAGTTTGTCGATGATGTGATGTCGCAATTCTCTAACGATTCTGCTGCATTTGAAGAGCAAATGCAGCGCCAACTTAGAAATGTGCTGCAGGATCTTGGTGTCCCTCGACAGGCTGAAATGGATGAACTTCGAGGGCGTCTCGATCGCCTCGAACGGCAGGTTCGAGATTTGGAGAACAAGCTGTGGCGATAGATAAATGGGGAACAGCAGGGAATCGGGAATTGGGAACAGCGAGTAACCAATAGGGGCAAGGGACGCAGGGGAGGCGGAGGGAGCGAGCGAGTAGAGGGTCAGGGAATAAGTTGTGAATTTCATCTACCTCCTGCCCATTGTCCATGCCTCCTTCCACCTCATTGTCCGCATACTCTTCCCAAATCCCGGTACGATAAGTCATGGTACGTTCTTGCGGGGGATACTTTCGTGCGCGAGATTCTAATTAGTTTTGCTGTGCTGGTCGTCTTTTGTGGTGTTTTGCTGGTAGGCCAATTCACTGGCAACTCAGGAAGTGCGATCGCGGATACGCTACCAACTACTACCGTTGCAGCGGCGACTAACACTGAAATTGCTCAAGCAGCTGATGATTTACTGCCTGAAGAAGAGGCCGCTGAAAATATGGAAGAAGCATCGAACGAGCAAGCGCTTGTGACAACTGAGTCCGGGCTGCAATATGAGGACATTGTGGAAGGAACGGGGGCGATGCCTCAAGCTGGACAGCGGGTAACGGTTCATTACACCGGGACACTGGAAGACGGCACAAAGTTCGACAGTTCGCGCGATCGCAATCGCCCGTTCTCTTTCACAATTGGCGTGGGCCAGGTCATTAAGGGGTGGGATGAAGGCGTTGCCACTATGCGGGTAGGCGGCCAGCGTAAACTCATCATTCCGCCTGAGCTGGGATATGGTGCTCGGGGTGCAGGAGGCGTCATTCCGCCGAATGCAACGCTCCTGTTTGACGTTGAACTCCTGCGTATTGGCTGAGCGTAAGCCTGTAGCAAAAGATTGCCCGACTATGCGATTTTGTGGGAAAAGCCAAAGGTTGATCGCCAGATCAACCTTTGGCTTTTCCCGAAGAGCAGAAAATTCACTCAGAACCAAACCTGAGAAGATGGAAATGTTGCCCCTGTAGGAGAACTCTACAGACATGGGAAAATCTCTAAGCCGACGAAACCTTCTGCAATGGCTGGTGGGCATTTTGGTTGGGGGAGCGATTGTGGTGTTAGCGTCACAGCGATTCCTGAGAGGAAGCAGCACGACAACGACTGAGGAAGGCTTTGTTCAGACTGAGTCGGGGCTGAAATACAAGGACATTGTGGAAGGTACAGGAGCAATGCCCGAGATAGACCAGACCGTGATCGTTCATTACACCGGAACGCTAGAGGACGGCACGCAATTTGACAGCTCGCGCGATCGCGACCAGCCTTTTGCCTTCACGCTCGGGGCGGGGCAGGTTATCAAAGGGTGGGACGAGGGCATTGCCACTATGCGAGTGGGTGGCCAGCGTCAGCTCATCATTCCGCCTGAATTGGGCTACGGTCCAGAAGGGGCAGGCGGTGTGATTCCGCCGAATGCAACGCTGATCTTTGATGTCGAGCTGCTTGAGGTACGCTCTCGGGTAAGTTAGCTGCGTCAACAGCATCGCGTGTACTGGCTGATCGGTTCACCAAGTATTTTCGAGGGGGCATCGCGTGGCTGTGCCCCTTTTCAGTGTTTCAAGACCTGTAACCAGCCAGTACGATTCCCGGTTACTCTGTACCGTAGAGTGGTAGAACACCGTGGAGCCTCAACCGTTATCGCAACCGTCTACAGATGATTTGGCTACCTCTATTCAGCCAGGTCAGCTTGATAGTATCAAGGCCCAGCTAGACTTGGTGCTTCTAGCGCTGGAATCTTTGATGGGGTTGGGATCTGAGGCCATGCTGGAAGCTGCTAAAGAGCTGGGTCTCGAGAGTTTGATGGGCGATCGCGTCACCTTATGGCGGCTGCGTCAGGCGAGTCCGCTCCGTAAGGGCCAGGGCCGTAAAAAGCTGGATGTCGACGAGGCTCGCGGTCTAGTGCTAGTAAGCGTTCATTTGGCGCAGCAACATCAAGCCAAGATTCGGCAAGCCGTCACTCTTTTGGAGACAGCCGCTGCTCAAAATAAAGCGCCCCATCGGGTGGGTCTGCTGGGAGACTACCTGGATAGTTTTAGCAACGCCTATGAAGAGCGAATGACCTCTGATGAAGCCCTTGCCCCCGAAGCCCTGCGAGATTTAGCTCTAAAACTACTCGTTGATCTATTGTTTTACAGCCAAGCTGGCGGCACTCGGCGATTGTGGTTGGCCCTACTAGACCGTGCTCGCTGACCCAGCCCCTGATTTATCCTTATGACCTCAACGATTCAGCTCACACCGCTCCGCTACGAGATGCCAACCGTCACTTTGGAAGTGATGGCTCGTGAAGCTGCGCTTTCGCAATGGTCAGAGATTCCAGTTGTCCAGGTGCTGCGGTTTCAGCTGCAAGTACGCAGCTTCGATGGAGGAGTGGCTCCTGTCGATATTCGGGGCGATCGCGATACCTTCTTTGCGCTTCAGAGGGCTATTCAGCCTTACATTCAGAGCCAACTGACAGGCGAGAAAACAATGGCAGGCGATCGCACCTCCAATCTTCCTTACCTCGAAGCCGAAGGACTGACGCGCCATCGCTTGTACCTTGGCAACCTCAAAACTCAATCAGGAGAAACCTCTGTTCCTCTAGGCGCGATCCAGCTTGCCGATTTAGGCGATGTGTTAGAGCAACTCGATACTCAAGTTCGTCTCTTGCCCATTTCGTTGACGCCCTCTGTACGCCGCCGCCCCTGGCGTCAATGGGGTGCGATCGCCGCGAGTATGGTAGCTGCAGTAGGTCTCACAACGACACTCTGGCCCTTTTATCAGTCGCAAGACAAAACGAATCAAACTGCGCTAGAAGCCCCCCTTGCTGACCAAGAGGTTTCATCGGTTCCTGCATCGCCTGAAAGGCTAGAAAGTTCAAGACCTGCTGAAGCGATACCGCCGCCAACGGAAGAATCTGCCGACGGGCCTGAGAGTGATGTCAGCTCCGAGGCTACTGAGACCATCCGATCGCAACCTGAGAATTTAGACCTGCAGCCGACACCGGAACCAACCACCAAGGCTAATCAACCAAACCCAGGATCTAGCGCTTCTAGTAATGCGCCAGCGCCAAAACCGACGCTGGGTCCATCCACGCCATCACCTGCTAACCGTGACGAAGATGCAGCTGCTTCTTCACCTGCACCTACTGAACCAGACCCGCCTGCTGATCCAGTACCGCCTGCGACACCTGATCCCATCTCAGAATCAGAGGGTTTGTTGGATCGTGAAGTACAAACTGCACCCGAAACAGAAGCAGCGGACGAAGACTTTGTGTCTTCTGACCGTTTGACTCAGGAGACGCCTGCAGCTGCTAATCGTGGACCCAATCCAGGTGTATCGGATGCTCAGCGAGGTACACAAGGAGCTGACGCTGCCTCAGCTACCAGCGCCATGCCAGACAGAGGTGAAAGTTTGGTGCTGACGCCTGAAAGTACGGCCCAAGCTGAAAGCCTTCCACTACCTGAAACGCCTGCTGAAGCCTCCGCTGCTGAGACCGCAGCCGCCGTCCCCAGCTTCGCCACCCTTGCTGCTGAAATCAGCGAGCAATGGGTACCACCAGCTGACCTGACTCGGACGTTGACATATACGTTAACGCTGAAAGCCGATGGCACCTTGGCTGAGATTATTCCCAACGATGATCTGGCTGCTCAGTATCGTGATCGTGCAGGTCTTCCCTCACTTGGTACGCCAATTCTCTCTTCCCCAAGCCCTTCTCAGCTCAGGGTTTTACTCTATCCCAGTGGGAATGCTCAAGTGATTCCAGTTGCGCCGTAGAGAGTGAGCGAGTGGATGGGTAGAAAGGTGGATGGGTGGGAGGGTGATGGGGTAATGGGTAGCTCATAAACAAGGAGTTACCTGCCCGGAATCCGTAACCCCACCACCCGGAATCAGAATTGCGTCTAGCACGTTTATCCTCACGACAGTGCAACCATCATTGCTTTTACAGACATCAGCGCTGGTTAACAGACACGGTCACTGTCAGTAGTCATTATTTATGACCAGCAGCATTCTATTTAGCCTTCTCTATCGCCTTTGAAAATGTTGGGCAAAGGACTTTGTATAGGACGAGTTGTTCTTTAGCATTCTGTCTTTTCAAAGGATTTAGTGTGTCATAAAAGCTGACCAAATGTATCATTCCTGAGGCGGCTTAGGTATTTGTATTGTCACATCGGTTTAAGGCAATGCGCTTGGGTCGGTTGGTCGCGATCGCATCCGGGAATTTGTACGCAGCATGATTCTAGATCTGCTTACCCTCATCCTCATTTGGGCAGCTGTAGGACTGATCGTTTGGTACATCCTACTCAGACTCATCCCCAAAAATTTTCTGGCCTGGTTTGGCGGGGCGATCATCCTGACGTTGATCGTGTTGTCTTTCACTGACCCGAATGATCAGACGATTGGCATTATTTGGAATGTCATCTCTTTTCCTCTCAGCCCTTTAGGCTTCTCGTTGGCGCTTATCCTCTTTTCCTTCAAAGCATTTACGTTCAAAGAGGGCTTCAGAGTTGTTAATGGGCGGTATGTCGCAGTTGCTTTTTTAATCCTGTGGGTTTGCAGCACTCCCATCATTGCCCGTACGCTTGTGAACTGGCGGGAACAAGCAGTGCGTTTAGCATATGAGGCACAACAAGCGGTTTGCTCTGATATCTGTCCAGTCGACGTTTTTGAAAGTGCTCCGCTAACACGGGTTGTGGGAATGGTCATTTTGTCTGAGAACATGGACCGGGTAACGCCACCAAACGAGTTTCCTAGTCGAGTTGATAGTGATGCTGGCTCTTTGGATCCTATGCTGGTCTCGCAGCTCGGTAGCGCTGCCGGACTTTACCAAGACATCGCTGGCACTCCCGGCAACAGTCTTCAATTTATGTACGTTACGGCAGGTCCCGTGGTAGGTGATGAAGAGGAAGAGCTCCCCAAAGAGATTGCACTGCGTGAATTTTTGGTGGGCTTTGGAATTCCGCGCGAGGCCATCATCATCGAAGACCAGGGAACAGATGTCCGGGGTATCGTGCTCGACGTCGAAGACTATCTTGACGATACTGGACGACTGACTCCTGAAGGGGTTGCTTCGCGCGATGCTAATCGAATTGTGTTGGTAGCCCCGGCGCTCATTATTCGTCGAGCAGCGTTGGCCTTTGAAGAGGAAGATATTGAAGTCGTTGCATGGCCGACCAACCTTTACGGCATCAGCGAGCCCACCATTGATGATGATGTTCTGGCAGCGTTGTCTGATTTGGTTCCTAGTGCCGAGGCGCTGCGTCTCACAACCCGTTACTGGAACGAGCTGCTCACTTCCTTTTACTATCTCCTGCGAAGATGGCTGCCCGGGTTTGATGTGCGATGGGATGAAATTGTCGAGATCATCCCCCGCCAGGAATAAGGAGTCGATCCTCTGAGTCGTCTACGATGGGTATGCACCTTCAGCAGCTCAGATCAGGATGACGCACTCAAACGGCACTAGCCAAAAAAATTGGCACCTTAAAAAACTAGGTGAGTACTTGCGTCCGCATTGGCAGAAAGCTGCATTGGGTGTTGTAGCGCTCGTTGTGGTCAACTGGCTAGGGGTTCGCATCCCCTTGTTGATTGGTGATGGAATTGATGAGTTACAGGTAACGTTTAGCTTTGAGCAGGTTGCCAACTACGCCATTTTGGTACTGGTGTTGGCTTCGGTAATGGGAGCAATTCGCTTAGCCTCACGTATTTGGTTGTTTGGGGTGGGACGGCAGGTAGAGTTTGACCTCAAGCAGAAGATCTTCGAGCACCTTTTGCGGATGGAGCCCAGCTACTTCGCTACCAACACAGCCGGCGAACTTATCAGTCGAGCCACGAGCGATGTTGATAATATTCGACGTCTGTTAGGGTTTGCGGTGCTCAGTATGGTGAATACGGCTTTTGCCTACGCTTTCACCGTTCCTCAGATGTGGCGATTGAGTCCGAGGCTAACGATCGTAGCCCTGGCAGTCTATCCAGCCATTCTTGTTCTGGTTGGATTATTTAGCGAGCGTCTCCGTAACCAACAGCTTCGGGTTCAGGAAACAACCTCGCGCCTCAGTGACCTGATTCAAGAAGACATGAGCGGTATCTCGTTGATCAAAATCTATGCTCAGGAGCAAAACGAACGCCGCGCTTTCGCCGAACTTAACGATGAACTGCTCGATGCCAATCTCACTTTAGCCCGCACCCGCAATACCCTATTTCCCCTCTTGGGCGGCCTGGCCAGCATTAGCCTGCTGCTGATTTTAGCAACTGGAGCGGGGACGATCCGCGATGGCTTTCTGTCAGTCGGTGACTTTGTGACGATGCTCCTCTTTGTAGAGCGGCTGGTGTTTCCAACGGCTTTACTGGGCTTTACCATCACGGCCTATCAACGGGGTGAAGTCAGTATTGACCGGGTTGAAGCGATTCTAACCAGCCAGCCACAAATTGCGGATAGCCCCAAGATTCAGCCTCTATCCCAGGCTTCTATCCAGGGGCGTTTGGATGCCAGAAATTTGGTTTACGCTTACCCCGATAGCAAAGTGCCTGCTTTGAATGGCGTCAATTTTACGATTCGTCCTGGCGAAACTGTCGCTATTGTGGGTCCTATTGGCTCTGGCAAATCGACTCTTGCCAACGCTTTGCCTCGACTTCTCAATATCAGCCCTGGTCAGCTATTCCTAGATGGTCAAGACATTACCCAAATTCCGTTAGCTGACCTGCGACAGGCGATCGCCTACGTGCCTCAAGAGAGCTTTCTCTTCAGTACTACGATGCAAAACAACATTCGTTACGGCGAACCCCGGGCAGACCTCACCGACGTAGTTTATGCAGCTAAACAAGCTCAGATTGCGTCTGAAATCGAAAACTTTCCCCAACGCTATCAAACAATTGTGGGAGAACGAGGGATTACGCTATCGGGAGGGCAGCGGCAGCGATCGGCCTTGGCTCGGGCGCTAATGGTGGATGCTCCCGTGGTGGTTCTCGACGATGCCCTCTCTAGCGTGGATAATCAGACCGCTACTCATATCCTGAAAAATCTCAAGACGGGGACCCAAAACCAAACCGTTATTTTCATCTCGCATCAAATGGGGGCAGCCGCCCTGTCCGATCGCATTCTCGTGATGGATCAGGGCCGCATCGTCCAAATGGGAACCCACACGCAACTGGTAATGCAACCCGGTCTCTATCAAGAGCTTTGGGAACAGCACAAACTGGAAGAGGTACTCCAATAAACCTATGGTGCAGGCCGTTGCTCAGTGGATCAGTTTTCAGGAGTTTTTGGCATGGAAGCCAGAGACCGGACGTTACGAGCTGCACGATGGAGTCATTGTTGCAATGCAGCCTACGGGTCCCCATGAGCAGGTCGTCGGTCTCCTAAATCGCAAATTGAATGTCCTAATTGACCAAGAGGAGCTGGACTACTTCATCCCCAATACAGCTATGATTCGGCCCCTAGACTATGAGACTGGCTACAAGCCCGAAATCCTCATGCTAGACAACGCAGCGATCAAGCAAGAGCCTCTGTGGGCCAAAGAATCGGTCATTACGCTGGGGCGTTCAGTCAAGTTGGCTGTCGAGGTTGTTTCAACCAATTGGCCTGATGACTATGCGCGTAAGTTTGAAGACTACGAAGCAATGGGAGTCGCTGAGTACTGGATTGTGGATTACAAGGGGCTTGGGGGGCGACGCTACATTGGCAGCCCTAAACAGCCGACCATTACCGTCTGTGAGTTGATCAACGGACAATACCAAACCTGCCTTTTGCGGCAAGGGGATGCGATCGCGTCACCCCAGTTTCCCAGCTTAAGATTAACTGTCGATCAAATATTTCAAGCAGGTACCCAAGCAGACCTAGGTGCGAACTAACGTTTCAATCCAATCTTGGTCAGAGTCTGATAGAGTCGGAGGCGGTGGTTCCTGGCTGTAGTCGATGGAAAGGTTATAAAACGCTTCGTCGTAGATCGTTGCTAGCGCCGTAGCCAAGTCGAGAGGCACGTCTGGATCAGCATCTTTGAGAGGAACTGGAACAACGGGTAGCGAATCCTGCAGTTTTAGTGGCCAGACCTCGACGACGCTCTTTTCGGCCCGTGTTAGCGCGATCGCATAGGCAACCCGAGGCAGAGTTGGATAATCAAAGGGTCGCTGCCCGCGCCGAAGCAGGTCAATTTCCAATATATGAACGTTCGCCTGGTGGAGCCGATGACGCTTCTGCCGATAGCGGGTTAATCCAGGGTTGCGCTTGTTAACGGGAGACAAAATCTCAATACACGTCACCAGCATATTCTCACGAGTATCTCGGATCTCGACAGTCGGAATCCTGACAGGAACCGGACTAGAAAAGGGAATGGTGACCGAAGCAGAGGTAATGGCGAGATTGCCTGACATTTGCAAGCTTGAGGCTTTCTGAGCTGTTTTCCTCTGCATCACTTCTACATCTGGGTAAAGGATGCCAATTTCGTTTTCAGGAAACTCGTCTTCGACAACGTATGGCTCCAGTCGGTTTACGTAGCGGGGTTGCAGCTGAGGCGCAAGCTGCTGGCGAATCTTGGTCGCCAGGGCGTTATGCACGTCCGGCCAAAGGTAGCCTTCTAAATAGGGATCCATACCGGGGAAAGGAGAGGGCATTAGCCAAAGGAGTTGCAGTACCAATTTTGGAAACTCGTTTTTGCGAATTGTATTTATTGTGCGACATAATTAGCTTAAAAAAGAGATAGGAATCATAGATGAGTAGTAGAGAGTTTTATGTCGTCATCGAACAAGATGAAGATGGAATATACGTGGGGGAGGTTCCACAGCTGAAAGCGTGTTACAGCCAAGGTGAGACGATTGACGAGCTGATGGCAAACATCAAGGAAGTCATAGAAATGTGCTTAGAGGAGCAACAAGAAGAAATGAGGACTGAATTTGTAGGTGTGCAAAGATTAGTCGTCTGATGGCAAAGCTACCGAATATATCTGGTCAAGAACTCATCGACGCTCTTGAGCAAATTGGTTTTGCTGTTATTAGGCAGAAAGGCAGTCATGTGCGGATGAAGCACGAGGATGGTCGCACTGTTACCGTACCTGTTCATGCACAAAAATCGTTAGGAAAGGGTCTACTTCTTAGGATTCTCCGAGATACAGATCTAACGAAGGAAGAATTAATTGAACTACTCAGATAATTTAGGTGATTTAGCCATCTATTGTTCGCTTGATACTTTGTTTTTTGATGTATCGAAAAGGCTTCTGATACACGTTGAAAATCAAAATTTTTACACCCCTACTCCAAAGGTCGCCAGTCTCCTGCCAGGATGAAGGACGCCCAGTAGTAGGGATGGCTGTAGAGCCCATCCTCATCATTAATCATGGCCAGCTGGGTTTCGCGTAACGCCTCACTACGGCCCATGCCAAACGTTAGCTTGTCGTAGATATTGAGCCATCAGGTCTTGAGTACCGTAGTCACTCACGAGCCACAGGCCCATGAGCTGGGTCTCGGCTCCGGCAATGGCAAACGCCCGTCGCAGACCATAGACGCCTTCCCCATTAGCAATGTCGCCCAACCCGGTTTCGCAGGCAGAGAGCACGACGAGTTGGGTACCCAAAAGATTAAGACTAGAGACTTCTAGGGCCGTGAGCACCCCATCCTCGTCGCCATTGCTGCGAGCGTTAAATCCGGCTAAGGCTAAGCCAGAGCGCAGCATAGGATTTTCAACTGCGACGCCTGCAGGCGCACTGATAAAGGCAGATGAGCAGAGGGAGCGGAGGGGGCAGGGGGAGCGGAGGGAGGGTTGATTCTGTAATGCAGGAATTGCGGTACCGCTGTGCGATCGCACCCTTCTCTCAAACAAAGTATTAAGATTAGTAAACAGGACTTACGCATTGACAGTTGAGTCAAATTATGAGCTGAAGATAAAAGGTGTCTACCGGGCAATCCTTTGCGTATCACGACTAAACCGTCAACGGCTCGCTGCACGATCGATCTCTATGTGCGCTATCTGCTGGCTCA
>JBHJHM010000016.1:0-9698 GCA_050330865.1 Leptolyngbyaceae cyanobacterium
TTGCCCCGCGATAGACGTAGCCCTCAACCCAGGCATCCTGGTCGATGTGACTGTGACAAAAGACCACCGCTTAATTCCAGCGACAGTCTGGATCCTTGGTGCGATCGCAAATTGGGCAGGGCCGATTTTGCCCCGAGTAAACGTACTGTGTCATTATCAGCTCCTGATTCCAGAAGCTGGGTCATCAACATTAAGCCGCTAATTCCTGGTAAAACAATGACCAAAGTCGCATCGGATCATAGACATTCCCAGCAACTTTGCTATAGTTGGAAACACAAGTTTTACTAGCAGGGCGATCTCTGAAGCGGTTCTAGCAAACCACTTAAAATTGTTGATTAACCCAGCTTAAAAGACAAAAAACAAAAGTGATGCACCCTGACACTTCAATCGTTAGGGTGTATTTTTTTGCTCTTCTGATTCTGTTATCTCTTCAGAAGAGCCTTCAATTGAGTAATGCGTTTTCAGGAAAGAGTTTGCTTTTTGGATATCCCTAACGTTGCTTTGAAGAGACTCGCGATGGCTTCCTTTGATTACTCAGCAAACCGGCTTGGTATATTTCGATAGCTCGCTGGTGAGCCGCTGGATCATGGCGATTATGTAGCCAATCTTGAATCAGTTCCAAGTTATAGCGAGTGCAACGACTATTGACCCGCACCCAATGAATGCCCTCGACCAGCAGTCCCTGCAAGCGATATCGTTTCAGGGTCGAGTCGCTGAGCTTGAGACAATGAATTGCTTCCTGCTTGCTGACGAATTGAACCATGATTCATCTTTCTCCGCCGATATCGTGTAGGCCAAATCTCGTGAGGAGATAGACCCAGTTTGCTGGCAATAACCTGCTCGATTCGGCGCGATCGCTGCCGCGTCAAGGCATGGGAAACTGCCGAGGGGCCGATGTTGAGTTCTTCGGCGATGCTGGCAAGAGTCCATCCCTGCTTCCGCAGAGCTGCTTTAATGTCTTCTACATGCATAGAATTCAAGCTCCATCACGATATCGATGAGGCTAGCAATTTATATATTGCATGTCAAGAGTTATAATTTGCGAATTGGATTACTTATCTCTATGGAAGAAATCTCCGCAGACGCTGAACAGAACGATCAAGCTCAATTAGATAAGTTTTCAGACCGCCTCAAACAGGCAGTCGGGGACAATAGCATTCGAGGGTTTGCTCGTGAGTGCGGGTTTTCTGATACGGTTCTACGCCAGTATCTCAACGGCCAAAGTGAACCAACTCGCCCAGCTCTGCTTGCTATAGCACGCACAGCAAATGTCAGTGTAGAGTGGTTGGCTGTGGGTCAAAGTGCTTCCAGAGGGGAAACGCTAACTGAAAGATATATTTATAAGGAACCACTGGCATTTGAGATAAGTTGGCTGCAGACAGAGTTTCCTGATTTCATAGACAACCTGCTCATAGCGCAAGTTCCCGACGACAGCATGGAACCCACACTTAAGGTCGGTGCTTGTATCCTGGTGAATACCCATGACCGTGATTGGAATACCATCACGCACGGCGTTTATCTGCTCAAATTAGATGACCAGATTTTAGTCAAGCGACTTCAATACATGCCTGAAAGAAGGCTCAAACTGATGAGTGACCATCCCGCTTATGAAGCCTTTTCGATCTCTTTAGCAGACAGGCCCAAGAGTCTGAGCCTGATGGGGAATGTGGTCTGGTGTGGGCAGAAGTTATAGTGCGTAGCTCAAACGAAACCAAATTCTATGAAATCTCGGGCAATCGAGGGCGGCTATTGACACTGCCTGCATAATTTTCATAGAGCGTTTGGACATCATGTCCGGTCAACTGGGCAACTTCTACAGGATTCATTCCCTGAGCTAATGCGTGGGATATTAGTGTGTGTCGAGTGTTATAAGGTTTGCGATAGTCGATATCCAATTTAGTTAAAACCTTTTTCCAAGCTCGGTTGCGGAAATTGTGGTCATCAATAGCTCCCCCTTTTGGTGCGGGAAAAACTAAACTATCCGCTGTTGGATTATCCTGGCGTCTTATTGCCAGCATTGTCTGAAGACGAGACGTCAAAGTAATAGTCCTTGCTTTATTCGTTTTTGTGGCACGATGTACCCCTCGACTAATAGATTCACCAATCCAGACCGTAGAGCAGTCATCAGATATATGTCTCCAGCGAAGCCCAATTGCTTCGCCCGTTCGACACCCCGTACCAAATAAGAATTCAACGTAGTCGGCATAGCGGTAGTAGTAGCGATCCGCTCTGAAGCCTTGAATAATAGCGTGGACTTCCTCTCTACTAAAGGGTTTAGGCATTTGCTTGGGGGGGACTTTAAGTCGCCCAGGCAATTCTATCCACGGATTCTTCTCCGTGAACTCTTGCGTAAGTGCCCAATTCCAACAAGCTCTTAGTTCTTCTATACGTCTCTTGCGCTGACCAGAAGATAAGTTTTGGGTGGATAACCAGTCGGCAAATTTCTCAGCTTTGCCAACGTCAACTTCGGATACCCAATCACTCTCAAAAAATCGGGTGATGTAGCCGAGGGTCGCTCTGTATTTCTCCATCGTCTTATCTGAGACACTTTTAGCTTTGTATTCACAAAACTTCCCAAATAGCGTGGCTACACTAATTTGGGCAATCTGTGTTGAAGTGCGAGGCTTGTACTTTTTGAGAGTCGGGTCAAAATTCCCAGAGATGAGATCCAACTGAATCTGACTAGCCTTCTGCTGGGCAACGGTGCGATTCACTTTGGAATCAGGGAGTCCGATGGATAAGGTGTAGCGTTTACCGCCTTGCCTCCATCTCAAACGCAAACGTTCTTGAAAGACTTCTACTGAAACGGTCCCTTTAGCAGATCTTTGAGTAGTTACCATGAGTCGATCTTCATACCCATTTCATACCCAAATGCTAGCTAAAGTGCCCAAAAATGACCCAACTTTGGGTATGGAAATCACCTAAATCAAAGAACCTGGAAAGACCTGAAATGCCTAAATCCTTTCTCTGTCAATGCTTTAAGCTAAAGCCCATGACGAGAATTGAACTCGTGACCTCACCCTTACCAAGGGTGTGCTCTACCGCTGAGCTACATGGGCATCGTGGTGGGCCGAGCTGGATTCGAACCAGCGTAGGCATAGCCAGCGGATTTACAGTCCGCCCCCATTAACCACTCGGGCATCGACCCGCCATCCACGGTCATTAATACTAACACACAAAAGAACGCAGCTAGGCCAGATTTTGCAGAAACATTGAGATTGTGCGATCACGCTATGCCAAGGGTTTAGCGGATAGGCGATTGCCTTCGCTGCAAGCCCCCCTACGTTGAGCGTAGGTAGAGAAAAACGGACTGCAGCAGTCCAATCACAAAGCCAAGAGCTCCGCCCAGATTAACGATTGCCTGCAGCTCATTGCGCACAATGACTTGGATAGCAGTCTCCAAATCGCGGGGGTTCGTAGCATTGACGCGGTCAATGATGACTTGATCGATGTCCAAGATAGGAATGACCTGGGCCACTAAGGACTCTAAATCTTTCTCAAGGTAGCGTTCCAAAACGAGTGCTAATTCTTCACTAACAGGTTCCAATGAGGCATCAATCGCCCGCGAGTTTTGTAAGCGGCTGAGCAACTGAGTCGCCAACATCTGCCAATTGATAGTGGTGCTGAGGCCTTTCAAGAGATCTGGCCCCAGCATCTGAACATACCCTTGCACCGTTTCACGTACGGTATTGCGGAGTTCTCGCACAGTCGCAACGGGTAAATTTTGTAGCGTTAGCTGCTGCAGAATTTCTTGCAGGCGAGCATTGACATTCAGGGCTTCGATAAGTTCAGCAATACGATCATTGCTCACCTGCCGTTCATCAATACAAAACGATCGCAGCCGTACCAATGCATTGCGTACCCCAAAGAGATTCGCAACGACCCAATAGGTTCCACTCGTCTTGGACCGGAAAATTTCGTCTACAACCTGGATATTGCGATCGGTCAGGAAGTCAATCAAGAAACGTCGCAGCGTATCTGGCGGCAAGACTGATATTAGTAGCCAGTTAGCAAGCTGTTGTGCCTGCTGTGGTTGCAGCTGAAAATCCAGCAATACCTGGTCAAATACCTGTTCAAACTGGGCTTGCAAGAAATCTTCGCGGCGCGCCCAGACCCTCAACAGTCGTGGCAGCGAGTTTCCCAGCAAATCCTGCAATACCTTACCCACAATCTCGGCTGTGCGCGCCTGGTTACGCGACTGAACCTGATTTAGCGCCAGCTTCAGCAGCCATTTGATCGCTTTCTGAGTGCGTTCTGTTTGAAGCAGACGACGAGCGAGATTCTCTAGCTCTTCTGGTGTCAGTAGCGAACCCATGATGGTATCCGCAATCCGTTGAGCCAATCTTCCTTGATTGCTTGGGATCAGACCTGGCGTGAGGGGCAAACGTCGTTGGAACAGGTAGTAGGGGCGATAAGGGCGAAACAACATCTTGATCGCCAGGTCATTCGTGAAATATCCAATGACGCCCCCAACGACCGGCGGAGCTAACAATAACCAAATGTTTTCAGACCAGACCATGCGAATAGCGAGCGGCGATCGTACCCATGCCCAGAAAACCGACTGATGGGTGCCGAGCCATCATAACAAACCCAGACACAGAGTTAATCTCCCGTATTCAAGCGAACTTCCCTATTCCCTATTCCCTATTCCCTATTCCCTATTCCCTATTCCCTATTCCCTATTCCCTATTCCCATTCCCTGCTTTCTCTCATCTCATTATCGCGTCAGCAGCAATACTCCCATCAGCCCCCCCGCAATTGGATAATGGACTGCTGTTGAAAATCCAGCATCCAGTCCCAGCTGAACCTGTCTTGAGCCTGTTGGAAAGCGATCGAGACTGGGACTAATGTAGGCATACTCTTCTGTGAGGCCGCATCGTTCTGCTGTGGCAACGACGACATTTTCGAGATACCACTGCTGAAATTGGCGCATCCAACTTGTCTGAGGCTGGTGAAAATCTAAAATGGCTGCCTGAGCATGGGGTTTCAAAACTCGGCAAAGCTCTCGTAATCCTTGAGGGATATCTGTCAGGTTTCGTAAGCCATATCCCATCGTCACTGCATCAAAGGTTGCTGCATCGAAGGGTAAAGCCAGTGCGTCGCCCTCAATCCATTGAATAGGAGCTCCGTACCACTGTTGAGTCGATCTTTGATGCGCGATCGCTAGCTGGGCAGCTGAAAAATCGAGACCGTAGACATGGCCTGCTGGACCGACTTGTTTAGCCAGCAGTAGTGCTAGATCCCCGCTGCCACAGCAGACGTCTAAACAAGTTTTGCCGGTTGCAGCACCACTCCATTGCACAGCCATCTGCTTCCAGATGCGATGCAGCCCCCAGCTTAGCTGCTGATTGAAGTCGTCATAAACTGGGGCAATACGATTAAACAAATCACGGATACTGCTAGCTGAAGGTGCAGCCCCGTTGCCTGAAGCAGTTGTCATCTCCCTCTGTTCCGTTGAAGAGTCTGCCAGTAGCTTAGGCTATCGACAGTCACGGAAGGTTGCTTTTGCGTCTGTAACAGCCTTAGAAGCTCTTTAAAGACAAGCTAGCGTGAGTCCACATTGCTTAGCAGCTAGCAGAGCCAAGTCTTGTGTTGTGCTCGGGAATTCTTGAGACTCTTTCCATTGGAGTGCCACGATCGCAATAGCCTCATTGCGGAAAATGACAGGAGCTATACAGTAAGTACCAATGCCCGCTGCACAATACGTTGCGCTTGCCTTAGCATCTGGATTGCTGGCAGTGCTTTTGCAAGTTTGAATTTTTTGATCGGTGATTGCTTTATCGACTAAAGGATCGTCCTTCAGCACAGCCGCACTTATCGCTCCGGCTGATGCGGTTGCTCCGCCTAAGCTGCCATTGTCGATCAGTTGTACAACACATCCATCGCACCGAATTGCAGTCTGAATAATTTGAGCGATAAGTGGCAACGCTGATTCAACGTCGCTAGCCGTTTGAGCGACTTCTGCCATCTGCGTGACGAGCATTTGTTGGCTTTGCGAAAGGTCGATCGCCTCACCCCGCTGTTTCAGCAGTTCATAGGTTTTCGCAGCCTGGTCAACTACATGCTTTAGCTGGTCGGGATCCCATGGTTTGGTAATGTAGCGATAGACTTGCCCAGCGTTGATGGCATCGACCAAATCTTCTACGTCGGTAAATCCTGTCAAAATAATTCGTACCGTATCTGGAAATTCAGGAACTGTCTTGCTGAGAAATTCAGTTCCTTTCATCTCCGGCATTCGCTGGTCAGAGATAATGACAGCTACTTCACCGTGCTCGGCCAGAACATCCAGTGCCTGCTTACCACTTTCTGCTCTCAGAACATTAAAGTCGCGCCGGAAGGTCCGATACAGCAAATCAAGATTATCTGGTTCATCATCAACGACCAGCATACTTGCTTTATTGGCCTTCCGAGAACGAGAAGCAGCAACCATTGATGGACTCCGGAGAAAGTGACCGTTGCAAATCTGAGAAGTTGATTGCGCATAGTGTAAATACGCTTTACCTCAAAGTGAGTAGGATGTCCTCCTGCAACGGTTCCAGAGTACCCGCAAACTCCAAGAACACGACGCCTGCGATCGCCAGAAAAAATGCCTTAGCTGCTCTATCCTTCTTGAGGTTTCGAAAAACGCTGCAGGAAGTGGTGATTGCGCTTCCGGTAGCTTTCAGGGATTGGCAAACCCAAAGAGTTGTGGAAATCTTCCTGAACCTTGTGAGTTAGGCAACGAGACATCTGACGCACAATTTTGTTCAGGAGATGATCACCGCTGTTCTGAATCAGGCGTTTAGGAAGCGCGTGGATGAAGCGAGGGAAATTGACCCAAACCTTGAGATCAAGTTCCCAATCGACCTGAGTCAAAGTCGAGCCGTCAATTTCGCCAGGATGCTCATTCAGTTGCAGTGATGCCTTGAAGTCAACCTCGTATCCAGGAGGCTCATAGCCAGGCACCGAAATAGTTTCGATCCGATAGATGCCATTTTCTTGAGGCAGCAAGTTAAGGCCGACCTTCGGCTCAATGTCATAGCCCAAGGCTCCGAAGTGACCTACTGTCAGAGCATATCCATTGTCACCCAACGGATCGGCAGTCATCGGATGAGCGCATCGGAGAAACCACGCTCGGTGATCATCCAGATACTGGGCAACGGTCTGTCGATCCGCCCCCATTTCCATGCGACCAGCGTAATCGCCGTGGAAAAGAAATGGCGAATTTCCGGATACGTCAGTGCTGCCCGAAGCAGCTTGCTTCTCGGTCGCTTCTACCAGATTGGAAGCAGTTCCAAAAACCTGCTCAGAGAGTTCACCGTTTTGGCAGTTAGTGAATGGTGTTTGCATGAATGCGCCAGAGCCCTTCAAGGTTTTTGTGCAAATGCCAGATGGCACCTATCGACTTCTGCAAATCTCTCGATCTCATTTTAGTCCGAAGTCGCGCTGCGCACATGCTATCTGCATGTGGCGAGTTGACCTAAGACCTCTATCTAACGGATCAGCCTAGCCTAGAGTATATTGTTGCACCAGTAGAAAATACACGGATTAAACTCACTTTTCGGAAAGAGATGTATTTTTCTCGGCAAACTCAACTAAGGTACAAGCACAGTAGGTTTAGAACTGTCCTAGCAGCTGAATCTATCGATACAGTTCACAGGCAAAACGCAACTTTTTTGTCAAATTGAAATAAAGACTTTTGATTTGCTCAGTAAATCTTTAGGAGGACTCTATGAAGGCGCTGGTTGCAGGTGCAACAGGAGAAACAGGCCGACGCATCGTTCGAGTACTGGTGGCGAAGGGAATCTCAGTTAAAGCTTTAGTACGGGATCGCGAGAAAGCCCAGCAAATTTTGCCGAAGCCGGTCGAGATTGTCGTGGGTGATGTGCTGAATCGTGCCAGCATTGAGTCTGCGATCGCAGACTGCACGGTGCTGATTTGCGCTACCGGCGCAACTCCCAACTTCAACATGATGGGTCCCTATCAAGTCGACTATGAAGGAACCAAAAACTTGGTTGATGTCGCCAAAGCTCACACTATTGAGCAGTTTGTGATGGTGTCATCCCTCTGCGTATCACGCTTCTTCCATCCACTCAACCTCTTTTGGCTGGTGCTGTGGTGGAAGAAGCAGGCAGAAGAGTACCTCATCAAAAGCGGATTGACTTACACGATTGTTCGTCCTGGCGGTCTCAAAAGCGACGATACCGATACTCGTCCTCTTATCATGGCACCAGCGGACACTCTGTTCGAGGGCAATATTCCCCGCCTCAAAGTTGCCGAAACCTGCGTCGAGGCGCTAAACGATCCTGCCGCACACAACAAAGTTGTTGAAATCGTGGCGCAGGAAAACGCAACGCCGAAACCTTACCCGGAATTATTTGCTGGAGTAGCCTAATTTCCAGCGGAGGCACGAAATTCCTAATTCGCAGCAAGGGCGAGGGATCTCTCGCCCTTAAGAAATAAAGGGGCCAGACGAACCCTAGAAGAACCAGCCGTAGCTGTGCAGTCCCTTGCCTAAGATATTTACCCCCAAATAGCAGACCCAGACCACCATAAACCCTGATGCCGCCAGAATCGCTGGCCGCCGACCCTGCCAGCCCTTAGTAATGCGAGCGTGTAGGTAGGCAGCAAACACAAGCCAGGTAATCAGAGCCCAGGTTTCTTTGGGATCCCAGCTCCAGTATGATCCCCAGGCTTCGTTAGCCCAGACAGCTCCTGAAATGATGCCAATCGTCAGCAGCGGAAATCCTAATCCAATGATGCGATAGCTGATGTTATCTAGAGTATCTGCTAAGGTCAGCCGTTGAGGGGCGAGCTTATTGGCAGCCTCAGTAACCGACGAAAGTGTGACTTTTTCCAAAACCGCTGTTCCGGTAGTCGAAGGACTTGCTGTGGCTGAAGATGTCTCAAGTTCAGCAGGCTGTATGTCTGAGTGATTTAGGTTTGAGCCACGGCGGCGTAGCTTGGTATCGCGAAAACCACCTGTCCCCACAGAGCTGCCTCGCAATTCGACTGCCTGACCCCGCGTAACAATCAGAAACGCGATCGCCATCAGCGACCCTACCATCAGCGCCGCATAGCTGATTAGCATGACGCTGACATGCATCATCAGCCAGTTTGACTTCAAAGCGGGAACCAGAGGTTCTGACACCTGCATTGTAGGAGGTAAGGATAGGGCCGCGAAGGCAACGATCCCCATGACGATGGGCGATGTTACAGCCCCAACCAAGGCACTCTGGCTCATGCGTTCGGCAACTAAGTGCACGGCTGTAATGCCCCAAGCAACGAAAAATAAAGACTCGTACAGATTGCTTAGAGGAAAGTAGCCGCCTTCAATCCAGCGGGCGACTAGGAGGGCTGCGATCGTAAGATTTGCGGTTGCCATCCCTACCGTTCCTATTCCAGGAAGAATAGACAGCTTGGGAAAGGCTGCCCCCGCCCAGTAAACCAGCAGCGTGATGAAAAGGATGACAAATGCCGAATTATCAAGCCAGCCTTGAAGCGTTACGAGATTCATTCCGCTAATGTGATGATGATATTTAAGATCAGATCTCTATCCTATCGGGCAAGCAGTTCTTTGGGAGCACGTCACTTTCTACGTAGAAAAATACTGGTCAGGAGAGAGGTCATCATTTAGGTAAGCGCAACGATGAGCCAAAACTTGTGGTACCCGTTCAGCTTCCCAGGAAGCCCCGGCGAGCTTGGTGCGCTGGTTAATC
>JBHJHM010000017.1:0-24066 GCA_050330865.1 Leptolyngbyaceae cyanobacterium
TCTTTTCGATGGCTTTATGGACGGATTTTGTCGGTCCCTTGCTTGCCCTCAAGCCCCATAAACGTCTCTATTTTCAGCGCGGTTTCAATGCTCTATCCCTCATGCAGCAAGAGCTGTAGCTAGGTTGTCACCCTTTAAGCCCACTTCCAGTTCGCCACCTTCGATAGCGCTGCCATCGGTATTGAAGGCAACCGGACGAAACCAGTAAGCGCCGTCGGTGTCAGCAGTCCCTACATCCTTTTTACGGAAGCTGAATGCTCCGTAGTTGTTTCTGGTGTTGTATTTATCGACAAACAGGCTGCTTTGGGTACCTGTAGATGCATCTTCCAAGCTTTCAACAGACTCAACGATAGGATTTAGCTGAATGCAATTTCCCGTGATACACGCCTTATTATCAAGGGCAATTTCGCCCTCCTGTTGAGGCACCAAATCAAACGCTTGAGCATCAGCTGTCATTGCAGCTGTCATTGTCATTGATGCTGCCAGCATGGGGACAGCAAAACCGACTCGTGTCATTAGCTTCTTTGTCAGATGCATAGGTCTCGTTCCAGTCAAGTTACTTAGTTGGGGTTTGTGGGTTGTAAGTGAATACGCTTAGCACTTTCATTACTCCACCTGAAAACATCCTAACCATCTGAGAATTCAATTAGGTGCGATTTCGGAAAAGATAGTGTGAGGATTATGCGAAGGTTAGGCTTCTAAATTGATTCAAAATGCCTAATAAAGACCTTAAATTGATAATCAAAGTTTCAAGAAATTAATCCAGATATCTGATATGGAGGCATTGAATCACTTTTAATCTAAGTGTATTTACTTAGATTAAAAGTAGTCTCTATTTCAACTGAATCTTTGGTTCTGATGCGGCAGCGATGTTTCTGTAGCGATCGCACAGCAATGGAATGTACCTTAACCCCATCCCGATTCTCGGTTTTTGCCTAAGGAAAACACTGGTTTCCAAATCAGATGTGGTTTAGGTGTTCACATACGTTTAGTTATCCGTTTGCGCGCTACAGCTATCCGGACAGATGCGCGACCTTAGATCCTTGATTGAAAGGATCAGATGGGTGGATAGTACTCATTCTTCATCTATAAACTCTTCACTGGCCCGACCTTGAAGCGCTTTCCACGTTAGGATCGAAGGCGTGTAGTTGCATATCGGGCAAAACGTGTATGGCGGCACAGCTAACGGTTCCGGCCTCGCAGCAGGATTGGGCACCCATTCTCCAGGCGTTGGAAGTGGCAGTGGGAAAAGACTCCGTAGTTCGACGTAAGGAAGAACTGCTGGTGTATGAATGTGATGGCTTAACCAGCTACCGACAGCGTCCTCCTGTTGTGGTGTTACCGCGGACCACGGAACAGGTGGCAGCAGCCGTGAAAGTGTGCGATCGCTTCAATGTGCCCTTCGTCACCCGAGGGGCTGGCACAGGCCTGTCGGGTGGGGCACTCCCCGTGGAAAACGCTGTCCTGATTGTGACGGCTACAATGCGCCAGATTCTGGATGTGGATTTAGCCAATCAGCGAGTGGTGGTGCAGCCAGGGGTGATTAATAACTGGGTGACGCAGGCCGTCAGCGGAGCAGGCTTTTACTACGCACCAGACCCGTCTAGCCAGAGTGTGTGCTCTATTGGCGGCAACGTGGCTGAGAATTCTGGTGGCGTCCATTGTCTCAAATATGGAGTGACCACCAACCACGTGTTGGGTCTAAAGCTAGTGCTACCCAACGGTGAAATTGCGACAATTGGCGGCGCTGTTTCCGAGCAGCCGGGTTATGACCTGACTGGCGTTTTTGTCGGCTCTGAGGGTACGCTTGGCATCGTTACTGAAATTACGCTGCGGATTCTCAAGTCGCCCGAATCAATCAACGTGCTGCTGGCCGACTTCACGAGTGTAGAGGCAGCCGGGGCAACGGTTTCTGATGTCATCAGTGCAGGAATTATCCCAGCAGGCATGGAGATGATGGATAACTTCAGCCTCAACGCCGTGGAGGATGTGGTCAAAACAGACTGTTACCCTCGGGATGCGGAGGCTATTTTACTGATTGAGATTGATGGCTTGCCTGCGGAAGTCGCTGTGAGTCGCGATCGCATCGCCGCGATTTGCCAAAAGAATGGAGCCCGTAACATCACAGTTGCCACTGATGCAGAAGAGCGTTTACGGCTGTGGAAAGGCCGCAAAGCTGCGTTTGCGGCTATGGGTAAACTCAGCCCTGATTATTATGTGCAAGATGGCGTGATTCCTCGTACGCAGCTTCCCTATGTGCTACAAGAAATTGCCGCTTTGGGCGCAAAGCATGGGTATCGAGTTGCCAATGTGTTTCATGCTGGCGATGGCAATCTTCACCCCCTGATTCTCTACAACAACAATATTCCGGGACAGTTAGAGGAAGTGGAAGCTCTAGGGGGTGACATTCTAAAGCTCTGCGTTAAAGTCGGCGGTAGCATCTCGGGTGAGCATGGCATCGGTGCTGACAAGCGCTGCTACATGCCTGATATGTTCTCCGCAAGCGATTTGGAGACAATGCAGTGGGTCCGATCCAGCTGGAATCCAAAGGGGCTCGCGAATCCGACGAAGATTTTTCCAACCCCCCGGACCTGTGGGGAAGCAGCAATGCAGCCTTTACCCGCTAATTTTGCGAATGTAGAGCGTTTCTAGCTGCATTGCTGCTATCTGAATCTAGGCGATCGCGCACCGATGCACGATCGCAGGCTGAATCCAAAAGAGCATAAGACAGCCTACAACGACCAAGACAATGAATGAAGCAGCGATACCTTGTTCACGCGATACTGCACCCGGAAGCATGCCCATCGTAATCAAACCTAGGTCGGTAATGAGACTTATCACAATTTCTTCGCGCGAAATTTGCAGTAAAAATCGCTGAATTAAAAAATGTACAAGCATGAGTCCAAAAGCAGGCGGGAGCGTACTGACGACGAGCTTCATTGAAAGTAAGCCAAATACCGTCAGTAAAGCTCCATAAATCAGGAAACTGTACGCAATCCAGCAGCTGAGCTTCTGAATCATTGCGGTCAGAATTGCCACCATGATTTATATGTCGAGGTAATTTGTACGAATCGGGCTAAGAGTCGTTTGTAATTACCCTGAGTGACACAGTGAAGTTCCGAAATCTCTATAGCTAAAAGATTTCAGGCGCGGTATTAATTATGTGGTCTGACCCTGAATATTGTTGGCGATGAGTTTTGGCGCTGGCATAGGCTTTTCTGAGCCCTGTGGCAAAACTCGCAAAACGCTCTGCATCGCTAGGGCACTTAACAGTCTTCAGAGGTAAGGGGGTAAATCAGGGCATTTATCTATCCAGTTAAAGGACAGGATTTCTATTCAAGCCGGAAAATTTTGGTTGAGTAGGAAGTTAGGAATGGGGAGCCAAGAATCCAGCATCACACTGACTTTTGAATTCTGCTTGGAAGTGGCTTCTTCATCAGAAGAAATTTAAGTTTCGAGCGATGAAGGATGAAGTCTGGGAAGTAACTATTGCCACTCAGACAGCCGCTGTCGGACCACTCGACTGGTATGAATGGGGGCATTTCAAATGAGGCTGATTTCAGATGACGGCCAAGGCTCATGAATAATGTAGGCTAGCACAATCTTTTTCTACGCCTAATCAGCTTTGTTGGGAATAGCATCCTCAACTTTGAAAAGACTGACAGATTCTTGTAGTCCTTGCGCCATGTCTACGGTTTCATGAAGTGCTCGCTCCATTTTTTGAGAGAATGTCACGGTCTGTTCAGAAAGCTCAGCAACTTCTTTAACTAAGGTAGAAACTGCTTGTGAAATTTGTGACTGGGAAAAAGTCGCCTTCGCGATCGACTGCGCCAGATGGTCAAATCGTCGCGCCACCACTGCGACTTCCTCCAGATCACATTTGGAATTATTGACCAGCTGATTGCCCTCGGCAACCTGATTACTCACCCGTTGAATGTCACCCGCCACATGGACCGTTTTTAGCTGCAGTTTTTGCAGGAATACTTCAGCTTCTTGAGTTTCATCCAGCGCCCGCTCAGTGAGCTGACTCAATTCCTGAATCATCACTTTAAATTGACCATTAGCTTCCAAAGAACTGCGCTCTGATTGGGCCTGATCCAATAGCAGGCTAGCTATGACAGCAATTTCGCGAATCGTAGCGGTTATATGATTGACGTGGTGGGCTGAATCCCCCAGATTTTCAAGCTGATTAACAGCGTGGGTGCAGACTTCACTCAGCCGTAAGATGCGCTCGGCAGTGCGGTTCATCCCTGCTTCGCTCGCTTCTGCTGTACTGGCCACAGTTTTGGCCGTCACGGCAGCCATCTGGGCATTTTCAGCGATCGCCCCCATTGAATCAATCATACTCTGCACAGTTCCCAGTGTTTTGGCTGCTTCCTGCGCTTGATGGCGAGTGGCATTCGTGAGTTCTATTGCGGTTCCTTCATTTTGCGTGAGGATAGTGCTCACCTGGGTCGAAGACTGTTTAACCTGACTCACGAGTGTCTGCAGTCTAGCCACGGTTAAGTTGAAGACATCGGCGATGGTTTTGAGTTCCCCCTCAGCGACGCGAGCGCGCACTGTTAAATCCCCATGCGAAATGCCCTGGATATCTTCTACAAGCAGAGCGATTTGATGCTGCAGTTGCTCTTTTTGGCGACGCTGTTCAGCACTTTGCTGGCTCAGTTCTGATTGTTGCCGGCGGAGTTCTTCATTTTGCCTGAGAAGGACTTCGCTTTGCTGAGCTAATTGTTCCTTGTGTTGGCTGAGTTCAATACTTTGCTGATGTTTTTCACCGGTCAACACCGCAGCAACCTGGCGTGTCTCTTGAATCTTCTTGAGGGCTGCCACCCGATCAACGACTAGCTTAAATTGTCCTGCTAGCTGAGTGATAAAGGCTTGCTCAGAAGGTTGCCATTGGCGAGATGACTGAGTATGGGCAATGAAAAATCCAAATAGTGCGTCTTCATTAAAGACAGGCATGGTTAGCGTTGAATGCACGTCCAAAGCCTGTAAATAGTCTTGATGCTGAGCATTGAGCTCGGCGGCTGTCACATCAGCAACAACCCAAGGAAAACTGTTGGGTTTTGCGTTTAGGAGTGTTTCAGGAATGCAGTCCGCCAGCATAGCTTGCTCTAGACCCGAGAGCGTACCAGGAGCCGTCGCTTCTGCTGCCAGCTGTTTGATATTCACTGGATAAAACAGCATCCGATCAGCCTTGAGTAGCCTTCGGGCCTCGGGTAGAACTTTCTCCAGAATTGGCCTCAGATCAGCTATGGCGGTAGCCGAAGCGCCTGTAATGGTCGCAAATAATTGGGCCTTTTGGGTCTCAGCCTCTTGCTGGGTCAGTAAGTCCTTAACCTGCACAACCAGTTGATTAAAGCTGCGAGTCAAGGCTCGGGTCTCTTTCGTCCCTCTAGGTGTTACCGCTACGTTGAAGTCGCCAGCAGCCACTAACTGAGCCTGATCGGCCAATGAGCCTAAAGGCATCGAGAGTTGGCGAGCGAGCCATAAGATGAGAGTCCCGGTAATACCCGCTAGCAATGAAATCGTAATGGCCAAAAACATCAGCGAATCACGTCCAGCACCTGAGATTTCAGCGGTATCCATTGACGCGATCGCCACCCATTGAGTATTGGGAATGCTGGACAGCTTGTATTGCCGATTGTTATGCACAAAGGAGGCCACAGTTGCTGTTTCGTCCGCGAAAGTAATGGCCAAGTGCTCGACTGAACTGCTGTTTTTAAGATCATCCAAAATGGCCTGTGAGTCACGCTCCGGTTGCGCAGTCTCAATAAAAGCACTAATTAACTGCTCGACCGGCTTACCACCAATGATGTCCCGGTCTTTACGAAAGCCTTCCGGGGAGAAAGAGTCAATTACCTTGAGCGAGGTGCCATCGATTAACTGTACTTTCTGCGAGCCGCTGATTACGGTGCGCTTAATATATTGAGCCAATAGGCTGAATTTGCGCGTGGGCAAAACAGCCCTCACTACGCCGACAAAATCACCGCTAATAGGGTCTCGAATAGCTTGAGCCAGCTCGACTGTGAAGCCCTTGGCCGCAAAATCAAAATCGGGTGAACCAATCCACTGTCCTTTTTCCTTACCTTCCTGCCACCACACCTCATCACTCTGGACGAAGTCGGTTGTCGGTTCACTGTAGGCCACGTTAAACCCATGACGTTCCGTGATTGAAATTTCAGAAATATCGGCTGTTTCAATCGTTTCCCTGAGATAGGCATTCAACCGATTGTGCACGCGCAGGAGTTTAGTTTCTGCGAATCGGTCTTCTAGGAGTTCGATCGCGAGTTGATCGAGTCCTTCAGCGGTAACCTGGCGACTGCCTGCCTGGGCCTCATTTACCACCAGGGGGCTGGCAGCGATCGCTTGGGGCAAATCGAGGAGATCTTCAAGCACTGCGGTCGCCCCCTCGCTGGTCAGTAGTGCCTGATTTTCGAGCTGTTCTTGCACCTGTTCTTCGCTGCGCTGTTCGATAATGCGATATCCAATTGCGCCCGCTAACACCAAAGGCACCAACACGACTGGCAGGATTGATAGCAATAGCCGCTGCCGGAGGCTGACTTCCTTTGAGCGAGGAGCGCTGCCTCCGATTTTTGTTCCTTGAGTCTGGGCTCGTCCTGGGAAAGACGTTGTCTGCAATGAAGCGTCTACTGAGGAGAGTTGAGGACGCCGCTGGTCGACCGAGCTTTGGGGGGATCTAATTGCTTTGGCCATAACGATTCAAGGATAAAGAGCAAGGTCCAGGGAACACAAAGCCGAGATGAACGCAACGGGATTAGCCGAGTGCCCGTCCGGCGATGCCGGGATGTTGGACAGGACACTCGGGCCTAGAGAAGAGGGAGCGATATTGAGCGATCGCAGCGCTAGTTTTGTTGAGCGAGGTGGTTATTCAACATTTCATAAGACGCTTGCAGACGAGCGATCGCCGCCTCTGCTCCTTCGGGAAACTCGTCAAACTGAGCTGTTTCACTAAAGGTTTCGAGCGCTGCTTTGCCGTCCTGAGACTCATCCATCGCTAGCATGGCGGTTTTAAGTGCGTCTAATTGCTCTGGCGCTAGGCTAGGTCCGGCCAAAACCACATGGCGAGGAAAGTCATCTGTTTCGGCGATGATAGACAGTTGGGCGCGCTCCTCCTCTGACAACTCGGCCCACGTTTCACTGTCAAGCGCACCTGCGGGGACCTTACCTTCTAGGATCCATTCAACAGTGTTGTCATCTTCACCCGAGAACACGTAGCCGATAACATCTTCAGCCACCGTGTGGTTGGCTTCGGCTTTCTCTACTGGATTAAGCCCAGCCTCTAGCAAATAAACCATTGGAAACATAAAGCCGGAACTGGAACTCGGGCTTTGCAGCGCAATCATGTTGCCTTGGAGGTCTTCCAATGTCTTCAATGGGCTGTCGGTGCGGGTTACGAAGTAGGTGTTATATTCTGGTACACCGTCTTTCCAACGACGCAAAATGGGTGTTGCACCTGATTTTTCCATCACCAGCATTGCCGGGTAGACACTGTCAAAATAAAGATTGACTTCACCCGAAGTCATCCATTCAGCAACCGTATCCACATCCGGAGCGATTTGTACTTCCCCCTCAGAAATCCCAGCTCGATTCAAGGTGCGATCGGTGGCCAGATAGTCTGCGACTGGCTGAGTTTCAGGAATAAGAGAATCCGGATCAAAATCAACATCAGTGAGGATAATAGCCTCGCCTTCAACATCTGCAGAAGGTGTACTCTCAGGCGTACTACAGCCCCAAACAGCGCCAGCAAGGCATACGAGAGCAACTGGAAGAAGGTGGTTTTTAGACATAGCTGCAAGCATCTAAAATAAATAGTCTTAAAGGCAAAGCGCACCCAGCATTCATAAGCTTGTTACCGCAAATTTTTGACACACAATAACACTCAAAAAAATCTAACAGTCCGGAAAAATTAATACCAGAAAAATTTTTTCTTGAGCGAATTAATCATGAAGCGAATTACGGGAATTAATCCTAGATATAACAATAAAAGTCAGAGAATACAAATTTTACGAACCTATTTTTAGAAACTTAAAATTAAAAGGGCCATCACATGCCGTTAAAATACTAATTCTTCTGAGATACACTGAATCCATCCGGATCAAGCGTGCTCAATTGTCTGAAACTTTACATATGCTTAATAAGTTACAAAGTTTCCTGTTTTGTCTCTACGATGCAGAAAACGCAGTTTGGGTTTTATTGCTCTGTGTATATGAAATACTGGTGGATTTGATTGTCTATAGCTTCCGGAGCAAGTCTTTTAGCCATAGCAATTCTTAGAGGGTTTTAACGAGAATGTGATCTAAGGAGGGTGCATGATACGTGTTTTTTATGATCTAATGGCTCTTCACCATGCTGCGCTTTAGGCGCCTGCACAAATTCTTTGGCCCCAGGCGCGTTGCATTTGTCGAAGCCTGCATCATCGGGCTTGTCTCTGGACTGGCTGCCGTTGCGCTTAAGCAAAGTGTCGAGGTTTTAACGACATGGCGACTGAATAGCGCTCTGCCCCTGTGGTTACTGCTGCCTGGCATTGGCATCGTTGGGGGCATGATGTCGGGGTGGATGGTCGAACAAATCTCCCCGGAGGCAGGGGGTAGCGGTATTCCTCAGGTCAAAGCGGCGTTGGGCTACGTCAATATGCCGCTGAACTTACGGGTGGCCTTGGCCAAGTTGGGCAGTACGATTCTAGCTTTGGGTTCGGGGCTCTCCCTCGGACGACAGGGGCCAACTGTGCAGATTGGAGCAGCGTTAGCCGCCCAGTTGAGTCGTTGGGTTCCCACTTCGCCAGAGTATCGTCGGCAGCTGATAGCAGCGGGTGCAGCCGCCGGGCTCGCTGCCGGATTCAATGCCCCGATCGCGGGTATCTTGTTTGTCGTCGAAGAACTCTTGCAAGACTTTTCCGGCTTAACCCTAGGAACTGCTATTCTCGCCTCCTTCGTGGGCGCTGTTGTTTCACGATTGCTGGGAGGACAAGGGCTCAATCTCAGCAACTTTGGGATGCTGCAAACGGGTTTCTCGATTCAGGATCTCCCGTTTTTGGCGTTACTTGGCATTCTGGCAGGCATCTTAGGAGGACTGTTTAGTAAGGGGATTTTTGTCAGTCTGCGGTTCTTTCGGCGCATGAAAGCGCTGACCTTGCCCATGCGCGTGGCACTGGCTGGGTTCATTACAGGGCTTGTAGGAGCCGTTGTTGCCGTTGCCGCTCAAGACAATACCGGATTGCGAGAATTTCTGGTAACAGGTGACGCATCTTGGCAAATGATTGCGATCGCCTTCATCACTAAATTTGGTCTCACGCTGTTGGCCTATGGATCTGGGGCTTCGGGCGGTATTTTTGCTCCGGCTTTGGTGCTGGGCGCAGCATTGGGCAGTCTCGTCAGCTTTTTAGCTCAGTTGACCCATGGGTGGTTAGGTTTCCCAGTTGCGACACTTGCCAGCAGCAACACCACAACCTATGCTCTCACGGGCATGGGAGCTTTTTTTAGCGCCGTCACGCGCGTTCCCATTACAGCCATCATCATCGTTTTTGAAATGACGGCTAATTTCAACCTGGTGCTGCCCTTGATGATTGGCTCGGGCATTGCCTACTTACTTAGCGACAAAATCTCATCGGGGTCACTTTACAATCACCTGCTGGCCCGCAAAGGTATTCAGCTCAACCCGATTCCGTCGGAAGTGAATCCGTGGGCTAATTTAACCGCCGCCGATTTAATGCAGCGGCGTGTAGAAACCTTAGCAGCCAGAATGACGGTGAAAGAGGCGATTGAAGCCTTTTCGCGATCGCACCACCGAGGGTTTCCGGTGCTTTCGCAAGGCAAGCTCGTCGGCATTGTCACCCAAAGCGACCTCGGCGATACGCCCTCCAAAAACGACTTGGAGCTACGCTTGCAAGACATCATGACGCCCTATCCGGTGACGGTAACTCCCGAATCTTCGTTGCCCCAGGTACTGGATTTGTTGAACCGGCTCAAAATTGGTCGGCTACCGGTGACTGCAGGCAACAAACTGGTCGGGATTATCACCCGCGGCGATATTATCCGAGCTGAGTCGGAGCGATTGAGCGGCAAAACAACTCAACGCGGACCCGCCTCAACCCCTTCTTGCTGCGTCTATCAGACACGCGCACCGGCCACGGGGCGCGGTCGCCTACTGGTCCCTCTAAGCGACCCCGAAAGTGCCCCCCTGCTGCTGAACATGGCGATCGCGATCGCCCAACAAGAGCACTATGAGCTGGAATGTCTTCATATTGTTCTGGTTCACCGCAGCCTACCGCCCGAAGAGGCTGCTATCGATATTGCGAAAGGTAAGCAGCTTTTGAGCCGGGCTGAGTGGGCAGTCCAGGATTCGGGGATTTCGTTGCATACGCAGATTCGGGTGGCCCATGACGTCGCGCCGACGCTGCTGGAGGTCATCAAACAGCGCCACATCGATCTCGTTCTTTTGGGTTGGCGACGTCCGGCGATTACACCGGGTCGTATCCTCGGCAAGGTGGTGGATACCCTCCTGCGGCAGGCTCCCTGTCCCGTTATCATCGTGCGCTCCGACAAAACCGACAGCTTTGAACGCTGGCTACTGCCCTCGGCGGGTGGCCCGAATGCCAAACTAGCCATGAAGCTTTTGCCAGCCTTCACAACGCTAGGCAAAGATCCTCACGTTCATCTCTGTGCGATCGCACCCGCTGGTCGCAATACTGCAGTTCCTCGTAAACAGCTCCAGCGTCGTGCCAGAGCGCTGGAAAGACATCTGCGTCGAACCGTTACGACCCGTCTGGTTATCAACGAGAATGTAGCCGAAGCGATCGTCAGCCTGAGCCACCGATCGCGAACCGATGTCATCGTGCTAGGAGCCAGTCGCGAAGGGCTCTTCAGTCACGTCATGAAAGGCAACATTCCCCTTGAGGTCATTCAACACAGTCATACCAACATCATTCTCGTACAGTACAACACTGTGAACAGCGTCACAGTCGAGGTCCCAACCGAGAAAACGGCGAGTGAGGAAAGTGAGAGCCCCGAAGAATAGGCAGATAGCTTAGTACCAGATCACAGTCTCCGACATGCCCTGTTCCCTGTGCCCTGTTCCCTATTTGCTTAAAATAGAGCCGTCCCATCCGCAGGGAGACTCCGAAACGATGCAAGAGGCGATCGCGGCTGCACTCAATAAGCAAGACTTCCGCGTAGCGGCTGCTCTGCTGCAGCAATGGAAGGAAAAGGATCCCCAGAATCCTTGGCTGTTGCTGATGATCGGGCAGTATCAGGAAGCAACGGAGCGCTGGGAGGCAGCGGAGAAGACGTATCTGAAGCTGCTGCGCCAATCAACGAATCCGAAGCTGATGGGACAAGCACGGCAGGGGATTCAGCGGGTCCAGACACAGCTCACAGAAGCGCGGGAAGAGGCTTTGGAGACGGCTAGAGCCCAACCGGATAGCCAGGATCCGGCACTGCTTTTCTTAGAGCCTGTACAAGGAGAGCAGCGCCAAGCGGCGGCTCAGGGGCTGGCTAAAGTCATGCAGATGGATGCCTACACCGCTAGATTACAGTTACCCGGCAAAGGATGGCGGCTCTACCGCGTCGGAGCTTTGGGCGAGATGCAGTATTACAGTCAAGCTTTGACCGAGGCTGAGACGCCAGCCTTCTGGATTAAACATGCGGATGTCAAGGCGTTGCAGGTCTTCCGGATCCAGTATTTTCGCCGGGTGCAGTCCCAGGCGGAGGTGATTTGCCAGAATGCCGATGGACAACTGGGGGCGATCGCGTTTGACTGGTCGGAAGTGTCGCAAATGGTGATGGGGCAAGTGCCGCTGTTTGAATCGGTGATTGATACCGATGCGTTTCGGAAGCTGCAGCGGAAGGAAAAGACCCAGGACTACGCTGAGGTGGTTGACCTGCACTTGCATCAGCGGAAGTGCATTTTGAGGGTGTGCGATCGGACCTACGACTATCGCCAAGGCAATCCCTTACCGGATAGTCAGGCAATTCCGGATCAAACTCTCTCGACCCGCCCCCAGTGGAATGCGCTAGTTGCCTACATTCGGGAACAGGTAAAGACGCCCGTCCATACTGGGTTCACTCAGTTTGGTGAAGGCAGTTTGGAGTATCTCGATTTACTCCCGGTGTTGAATCCTCACCTCAATCTGTCACGCACGAAATCCAGCAACTGGGACCCCGCATTTCATCTCTACAGCAGCCTCCATTTTCTGCGCTATTCAGGGACCACTGTGGCTACAGCCAATGAGGTTTAGGGTGATTGCAGAGCTGCATTGCGCGTATCACCGCGCTTCACTCGCTGCGTGATCCATAGCACATAGTAAATTGCCTGCATTTATTGAATTCTATACCTGAAGAGCGTGCATACATTGACTGTCAAAACGGGTCCTACAGGATTCGAACCTGTGGCCGACCGCTTAGAAGGCGGTTGCTCTATCCACTGAGCTAAGGACCCCAGACCTTTCACACTTACGGAGCACGATTGGCCGATTCGATCATATTATCTATCCTGTCAGTAAATCAGCAATAGTCGCGGCAACTTTGCCCTCGACCGATATGATGTTTGTCAAGGTTGCCACCGTCGTGGCTGGTAAACCTGTGCAATGAGCTGCGGTAGGGTATCCATAAAGCCATTGCTGGTTGGCTTCTGCAAACGGGCAAGAGGGTAATTGCTCTAATGTGGAAGTGGCCGTTGGCTGTGAGCGATCGCATCCGACGGTATCTGTCCCGGTCCAACAGACTCAACTGGCTGCATCATGTTCATTCTCAAGCGACAGGATGTTGACATCAAAAACGTCCAACATCCTAGAAAGGATCAACCAATTCCCATTTTGCACTACCAAGGCCAGACCTTTCGCTTACTGAGCGTGTTTACAGCATCTCAGGAAGAGGATGCCAGGGCGCTTTGGCGGGATCTGACCGACAATCGGGGCAAAGCCTGCGTTCTGTTGGAAGAGGCCGAACGTTTCAGCGTCTGGGGCAAAATTCGTCTAGAAAACATAGAGGAAGAGAACGAGGCTGCTGCTAGCAACGGCCAGACAGCTGACCCATTTTTGATCCAAGGGTGTTTGTTGCTATTGCAAGCCCTTTCGATTGATATTGAGGATCTGTTGGGTAACAGACAGGCTGATCTATTTGAGCAAGATATTGTCGGCATCTTGACCCAAGAAAAGTTTCCTCAAGTCACGTCCGAAAAAGCGGTGAAGATGTTGATGACGATGGATCCTTTAGCGACTCAGGTGCCTCACTGGGGCGAGTCACATCTCCTGAAGCTGCTGGCAGAAACCCATCGTGTGGGCAAAAACTACTTTGGAAACGCCACATTTACCGAGCGATCGCTCGACGCCTTAGAAGACTTACCCGCCGGCGATCGCCAGAAGTTTCTTGTCTGGCTAGGGCAGTCACCAAGCGGACAACTCTGGACATAGCCTCCAGAGGTTTAAGATTCATTTAACTCTGCTTCTTTTGAGAGAAGGTATGGCAACCTTGCTGAACGAGGTCTAAGGGCTTCAAAGAAGGCGCTAGCCTAGACTCAAAATGAGTCTATTATTTCATTGTTCAGCGCTCTGAGGGACTTTCCATTGAGCAAACAGTCATCTACTGCTGCATCTTCGTCTACTAACAGCCTCATCCTGTTTGAAGTCATCTGGGCAGTAGTTGCCCTTCTGTTCTTCCTTTTCTTCAGCGTTCCTCCAGATGGGGGCGATCGCCCCCAGTGGTACCTCAACGGTATTACTGTTCTTGAAACAGGCGCATTTGTAATCTCTAGTTTGTTGTGCTTCCGCAATTGGCAAAGTGGGCAGATCGTAAGCGGTCGGGGCGTTTGGCGTTGGATTTTTCTAGGGCTTCTGTCCTACGCCGTCGGCAATGTCTTCTTTTATATCTGGAACAGCGTTTTTGGACTCGATCCGGATGTATCCTTAGGCGACGCTTTCTACTTACTGTCCTATGTCTTTTTGGCAGCGGGCATGCTGCAGGCAGTCTTGCCCCGGCGTTTAAATTTAGAAGTTCGTCAGTGGGGCATTGTGGCTCTGACCGGCTTCTTGGGCGTAGCCTTAGTGGTGTTTTTGAATGTTAAAGAACCTCCTGAGGTGGTAGGCCAGCTGTCTTCTACAGGTAACGAGTCGGCTATGGCCACGCCCCAGGCGCTTCTGGTCCGGGCTCCGGCGGTGCCTCTCCCAACCTCTGTGAAACTGCCGACTGTGAACCTGGAAGTTGCTCCAGCGGCGAACGTACTCGCCGTCACCGCTCCTCCTTGGGCGGCTACACTGGATGCCGCATTAGAGCCGTATGCCGACATCGTAGGGTGGTTGTACGTGCTGGGTGACTGCTTATTGCTGGTCGTCGCTGCTACGCTGCTGGTCGCTTTTTGGGGCGGGCGATTTACCCAATCCTGGAAGCTAATTGCAGTCGCAGCGTTCTGCCTTTACATTGCCGATGTGTTTTTCGCCTACTACATCAATGTTTTAGATGCTTACCAGGAAGGAGACCTTTGGGAAATTTTCTGGACCTTTTCGGCGATTTTCTTTGGTTTAGGCGCTATCGTAGAGCACTCGGTTTCGAGTCGTTCACGGCGCACATCGCGTCGCCGCCGCGCTTAGCTGGCAGTAAGATAAAGAATCACCTGACGTAACCGTACAGCATCCTCGAATGGCACCCAGCAAACTTTCTGACACAGACAAGCAACAAATTACGGAGCTGTATTGTCGGCCAGGAGAGACGACATCGACTTTGGCAAAAAAATTTGGCGTTAGTAGCAGCACTGTGAGCCGGGTGCTGAAGCAGCAGCTCTCGGATGAGGACTATGGGCAACTCATGCAGTGGAAGCGGAGCGGTGAGCGAGGTCGCTTGCAGCTTTCCTATGAGGGAGCTGCTACCGAGGTGTTGGTCACATCAGAGCCCGCTGCGGACACTGAATCAGAAGCAACGGACGAGTCAGAATCTGCTGCTGAGCTGGATTTGGAATCAGCAACACCGATTCCAGAAACAGAAGCAGAAGCAGACTCTGTTCCGGAACCTCTTACAGAACCTGATGACGAAGAACCCGCCATCAAAAAACCTCGCAAAGTGGCACCTGTGGCAAAGCGGCGATCGCGACGTCGATCAACTGCTCAATCGAGCTCTGAAGAGGCAACTGTTGAGGATCAACTGCCGTTGCAATTAGAGGCTTCTGCCGCAGACCTAGCGTTGGAATCGAATACCACAGATGCGAATATCGCCGAAGATTCGTTGGATGAAGAAGATTCTGATGACCTCTCCCATGAAGCAGCCACGGTAGAGTGGGCGGCTGATGGCTTGGATGAGGCCGACGACTACGACGATGACGACTACGACGATGACGAAGAGGACGAAGACCTAGACGAAGAGGAGTCTCCCGATTGGGATGAAGAGAGCAAGGGACGCCGTGTTTTATCGGCTCCTCGGCAAGAGCAGATGACAGTCCTTCCTTTCGATACGCTGGTGCTGAAAAAGCCTTGTTATTTGGTGGTTGATCGCCTCTCTGAACTTATTACTTGTCCTTTGAAAGATTTTGCTGAACTAGGTCTGATTCCAGAAGAAGAAGAGCAAGCTCGGACATTACCTGTGTTCGACAATCATCGCATCGCCCGCCGGTTTTCTCGCCGCAACCAGCGAATTGTTAAAGTACCTGATGGCATGATGCTGACCAAAACACAGCACTATCTCCATGCCAAAGGCATCACACGCATTTTGTTTGATGGGCAGGTGTACGCACTGAACTAGATATGCGGCTAGCAGATGCCAGCATCTGAGCTGCCTGTTATTCACGTAGCACGCCACAAAATTTAGAGAGTGTAGCCTGTTGCAGGCTACACTCTCTAAATTTTGTGGCGCTTCCTTCGTCTGAAACAAACACAAGCGTACTGGAGTGCGATCAAGAAACGAAATTCAATAGTGCAGTGCGTAAAAACGATAATTAATGTAGATAAATACGTAGAAAAGTTCCTCTGAAAGACACATTTCAATTTCTGTATTTGTAAATAACACGGTCAAGTTTTAACTTCTATCAGTTCCTTACAGAAGGTACCGGTAAATGAATCACTTAGATTCTTTTATGAAATAAAAGATTGCTATTGCGAACTCACTGTATTACGCAGCACAGAAAAATTGATGTGCTTCCGTCATCCTATAAAACAGACGAATGCGCTCGAAAGGCCATAGAGCAAGGCATCCATCGTTCTTTTAGAGACTTAAAGCAGCGACTAAATATTAAACCCCTCTCCAGAAGCTGAATTTTATCTGCCTATAAATAAGTTTTGTTTTTATTGATTGCTAGTCTTTGAAAAAGGTTAAACAACGTAAAGCTAAAAAAAATAGAATTATCTTGCTCCTTCGATTAATAAGTAGATCACAATAAGGCCATACGTCGGTAATGAGGTTTCTAACGAATAAGCATCGCGTTGGATGATGATGCTCCTTCGTGTCGAAAATTAGCAACTTTACGGTAAGCGATGAAACTTCCTCAAGATTACGTCTTAGTGCTCGACGAGCAGCAACGGCGAATGCATCAGTCAGATTTTCCGTTGATGTCTGATCGGTGTAAGTTTGTGATGGCCGCTTCTGCCGAGCACGCCGTAGAGCAGGCGAAGCAAGCAACTCCTTGTTTGGTAATTTTGGTGGGAGAAGACCACGCTTGGTTCAGGCATCAAGTTAGTGCGCTGCGTCATTCTAACCACGCAACGCCTATGACTATTGTGGCTTTGACGGAATCAACCTCACCTAACTGGCAAACGGAGGAAGATGCGCTGGACCTCGATGGTTTTTTGGTTAAACCTCTGACCGATGATGTATTGAACTCTCTGGTGCAGTCAGCCATCGTCAAACAGTTATATCGATAGCGGTTTCCCTTAAATTCAGGATATTCGGCTGCTAATGGAGGCCATTCTGGCTAATCTGCGGACCGGCCTGCAAGGGGGCTCATGGCTAAGAGGCACTGCATCGGCGAAATTTGTTAATATCCCCTTCGTCTCAACGTGGCATTAGCGGCTATCGAAGGTTGACAGGCCGCTGGTATGGAAGGGATTCGGTAAATTACAGGGATCGTATGAGGAGATTACAGCAGTATTTGAAGAATTAGCGAGGAATCTAACAGGATTGATTTCATTTGTTAGATTTGGGTGGAATGACCGTTCTGGGTGCCCTCTGGCGCAACTCATCATTCAGGGATGGCTACCGTGCCTCATTGTGGGGCTTTTCTTCTCAAGTATGGAGCAACCTGAAATGACCCCTTTCCAAACCGTCTTCAAAGACGTTGAAGTTACTGCAGTAGCCGATTCCTTTGCAACTGTTCTTGATCCTGTCAGTGCCGATAGTTCTGCGATCGCCCCTGCCAACAGCCCTCAAAATAGTCTCTCGATGGCGGTGACCAGTAGTGCAACCCTCCCAGCAGGAGGCGAAGCCGTCATCACAATCACTAAAAATCGAGACAATGTTCAAGTTTCTAACTTTGGCAACAACTCGTTTCAAATTACCAACACCGGCACCAAGAAGATTGCCCAGGTTGATATTGACGTGACGGGGGCGCTTTATCCCGATAGCGTTTTTGATCCGTTTGGCTTAGCCGGCGATACGGTCGGCAAAGCCCTCAAAATTGATACGAATGGAGGAACCGGGATTGTTGCACCCAGCAATGCCTCCTACATCGGTACGGGGGGAACAGCCGGGTTTGAAGGATTGCAATTGCGCTTCAATGAAGCCGTCAACGGTGGCTTTGAATCCGGCGAAACGATTGGTTTCTCGGTCGATATGGACCCCAATTCTATTGCAGGGGCTCGCAAAGGTGTGCTTGATGCAGGGACAAGCCCAGCTTGGGATGTAGGGGGGGTGTCAGGCGCGGAACTCATCGGGTCTGACTTCACCGTGACCTTTACGGATGGCACAACGGCCACAGGTCAGCTGCAAGGGGTTGGCAATCAAGGCGGTTCCCAGGCGCTAGCTTCTCAGGATTCCCCTAATATTGCCGTCTCTCTGCAGGTGAACGGACTAGGGGCCGGCGATATTGGCACCTATGATGCCGAGGGGCCCCGTGTGGTGGTTAACGGACCGGCAGGGCAGACCGCAAGAGTTGTGTTGACGAAAGGATTTATTCAGCCATTCACCAATGAATTCTTTAATGGCAATGCCTCTGATCAAGCCTATGCGCCGATTCTGCAAGCCCAGCTGGACGCCTTAGCGGCATCGGACTTCCCGGCTAATAATGCCGTCGAGTTCCAAACAGTTGATGTGGTGTTGACAGGCGCCGACCAAGACATTTCTGACCAATTTGCTTTTGCCGACGTTGCCGCCTATGACTTTGTCGGCGAAGATCAGCTACCACTCGGATTTGCCGCTAGTGTCATTGATCCCACCAACGATAATCTGTCTTTGGGTCCGGTAACTGAACCCATTTATTTGGAGTTCGATGCAACGCCAGCGACGACAATTGGTGAGTATGGCAGTCTCGATACGTTGAACCACAACTGGCAAACTATCGCCTTAGACAACACTTACACAAATCCCGTGGTGATTGTTTCGGACCCGACCTTTAATGGCAGTGATCCAGCCGCGATTCGCCTCCGCAATGTTACCGGTAATACCTTCCAACTGCAGATTGAGGAACCGAATTATAAAGATGGTTGGCATGTCCCTGAATCAGTTTCCTACCTCGTTATGGAAGCTGGGAACTGGACTTTGGCGGATGGCACTCGTATTGCTGCAGGTACCTATGATTCTAATCGGCTTACCTCCAGAGGCTTTGACACGGTTAATGTAGCGGGTTTTGACACCGCACCCACGATACTTTCCCAAGTTCAAACCGCTAATGGCAGTGATTGGGTGGTTACGCGTACTCGTGAACAATCTGCCAATAGCTTTCAGGTAGCGATGCAGGAAGAGGAAGCGCTCAACGAGGGTGGTCATACTTCTGAGTCCATTGGGTGGCTGGCTATTGATTCAGGGACTGCTTCTGATGGCGATACTTTACTGCAGGCGGGCACCACAGGTGAGACCTATGAAGACAGTCGTTCTACTGTTAACTTCGGAGCAGACTTCGACGCAGCCCCTGCCCTCATCGCTAAGTTGAGCTCTTACAAAGGATCCAATACGGCTAATCTCCGTCTCGACACCATCACCGCTAATAGTTTTGGCGTGCGCGTCTACGAAGAACAATCCTTTGATAATGAACTCGACCATGTCGGTGAATCGGTTTCATTCCTAGCGTTAGAAGGAGAAAGGGGCCTGTTGACGGGGCTGAGTGCTTAGGAGGTTTCTCGAAATGAATATGCCACCGTAGAGTGGTGTCGCAGTACAAGGCGCTCTGCAGAATGCCGGATAGGCAAAACGAAGTGCGCCCATCGACGGGACGGTATTGACGGATGGGCACGGGCTTTGCCCTTTGTCCATCCTACGTTCGGCGGGTAATTTCTTTCTCAGAAATCACCTTAATGCTTCAGATTTTCATAGAGCCTCTTGTGTCTGAGGTGGGTCAATGACATTCGCCAACATGGCCCATGGCACCATAGGAAGCATTGGCAGCAGGCAGATGAGCCATTGGTTCCAAGTCAAAGGAGCAGTCTCAAACAGGGTGTTCATGACTGTCCACTGGCTGAACACAATTTGCAAAATGACTGCTCCTGCAATCCCCAAGATGAGGATGGGGGTATTGGTAACAGAGCCTGTCTGGCGGCGGACAACGTTGAGCAAACTAATCCCCAGCTGACTGATGCTGAGGAGATAGACGATACGCGCTGCCACCAGTGCTTGAATCGCCATTGTCCGAGCCACCGCAATATCGCCGGTTGTAGCTTTGGCCCACTCAAAGAGACCAAAAATCAGAACCCAATTGAAGATAGAAACCGTTAGAATGCGCCGCAACAGTTTGCCGGTGATTAAAGGCTCCTTGGGATTGCGCGGCGGCTGACGCATTGAACTGCTGAAACGGGGTTCAAAGGCCAGCGGCACTGTCATCGTCAGGGAGTTGATCATGTTTAACCACAGCACCTGCAGCGAGAGAATCGGTAAATCTCTGGCTAGAAGCGCGCTAATGAGAATTGTCATGGATTCGCCGCCATTGACTGGCAAGAGAAACGCGATCGCTTTCCGCAGGTTTTGATAAACCGTGCGCCCCTCCTCCACAGCTGCTTCAATCGAGGCAAAGTTATCGTCCGTGAGGAGCATATCCGCGGCTTCGCGCGCGACTTCGGTGCCGCCTTTTCCCATAGCAATGCCAATATCGGCCTGTTTCAACGCTGGAGCATCATTCACGCCATCTCCCGTCATGGCCACAATGTCACCCTTCGACTGCAGAGCTTCGACTAACTGCAGCTTTTGTGCCGGGGCAACTCTAGCAAAGACATCCCCATCTTCAACCGCTTGAGCCAACTGACGACCGTCTAAATGCATCAACTGCTTGCCCTCAAAGGCCATTACAGACCCTGACTTTTGGATCCCCATACGGTGAGCGATCGCGCGTGCGGTGGCAATGTGGTCGCCAGTGATCATCTTGATCTGGATACCTGCGGCCTGGCAGGCATGGACAGCCGCGATCGCTTCCGGACGCGGTGGGTCAATCATGCCTTGCAATCCCAGAAAAATGAGCCCCGTTTCAATATCATCGTGGTCGATAGCATGTTGATGGGCTGCGATCGACTTCTTAGCGAAAGCCAGGACGCGCAGTCCTTGTGCGGCCATTGCTTCAACAGCTTGCTCAATTTGGAGTGGCTCAACAGCCGTAATCTGTCCGCTGCGATCAACTGTCTCAGAGCACCGTCTCAAGATAGCTTCTACGGACCCTTTAACATAAATTATCCGAGCCGCAGCGTCGTGCAGCGTCGCCATATATTGATACTCCGATTCAAACGGAATCGAATCTAAGCGAGGCATGGCTGCAGCAAGTCCAGACTGGCTCAGTTCGGCCTTAGCGGCAGCTGCAATCAAGGCTCCCTCGGTAGGATCGCCCACAACGACCCAATGTTCTCCCGTATGCTTAAGTTGGGAGTCATTACAGAGCACGCCAGCCATCAGGCACTCCTGCAGCATGGGTGGCAAACCATCCACTAATAGATTTTCGCCCTCGCCATCAGTGGCCATCTTGATATCCCCCTTGGGACTATAGCCACTCCCACTAACCTGGTAGAACTGATCCTCCGCGTAAATGGCCTGCACCGTCATTTGATTTTCCGTCAGCGTTCCGGTTTTGTCGGAACAAATAACGGTCGTGCTGCCCAAGGCCTCAACAGCGGGAAGTTTACGGATAATGGCATTACGACTGGCCATACGGTTGACACCGATCGCTAATGTGATGGTGACCACAGCCGGTAATCCTTCGGGGATGGCGCTGACCGCTAGGGCAACCGCTGCTTCAAACATGTAAATCCAGGATTCTCCTTGCCCCAGCCCAATGGCAAAAGTTAAGGTTGCTAACGTCAAAATGACGTAGAGCAGAATACGGCTGAACTTGGCAAACTTGCGGGTTAAAGGAGTGCTCAGGTTGACGCGCTGCTCCATTGACTGCGAGATTTTGCCAACTTCGGTGGCATTAGCCGTCGCGATAACGATGCCGGTGCCTTGCCCGAAGGTCACAAAGCTACTGGCATAGGCCATATTGGTGCGTTCAGCGAGCGGCGTATCTGGCGGCAGGCACTGGATTGATTTATCTACTGGTACAGATTCCCCTGTTAGGGCCGATTCATCAATCTGCAGGTTACGAGTTTTGAGCAATCGCAAGTCTGCTGGAACTTTATCGCCTGAGGTCAGCAGTACGATGTCGCCTGGAACCAAATCATACGAGGGCACCTGCAGCGTTTGTCCTTCCCGTAAGACGGTAGTTTCAGTGGTGACAGCTTGCGCAAGTGAGGCGATCGCGCCCTCAGCTTTTGCTTCTTGCACGTAACCAATTATGGCGTTGATAACCGTAACGCCCCAAATGACAGCTGCATTTGTCCATGAGCCTAGCGATGCCTTGACTCCACCTGCAATCAACAAAATGTAGAGCAGCGGCTGATGAAATTGCAGTAGAAACTTCAGCCAAGCTGGCTTGCCTGGATGGATGGGAAGCTGATTCCAGCCATAGGTTTCATACCGATCAGCAACTTCCTCAGCGGTTAATCCGCTTTCTAAGTCACTATTGAAAGATTTAATTATTTCATGGCTAGAAAGTTCATGAAAAGATTGGGATTGCGGTTGAGCTAGCACCATAGCTTTGAATGCCATCGATAGATAAATCAGGCAGGTTGGTTTTTCTGCCTATCGCGATCGATGCTAGCGAAAATAAATCTCATATCTGGGAATTACTGCATAGAACGTGTACATCGTCGCAATAGAAATTGTAGGGATAGATGGTATTCAGCTCTATTTGACTAAATCGCAAAGTATGTTCTGGGCGTATAAAATTCCCTGATTCTGCTGATGAAAGATAAGAAATCAAAAAATATCAAGCATCGACTAAGCCGTGAGATAAGTCTTTCGATGCATCAACCCTTCGCTTCAAAGTGCGCCATAATTTCCAGAAAGCTGTTGAATCTGGAGCGGAGGGATGTATGGTCTCACGACTGCCGCAATATACTCGGCCTGCCCCCGTTGTGACGTGGGAAAAGCTGCCGGATGATTACATCCTACCGGATGATCCTGTAGAAAACGTTGAACAGCCATTTCTCGCGGCAGCCCTGACGGATGCCCTGGGCGAAGCGAACCGAATTCAGTCCGAAATGCTAATCGCCTCTAATTTCGGTTTAGTGGCAACGGTCAACGGCAAAACAGTTGTAAAGGCGCCTGATTGGCTTTGGGTGCCGCAGGTTGATCCCGTTCCTGAGGGGGTGATTCGCCGCAGCTATACACCGCATGTTGAAGGTGGCCCCATTGCGATCGCGATGGAATTCTTGTCCGAAACAGAGACGGGTGAGTATTCTTTGCACCCCGTGTACCCTTACGGCAAGCTGTATTTCTACGAACAGATCCTCAAAGTCCCCACCTACACAATCTTTGATCCCATGTCAGTGACTCTGGAAGTGCGACAGCTTCAGGGAAAGGAATATGCGATTGTTCAACCCAATGCTCAAGGCCGTGTCTGGATTGAATCAATCGGTCTATTCTTAGGAATCTGGCACGGCGAACGTCTGGGTAAAACGACTCACTGGCTACGCTGGTGGGACGTAGAAGGCAATCTACTACTCTGGAGCAGCGAACGGGCTGAACAGGCCCAGCAGCAGGCCGAACAAGCTCAGCAGCAGGCCGAACAAGAAAGACAACGGGCTGATCAACTAGCAGCCCGTTTACGAGAGCTAGGCATTGATCCAGATGCGATGTAGCTGCTTAGGGGGAGCGTTAACCCTATAGCTTTGTGCATTTAGGGACATCTTTGGGAAGCAGGGAACAGGCTTCGACGTGAGCCCTCGACGGCTCGACTGAGCGCTCGCCGAAGTCCTGAACTCGGGCCGAAGGTCGCTCAGCCGAACGGGAATGGGAGAGCTTGGTTCGAGGTATGTTGCTTTGGCAGATGGTTTTGGTGCCTAGTCAATGAATTTGAGTATGCGGACGGTAGGGGCATCGAGCTGCTGATATTGAACTGCCGTACGTTCGATTTCTTGCAATTGCCCCATCGCTCGCCCGCAGGGGAAGCCGTATTTAGCCTGAACGCGATCGCTAGCAATTTGCAGTGCAGTGCGCGATCGCGTAACAAAATCTTCCAGCGTGTAGGATTCGCCTGGCACGAAGTAGTCTTTAATCACCAGTGACGGCGAATAGCAGGTTGCATTGGCGCCATCGGGCCATTGAATCTGGAAGCGCATTTCAGGCATGGTGATACTCGGGTGGCGTGATGGACATTCGTATTGTGCATCACCTGATTGAGAGGGGAAATAGGGAATAGGGAATAGGCTTCTACGTGAGCGCTCAGCCGAACGGGAATAGGGAATAGGGAATAGGGAATAGGGAACAGGGAATAGGGAATAGGGAATAGGGAATAGGGAATAGGGAATAGGGAATAGGGAATAGGGAATAGGGAATAGGGAATAGGGAATAGGGAATAGGGAATAGAATTAGACGTGAGAGCTCTTCAGAACGAGAATAGGGA
>JBHJHM010000018.1:0-50130 GCA_050330865.1 Leptolyngbyaceae cyanobacterium
CCCTACCGGGGAATTAGTCGATTGCGACCTGAACAGTGCTGAGCCCAACTGGGGCATCTGGGTTGTTTCAATCCCCTTCCGGGGAATTAGTCGATTGCGACAGCTGGTTGCTCGTCGCGCCAAGGCAAAGGCCAAGCAATCTTGTTTCAATCCCCTTCCGGGGAATTAGTCGATTGCGACCCGTTGTCATCAACGATTCACCAATGCATCCATAACGTTTCAATCCCCTTCCGGGGAATTAGTCGATTGCGACAGTGGGAAGCGATCGACGGATTCAAATCCATCCCTAAAGTTTCAATCCCCTTCCGGGGAATTAGTCGATTGCGACAAGTGAAAGATCCCGAAAATCAAGTTGTCTTTGAGTTTCAATCCCCTTCCGGGGAATTAGTCGATTGCGACGGCGGGCTTTCCAAATCCTGACCAGGAGACCGTTTCAGACCCGCATTGCGCGGACCTCACGATCAGGAGCCCCAAATCGCATTTCAGCGCTCAAATACCAATCACACAAACGCTGAAAACCCTTGCTGTGCAAAGAACACAGGACTTGCGCGGATCCCCTTTCGGAAGCGAAACGCTGAAACCCAGTCCCCAGGCGGGCTGAGCCTATCAATTTCGCCGGTTAGCTCCAAACAGCTCCCCATCCGCGCTACTCGTTCTCCGCAGAACAAAGACAGACACAGGCAATTGAAACAGCACCTGTGCCCATTCGCAAACCTATATCGTTTTCAAGGTTCCCGCATGCCCTCAAGACACACGCTTGAATGCCCTTACCATAACCCAGCTTTACCCAAAGCACAGCCCCCAGGATGACCTTTGCACACAATACGAGGGAGACAACGGAACAGGCACCGGCCTTTGGTAAGGCAGATTCTGCTTGCTGGCCCCTGTGTGGCCCTTGTGCTGGGCTGCTTTGCTGGCTGCACCGATAGCCTGGTAGCTACCCCAAGATTTGCCCCCCGATCGCGTCACCCCCTTCAGTTGACAAGTCCTAATCTGCTTTTCTTCTGGAGCGATCGCCACAGACTCGGTTATATTAGTTCAGCGAGCACTATTCTCTTAGCTGCGATAGGGTTCTCAGCTAAAACCGAATAACCGCGTGGAGAGGTGGCAGAGTGGTCGAATGCGGTAGACTCGAAATCTATTGATGGGTCAAACCATCCGAGGGTTCGAATCCCTCCCTCTCCGTTTAATTCCAGGGCGACGGGTCGATGAACTCCTACCCCAGCTCAAATCACAGCCTTGTCAACCAGTTAAGATACTCAAACTGGCTCCAAGTTCCAACACACTGTGATCGTTCTCATCTGCAGAGAGCGCCCTAGAATTGGGGAAGCGTCGTCAGATACAGCCGATGACTCCACAGCAAATACTGGACAGCGAAATCCTGAATGACGAAGACATTGCGACTGAGCCCGACATCAGTCATTTGGTGATCGAGGACGATACCCCGGTAGATAATTTTCAGTCAGAAAAGCACCAGCGACTGTTAGTGGAACCCCTCTACAGTTCTAAAGCCGTCCCCTCACCGTTTCTCGTGGCTGCGAACGTCGGGTTGTTTTACCGAATCAAAGGTGAACCCGTTGTGCCCGACGTCATGCTGAGTTTAGGCGTCCAAACGGCCTCCGACTATGCCGAGCGCCGCAACCGCGCTTACTTTGTGTGGGAATTCGGCAAAGTCCCTGAGGTATGTATCGAAATTGTGTCCAACCAGGAAGGGAATGAACTCATCCTAAGTAAGAAAGCCCAACAGAAGCGCAAGACAAAAAGTAAAAAAGAAATCTATGCCCGGATTGGGGTACCTTACTATGTTGTCTTTGACCCACTGAAGCAAATCCAAGGTAAGGATGAAATGAAGGGTGCATTGCTTCGGGTGTGGGCACTTTCGCCAACTGGATATCACGCATTGACCCCGACTGACGGCATCAACCAGACGGGGCAGTCCATTTGGTTGGAGGGTGTAGGTGTGGGACTAACGTTGTGGGAAGGGCCGTTTGAAGACGATGTGACACGACTTTGGTTGCGATGGTGCGATCAAGATGGACAAGTCATTCCTACGGGAGCCGAAGGTCAAGCCATCGAGCGACAACGTGCCAATCGATTAGCTGAACGATTACGAGCGATGGGCGTTGATCCTGATGAGATTTAGCGTCACCAGTTCCCCCTTCCTGCTCAGATGACATCCCCCTGGTGATGTCCAGCGGCGAGCGTCTCTCGCAGTTCTAATTCCGGTGTCTTCCGTCGTTGCTGTCGAACCTTTTCCCGTTGCCATTGAGACCGCTACACGCTATCGCATTCAGTTTGTCCGCTGGTTTTCTCCAGCGGAGCCTATGAGTCCATGGAGTTGTTCTACGTGGCGCTGAAGGAACACGGGACGGATATGCCCTTTGTATTGGTGCGAAACTTCAATGGGACGTCCGCCAGATCGAAGGGCTCCCAGAGCTAATGAAAAAGCTCAAGGTCAAGGCCATCGACTTTCCCAAACGACCGATCAAAGAGCGTAATCTGCTGGATGAAAACAATCTCAGTCTGGGCGAAAGCCGCACATCAGGGCTGTTCAAGCGTCTGAGCATGTCCCGCGATCGCATCGAAAAGTTCTTGCGGAAGACCTATCGGGCATTTGATTCCACGGGGTTGGTGCCATGAACAATCACAACCACTCGCAGTCGCTAACCGAGTCCCAGCGGCTTTTCCTCCAGAAATACCCTCAGCTAGAGCCAGATGAAATCGCCCTGCGGATGGAAATCGCCTGGGGCTTCGACTATTACCAGCCTGCACTGCTTCTGCTACGTTCGTGAGAAGAACCCTAACCGGACGAATAATGATTGCCTCACCCTGACGCTCAATCATTCGGCCAGTTCGTTTCAGATTCGTCATCCGGCCAGTTGGTTTCTGGCTCGTCAGCGATATCGGCAGGGGGCACTGGAGCGGGGGGCGGGCTAAGAGGGGTGTCAGCTTCAGAAGGGGGGGGCGGATCGGAGTCCTGTTTTGCTGAGAAGTATTCAGCGGGCTCAGCAGGCTGGCTTTGTGCGTCGCCAACGTCAACCCAATTCGAGTCTGGCTCTGTTACGGGCGCCTTTGTGGCTGGACCGGCTCCCGTCTGGGCGGGTTTAGGAGGACGCGGAATCGAAGGGGGGCGCGGCGGAATATCAATCACAGCTCGCTTGGAAGATTGAGAAGATTGGGAGGACTTAGCGGGTCTCTCGGCAGCCTCCGACGATCGCGGAATAGAAGGAGCACGGGGTGGAATTTCGATCACGGTGCGCTGTGGTTTGGGGCGGCGCCAGCCTTGCCAAAGCTCACCCAACCAGTTCTTGAAGATCACCAAGCGGTTAGGAGCCGCTGCAGCAGGCTTTGATGCGGGGCTAGAGGGCGGCTTGGGATCAGGGGACGGTGCGGTCACGTCTGGGGCCGATTTAACTGATTTCGCTGCCTGGGTGGGGGCGGCGGGCTCACTCGTTTCAGCTTGCATTGCCGTTTCTACCGCGATCGCGCTGGGAACCGATTCTGGCTCAGTCTTGGGGTCCGATTGTTTTGTGACGGCAGCCGTCAGCGGCGACTCTAATGCTTCGGAAGTGGCAGAAGGAACGGACTCTGATTTTTGAGATGCAGCAGCGGCCTGCTGGGCCGTGTTGATCGAGGGTGGAGTCCGGGGTTGAGTGGGCACACTGGCAAATTCAGAAGGAACCGACTCGCCTTGACCAGTCTCTGTTTCAAATTCAAACGCAGGGGAGCGACGGAGGGGGGGGATATCAGGACGCGATCGCACCTCGCCCCGTGGACCTGCAATTCGATTTCGGATTGCCGCCACTCCTGTTCTGAGATCAGCCCCAATAGCCTTAACCCCTGCCAGCAGTGAGCCCATCTGCAAGTACTTGCTCAAAGCCTGCTGAGCCGTTTGCTGCCAGCGCTGCAAATCCGCCCAAGAAACGGGAGTTCTAACATAATCAGGCGTCAAGTCGCGCCGAAGTTCCAAAGTCTGCCACCCGAGCCATCCCAACAGGGCCACACTGGCAATTTGACCGAGCAACACAGCGCCGGTGATTCGTCCGGCACAAAACCATAGAACCACGGCGTAAAACATGCCCACGCCGCTCCAAACAAAGTCTTGGCGACGATGGATTTCGGGGACAAAAAACGCTGCCATGTAAAAGCTAAAGCTACCAATGGCGATAACAATTGCAAGTACATAAGCCAGCATAGGCGCGATCGTCTCCTGTTTCCCCAAATGCCCCTACTGTACAGCGGTTTTTGTTGCAGCGGACAAAGGAACCATTCGCCAACAACACATAACGATCCTCTAATAACGATCCCCGAATTTGGTAAAAGAAATACAGTACCGCAATTGTTCGAGGCAATTTTTTGTTAGACGCCCTCCTTAAATTCACAGGATGGCCACTTCCAGTGGTGCAGATCGCGTTGGTTGTCGTTTGGTTAGGGGTTATTGGTCTGACTGCTGAGGGCCTGTATTTAACCAAATCCGTTTCATCTGAGGTCACGCGCAAGATTGTCCATATGGGAGTGGGGAATGTCATCTTGTTAGCTTGGTGGCTCCAAACCCCGGCATGGATGGGGATCAGCGCATCAGTCGTGGCCAGCGTAGTCGCGTTGATATCTTACTGGTTACCGATTCTGCCCGGTATTAATAGCGTCGGGCGTACCAGTTTAGGTACATTCTTCTACGCCGTCAGTATTGGTATCTTGACGGCAGTATTTTGGCGACAAGGGTATCCCGAATTTGCCGCACTCGGAATCTTAACAATGACGTGGGGTGATGGTATGGCCGCACTCATTGGTCAGGCCTATGGTCGCCATCCTTATGAGGTTTGGGGCATTAAAAAAAGCTGGGAGGGGAGTGGTGCCATGCTGGTGGCTAGCTTTATTGCTGGCTGCCTGACTTTGGCGATCGCCTACGGATTTACGCTAAGTGTTTGCGCGATCGCATTCTTGATAGCTCTGTTCGCCACATTATTAGAAGCGTTTTCAAAAATTGGCATTGATAATTTGACCGTCCCTTTAGGCAGTGCGTTCTTAGCTTACGGTTTGGTCATCGGGTGGCTGTAGCCATGCCGACGGCTGTTGAAAACGATAGACGTCTTGAATCAGCCGCACCCATCCTTCTGCTAGGGATTGTAATAAGCGATCGCCCTTCTCTGGCGTGGCTACGGTTGCGTCTCCTAAGACGCCGCTGCGAGTTAGATCGCGGGTCACCCAAGCAAAAGGCAATGCCCCTTCCATGCTCAGCAGGCTGTCTTCAGGGAGTCCCTGCGGATATTCGCAGACAGCCTTGTCCATTTGCACCTGATTGGGCAAGAGCGACAGCATGAGACTCGTTTCAGCATCGCCCGCGTGGATCCCTAACGCTAGTTCCTTGGCGGTAATGAGTTCGGCAGCTTGATTGGGCACTTGCCACGTAAATAAGGGAAACACCTTCAGGTCGGGATACTGCTGGTGTAAATCGCGCGCCGCCATCTCAAATACTTGTGGCTGGCCACCGTGGGCATTCATCCATACCAGCTTGCGGAATCCAGCCCGATAGAGACTTTCTGCCGACTCTAGCAATACTTGGCGTAGGGTCTGAGCTGAGAGGGTAATCGTGCCTGGAAAATGCCAGTGTTCGTTGGATTTACCGTAATAAAGTGGTGGCATAGCATAGGCCGGAATTGTTTCGGAAAGCTGCGATAGCGCTTTTCCCAACACGCCGACAGCGATCGCCGAATCCACGACAAGGGGCAGGTGGGGGCCATGCTGTTCGATCGCACCAGCTGGTTGGATGATCACGACATTTCCTTTGTCTGGCATGGCCTCAACCATAGCCCATGTGAGGTAAGGGAAAAAACGATGCGGTGGGATAAATCCATGCATGGCAATCAATACCTAATCAACTCAATATTCCAAAGGACTACGATTCTGCCAACAGCTGAGGCGACAATCTACGATTGATAAAAATTTTTTGCACAAATATATTGTGGATGCAGTAAGATGGAGAAGAATCGGTTCTAGTTATGCCGTATGTGGAGACACGATGCAGTTTGCACTTTACAGGGCACTTCAGCCGCACAATCGCGATCGCCTAATGACTGTAATCAGTATGCCTGCAACAAGTACGACACAAAAAAGCCCCAGTTAAAATTCTGGGGCCTTAGACATACTCTAGAGGTAATCAAAGATTCAGATTTGATTAGCGAATGTATTCCTTAAGAATGCTGTTGCGATTCGGGTGACGTAGCTTGCGCAGAGCCTTCGCTTCAATTTGACGAATCCGCTCACGGGTCACATTGAAGGTCTGGCCAATTTCTTCCAGTGTTTTCATACGGCCATCATCCAAACCGTAACGCAAGCGCAGCACATCTCGCTCACGAGCACTTAACATACCTAAAACACCTTCTAGGTCTTCGCGGAGCAGGTTCTTGGAAACCTCATCCTCGGGAGTCTCGCCATCGGACTCAATGAAATCGCCCAGACGAGAGTCTTCTTCCTTACCGATGGGTGTTTCCAGAGAAATTGGCAACTGCGCCGACTTAGCAATGAAACGCAGCTTCTCAATGGTCATTTCCATGCGAGTTGCAATTTCTTCCTCAGTTGGTTTGCGACCCAGTTCTTGAGACAGCAGCTTGGTGGTCTTCTTAATGCGTGAAATCGTTTCGTACAGGTGAACCGGAAGCCGAATCGTCCGCGACTGATCCGCGATCGCCCGTGTGATGGCCTGCCGAATCCACCAAGTTGCGTAAGTGGAGAACTTGTAGCCCTTCTCATGGTCGAACTTTTCAGCCGCGCGAATCAACCCCAAGCTACCTTCCTGAATTAAGTCTTGGAAAGACAGCCCACGGTTCATGTACTTCTTCGCAATAGAAACAACCAAACGAAGGTTGGACTGCACCATCTTGTCCTTCGCGCGGCGACCAATATGGAGGCGCTTTTGGAACGCTGGCAGCGGCATGTCAACGGCTTCAGCCCATTCCCCTGTACTAGGCTCACGCTGCAGGTCATCTACTAGCTGATCACGAATACGCTCGAGAGCTAGCAAGTCAGCAATCTTACGAGCCAGTTCAATTTCTTCTTCGGCCCGCAGCAAACGAATACGACCAATTTCCTGAAGATAGAGACGGATGGAGTCTTCTGTGTAGTGCTTCTTCTTCGCTTGACCCCGACGACTTGTCTTACCCTTGGTTGCTTTTGCCGGAGTCTCTGCACCATTATTTGATGCATCATCGAACTTCGCTGCGCTGTCACCTTCTATCAGGAGATCCAATTCGCTCTCCGGCTTCATTGCGCCGAGCAATTCATTCGCTTGAGTCATGCCGTGTTCCTCGTGCTCCTTCGTGCGTGGTGTATCTCAATCAGGGGTTCCCACAAACCAGTGATGCAATTGCCTATCTCCCTCAGGGTGGATACCCCAGAAACAAATGCCATGCAATCCTGCTAATGGCAGCGTAACGGAAAAGTATCAAAGTAGGGAAAAAACAGAACTAGTTCTACACCCCTCCTCAAAGGGAATTTGAATAAACCCAGCTAAAAGCCTCTTCCTCAGGTGCTTTCGACGCTGCATTCGGGTCTACCGTCACGATTGTAGCCGCTTCAACAAAGTGGCTACCACTCTTTCCAACCTCATTCCAGATATGCTCCGTGCAAAAAGTGTCGATAAAACTTAGCTCAAACGTACTAATTTCAGTCGAGATATCCCTGAAAATACTGAGCCCGTAAGCATTTCTCGGATTTGCGTTGACGAACGGTTTGGGTAGTTCAAGTGTTCTTTAATTTTCAAGAACTTATCAACTAGCCGTAAAATCATCAAAAATTTTCATCCATTCTCCGTACAAACCCGTGATTTGGCGGTAGAGCATTTGAACTGATGTAACTGAATTACGCTGAGTTTACTCTCGACACTAAGCATACCAATGTGGTAAGTATAGCTTCCCAGTTCGTTATGGCTGTAGCCTTCGCGTTAGAATCTAGACGGTGTAGAGTCGTATTGACCGCAAGAGGCTCAACGTCTTTATGAATCCAGATACGCTGACCGAAACGATCCAGAAAGGATTCCGCGTCACCCTTGGCGCAACAGCATCAGTCGTGGATGCCATTCGCGACCCACAAGCTTCGCAGGCGAAATTTTCTGCCATTGGTAATGATATGGAGCTTCTAACCCAAGAGCTAGAAGCGAAAGGAGTTGATGCCGAACGTGAAGCCCGCGTCTTTGTGGACTCTTTGATGGATCAAGTAGGGCAAATTCCCAACCCATTTGTGTCGGCCCCGGCTTCAGAGGCTACAGTTGATACGGTGGCTATGCCTGTGGCGGATGCCTCAGTACAAGCTGAGCTCACAGCATTAACCGCAGAACTTTCTGCCCTTCGTGAAGAAGTCGAAACCTTGAAAGCACAACAGGGCAGCTAACTTAGCGTTGCTTAAGCGAAGGATATCCCTGAATCGATAGGGATATCCTGCCAGCGACCCGGACCCACAGCGCGAAGTGCCTCTTTCAATGAGACGTCACCTGTATAGAGAGCCTTTCCTACAATCACGCCCGAAACCCCCGAGGGAACGAGTGATAAGAGACTCAGAAGATCTGTGACAGAGCTGACTCCACCGGAAGCAATCACGGGGATGTCAATCGCATCAGCCACCGCTCTCAGAGCTTCTAGGTTAGGCCCCTTGAGGGTGCCATCGCGCTTAATGTCGGTGTAGATAATAGCGGCAGCACCCCGCTGGGCCATATCCTGAGCCAAGGCGATCGCCTCAACTGTCGAGGTCTCAAGCCAGCCCCGCGTTGCTACTTTGCCATCTCTGGCATCGATCCCGACTATTATTTGCCCTGGAAATTCGGTACTGAGTGCTTCGACAAGGCTAGGGTTTTCGACTGCGGCAGTCCCCAATATGGCGTATTGAACCCCTAAATCAAACAGAGCCGCAACGCGGTCGCGATCGCGCAAGCCACCACCTACTTCAATAGGGATAGTGACGGCATCGGCGATTGCCCGAATAGCGTCCCAATTTTCAGGCTTACCCGCTTTAGCACCATCTAGATCGACGATGTGCAAACGAGTAGCTCCTTCGGCTACCCATCGTCGAGCGACCTCTACGGGGTCATCATCGAAAACTTGAGACTGATCATAGTCGCCTTGATACAGGCGGACACATCGCCCTTCCAGCAGGTCAATTGCAGGGATAACTTCCATCGGTGCTGTATGTGTGAACATGGCCCATTGTATCGCTCAGGGACAGCCCACTATACTTCCCGATTCGTCTGCCAACAGCTGTTATGGCTGGCTATGCAGGCATGCTCTAGGTGAGTGCTTCATCTAGTAGTTGGCGAGCAGCTTCTGCCTGTGATTTAGCATCCCGATATTTCAGATTGATCTGGGCAAAATTCTTCAAAGTCTTGAATCCATTTTTCAGATCGGTCATCTGGGCTTCGGTAATGGGGTCATCAACGAAGAGGAGATCAACTAGCTGACGAACTTTCAGAGCATCCTCACGCGAGTCCTGTACCTTTAGCTTCAGCGTTGCTAGATGATTGAGCACCTGTACGGCTTCGACAACTGCTTCTTCTTGGCTTTTGAAATCAGAGGTTGATTCCGGCATTTTCACCTCAATAAACTGTTGAGGGTCGAATCCATCGGCCAAATCAGTCGGCAACTCACCCTCATCCATGCGTTCTATCAATTGATCCATCGCGCGATCGCGCGCCTTACGAGAATCTTTACCCGGTACTTCCAAGGTGATTCCAGGACTTTGGGCCAACGTATATTGAACCATCTGAGTTTCATTGGTTAGTTCACTTGAACTATAATCTTACGTCAGAAGGCGGTAAAGCATGCCGGGTCATGCCAGAAACGTTACATCGGCAAAGACTGCTGCCGCCCTATTCTAGGCTGATACTCAGGCTTGAGCTGTCGAAATGTCAGACTGTAGCGCAAAGACTGAACCGGGCAAACAGCGTGGAGAATCTTGGTGTTGAGACGCACGATCGCACCATCGGGCAATGGCGTAACGACTTTTTCGCGACTGGGATACTCGACGAACTCGGCTTGTCCGAAGTTGACCATAATGGCCCAGGCAGTAAAGCAGGTGTGATCGCGATGGGGGTTGATACCAATACCCGGGTGATATTCACACAGTAATGCCGAGTGCCAGTTAGGCAGGTAGCGATCGCCCAAGGCCTGAACGCAATCAGCTTGAGCCGCCATGTAAATTGCGGGTGATTTTTGCAGGGTTACCCCCAGCCCGTAATAGCATTCTCGCCGTCCTCGTGCGTAACGACTCTGTAGCAACTCACTCAGCGGCTGTTGCTGCAGCCAGCTGTACCAATTGGTCAGCTTATTGGGTGAGATGTAGTCAATAATTTCTGGCATTCACAACCTTCACATGAACAAATATGACTGTTCGCAAACTCATATCAAGAAGCTATAGCAATTGAACCGATAAGCAACCCTTTGGATAACTCAATCCTGAGATATGAGATAACAATAGATAGAACTCGGCATTTTGAGCGGGAAGGGACGGTATGAAAAAGCTGATTAGCGGTATCAGGCATTTCCAGAGCAGCTACGTTCCTTCTCGTAAAACATTGATGGAGGAGCTGAGTAAAGGCCAGCATCCCCGTGTGTTATTTATTGCCTGCTCTGATTCGCGAGTAGACCCAGCAATTATTACTCAGTCTGATATAGGGGATCTTTTTGTCATTCGTAACGCTGGCAATATCATTCCTCCCTATGAAGCAACTAACGGCGGCGAAGGGGCCACCATTGAATACGCAATTGAGGCCCTCGACATTGATCAGGTCATTATCTGCGGCCATACCAGCTGCGGTGCCATGAAAGGACTTCTGCAAATTGGTGAGCTAGAGGACAAAATGCCTCTGGTCTATAATTGGCTCCGCCATACGGAGGCAACGCGCAAACTTATTCAGGATAACTACAGTCACCTCAGCAAAGAGGAGATGCTAGAGGCACTGGTTGCCGAAAATGTTTTGACCCAAATCGAAAATCTCCGTACCTATCCTGCCATTCGCTCCAAGCTTTACCGAGGGGCTCTATCGATCTACGCCTGGATTTACAACATTGAGACTGGCGAGATCCTGTCTTACGATGCTGAACAGCATGCCTTTACGGCTCCGACTGGCAAGACCAGCTCAGAGGGCAGCTATCAAGCGCCCTATGTATCACCCCAGAGCCATCTTCCAGGAGCAACCCGCTTGCCTCGCGAACAATCTGAGCGGATATATCGAGGCACTGCCGTAGGATGACGCAACGCAATGACGACGCTGGGCGATCGCAGCTGTTCTACAACTCTGATAGAGGTCATTAGACTTGCCCCAATAGGCACAATATAATGAGGGCGATATAGTTAGGAAAGCCTGGGGCTGTAGCTCAGCTGGATAGAGCAACCGCCTCCTAAGCGGTAGGTCGCGCGTTCGAATCGCGCCAGTCCCGTCTCCCCAGATATTAAGGTCTGTAAGCTCTAGAAGCCTTTCCTAGTCATGCTTGGCAAATGGTGATGCATCGATAGCGCTACCATACACCAACGCGCCTCCAATCTTCGGAGTCATACCTATGACCGCTACTACCGAGTGCCTCACTCTGGATGACTACCTTACTTACCAAGATGGCACCGATACCCGCTACGAACTGGTCAACGGGAATCTAGTCGCCATGGCCCAACCCAAAGGCCGCCACGGGGCCATAGCCGAATTCCTCAATGACACTTTCCGTGCCGAAATTAAGCGCCTGCGCCGCGAGTGGACCTCTAAGCAGATGGCCGTATCGAGGACCTCTACGAAGAAAGAGGCTTCACAGGCACAAACCGCATCCTCTCCCCGAACTTCCCCGACCTCATCCTCACTGTCGATGAGGTATTTGCTGCTGAGTAACCTTTACGCAAATTCACCCACTTTTTTGGTTGTAGGGGCTACCATCAACAAATCTGGTTGATATAGTTGTGGCACATTTACCTAGAGATATAGCCATGCCATCTGAACCAGCACCGTCACAGAGCATTAGCAGATCACACAAAAGTAAGGGCTGCTTGGGTGTTGATGATGTTAGTACCTTGTACTAAAGCAATAAATTCACCCGTGGCTGAGCCATCCCCCAGCCAGAAGATACCAGTTCCAGCTTGACCGTTTACGGTCGTGTTGCCTATTAGGCTGTAATCGCTTAGTGTACCGGCTAGTTGAATGGTGTCTTGACTCGCCAAACCAACAATACGAGCATAGTCGCTGAAGCCTCGATAAGTGACATTGCTATCGTCATAAAACACCCCTCTCTGGTCACCCAACACTAAGCGATCGCTGTCAGCTCCCCCTGTAAGGACATCGATTTCTCCCTGCCCCCGTCCGATATTTGGATCAACGCCTGTAAGCATATCGATGCCACTGGCACCGAAGAGGGCATCGTTACCGGTTCCCCCTTCGAGGATGTCGTCACCCGCTTCCCCAAACAGAGAATCGTCATCAAACCGACCGAAGAGTTGGTCATTGCCATCACCGCCAAAGAGTTGGTCTTCACCGCGACCACTGCTGGCATAATCGTTGCCGATGCCCCCAAGAATGATATCGTCGCCGGGGCGACTAAAGAACTGATCGTTGCCTGCGCCGCCTAATAAAAGGTCATCTGTATAAGTTCCTAAGACGATGTGGTTGCCATTAGCGCCTGCACTCGTAGTATTGAGGTTTGTCAAGGCTATAGCTGGGGCAATGAAGTTTTGACGCTGCAGCTTACTGGCATTTACAGCTTTGAGAGTCGCTACCGTATGCAGTCGCCCCCCCATCAGTAAACGGACGAGCGTTGAGGTACCAGATTGCTCCAGCAGTAGGGAGCTACCTGATATCCCTGAGACAAGTCTGAGATCGATGCGATCGCTGGCCACTGAGAAGTCGGTGATGGTATCGCCAAATTCATTTACAGCACCATAGAGGAAGATGTCATTTCCCTGGCCGCCAGTCATCTTATCGACTCCATCGGCGCCAACTAGGATGTCGTCACCTAAACCACCGTCGAGGATATCGTCGCCCCGCCCGCCCTGCATCTGGTCATTGCCAGCTCCACCATGCACGCGGTCATTACCCAACCCACCACGCAAAAAGTCGTTGCCCCTGCCGCCGTTCAGGGAGTCATTGCCTTCGTTACCGATGAGGACATCATCGCCGGTACCGCCGCTAGCCAGGTCATTCCCCTCGCCGCCGGTAATTTCATCATTGTCAGTGCCGCCATTGAGGATGTCGTTGCCCGCCCCACCTCTAAGGATGTCTGCTTCACTGCCACCGTTAATGATGTCGTTACCCGCCCCACCATCGAGGATGTCAAAATCGCTAAGACCGTTGATAATATCGTTGCCATCACCACCAATAATGAAATCGGCTCCTCCTGAGCCTCGCCGACCGCTGACTTGAAGCGTGACCGTTGCTTGAGCAGTGCCACCTTTACCATCCGCGATGGCGTAGACAAAGCTGTCGATTCCAGTAAAGTCACGGTTTGGGAGGTAAGTAAAAGTACCGTCACTGTTGAGCGATACTGTCCCATTGCTGGGAGCAGCTATAGGATTTGTCCTGACAATCAGGACGCCACCATCAGGATCGGTGTCATTGATTAGTAAGTCATTAACGTTGACCGTAGATGTGAAAGAAGTGTTCTTGTTTACAACATAGATGTCATCCGCTGCCGTCGGAACATCGTCAACAGAATTGACTGTGAAAGTCACTGTGGCCGTGCTGGTGCTGCCATCGGTATCAGTGACGGTGTAGGTCAGCGTGTCGGTGCCGTTGAAGTCTGGGCTTGGAGTATACGTAATGAAGTCATCGCTTGGATCGGTTGGCGTGCCATTATCGTTGATGACCACAGTGCCGTTGGTTGGCGGAGTGGCGATCGTCACCGGGCCCGGGCCATCGCCGCCAAAGTCATCATTGTTCAGCACCGGCACATTGACCGGATTGTCTTCATCGACGGTAGAAGTATCATTCGTGGCCGTTGGTACATCATCGACCGGATTCACCGTAAAGGTGATCGTGGCAGTTGAAGAATCGCCATCACTATCGGTGATGGTATAGGTCATTGTATCGGTGCCGTTGAAGTCTGGATTCGGCGTGAAGGTAATGAAATCGTCGGTCGGATCCGTCGGTGTCCCATTGTTGTTGATGACTGCGGTCCCGTTGATTGGGTCGATGCTGACAGCTACCGAACCCAGGCCATCAGTGCCTGCTGTGTCATTGAGGAGGATAGCGACATCAACGGAGTCGTCTTCATTCAGAGTGGCGGTGTCAGTCGTGGCTGTTGGGAAGCCGTTGATGGGAGAGGTGTCACGGTAGTCCAAGTCATTGATGAGGGGTGTAGCGTCATTGCCGCTGGCGGCGACATCGCTATCAGCATCTGGCAGTGTAGAAGGGTTCGGGTCATTGATCTCGTCGTTGACGTCGAAATCATCCGTGGTGTTGCTCCCTTCGAAGACATCTTTAAGACCGTCTTCATCGGTGTCTAAATCGCTTGGATTCACTGAATTGGCGGTAAATCCATTTTCCTCAATATCAAGCGCCCCATCATTGTCAGAATCGTCATCCAGATAGTCTAGTCTGTCTGTGTTATCAGTGTTGACGGGGGGAAGTCCCGCGCTGACGACACTATCCATACTTTCAGTGTCGTTGTCGTAGTTATCGTCTAGACCATCACCATCCTCGTCAGTGATGCCTGCACCAATCCCTGAGGGAGCAACATAGCCAGCAGTCGTTTGAGCTTCGATATTGTCAGGAATACCATCATCATCGCTATCGGTGTCGAGGCTATCAATTTTGCCATCATTGTCGGAATCTAGAGGATTTACAATTACCCGACTTGGATCGGTAAAGATGGCGCTGCCTGATAGGTCAATCGTGAATCCTGCTTGGTTATCGGTAGTACGGAGCTCTAGGTCAAACTGATTCTGACGAACGTAGGTAAACTCAATAACATCGCTGGGATTATTGATAGTTCCTGTTGCCAGAATAGAGCCTGGAATTTCGGTGGTTGAAATATTCAAACTCGATGGTGTTTCAACGGTATAGGCTGTGAGCGTACTGGTTGATGTTGCGATTGATTCGGTGCGATCAGATCCTAGATCTAAATCAGCAATGGATACGGTAAAAGATGCGTCTAAGGGCAGAGTCCCTGCATTACCTGCTAAGAGACTGCTGGTATTCTCGCTTGCCTGAAACAACTCAAAGCGAAAATTGACTGCCTCGGTATCAGTCTGGATGCCGTCATTGCTTCTGATGCCAATTCTAGGTAAGTTATCGCTTACTTGCCAAACGAGAGTTGTTGTTCCTGTATTGCTAACAATGTTGGTAACTGTTGCCCGCAGCTTGCCAATAACAACACTGGTATCGTCGGGTGACACCAAATTGTACACAGCGGTGCTACCAACGGTGCTGTCCTCTAAGCTCCCTGAAGCTGTTTGGAATATGTCGCTGACGCGAAATCTTGAAACTTCGGCTGCGAGAACACTGGCGAGCGCATTTTCGTTTTCAACCGTATCCAAGATGCCATCATTGTCATCATCGATATCAATTAAGTCAGGAACCCCATCACCATCAGTCCCGAATACACCGACATAGGTCTGCTGAGTACTTTCAGAAAACGCTATTGATACCGGCATAGTGCCGGTTCGATAGTCAAGGTCCCAATTGCCACCGAGGGTGGAATGCCCCATTTTTGACTTTGAGGCGGCGACATTTGCTCCGGTGAAGTCACTTAGCTTGTTGACAAATACTTTGCCAGCATCGCTAGCAGCTACATTACAACCGTAAAGAACTAAGGAAGGTTTTGTCGATGGGTGGATAGATTGACTGATGAATTGTGCGAACCAAGACTTTAAATCCCATGCGTAGCGATCGCAGGTATCCAGTGTTAGCTGGGTATTGCCAAGATAAAGAGTACTGGGAGAGCCATGAGAAACAATGTGAATTTCTCTGACGGAATTCTCTGAGTATTGATTTTTTAGAAGACGAGTAATTTGTCTAACACCATCTTCTGCAGGATTTAAAAGATGGGTTTTAATGGTTGGCCTAACACCTGACAGTAGCAGATGATATTCATCAATAGCACCATCAACAAACAAAATAGTGTTTGCCTGAGGAGAAACATGTAGATTCATAATGCTAGACCCAAAAAATAACGACAAGGAAAATATTTACAGCAAAAAATGCTTGTTAAATCAATTCAAAACATGCCTAAAAAGATTCCAATTTGAAATTTTCATGGATTTTAGATCCATATAAAATAGAATTAGAAGAAGGACGATTACATCAAGTTTCCTCCTGAACAGATATTTTTACGAGGAGATAAATTCGATATCTGGAAAACTATAGATCAATCCTTGAAGACCAATAAATCACTAAAATATCTGGCTTTATCCTCGTTTATCGTGCCCTATGCTTCCCTGAAATATATTCGAGCACAACCCATTTACGTTTTCTTGATGCGTCGAATTTCTAAGTTGTAGAATGCATAAAGTTGGCTGCTTAAACTGAGAATTCTAATATTTTCCTGAGATATGACTACAACAAGATATCTTGCCATCTTGCCCTAATAGGACTAGTGACAGCCATATCTGTCTATTGGGAAATCAGAGAATCGAAAGACACTTTCTGATCAAGTTTGTGAGGCTTGAATTTTAAAAAATTGTAGAGAGAATGCTCTGTAGATGCTCCACCCAACATCCAACGTACAAGTCGAATGTGACAAAATCATGAAACTCAGGAGACACTTTAGAAGTGCAGCGTATAAATCCTGAAAAGCCATTTAGCCTCGAGCATAGCTCAGTATTTTTATGGATATATGTAGGTGGAAATGCGATCGCTGTAAGGATAAATCGCCGACCGCAATTGTAGGACTCATTATGAAGATAGCCACGTATTAGGCCTCATTTCAACAAGTCTTCCTAACTAGTCCTCGACGGCAGAAGTACGCGCACCATTCAGAATACTTGAAAGGTTCACCCATCGTGGTTTTGAATTTTGAATTCCGCGTAGCGGGACTCTGGCTGACTGACAAAAGTCGTCAACCCCTTTCCTTTTGTTGCCATGGCTAGCGACTGGAAGTCGCGCCTGTCAATAGAAAGTCCGCCTACGCGGACTATTCATATCAAGGGTTTTGGCAATCTGCGAAGGCAGATTTGCCTTTTATAGGCGTGGTTTCAACCGCCCGCCGTGAAAGTTTTGTCAGTCAACCAGAGCGGGACTAGTCTATAGGTGACTTGTGGGTAGGTTGGCAGCGGAGCCAAAGATCGGCGTCGAACTCACGTTGATATGTAGCTTGAGCCATCTAGGCTAGGACACCGAGTAGCATCCGATTGCTCAGCGTACGGCCAGATGCCTTTGCCGTCTTGTCCTAACGGACTTGGCGACGGCTATACCATTTCCATAACTCACAGCTGCACGCCACGAATCCGTAAGGCGCACGGCTGTAAGCTTTAGACGCAATGCAGAGTCGTTGCCGATAGAAGCCGTCACGGATGGCAATGGAATGAGCATTACCGGTAGTTTGATTTGATCAAATTACCTCGATACAGCCGAGTCTGAGTAGCCTGAGTATCGGCAGATTGAGGATTGAGAGATAAGGGTCCTGCAGCAGGGATATCAGGTAAGGAATTGTAGGCAATTGGAACGTCTACCGCTGTTGTGAATTCAGCGAGTTCGGCATCGCTTGTAGGAATCTGTGCCCAATTGCCGTAGTCGAAGTAAGCAAACGTTTGACTTTCTACCTCGACGCCTCTAATTTGTAGCGATTCCTCATACCGCCGGGTTAACCGTTCGGTGGCAGTTGTGATCTCAAATTCGCCGTTGGGCAGATCTTCACGTGTTTCAGTCTCGGTAACCTGTTCTTCTTTAGTGCGGCCAATGACGTTGAGAGTGTAGCGGTTGCTAGCGGGATCATTGTCAGCAAAGTAGAACTGCTTAAGGGTGCGGTCTACTCCAACACCGATCGATTGTCCCGCAGGCAGAGAAACGTCGCTGATGCTGAAGCTATAGCTGACGTGCTTGCTGTAGCGGGTGTTGCTGCCAAGAGGGGTGTCGGCGACTGATTCTGGGTCAGTCACATCGGCTGGCAGCTCTGTGAAATCATCTTCCAGATAAATCGATAGACGTGGGATATTGATTTCTCGTTGAGCAACAAAGGTCAGCTCGGGTCCTCGATCGCCCGCAATAACATACATGGTTAAGGTCTCTTGGGGGCCTAGCTGCAGCTCTTCGAATCCTGCTGTGTAGCCAGGGCCAAAAATTTGTAGCGAGAGATCATCTTGAACTTGCGATGTGGTTCCTGTAACTGTAATTTTGAAAGGGCGATCGCTGCCGTCTGCTGACACAGAATAGCTGGCCGGAACCGCGCGATCCAGCCCTCCCTTAAACGGTACCTGATGGGCCTCTTGCCCCGTCACTGGCTGATATTCACCTGTGACTTCATCCAGTTGCTGAACACTCAACACCCCTTCGCCAATCAGTGCCACCTCCAGCGATTGATTGTGCCTCTCGGCCCCACAAAAAGGACAGGTAAACGGTCCCCGTAGCAAGAATTCGGAAGGGTCAGAAATTTCTAGGGGACTGCCTTGGGGAAGTCGCCAAGACAACTGAGTTAGGTCCAGATTCTTGCTCTGAGCATCCCCCTTATAGCTGGGTGATCCTGCCGGTTCATAAGACCAAGTATCCGCTTCCACATCAAAGAGTAAATAAGGCTCCTCACGCGACTCGGAAGGCAGATTACTGTCAAACACGTAGACCCGATACTGTCCATTCTGGTCAGCTTCAACCCGGTAGGGTAAGAGCGTATGGCCTTCCAGCAATTGACCGGCTTGCTGACGATAGACCCCAATGGTGTAGGGATTGTCAGGGTCATTACGCAAAGCATTGACAAGCTGGGCTAGGATTTCACGCGGCGTCAGGCTTTCGCGGATTTGCTGCGTCGGTAAATAGACTTCATCTAACCCCTGCAAGAGCGCTTGATTGGCTACAAAGGTTTGTAGAACCGAGTCACTAGCAGCCACTTGATCCCCACTAAAGGGCGTCAATTCCGTCAAGAGTCGCTGCCACCAAGGTAAAACAGGCTCAGGCTCAGGCTCCCGTAGAAACAAGCTAGCCGCAGCCATGCCGTCGCAAATGCCCAAAGCCATCAAGTCCATCTGAGAGGTGAGCCAGTTTTGGGCTGCAGCCGTGAGAATGCACCGCTCGGTATCTTGCCCGACACAGACCTGTGAGCCAAATAATTGCGACAGTGTCAGTGTGAAGCTGCTGATCCAGTCAGGTCGGGTTCGGTTAGCCTGAATAGCCCTTGTGAGATCGGCATTAGAAAACTGAAAGCTGTCCTCCCCAAGCACATACCCCGGCAAAACCAAGGATTCGGCTGCCTGTAAATCAATTTGCGCCAGCCGTTGAGCAGAAAGCTGATTGCTATCGGTTGAAGTGGCCAATATCTCTGCTGCCGATACCTCTTGAGAGGAGACAGGGCCATCTGCCTGCGAAGCAATTGCCGCTGCAGAGTCTGGAGTTCTAAGTAAAGGAGCGATCGCCGATAAGCTGACCAGCCATGCCAAGACTGCTTTAGAGAAAACGAGGCGGTGTCCCATGGGGTCTCCTAAGTAAGCAAGCGGGGTATTCCGTGTTCATACTTCACGCTATTAAAGTCGATGACCTGGGATAATCAATGAACTTTACACATTAGTACAAATCAACACACACCGACCTAGGACGTTCCGCACCATCACCTGTAGCTTCGCAATCTACCGTTCTTGGCAGAGGGTGCGATCGCTCGCTTCTAAGCTGAGATTATGTTTCAGGTAGTCTTGTACTTGATGACAGGCCCGATCAATGAGTGCCTCCAGAGGTAAATCATGAAGGCTAGCTACGGCGCTCAAATGATCACGATCCAAGAACCAGATACGCACAGTGCCGTCTTCGCTAGCGGAGATTAGCTGAGTGTCTTGAAACTGCAACTGCCATATCGTATCGGTATGGCCTGCTAAGGTCTGAAGTTGTCGTCCATCGCTGCTCCACAGCGTAATTTGGCGATCAAATCCAGCGGTGGCAATCCAGCGGCCATCCGGACTAAAACAGACTGCCATCACGGCTTGCTCATGCTCGAGGCTGTACTGCAGTTGTCCCTCCAGTGACCAGACCTTGACGGTTCGATCTTGGCTAGCCGTCGCCAGACGATCGCCAGTTGGACTAAAGCAAAGATTTGCCACAACGTCTTGATGTCCTTCGAAAATTCGCCAGGGTTTCAGCCCATCCTTTCGGCCTGCTGTAGCGCTGCGGTTCTCCGATTGCAGAACTTCCTCCAGACGCCATAAACATACGGTCTTATCCCAGCCGGTTGTGGCCAAAAGCACATCTTTACCTCGATTGGATGGCGCGAAGGCCACATCCCAAACCTGATCCGTATGTCCCTGCAAGGTACAGATCCGCTCGCCAGTTACCGACCAAATGCCAACTGTTTTGTCATAGCTGGCAGTAGCGAGCCACTGCCCATCCGGACTGAAGGCAATGCGTCGGACAGCTAAATGATGACCTAGCAAGCTGTTAAGCAGTTCCCCCGAAGAGCGCCAGAGCTTGACAGTGGTGTCGATACTCGCGGTAGCAAGAATCTTGGCTGGGGCATTCCACGCAATACCTTTAACCGGGTCGTTATGAGCAGGCCAAGATCGGCAGTTCTTACCTGTAGGCGTCCATACTTGAACATTCCCCCTGGCATCAGCTGTAGCCAAAAGCGTTGCTTGAGCAGGTGTGTTTGGTGCGATCGCTAGAGACCTGTCTGTAGCGATCGAGGCAGTTCCATCTTGCCCTGCTAAAGCGTCTGCTGCTAAGAGTGCGACATCATTAACACCTGCCGCATCCGCAGCAATAATTTGCACCCGGGGCAGCGTGTAACGCCAGAAGCGAATAGTTTTGTCATAGCTGCCGCTGATGACGATAGGTGCATGGGGATGCAAGGCAACTGCTGAAACCGTATCCTGATGGCCTTTTAGGGTAAGCAAACTGTGACCAACCCGGTTCCAAAAGATAAGACTGTTATCGCTACTAGCTGAGACAAGTGTCTGCCCATCCGAGCTGAAACGCACTTTCCAGACACTATCCCGATGTCCATGCAATACTTCGCTGTTACCTGATGCTCGATCCCACAGTCGCAGAGTTCCATCGACGCTGCCGCTAGCCAGAACATCCCCTTGAGGACTAAACCTAACGGTCGTGACTGGCCCTGTGTGACCTTCCCAAACCTGGAGCAACGTACCGTCTTCATGCCATAGCCTTACTTTCGCATCTACACAGGCGGTCGCAAGACGCGCGCCATCGGAACTGAAGCAGACATCAATCACGGTGTCGTCATGAAGCAGCGATCGCACGTATTTGCCTGCCAGGGTCCACACCCTAACTGTGCGATCAACACTACAGGAAGCAATGTATTCGCCGTCAGCTCGAAAGCAAACGCCATACACCCAATCCTCATGTCCCATGAGCGTCATCATGGGGTTGCCTGTTACGCTCCAGAGACGTACGGTGTGATCCGCACCTGCCGTCGCCAACTGAGCACCATTCGGACTGAAACAAACCCCATACACCCCATCGGTGTGGCCCTCTAGGGTCCGTAGCCAGGCTCCCTGTGGGTTCCAGAGGCGTACGGTGCCATCCAGGCTGGCGGTAGCTATGATTTGGCCATCAGGACTGATCGCAACATCGGGAATGGGCTGTGTGTGTCCAGTGAGTTGGTTGAACTCTGGTCCGGCTGACAGCGTTGAGCGCAAAGCCGCCATCACCTCGGCTTGCAATGTCGTGGAGACGGTAATGCGCGCCTGTTGCTGCTGTAGTTGACGACCGGCCCGGAGGCTTTCTACCCGAGCTTCCAGGCTTTGGTTAGCAGCCTGAAGCGCCTGCGAATAGCGACTCAAGGCCCGAATCTGACCTTCTTGAACAATTTCGGCGCGCTGACGCTGAGCCTCGGCCTGGGTATACGCATTGGCAACGATGGAAAGGAGCGATCGCAGCGTAGTGGTCTGTCGCCGTTCCCGGTTCCGCTCTGCCTGAATTGCTACACGGCTGGCTTCGATAAGTTCTCTGTGGAGAGCCGATGGTGGAGGGACTTTGCCATATTTAATGGCCTCACCCAACCAGCTTTCGGCCAAGGCAAATTCGCTGCCCCGCAAGAGCAAATCAGAACTGCGCTCAGTCTGATGCCATTCCAAAGCTCGGCGCGACCAGCGGGTATGGTTACGAACATGGTCGCGATCGGTATCGAGCGTCCGGATCAGTTCTCCCAAACTGGCATGGAAGTCGCCATCAGTCTGGCTGAATTCGATCCACTGAATTTTGGACAGTTCACTGTGAACCGATGCCGTCTCGACTGGACGATACAAGAGGGGAATTAGGCGCTTGTTCAACCGCACAGCATAGTCCACCTCATCGGCGCAATAAGGCGACTGCACTGCGTGGGGAGACAGCACAAACACAAAGTTGTCGCAGCTTTCAATACCTCGATAAATCTCCTGTTGAAAGTCGGTGCCCGAGGCAATACTTTCTTGGTCAAACCAGGTAACCTTACCGTGGATTTGGAGCGCTTCGTTCAAACGGCGGGCAAAATCGGCATTGGCTCTGGAATATGAGATAAATACATCGGAAGCGATATCCGGCGGCTGTTTCAGACTTTCCTCAAGCAATGCCACGTGCAAAGCAGTTGCCCCCCAGGTCTCCTTCGACCGCGCTACACTCAGCCACGCCTCGGCGCGCCGTAAATCATGACCTCGCAGCAGAATACTAGCGTTCTGATTTTGCCGATGCCATTTGAGCGCTTTCACAAGCAGATTTTTATGGGTGGCGTGATAGTTTGCATCCTGCTGCAACGTTTGAAATAGGCGACTCATACCCTGCTGGTAAACCGAGGTGTCAGGTGGTTGAGTGAGATCAATATGCTGTAGATGCTGGACGGCTGGGGGCAATTTTTCTAGCCCTACAGGAGCAACTAGTAACGGTACGATGCGTTTGTGATACTGCTGCGCCATGTCAAGCTCGAAGCTGCAGTATTCGGACATGCAGGCATCGGGCGACAGCACAAACACGACGTTGTCCGCTTCTTCGACCCCCTGTTGAATAGCGATATGAAAATCCACTCCCGATTGGATATCTCCCTGTGCAGTCCAAACTGTGATGCCTTGATGGTTTAGATAGCGGCGAATTTGATGGGCGATCGCCCGATCCTCCTCGGCATAGGACAAAAACACCTGTGTCATCAGGTTGTGGGCGTTTTTGATGCTCTCCGTAATAAATTCGCAGTGCAGGTCAGTGGGTGGACAAGGAAGATTGGCCTCCTTCACGGGATACCGGAGCCAATGCTGAGCTGCAACCAGATCTTCACCTGCGAGAAGATACGGGCGTTGATACTGTTCTCGCTGCCACTGCAGCGCCTGAGCCAATAGCTGAGTGTGTTGCCGGACATAAAATTGATGCTGCTGAAAGAGATCTAACAGACCTGCAAAGGCAGCTTCAAAGTCCTCAACCCCTTCCCGAAAAAAGGCCCAGTTGATGCGCGCCAACTCGGGTGGCATGTTGGGATAGCAGCTATGCTTGCCGGCAGCTTGATAGGCTATCCATTCAGCTTCGGTTCCTTGGGGATTGCGTGCTTGCCAAAGCTCGTAGGAAGTCTCCTCGACATGCAAGATGGGGATAATTCGTTTGTGAAGTCGTGCCGCCAAGTCTAGTTCTTTGCCGCAGTAGGAAGAATTTACCGAGTGGGGCGAAATCACAAACAAAAAGTTGTGAGTGAGTTCAATACCTTGGTCAATTTGCTTCTGGTAATCCACACCGACAGGAATATCATCCATATCGAACCAGCTTTTCAACCCTGCCTCTAGCAGCCGCTGATTTAGCTTTGCGGCAAAAGCTTTGCTGTCAGCGCGTCCGTAGGAAATAAAGGCATCTTGAAAGTCAGGCATTGCTGGAGAGGGCTATTGGGAAGTCACCACAATTATGACTACTGGATAGGTCATAGAGGTTTCCGGATAATGTGGTTTAGGAAGTCGTGAAATAGCGGAGTGATGGACCGTATTGGCCTAGCTTCTCAGAACCCAGAGGGAGCCTTCGATCAATGCTCACTCCCATAAAAATCTCATTGAGAGGAGCGTGTTAGCTCAATCAGGGTATCGAACTGGAAATCGTCGGTCAGGTCTTTTAGCGAACTAGATAAATGAGCGTGTTGGGTAGGAATTTGTTCAATGAGTTCATAGATGCGGTTGTCTCGGCATTCCACAGCAGCAAGATGAAGCTGGGTAATCCAGTCATCGGACATAACCTGCAAATCTTCCTTCTTTAGGGCTTGGGGAGACATTTCCATTGGCACAGAAGACTGCGCATTGCTGGAGCTGCGATGAACGTACTGGACGCCCAAGTGCTCGGCAAGCTTGGCAAAGAGGACTTCCGGCTGTACGGGTTTGATCACCATGTCATTGCAGCCAGTCGCGAGAATAGCGGCTCGTTCATCGTTAAAGACACTGCCTGTGACCGCAAGGATAGGAACTTCGCGACCTTGCGGCAGCGATCGAATACGGCGAACAGCTTCGTAGCCATCCATGACCGGCATGCGAATGTCCATCAACACCGCATGAGGCTTGCATTCAGAAAATCTTTGTACACCCTCCAAACCATTGCAGGCCTCATATACCTGAAAACCGACTGTGCTCACCAGAGTGGTCATAAACCTGCGGCTATCTGCTTGGTCCTCAACCACGAGCAGACGGTAAGAGGGTTGATCAGGCGCTAGGCCGATTACAGCGGGAGTCTCTAGGCTGGCCTCTCCGAGGGATGCTTGGGTAGCCTCAGCCTGGATGTTGAACCGAAAAATTGTGCCCCTGCCAATGACACTTTCCACCGTAATATCACCGCCCATAAGCTGGATGAACTGGCGACTAATCGTGAGCCCCAGGCCACTGCCTTCCTGCGACTGTTGCCCAGTTGTCGTTTGTTCAAAAGGCTCGAATAGCGTGTCGAGTTCTTCATCGGCAATCCCCGGACCTGTATCCTCGACCTCAAAATACAGACAACAGTTAGGACCGTTTGCGGTATCGGGGGAGAGCAGGTCAGCCCGGACCCGTAGCGCCACATGGCCTGTTTGTGTGAACTTAATAGCGTTGCCCAGCAAATTTAAGAGAATTTGCCGCAGTTTGCCACCATCGGTTTTGACGACTTGGGGAACCGTATGTTGGCGTTCAAAGTCGAGGTAAATCTGTTTGCGATCGCTCTTCACAGATAACATGCTGTGGAGCTCATCAATCAACCCATAGAGGTCCACGACTTGCTCTTGCAGTTCAATTCGGCCTGATTCAATCTTGGCCATGTCGAGCACATTGTTGATTAGGCTCAGCAAATGCCGACCGCTGCGGTTGATGATATCTAGATAATCTTGGTGCTGGAGCGAGACGGAATTGTCGCGGGTCATGAGTTCGCTAAAGCCCAGCACTGCATTCAGAGGTGTTCGCAGTTCATGGCTCATATTAGCCAAAAAGTTGCTTTTAGCCTGACTGGCCCCTTCCGCAGCTTCCTTTGCCTGCCGTAAAGCGGTTTCGATTTGCTTGTGAGTGGTGATGTCTTCGAGAAAGAAAAGAAACCCCTGATGCTGCCGGGACGGCTTATTAAGTTCAAGGAACTGTTTACGATATGAGAGCGGTTGCCACCGCAGTTCAAACCAGCGATCGCCCACCAACACTTCCTGAGCACTCGGCGATTCATTAATTTCTAGCTGATGTATCGCTGTGTCCCAGTCAGCTTGCGCCATCCAGTCAGGCACCAGGTACGGCAACAGGGTATCGCCTGACTGGATCTTCAGCAGATCAGCCGCCTGGGGATTGCAGAACCAGACACGGCCACTCATGTCAGCAGCCATCAGCCCAATCGGCATGCTACGGGCGATCGCCAGTTGAGCCGACTGCGATCGTCCCAGCTGGTCTGACAAGGTGGTGAGCTGCAGAATGCGATGGGCGACGGAACCCGCCCGATCAATGGTGCCGTTTGCAGGCGCTACAGGCTCAATGAGTCGGCTATCGAGATTGCTCAAATCTTCGTGATATGCCTGCCAGAGTTTGTCAATTTGGCGTTTGAGTAATACGTTTTCGCGGATTTCTTCGCTGATAAATACGCTTACAGTGGTAGTGCCTACTAGCAGAATAGGAGCTGCTACGGGTAACCAGATATTCTGTTCAAAAAAGGTAAGGCTTAACAAACACCAGCCCACACTCAGGAACCCCATAACGCCAACTTGTATGCGAGTTCTCCGGCCTGAAAGAATACCACTGAGAAGCGGTCCTGCTAACGCAATCAGCCCCAAAAAGCCATAGGCAGCCCTCGTGTCCAGACCCACTGGCTGTAGAAAAGATTGCTGTAGGCCATTGTTGATAACGGTGGCCTGCAGAAAGACTCCATTGGTCGGGGGAGCATAATCGAAGGGGGTGACTAGCGGATCAAGCGCCGTTGCGGTTGCCCCCAGAATAACAATCTTGCCTTCAAAAACCTCTAGGGGAACCTCTCCCTGAAGGACCTCTGCAAAAGAGTACTGGGGCAAGCTTCTAGAGGGTCCTACCCAATTTAGCCACAAGAGCTGCTCCAAATCTGGCAGCGTGACCGACTCGCGTACAAGGGAATACGTCTGCAGAGCTGCCAAACCAAAATGGGGAGCGCCATCAGCCTGAGCTGCTAGATTACGAACTACACCATCGGGATCTTGCTGAGACAAAGCATGCCCTGGCAGGGCACTTTCCTTGAGTGGGGCAATGGGTTCCAGAGGAAGCCCATCAGCGCTGCGAGCTTGAGACAGGATAACCGTACCAAAGTAGTTAGCGATCGCATCTGCCAATGCCGCATCGTCCTCGTTAGGCTCCGACCAGAGTATGTCGATAGCTACCACGCTAGGCTCTGCCTCGACCAGCATATTCAGCAGCTCGGCATAGTACTGCCGGGGCCACGGAAAGCGACCGAGTTCTTTGATACTCTCATCATCAATAGCAATTAGTGCAATGCGATCGTCCCAGAGTCGCGGTCCCCGTAGGCGGAACAGGGCATGATAGGCCATCCGCTCTAGCGGTTCAATCAGGGACAGCTTAAACAGCAAAGCGATGAGGACAGCAGAGCCAACGCCCGGCAGAAAACGCCAAAGCCAGTTAGAAAATCGCCACGTCATAATCCTGTCGTGTACCCAGGGGAGTGATTACTGTAACCTGTAACCGCGTCCCCCGAATGGGTAGGAAGTCACGGGTAAATGTTCCGTCTTCATCAATGGTCTGTGACTCCTCTTCCACCAAAACCAGGTTAACAGGGTCCACCTGACCCACAAATTCCAGGCGACGGTTGCCGCCCTCAATGATACGGCGAATCTCCACATCTAACGTCGGATCATCTCGCAGGGGAACCGCTGGCGAAGGGGGTTCACCGGGTATCGTTAGATTTTGAAACCCTTCGGGGACTTCTACCGTTTGATTTTGGGCTGATGTCGCGACTCCCCCCTCCAGGGTGGCAACGCCCATCTTGCCATCGGGTTGTACCGTTACCCCAAACTCGGTACCGCGGACGCTACTGACGCCTGCTGGGGTATGAATCTCTAACTCCGATCCATTGTGGGTAAAAGGTCGTACTTCGATACGAATCTGACCTTGAGGCACATCCAAATGGGTGATACGGCCATTGTCAGGAGCAACATCCATGCGACGAATCCGCATTTGGGTATTTTCTGATACGTCTACAAAGCCGATGCCTGTATCAACCGCCAATCGAGCAACTGAGCTTTGACCTGTTGTCAGGCCATCACCCACCTGCGAGAGGCGATCGCCCACTTCAGCGGTTCGCGAAGAGTCGCCACTCTGGAATGCGACATCCCCGGATATGGACTGCAAATCTAGAAAGCGATCAACTCTGACGCGTTGTGCCCAGCTACTTGTTTGGATACCGGATAGGGCAGCCACTGCGGCGGCTGTGAGAAGTAAACCTCCTCGCCACCGGTGGCGACCTTTGTCCCAATTTGAAATTAACAATTGAAAACCCATGTAAACTCAGTCCAAGAACTCAAAACTTCAATCTTCAGCGCGAGATACAAAACAATTTCACTCGTTTTAAGAGGATTCAGAAAATTAGTTGATTGAAGTGTCTCAATCTTAACTTTCTAAGTTTTCTTGACCCTACGCTATAAATGCGCAACCTCCGGTAATTGCTGCTTTGCTTCAGCTTACGATAGGTTTTCCAGCTCTGTTCTGGAAAAATAACATGGATTTTCAGGTTGCTTGCAGGTTCTGATAAAGACGCTCTATCTTGATCTTCAACCTTTGAATAGCTGTATGACCCCCGTAATGTTATCGCTACCATGGCCCTGCGCGATCGCAGTCTGATAAATTTCACAAATCGCAGCAGCAGCGGGCATTGCACCCTCGCCCTGGGCTCCTGCTTGGATGGCATAGCGAAAATCTTTCTCCACCAACTCGATAGGAAATAGCGGGGCATGGTTACCCGCTACCATCAACCCACCAGCTCCTTTGGTAGCTGGACTCATAATTGGCAACTCGCCTAAACAGGACAGGGCTTTATCTAGCGCTAATCCCTGTTTGCTGAGCATCCTCAGAATTTCGGCTAGGGCTACTACTTGAATGCCAAATAGAGTATTCACAGCTAGCTTCATCGCCATGCCCTGCCCTGTGGAGCCGATATGGCGAACAATGCCAGACGCCTGCAAACAGGTCTCCGCTTGAGCCAAAATGTCAGGCTTGCCGCCCACGAGATAAATTAGCTTGCCGGCTTCTGCCTGAGGGCGCGAACCAACCACTGGCGCATCCAAAAAGGCGGCTCCTTGCGCTGCGATCGCAGCTGCCAATGCTTTTGTCCAATCAACGGTCAGGGTGCTGGACTCAATCGCGATCGTATTTTCATCCAGTCCTGCTACTGCCCCAGTTTCTGGAGTCAGCCATACCGCTCGCGAGGCGTCATCGTGGGTCACCATGCTAATCACAATGTCAGCTTGCTCAGCCGCTTCTCTGGGTGTAGCGGCATAGGTTGCACCCAGAGCCAGCAAAGACTTTGCTCTAGCCACCGCGCGGCTATAGACGATGACTGGGTAATTGGCCTTAAGCAGATTCTGGGCTACCCGCGAACCCATCGCTCCTATTCCCAAAACAGCAATTCGTTTCATGTTCTACTCAACCTATGGCTTCAAAATCGTCTTCGCTTAATTTTGCAGTTCCATCTTCTTGAACAACCCAAAGTTCTTTATGGATGACACCACTCGCCTGATTCATTTGCCAACGAGATGTCAGGACAGCGCTTTTTTCATCAACGATTTCGATGTAAGGCTCTAGATACTCAACATCAGAAAACCCGTCATCAATCAGCTTCTGCCAAAAAGCTTGAATTGCCAGCGTGCCTGTAAAGGTTCCAAAGGGCCTTGCGTGCATCACTGCATTTTTTGTGTACTGATTCGCGCAGCCAGCTGCATTCCCTGAATTGAAAGCTGCTTGCCATTGTTCACTCGCTGTTTTGACAGCCTCTAAAACAGCTAGCTTTTGTCCCGCATCAAGCATCTGAAATATTGCCTCGATTATCTACACAACCGAGCATACTTACTGGAGAAGATGCAATAAATATCAACTTTGGCATGTCTGTCATGCGTTTCTTCCATGAATCCTGCCTCTTTGTTGCTTAAAAGCTGCTAAAAGCTGGCCTCTCCGGAAGATTCATGCCTATGATTCAGGAATGGAGCTATCAGTACTGCAGACCTTCGTAGAAGTTATGCGGCAGGGCAGTTTTGCGTCTGTTGCCCGCGATCGCAATATCGATCCCTCTTCGGTTTCACGCATGATTGCGGGTTTGGAAAAAGAGCTGGGTGTCCGATTGTTTCAGCGGACGACTCGTCGCTTGTCACCCACCGAAGCAGGAACGGCCTACTTTGAGCGCATCGAGCCTCTGGTGGAGGAAATGCAGCAGGCGATCGCAGTCGCGATCGATATGTCGGAACAGCCTCAGGGAACGCTTCGTATCACGGCATCTACCGCGTTTGGGCAGAAGTGTCTGGTGCCGCTGCTGCCGGATTTTGCGGCCCAGTATCCTGACCTCGCGGTTGACTTGCTCCTCACCGATGCCATAGTTGACTTGTTTGCCGACCGAATTGATCTGGCCATTCGGCTAGGGCTGCTGGCTGATTCGACGCTGATTGCCCAGCAGCTAATGCGGACTCACTATCGCGTCTGTGCCAGTCCCAGCTATCTGCAGCGTTGGGGGCATTTACAAGAACCCAAAGATATCCAGAACCACAACTGCTTGCGGTTTGCGCTACCTGGCTTTCGCTCCCGGTGGATATTCAAAGACGTTCAGGATGAGACGTACGAGGTTCCGGTGCAGGGGCAAATGGTGATTTCCAACGCGATCGCCCTACAGCAGTGCGCGATCGCGGGGATGGGATTGGCACTTCTTCCTAATTGGCTAATCGATGATGATTTAGAGACCGGCACTCTGGTCAACGTGTTTCCTGATTACGCCGTTACCGCAACGGATTTCAATACCGCAGCGTGGCTGGTTTATCCGTCTCGTACCTACGTTCCCCTGAAGGTTCGAGTCTTTATTGACTTTCTCAAGCAGTCAATAGCCGAACATTTGCGGTGACGGATAAATCCAGGTTCAGTGAAGCGAGGTCCATCCAGCTAACGTGTGCACACCAGTCTTCGAATGATTCTCTGCCGAGAGAAAATCGCGTTGGACATTGCAAAAGGCTAGTTGATAATTCTTTTGGCGAGGGTAGTCAGGCGAAGATGCGGGTCAATATGAGCAGGTTGCCTGGGGGTATTTCGCTACCCCCAGACCCCCTCAACCAGGACGTGCCGCCGTCCTGGACCTCACGGAAGGAGGGTATAGGTAAGGTCGATGAACCGGTTGGATTCAGCTTAATCTTGGTTAGGACATTCGAGGTACCGCCGCAGATTAAGCAGATTAATAGGAGCAGCAGCTCAAAGTAAAAAACTCCTGGAACGGTTAAGTCCCAGGAACATTCTAAATGTTTGCAATTGAATGGGTTGTAGAACTAGACCGGCACAAATGCGCTTTCAGTTAGGTCAGCTGCACTAACTCCCTGAACCACGGCCAGCGTTTCAGTTCCAGCTTGGATCAGCGTGTCATCTGCTTGGGTGGTCAAGGCAAGACCTGAGAAGGTCAGGCCATCCGCCAGACCGATAAAGTCGGTGCCTACCTCAAAATCCACAATCGTATCGGTGCCTTCCCCGATCGCTAGGACAAAGGTATCGCTGCCGGAGCCGTTGGAGAAGTTATCCCCAATCAGGGTGTCATCACCGAGCCCCCCCATGAGAAGGTCATCACCGTCGTCGCCCCAGATAGTATCGTTGCCTTCATCGCCAAAGAGGCTGTCATTGCCGGATTTGCCGCCGATGCGATCGTCACCCGCGCCACCCAAGATGGTGTCGTCACCGCCGGGGGTGCCATCTTGTGGACTTCTCAGGTTCAGATCACCCCGCAAAATATCGTCGCCGGGGCCTCCCTGAATGGCGTCATTGCCCAGCCCCCCCGCGATCGTGTCATTGCCACCTGCCCCATTGAGGATATCGTCGGTTGCGTCGCCTACTAGCACATCATCAGTATCAACCACACTGTCGAAGCTGATAGTAGCCAGGATGGGATCGTGGTCACTGGCGCGACTGGGGATATCGGGGAATTCTGCCGTTACATGAACCACGTCATACGCTGCTCCGCCCACCAGATTTTCGGTCACAAAAATGTGATCTAGCGGTGTCAAGTTCCCGTTAGAGAATTGGAAGGTATAGCGCTCCAGCTCTGGCAGCGTATCCGTCAGGTTAAAGAGAACTTGCTCACCGCCATCAGCGGTTCCTTCCGTAAGGGCATCCCACTCTTCGTAGTCAAATCCGTTCCAGTCACCGGCAACAACAACATTGGCCTCTGGGTTCGCCGCCAGAATGTCATCCACAAACGCATTGAGTTCGGCTCCCTGTTCGCTGCGGGCATCGGAGCCGCTACGAACCACAGGCTGAATATTGCCGAAGTTCTCGATCCCGCCAGCAGTATTGTGAACGCTAACGACCGTCACTACTTCGTCGTTGAAAGTGAAATCAGCAGCCAGCGGAATGCGGCTATTTTCAAAAGCGTTGTTGTCGGAAATTCCGTCCTGCTGAGTCACCGGATCTGTCGCTGGACGTAGACTATCTTCAACCAGACCCACACGCTCTGGATTGTAGAGGAAGGCAGTGCGAATATTGCCGCCGCCTTCACCGCCGTTGGCGTCATCCGCGATAAAGGGATTATCCAGGAAGGCGTAGGTTGGGCCGCCATTTGCAGCGATGGTATCGACTAGCAGTTGCAGGGTTTCATCGGCGGCAAATACATCGGTGGCACCGCCTTCATCGGCAGCTCCATCGTTATCCTGAATCTCCTGCAGCGCTACGATGTCGGGCGTGTTGAGGTTATTGATGATTTGATTGGCGATCGCATCAAAGCGGCCATCGGCAATGTCATCATCGCCCCCTACCGCCCCACCATCGTTGGGGTCCAGGTTCAAGACATTGTAGGCAGCAATCGACAGTTCAGTATCCGAGCCTTGTAGGTCACTCACTTCCGGCTCTAGATTGCTGGGGGTTACCGTAATGGGCTCGGTCAGCAGCAGCTCGTAGACGGTTCCAGCATAGGAGAAGATACCGGTCGGATCACCCAGCGAAGACCCTAAGGGAATGGTGGTGTCAAAGTCGGTGAGATCGGTCAGCGCCTTAGCAAAGTCAATTTCGATGCGCTCCGGGTTCACATCGGCGGTAAAGATGTCGGTTGCTCCCACACCAATGGTGACCCCACCGCGATCGTTCAGGCTATTGGAAGCTGCACCGCCGTCCACCACTACATTCAGCGCATCATCGTTGAATGTGAAGCCGGGGCCTCCGGGAGGTGCCGAGGGCTGAATGGCAACGGCATCGTTCAAAGTCACCCGCATCCCTTCCAGCGACTCGTAGAAGTCAATGCCATCTTCTTCCGGATCAAAGTTGGCATTGCCAAACTCTGGCAGGTTCAGGTTGATGGGGCCACCAGCTGCGACAAATTCAGCCCCTGTAGGAATGCCGTCGCTCAGGTCAACACCAAACTCATCAGGACTTACCACAAACTCATTGGGAACCACGCGACCGGCCCCACCAATCAACGTCGGGGCCGGGACCTCAGCTGTTTCGTTGAGCACTGTGATGCTGGGAATCGCCAGTTGGGTCACACCTAGCCCCCCACTGACGGCTTCTTCCACCACGCCAATCACTTCAACTTCGTTACCAACCACCAAGCCACTGGCGATCGCACTTTCCACAAAAATGGCGTCTGAAGTGGCCTCATCATCGTCCCCTGCAGCGTCCTGTAGGAAGAAGCCGGTTTCGGCGATCGCCGTGATGACACCCGTGGTTCGAACCGTCTCGCCCACCAGCGGTGACACATGGCCCGCTCCCTGAATGTCAAAGATGGCAGCATCTACGGGTTCGCCTAGAATGGGTTCGACGGGTTCACCGGGCGTATCATTCACGCCAAAGGTGAACTCCCCAATCGCAAAATTGCCAAAAATATCAGGATCTCGGAAAACGATACCCGGCACAAACGCGCCATCGGGGCCGACCTGAGTATCGCTGTATACCTGCTCGCCACTGTCTACGGTCTCAATCAGCGCCACACTGTCGATGACCTCGTCCCAGGGTACGACATCCAAAACGCCATCATCGTCCATGTCCAGATCCTGGCCGTCTGTTCCTGTGAAGCTGCTCACCAATAGGTGAGTGACGTTGTCGCTGTTCTCGAAGTTCAGCAGTCCACCGGGAGAGCCGAAGGGACCCACCAGATCCAGGCTGCCAATAAAAGGATTGGTTGCTTCGCCCGCAGCAAACAAGCCATCGTCCTGGATTAGCTGACCATCCAGGGAAATGATGGCTTCAACGACACCGCTGCCCCCTTCCTCACTGTCGCCGAGAACAAGGTATGTCAAGCCCTCTAAAGAAGTGCCCGGCACACCCCCCAGCTCAAAAAACTCGCCCTCATCCGAACCGGGCTGGTCGATGCGGATTTCATTGATAACGAGCGGGGTCGTGTTAGGAACCCCTGGTGTGTCGTCAATCCCGAAGGTAAAGTCAGCGACCTCGAAGTCACCCTCACCATCAGGCACGCGAAACACCCCTCCTGGCAAGAAATTACCGTCTGGACCCGCCACAATGTCACTATAGATCTGACCCACATCAGGCCCCAATACTTCAGGGGTAACCAGCCCGACGGAATCAATCACTGCCGTCCAGGGTTCCGCGTCCAAAACACCATCATTATTTGTGTCGAGATCCTGGTCAAGGCTACCCGTGAAGCCGCTGACAACAAGGTGCGTAACGATGTCATCATTTTCAAAATTCAGCAGTCCCTCAGGACCCACCAAATCCAATGCTCCGGTATCAGCAGCACTTTCTTCTCCGGCTGCAAACGTACCGTCGGGGGAAATCACCTGACCATTCAGATTAATAATCGCTTCAACTACCCCAGCGACATCACCATCGCCATCGCCAATTACGAGGTAAGTGAGATCATCCAGTGCGGTACCAGGCTCACCCAATAACTCAAAAAACTCATCGGTATCAGGACCTGATTGATTAACCCGGATCTCGTTAATTCTGATGGAATCAATCACGATAATTCTCCTAGGTAAATGAGGATCCCAGGAAATAGTTCAGACTATTTCCTGTTGGAACGCCAGAAAAAGTCTGATGAGATTGCTATCAAACCCACATCGGACGGTACCTTTCAGAATTAAAGCGATTCCTAAGAGAGGTATAAGACTTGCCTAAGACAGCCTTATACCTCTGTTTACCCAATTAATTTTGATGGATGGTGATATGACTATACTCCCAGGTTTTAACCGTGACCCGCTACTAGAAAAGCTGCAATTCAACTAACTAGCAATAGGTTGAGGATCGACCCAAAAATCAGAGGTTTGCTGCTTATGACGATCGCGATCGCGCCTAATCAGTCCATATCGGTCACCCAAAAATTCTAGAATGACGAGGGTTCGTTCAATTTGTTCATAAGTGTGGCAGGCATTTAGGATTAAGCGAATGCGCCCCTCTTGCGGCTTCACCGCCGGATAAACCACTGAAACGGAAAAAATGCCATGCTCAAATAGGTCTTTATTGAACCTGAGAAGACGTTCTGGATCTTCAACAAAAATTGGAATAATGGGACTTTTACTTTGTCCCAAATCAAATCCAAGGCCTGTGAGACGCTGCCGCATGTAAACATTTTTCTCATGCAAGTCTGAAATGAGATTTGGATTTTCAGCGAGTTCATCTAGCGATGCCGAAATAGCAGCAGCATCGCCAGGAGGTAGACAGGCTTGGAAAATAAATGGATTTGCGGACCACTCCAATAAGGGAATATATTTTTCTTGACAGGCAATGAACCCGCCAACGGACGCTGTTGCCTTCGATAAGGTAGACATAATGAAATCAACTTCATCGGTTAGACCTAGCTGTTGGCAATAGCCCGCTCCGCGATCGCCATAAAACCCAAACGTGTGAGCTTCGTCCACATAAAGATGGAAATTGTATTGGTGTTTGAGTTCAACAATTGCAGCTAGCGGTGCCAGGTCGCCACTCATCGAATAGGCCGACTCGACAATGACAATAATATTTTCGTAGCGATCGCGATAGCGCTTCAGCTTGCGCTCTAAATCAACCACTGAGTTATGTTGAAAAGAGGCAAATTTTCTACCCGAGAGTTTGATGCCATCAATCATAGACGCATGGGCTTCGCGGTCAAAGAGTAAGAGATCATGCTTACCAGGTAGAGCTGAAATCACCCCTAAATTTGTCGTATATCCGGTAGGAAATAATAAGGCTCTTTCCTTACCCACCAGGCTGGCAATTTTGGTCTCAACCGCTTTATGGATTGCGCTCATACCACCTGAAAGAGCCGAAGTCCCACACCCGGTTCCATACTGATGAACTGCGTCAGAAACCTTCTGAATCACAGTAGGATTGCGATTTAAGCCTGTGTAGTGATTGATGCACCATAGAATGCAGTTAATCGCTTTTCCAGTAGAGGGAGAAACCACAGTTGCTTCACAGCCACTCCCTTCTAAGGTGTATCGATCTTGAGAATAGACGCCTAGCTGAACTTGACGCTGCTTTTGCTGGTGGAGGGCTTCAGCGATCGCTTCAAAACTATGGACGCCGTCCGCATTCAGCTGCTTTTTGAGTGAAGCCAGTGGAGTGAGGGGATTGGGTGAGAAGTTTTGCATGGGACTGCCAAGATTACAACAGATATAAGAGTGGTTGCCCGCAGTTGAAATTGCGGGCGATCGCAAAAATCCACTGAACTGAAGAAAAGAACTAAACTCGGAAATTGAGATTGCTGGCAAAATAAAGACAACTTTTCGTAGCTATTAGAGAGCTGCGAAGCCAAAAGTCACATTAAATTGGCGGCACCAAATGACAGCCGATTGAAAATCCTCAACAGCAACACCTTCAGGGATTTCATAGCGCTGACTCCCCTCGACTGATTGTAGAAAGCCTAAACTGACATATTGATTAGTGCTATAGCTTTGGGGGACAGCTTCTTTATGAAGTAATACCAGCAAATCAGGACCACTATCGGAGCGAAAAGCGGCGTCAAATTCGAGGTAGTGCTTGCCGTTTTCTTCAACAATCGTAGCGGAACCCGAGGTAGGATGAGCCACACCCTCAAAAGCACCAGATGCACTAGAAGCTGCGGCACAGGGGTTGGCGGCACAAGGATTGGCAGCACAGGGGTTCGCCGCGCAGGGATTCGCCGCGCAGGGATTGGCAGCACAAGGATTGGCAGCACAGGGATTTACTTGAGCGGCGCAGGGATTGGCGTAAGCAACTTGGACATTTCCAACAATTGTGGCGGTTCCGATAGTCAGAAAAGAAGAGACAACGATCGCAGACAAATAGGTAAGTTTCATGGTGATTCTTCCCAAGAATTGAATGTGGAGCAGCACTGGCGATTGGCTGGCTTACAGTTTCTAGTTAACTGTTGCAATCTGAGCACCGGCTGAATAGAAAATGCTTTCTAAATAAGCCTTATCTGAGATGAGACTTTGTAATTCTGCTCGTCGCCTGAAAGGAAAGGGAGAAAGGGAAAAGGGAAAAGGGGAAAGGGGGAAGGGGAAAAGTAATGATGGGGTTCGCCATGAAGCTGTGGCAGTGGCAGTGTGGGGAATCTGCTTATCGGGAACCAACAACGATTTTCCTGTAAGTATGACTTGGATATTGAACAGGGAGAAGTCTATGGCAACCGTTGTTTTACATCAACCTACTGGTAACCGATACCTCCTATTAGGAGCTGGTTTTGGAGCTTATCAATCCAAGAAGCCCAACTGGCTCTTCGGTGATTTAGCAGCAGACGTTGACGAGGGCACATACGCCATGGTGTGCGTCTGCGACCAAAGCGGCAAGATTGGCTGGCTCTACTCTTCAGAGGTTCGTGTTGAAAGCATTGACGGCCAGATCGTGAGTGAAGCATTTCATCAAGACCGCACGTAAAAACGCTATACCGAAGTCTTGGTACAGCGCTGAAGAATCAGAGTATCAGGGAACAGGAGATAAGGAATAGGGAACAGAAGAAGGGTAGTGGGTAGTGAGTGGGTAGCGGGTGAGTGAGGGGGTGAACAAAATCTGTAAGGGCGAGGCATTTGGCCCATATGCTTGTTACTCATCGGAACTCTATGCTCCAGATGCCTCGCCCCAACGCCATCAACCACCAATCAAGAACGAAGAAGCAAGAACGAAGAACCAAGAACTCCGGCTCTTGCCCTAAAGCTCCGGTTCAAATACTTCGACCGTCACGATTTCGCCACCTTGAATAGCCCAATGTGCGAACGAGCCCGCAACATCGCCGTTGTCATCTAAATCTATCGATCCAGAGGCTCCTACATAGTCAATGTCTTCGCCATTGGCGATCGCTTCAACAGCCTTGGCCCATTCTCCTGGCTTAATCTCGACGCCCGGAGCGTTGGCAACTTCACGCATCGCATCGCGAACTGCGGTACCGTCTGTATCACCCGCTTTTTCCAGGGCTAACGCCAATATCATCATGGCGTCGTAAGACGTATCGATGTATGGCTTAGGCGGAACTTCACCGTAAGCTGCTTCGTAGGCATCGGTAAAGATGGCGTAAGCATCGCTCTCGGTTGCCGCCTGTGCTGCTGTACCAAAAGCGCCCTCTAAAATATCGGCCCCGATCGCATCAATAACTTCTGGCGCCTTCATACCATCCGTAAATACGAAGCGATCGAAGAAACCCTCTTCTAACGATTGCTTGAGGATGGTGATGCCATTTTCGGGATAGCCAATCAAGAGGAGTGCTTCGGCATCGGTCCCGGCTAGTTGCTGCAGTTCGCCTCGATAGGATGCCTGTCCCTGTTCATAGGGCACCGAGCTAGTCACGGTGCCTCCCTGGTCTGCAAAGGCTGCTTCAAAGCTCTCAGCCAAGCCCTGACCATAGTCATTGTTGACATAGATGATAGCTAGATTCTGCAATCCTTGTTCATTGGCAACTTCTGCTAGTGCAATTCCTTGGAAGGCATCAGATGGGACCGTTCGGAACAGGAAATCATCATCTGCCAGGGTGGTGATTTCAGGAGAGGTCGAAGCACTTGAGATTTGGGGAATACTGTTGCCCTTAGTAATACTTTCCGCTACCGGAATTGTGTTACCGCTCGATAATGCCCCCAAGATACCAACCACGCCCTCAAGTGAGACCAGTTTTTGGGCAGCTTCAATACTGGGCTGAGCAGCCGTTTGGGTATCACCTAAAGAAATTTCGATGGGCTGACCGAGGACACCACCAGCAGCATTGATCTCGTCTACTGCTAAGTTGATGCCATTCAGACTAGTTTCACCAAAAGCTTGTAAATCGCCCGTCATCGGCATCAGCGCACCGATCTTGACCGCGTCACCAGAGACGGCAGTAGTTTCACCCGAGTCTTCGTTCACTGTGCCTGCGGTATCGGAAGATGGCCCTGTACAGGCTACTAGCGACGCAGCCATCAGACTAATCAATCCCCACTGACGCCAATGAGCATGAACGTTAACCATAGGAGCCTCCTGTTGGCTAGCGATAAAATCCTTCAAAATTGCATTGTAAGAGGAAGTACTCCTTGCGATAAGCCCAGACTTTATGCTCCGTTGCAACCTCTTGGGAAAGAGAAAACTCTAGACATGAGTACAAGTCTGCTCTGTAGAATAAGAAGCCATTTGCAAAATAGTCAATAATTGAGAAGAAAGCGGGAAGGAACAGAAAGTTCTCGAAAACATCCTTAGCAGCTGTTAGCGTCAACGATCATGAGCAGTCACTAGCCGCTGATTTATCTAGTGGGATGGTTGGGTTGTCTTCTATCAAAACACCCTGAATAATCAGGGATAGCCACGATTATGGTGGGTTGAATTCAGTGCTTATTGTTGAGAATGTTTCCAAGTCGTTCGCCGGATTACGCGCCGTTGATGACTGTTCGCTACACGTTTCGTCGCGTTCCATCACAGGCATTATTGGCCCCAATGGTGCTGGTAAGTCAACGCTATTCAACATCATTGCAGGCTTTTTGAAACCAACATCCGGGCGAGTGCTATTGGGCGATCGCGACATTACTGCCATGGCAGCCCACCAACGCTTTCATTACGGACTCGTACGAACTTTTCAAATTCCTCGCGAATTTGGCCGCATGACTGTGCTGGAAAATCTACTTTTGGTTCCTCCCCAACAGCTCGGCGAAAATTTACTGATGTCTTGGCTTCGATGGCAGCGGGTCCTCGCCCAAGAACAAAATTTGCAGCACAAGGCACAAGAGGTTCTCAGTTGGCTCAATCTCTCCCACCTGCAAGATGAGTTGGCGCAGGGACTATCGGGAGGTCAGAAGAAGCTGCTAGAGCTGGGCCGAGCGCTAATGGTAGATCCCCAAATCATCCTGCTAGACGAGCCTGCTGCGGGTGTTAACCGCACGCTCCTACGGGAGCTAACAGACATCATTCAGCGGCTTAATACCGAGCAAGGCTGCACTGTCTGTCTCATCGATCATGATTTGGACATGGTCGGCAATCTGTGCGATCGCGTAATCGTTATGGCCCAAGGAAGCGTCCTCGCAGAAGGCACAATGGACTCCATCCGCCAGCATCCGGAAGTGCAAGCTGCGTATTTAGGCAATCTACCGTCAGTTGTTTAACTCAGATATTGCAGTTGAGCTTACATCGCCTGGTTTGGCCCCCCTGCCCCCCAAATTGGGGGGTTCTGAGGTTGAATTCCCCCAGAATTGGGGGATTTAGGGGGCGAACGCAAGGTACTGATGTACTAGTGCAAGATCTCAGTTTAAGGGAATTAGGGAATCGGGGATCGGGAAGGAATTCAAAGTTCTCAGTTATGAGTTCTTAGTTCAACTCAAAATTCAAAACTCATCCACTCAATTGCTTTCCGAATTCCGCATTGCCTCCCCCGCTCACTGTCTAGCGCGGCTATCCCCCCATTCAGTTGGCAGAGATAGCGTTACAGTTGACTATGGAGAACTTGGAAAGTCGGGTTGGGTTATGAGCGAAACAACTGGAAAGGTACTGTTAGTCGATGATGAGGCTGGCCTGCGAGAAGCGGTGCAGGCCTATCTTGAAGATAGTGGCTTTACGGTTCAGGCTGCGAGCAATGCGACCGAAGGGTGGGAAAAGCTGCAGCTTTCAGCTCCTGATGTCTTGATTTCTGACATCATGATGCCTCAGGTAGATGGCTATCAGTTTCTGGAGCAGGTACGCGAAGACCCCCGCTACAAGTCCCTGCCGGTTGTGTTTCTGACGGCGCGGGGTATGACGAGCGATCGCATCCAGGGTTACAACGCCGGAGCCGATGCTTACCTATCCAAGCCGTTTGACCCAGAAGAGTTGGTTGCGATTGTGGCTAACTTAATTGAGCGGAAGGCTGCTCGGGTGCCCGAAGGCGGCGACTTGCCGGATATCGCTGCAATGGCGAAGCAGATTGAAGAAATTAGAGCTCTGCTGACTCAGAAAGGCAACATTGCCAAGACACCAGCTCCTATTCGCATTGACTTTACGCCCCGCGAGCAGGATGTTCTGAATCGGGTTGCCGAGGGATTGATGAATAAAGAAATCGCTAGCCGTCTCGATACCAGCGTGCGTAATGTCGAGAAATACGTAAGTCGTCTGTTCAGCAAGACAGGTACCAATAGCCGGACTGAGTTGGTGCGGTATGCTCTAGAGCACGGGCTTGTCACTGACGATGATTAGTTCAAACAACGGCCAGAATGTCGGCTGGCTGGGCTTTCTAGGGCTTTTCACAGGAAGATGACACACAAACCTCACTTTTTACAGTAGGATTGAGAGCCTGTGTTGATAAAGCGCCGAATGGAACAAAGTCTGCTTCGGCAGACTCAGACTACTTAAGACTCTCGTAGCTCCCAGCAGCAGATTCTTAGCTTTTTGTCGTCGATTGTCCTCAGTGTTCCATAACCTGGGAATCCACTTCGGCTCATCCTTGGGAAGTACAAAGAACACGGAATTACTCGCCTTGAATCAACTGGTCCAACTCACAGCAAGTTTTCGTGTGACAAAGCTCCCAACCCTTGGAATTAAAGCATTGGTATCAATCTCTAGCTTTTTGTTACAGTGCGTTAATATATAGATACACTGCCGGGTGCATTCTGGTCTGCGCCCATACCCCCCGGTGGGGTTTCTGAACAACCACGTCTAGACTGGTCCCAATGAGCTGTTTGGGGTAGGCGTTCATAGGAATCACACACTTTATGTCGTTTGAAACTCTTGGCTTGTCCAGCAAGCTGTTACGTGCGATCGCTGATCAAGGTTACGAAAACCCTACCCCGATTCAAGCCCAGGCAGTTCCTGCCGTTCTTCAGGGCCGCGACCTTTTGGCGAGTGCTCAAACTGGCACTGGCAAAACTGCTGGCTTTACGCTGCCAATCCTTCACCAACTCAGTGAGGGGGGGCAGGGTCCTCGTCGCCGCACCACTCGGGCACTGATTCTGACGCCCACGCGTGAGCTGGCGGCTCAGGTCGAGGATAGTATTAAAACCTACGGCAAGTATATGCCGGTGCGGGTTGCGGCTATTTATGGCGGCGTCAGAATGGGGCCTCAGATTGCTAAGCTGCGCCGAGGCGTCGATATTGTTGTAGCAACCCCTGGTCGCCTTTTAGATCATATCCGCCAGGAAACAGTTGATCTCTCTACTGTGGATATGCTGGTCTTAGACGAGGCTGACCGAATGCTGGATATGGGTTTTATCCATGACATTCGCTCCATTATTAGTAATCTGGCTGAAGAGCGGCAGACGCTGCTGTTCTCGGCTACGTTCTCCCGACAAATTAAGAAACTAGCGGATGACTTCTTGAAGTCGCCAGAAGTGATCAACGTCGCTCGTACCAACACGGCCTCTGAAAATGTCACCCAGACGGTTCACCCAGTTGACCGTCACCGCAAGCGTGAGCTGCTGTCCTATTTGATCGGGTCACGCGACTGGCAGCGCGTTTTGGTCTTTACACGCACCAAGCACGGTGCTAATCGTCTGGCTGAGCAGCTCAAGAGTGATGGCTTGAGTTCAGATACGATTCACGGTGACAAGACTCAAAATGCTCGCAGTCGAGCGTTATCTGCTTTTAAGCGCGGGAGTGTCAGAGTCTTAGTTGCAACTGATGTTGCGGCTCGGGGCTTGGATATTGACGAACTGCCACATGTGGTGAACTTTGACCTGCCCAATGTTCCTGAAGACTATGTCCATCGGATTGGGCGTACAGGACGAGGTGGCAATCAAGGCGACGCAGTTTCCCTGGTTTGTGTAGATGAGCACTACCTGCTTAAGAATATAGAGCGGCTGCTAAAGACTGATATTCCTCAGGATGTAATTCCTGGATATGAGCCTGATCCTTCGATCGCACCCGAGCCTATTCCTGGCGTAAAACGTCCGCCCCGACAGCGACGCGGCAGACGGTATCCCGACCGTTACAAGTCTCGCAATGCTGATCGGACTCCTCCTAGAGGGCGTCGTGCTCGTGGCGAGGGTAGCAATCGACCCACTCCTGCACCGCTTCGTAAGCGTTCTCGGACTGCATCTTCGGAGGACACGCGGCAGCGGGCCTGACAAGTCAGCGATAGGCAGCTTCGTCTGAAGCAGGCAGCTACTTAGGTGGGTGGCCAAAAATAAAGAGGTGTGTTGCGGCATTAGCCCAACGCACCGCCATGTAAGGAGTTGGTGCGTTACGCCACTAGGAAAGCGTGAACTTGATAGCCCCCTGGCCTCGTCTTGTCGACTTAGGCTAGGGGGCTATCAAGCTTAAATTTGCATGTTGGGTAAAGCCCTCCGGGCATGGCTGCGCTAACGCGTCAGCATAACCCAACAAAACCCTTGTCGCTGTTGGGTTTTACTCCGTTCTATCCAACCTACGCATACCCTCATTTTTAGGGTTGACGCTGCACTAAAACTGGAAAAGGTGCATCGCTGCGCGAATGACACCCTACGCTTTTCATAATTGGGAGTATCTTCTAGGCGATATGAGCGATCGCCCTAAACTTCCAAATCCTGCTCTTCTTCTAATAGCGAGGCCTCTTCAGCTTCAACCTCCTGAGCGTTCATTTCTTCTTTGAAATTCCGCAGCGTACGCCCGATTGCACTACCCAGTTCAGGAATCTTCTTGGGGCCAAAGATAACCAGAGCCACCCCAAGCACCAAGATAACCTCCGTCCAGCCGATGTTAAACATGATTTGTTGCACTCCTTTTCTGTTGTTGGTTGTTGGTTGTTGGTTGGTTGTTGTTCGTTGATGGTTGGTAGTTAGTGATTGGTTTAAGGTCTGAGGTTTATAGTTCAGGGTTTAAGGTTTATGGCTGAGAGTTCAAGGTTCTTCTGCCGTTTCATCTTTTACCCTTTTCCTATCACCCATTTGTTTCCCAATCCCCCATTACCTATTACCCTTCCACCGTTCGGCTGAGCGACCTTCGGCCCGAGCGATTCGGCTGAGCGGTTCGGCTGAGCTCACCGCCGAAGCCTCATCGTCGAAGCCTCAGGTCGAGGGCTCACGCCGAAGCCCTGCTACTCGTCCACGCTTACACGCCTCTACACCCTCACCGTTGCTGGTGCATACCGAATATTAGCTTGTCGTAATCGGTTCATAGCTTCACCGAGGCGATCGCAATCAGCAATGAGACTAATACGGACGTAGCCTTCGCCTCCCTGACCAAAGGCATTGCCAGGAGTCATAACGACGCCTGTACGCTCCAAAACCGAAAGGGCGAAATCAGTAGAGGATATATCAGGAGGGCAAGGCACCCAAAGATACATCGTGGCGCGCGTTTTAGGGACCGTCCAGCCAAGCGAAGCGAATTCTTGAATGAGGAAGTCGCGACGGGTGCGATACCGGGTTTGCACGACATCCAAGTAGTTGTCGGGCAGCTGTAGGGCCGCTTCGGCGGCTCTTTGGAGAGCGGCAAAAATGCCATAGTCTAGATTCGTTTTGAGGGTCCGGAGACCTTGGATAATGTGGCGATTGCCGACAACGAACCCGACCCGCCAGCCAGCCATATTGTAAGTCTTTGAGAGTGTATGGAATTCCACACCAATGTCTTTGGCCCCGGGGACTTCTAACAGACTGGTGGGCTGATAGTTGTCGAAAGCAAGTTCTGCGTAGCAGAGGTCATGCACCAGCATGATCTCATGGCGCTTGGCAAAGGCGACAACATCCTCAAAGAATTCGCGTGGAGCCGTGGCAGCGGTAGGATTATTAGGATAATTGAAGAACAGAACCTTGGCTTGCTCCGCAACTCTATCTGGAATGGCCGCGAGGTCAATCAGCCAGTCGTTTTTAGCCGTAAGCGGCAGGTCAACAATCTTGCCGCCTGCGATCGCAGGTCCCCGAAAATGGGCTGGATAGGCAGGCGTTGGCACCAAAACAGTATCGCCAGGATTGATGAAAGCGATCGCTAAATGCGCTAAGCCTTCTTTGGAACCCAGCAGAGGTAAAGCTTCCCCATTAGCATCCAGGCTGACACCATATCGACGGTGATACCAAGTTGTAATCGCTTCCCGGAAACTTGCCGTACCTTCAAACGGTGGATAGCCATGATTGGCAGCATCCTGAATGGCTTGGGCTGCCGCATCGATTACGGGCTGAGGCGTAGGACCGTCAGGATTACCCATACCTAGATCGATGAGGTCGAGCCCTTGCTCCCGTGCTCGCGCTTTAAGTTCATCTAAACGAGCAAACACATAGGGAGGCAAACGTCGCACACGCTCTGCCGGTTGAAGCCAATCCAGGGTCATGCCTGCTACTCCTTCGCTACATTCCAGTTAGAATTGCCCCCTTAATCAGAACCTGTGTAAGGGGACTTATCATCACCTGTCAGGACTATCCTGCACCTTTAGTGTGTCCTTGTTCAAGACCGATTGCTTAACCTCGGTGAGCTGCTTCAGAGCTGCCTGTATTGACGGCCTCTAACCTTTGACCGAAACGAGCTCTGGTTTCTGGGGCTGTGGTCGAAACTAAAGCACCCATAAGTCCCTCAGGTTGAATCGTGAAGGGAAGGTGATGGATGTCCGAGTTGGGACGACAGGCAACCTCTGCCGCCCTTTGAAGATCGCTCAGGCTACTGTCCGCCAATCCCAGGTCGCCTAGCGTTTTGGGAAGCCCTGTAGCTTCATAAAACTGGATGAGCTGCTGGCGAGCGGTGTATGCCAAAGAAGACTGCTGGGCCATTTCCTCCAAACGCAACTGTGCCAGGATGCCATAGGCCACTTTTTCACCGTGCAAAGCTCTGTGGCTGGCCGGTAAATGAGTGAGTCCATTATGAATGGCATGGGCAGCTACTGTCCGACACTGGGCACCGCCCAGTCCGCCAATAACGCCCGCCAGCAGAACACAGGCATCGACCACCTCGCGCCACTCTGTCCCCCCCGGTTCAGCCAGAGCAGCGGCTGTTTTCTGAAATAAGAGATCCCGAAGAACGCGAGCCTGTTGCACGGCAGCAATAATTAACGTTTGATGGGAGGTACCGCTGCTCACAGAAGCTTCGTACCATTTGGCTAGGGCATCACCAATTCCTGCAATCAGTGTTCGCTGAGGCGCTGTCGCAATTAGGTCGTAATCTAGGATGAGGCAATCGGGACAGCGATCCAGAGCAACATCGTATAAAAATGCGCCTCCATCCGAGTAAACATTAGAAAGCGCCGTCCAGGCAGCACAGGTCGCGGCTGTGGTGGGAATGGTGACAACTGGCAACTGCGCCTGGTGTGCCACTAGCTTGGCCGTATCCAGCGCTTTGCCGCCGCCTACCCCAATAACAAAGTCTGCTTGGTGCTGGGCGATCGCCAATTGCAGCTTCATCAAGGTCGCCTCACTGCAATCAGAGCCATACGTTGCCTCAGCTACCGTCAGTTCGGCCACAGCGGGTTGTAAAAAGGGAGATACAACCGCCAAGCTGCGATCGCCCCCTATTATCAACGGACGTTTTCCTAATTTTGTGAGAATTTCGTGGGCCGAAGCAAGGACCCCAGCCCCTCGGATCACGTGTGCTGGAGCAATCATTAAGGAGGGCAAAGTCGATTGTTTCATACGGTCAGCAAAGAGGAGGTTACACATCGTTTTCAGAAGCGGTGGGCAAGTCCGCAAAAGCATCAGATTGAAGTGTGATGGTCAAAGAAGCTCCTGTCGTTGGGTCCGTAACGGGTTGTACCTGGCCTAGGTATACCAGCTGCGATACGCCGTCTGGCTGATGACGAATAGCCCGTGCCCGAATGGTGGGAGTTTGCCCCGGAATTCCTAAACGGCTGGGCTTGAGCAAATTACTAGCAGCCTGTTGCAAGGTGGCTTCTAGCTCAGTCGGCGTAATGGTGTCGGGTACCCTAATCACGATTTGAGCCGCACCTGAATCGTAAACAGTCTCGTAGGGAACTGCACCCGGAATAACCGTACGGGTAAATGGCTCAAAGCTCAGCCCCAGAACGCCACCGGTCAGAACTCCCATAAAGCTAGTAATCCCTACCAGGCGAAAGCGAATTCCCCATCCGAATGCAAAGGCAAGTGCTGTAATTACGGCCATTGTGAGCGTCGCTGCTCCAAACCACTTAGTCGCTTCAAGAAATTCTTCCGGTGTAGGCATAGGGGTCTAGGCTAGAGTGCCGTAACTGTGAAACATACGGTTAAATTTTGTAAGCCTTCATCATAGGACGAACATCGCGTTGTTGGCATATCCCGTTAGCTAGCTTTAATCTTTAGTTCTTTTGGCCAGGTTTTTCTTTTGGCCAGGTTTTTGAACTCTCGAAAACCCTCTGAGGCATGAGTACTCACGGACAACTCACACGGCTCCATGAACTTGCAGCATATTGAGGAGATTTCCGGGAAAGAATTTACTCACTGTAGGGTGTCATATAGCCCTCCGGGCATGGCTACGCTACAGCGGAGTAATGCAATGCAGCCCGGCATTTTTATTCCTGGAAATCTCCTTAGTTGTCGGTAAACCCGGACACGCTTCGGCATTCCAGAAGTATTATGTCTCAAGTCATGTGTACAGGGCCTGGACACATCTTTAGCAAGGAGAGATTTCATGCTGACATTTTGCCGCCGTTTGCGGGTGGTTTCCACAGGCACCGCGATCGCCCTACTGCTATCAAGCTGTGGCGAGTCTAAGGTATCTCAATGCAATCGTTTGGCTGAAGTGGTGAACAAAGCTCAGGGGTTTATGCCCGAATTTGAGAGCAACATCCAGTCCTTCAGCGAAAATGCTGCTCAGGTCGAGAGCCTAGACGATATCAAATCAGCGGCTGACGAATATATCGTGGCGGTCAACGATGTCGTCACTGATCTCGACGGATTAGTCGTTGAACTAGAAGGGACTGAGTTAAATGACGAAGAGCTGATTAGCTATCGGGATCGCTATACCGAAATGGTTAAGGGGTTCGGCAGTGCCCTCGATCAGGCCAGTGAGGCCATGGTAATTGTCCAGGAGGTGGAAGCTGAAGCCGATTTGCCGGCCAAGATTGAAGAGTCGCAACAACAAACCTTACAAGCGGTTCAAGTAATTCAAGAACTCTCTGTCCAAGAGTCTTCAATTATCAATGAGGTCAATGATTATTGCGGAGCGGGGGCAGACGGAGCTGCTCCAGAAGCCCCGGCAGAAGCTCCGGCAGAAGAATAATACGCACTCCCCCAGCAACTTTGAACTCCCCTCAAAGCCTATTTAAGAAAGGCTTTGAGGGGAGTTCAAAGTTATGAAGCCCTAAAGAGCTGAAACATTAGTATAAAAAATGACAAGTCAATCCCACGTTAACCAGCTAGCTCAAAACCCAGCCGAACGCTCTTGTAGCCGTAGCTTGGCGATTTTGCCGCAGCATACAAATTTTATGAAACATTTACAAAGCTTTGTTTGACGCATGTAAATATAAATTTCTCGTAAACCCTCCCATCGGGATACAAGTACTGCTGCTCAAATCGCTTACGCTTGCCTCAAAGGTATTGAGTGTAAATACGCAGCTACGGCTGTCTAGTCGCGTCACTCCCTGGTCCTGAAAAACTATGTACACAACAGCGTCTACGCACCCCTTAGTGCAAACAAATAGCTCTGGTTCTGTCTGTCCCCATCCCTCTGCTACGTCTGTTGTCAAACGTGTTCTTGATATTATTGGAGGCTTAGTAGGGTTACTCTTTCTGGTTATTCTTTTTGTACCTGTCGCGATCGCCATTAAGGCTGAGAGCCAAGGATCTATTTTTTATTCTCAAGAACGTTGCGGCTTGCAGGGAAGGCCCTTCCGAATTTGGAAGTTCCGCTCTATGGTGCAGAACGCCGATGAGCTAAAGAAATTAGTTAAGAATGAGGTTCAAGGCCATTTCTTCAAGAGCGAGAATGATCCTCGTATCACCCGTGTAGGTCGTTTCCTGAGACGAACTAGTCTCGATGAGTTTCCTCAATTTTGGAACGTCTTGAAAGGAGATATGAGCTTGGTGGGAACCCGCCCACCAACTTCAGACGAAGTAGCTCAGTACGAGGTGCACCATTGGGAGCGCCTTAAGGTGAAGCCTGGTCTAACTGGTCAGTGGCAGGTTAGCGGACGCTCTTCCATCAAAGATTTTGAGGAAGTCGTCAAGCTGGATTTGCACTATCAGGAGGTCTGGACGCCTCTGTACGACATCGTGCTGATCTTTAGAACGGTGCAAAGTATTCTGATGCGTTCTGATGCCTGCTAAATGTCATTCTTGCTGCCTTAGGTATCTTCTGATACCAAGGCATGGGTTCTGGGATAGCGGGCTAAATTAGCGTCACCTAATTTCAACACACCAAAGAACCGGGCTCAATTGAGTAACTGAGCCCGGTTCTTTGGCATTGACGCATCGGGTATCACAATGACAGGTTCTGCGGCAAATGAAGGCCTGCTCATCCCAACTTTATTGGGAGCTAAGAGGACTAACCCAGAAGTTTTTGTCGCAGTAATAGCCTTCAGGTACCTCGATAAAGCAAGTACTCATAACCTCAGTCTGTTTGCTGATATCAGTTTCAGCAATTTCGACTGTGGCATGGGTCCAAATATAGCGACGGCTAGGAACCTTAATTTCTGCTTCAAAGTTACCCAGTTCGTCTGTGCGCGCTCTAACAGTCCGCTCGGTAGTATATTCATGAATGCCTAACTCATGACCGTGAAAAGTTACAGTCACGCGTGCATCGCCTACAGGCGACTGTGACGATTCGAGTTCGACTCGCCCAGATATAAAGAGCTTCTCAGCGTGAGCTATCAACGGATTCATCAAAACGAGTCCGGCTGCCCCCAGTAAAACGGCTAGCTTTTTCACAACAATTACCCCAGCAATCGAACACAGCTAATAACACTCTCAGTAGATTCCTACTGTCGTCAGTCATGCTCGATACAAAATTTTCTCTGAAAACCTTATTTTCTTAGTGTTTTTGTTCTAAAAAAGTCGTTGAAGGTAGTGTTACAGCTGTTTTACTTAGATCTTGCACCCAGCTGGCCATGCCCAGACATCCGCGCCGAGTTGAAAACTCAGCGCTCACTGGGCCAAGTCCCTAAAGGGACTATCAAAGGCTAAACCCATGGATGCATAAGGATTACACGCTCTTCAACCCCTT
>JBHJHM010000019.1:0-31387 GCA_050330865.1 Leptolyngbyaceae cyanobacterium
GAGGTCTTGCACCAGTACATCAGCACCTTGCGTTCGCCCCCTTAAATCCCCCAATTCTGGGGGACTTCAACCTCAGAACCCCCCAAATTGGGGGGCAGGGGGGCCAAACCAGGCGATGTAAGCTCAACTGCAAGATCTGAGCGATAGCTGCAGCTCAAACCCAGGCAGAACATCCTCACTCGATAGCTGGGCTGGTCGCTCTAATGTCTCGACAGGTTGATTCGGTCGGTAGATTTCAACTGTGCGGGTTTTACGATTCAGCAGCCAACCCAAACAAGTCCCATTGGTGATGTATTCTGCCATCTTCTTTTTGGGCCTTTTTAAGGTTGTCGCTGGGTGACAATAGCTCAGTTGGCTTAATTGAGTTGACACGGCATCGCTGATTTCGTCATGTGAGACACTGCTATTGTCATCAAAATCCGGCATGATATATAGAACAAATGCATTTATATGGCATAGGTAAGCGGTATGGGCGACTTCAACATTCAAGCTCCGTTTGAGCCTAAAGGAGATCAGCCCAAGGCGATCGCGGGGCTAGTGAAGCATCTCAAAGGCGACCACCAATATCAGACGCTGTTGGGGGCAACGGGCACGGGCAAAACCCACACCATGGCACGGGTAATCGACAAGATTGGCAAACCGGCACTGGTGCTGGCCCACAACAAAACACTCGCTGCCCAACTCTGTAATGAGCTGCGGGAGTTTTTCCCTGACAATGCAGTGGAATATTTCATCAGTTATTACGACTACTATCAGCCGGAAGCCTACATTCCTGTTACCGATACGTATATCGCCAAAACCGCTGCCATCAACGAAGAGATTGATATGCTGCGGCACTCGGCAACGCGATCGCTGTTTGAACGACGGGACGTGATTGTAGTGGCTTCCATCAGCTGCATTTACGGTTTGGGCATTCCATCAGAGTACTTGAAAGCCTCCATTCATCTGCAGGTCGGGATGGAAGTGAACCAGCGGCAGATTCTCCGGGCTCTGGCGACGGTGCAATACGATCGCAATGACCTCGATCTCAGTCGGGGTCGCTTTCGGGTCAAAGGGGACGTTTTAGAAATTGGCCCAGCCTATGAAGATCGCATCATCCGTGTGGAATTCTTTGGCGATGAGATTGATGCCATTCGGTATGTGGACCCGGTGACGGGAGCGACGCTACAAAGTATGGAAGCGGTTAACATCTACCCTGCCAAACACTTTGTGACGCCGGATGAGAAGCTGGAATCAGCCTGCCAAGCCATTCAAGGTGAACTGCGCGATCGCCTAGAAGTGCTGGAAAAAGAAGGCAAGCTGTTGGAAGCTCAGCGGCTGGAGCAGCGCACCCGCTACGATCTGGAAATGCTGCGGGAAGTTGGCTACTGCAACGGCGTCGAGAACTATGCACGGCACCTGGCAGGGCGTCCGGCGGGCTCTCCTCCCGAGTGCTTGATCGACTATTTTCCGAAGGATTGGATGCTAGTGATTGACGAGTCTCACGTCACCATCCCTCAGATTCACGGCATGTACAACGGCGATCGCTCCCGCAAAATGACGCTAATTGAGCACGGTTTCCGCCTGCCCAGCGCGGCTGACAACCGTCCCTTGAAGGCTGAGGAATTTTGGCAGAAGGTGCACCAGTGCGTGTTTGTCTCGGCGACGCCAGGAGACTGGGAAATCGGAATCTCCGAAGGGCGTGTAGTGGAACAAATCATTCGGCCTACAGGTGTGCTGGATCCTGAAATCTTTGTCCGTCCTACCGATGGACAAGTGGACGATCTGTTAGGTGAGATTAAAGAACGCGCCGCTCGCGATGAGCGGGTCTTGGTTACGACGCTGACAAAGCGTATGGCTGAAGATCTGACGGAATATTTCGATGAGCAGGGCGTCCGAGTCCGCTACCTCCACTCCGAAATTCACTCGATTGAGCGGATTGAGCTGATTCAGGACCTGCGCGACGGTCGCTTTGATACGTTGGTGGGTGTCAACCTGCTGCGAGAAGGCTTGGACCTGCCGGAAGTCTCTCTAGTAGCCATTCTGGACGCTGACAAAGAAGGTTTCTTGCGAGCGGAGCGATCGCTCATTCAGACGATGGGTCGGGCGGCGCGTCATGTCCAGGGTAAGGCGATTCTCTATGCCGATAACTTGACGGACAGCATGGCTAAAGCCATTGAAGAAACCGAACGCCGTCGCGCCATTCAGCAGCAGTACAACGAAGATAATGGCATCGAGCCTCAGGCCATCATCCGCAAAAAGAGCAATTCGATTCTGTCCTTTTTGGAAATCTCGCGTCGCTTGAATGTGCAGGAATTGGAAGAGGCATACGAGCACAAGGAAGATCTGGCGCTGGAGGATATACCTGAGCTAATTAGCCAAATTGAGAAGCAGATGAGGGAGGCCGCAAAAAATCTGCAGTTCGAAGAGGCGGCAAAGTATCGCGATCAGGTGAAACAGTTGCGCGATCGTCTTTTAGGGAAGCCTTCATCTGTCGCTGAGTAATCTACCTCAGTTACATAGTCAAACCCAGACATTTACTTGTTTAGCCCAAACAAAGTTCCTGCCATAATGAAGCGGTATTCTTGGCTGGAGTCCAATGTGCAGAGCAGGGTGCCACACAAATCTGTCGGTTCGATTCAGTATCCTCAAGAATGAGTTTGGGCAGACTGGTGAAGGGTCATCGATGCAGCGATTTGCAGAGAGCCATAATAGCTTCCTCAGACGAAGCAGGCGCTTGCTCATCACATCGGTATCACTTAATTTGAATAGCAGTTTCTAGCGCTAGGGTGCTCCTATGATGCCAGAAAGTGACCAACTTGATTTTACAGTCGCCATTTGTACCTACAACGGTGCAAAGCGAGTTCCAGATGTGCTGGAATGTCTTCGTTGGCAGCTAAACACTCAAGACATTCGCTGGGAAGTTATTGTTGTCGACAACAATAGCACCGACGAGACCGCTGACATTATTCGCCAATACCAAGAGGATTGGCCTTATCCACACCCTCTGCGCTATGCCTTTGAGCAGAAACAAGGTGCCGGCTACGCGCGCCAAAAGGCCGTTGCGATCGCGCGGAGTCGGTGGATTGGCTTTTTAGATGACGACAATCTGCCCTCAATGGTCTGGGTCTATGAGGCTTGTCAGTTCACCCAGCAGCGGCCTGAAGTCGGCGTCTTTGGTAGCCGCATTCGAGGCATTTTTGCCAGTGAGGTCCCTGCTCACTTTGAGCGCATTGCCCCTTTCTTAGCTTTGACCGACCGCGGGAGTCATCCTCTTTTATACGTCCCCGAGAAGAAGATACTGCCTCCTGGGGCTGGCATGGTTGTCCGACGCGACGCTTGGCTCAATAATGTCCCTGAAAATCCAGTTCTCAGTGGTCGAACGGGCAAAAGTATGCTCACCGGCGAAGACCTAGAGGCGGTTCTGTACATTCAACGGGCGGGTTGGGAAGTTTGGTATAACCCGGCAATGCGGCTCGAACATAAAATCCCCGAACACCGTCTGACCCAGAAATACCTGGTTGACCTCATGCGAGGGATTGGACTCAGCCGTCATCGCACACGGATGTTGAGTCTGCCGTTCTGGAAGCGGCCTCTAATGTTTTTGGCCTACTCTCTAAACGACACGCGCAAAATTATGGTTCACGTAATGCGGCATGGTTTCAACGCTTGGACTGATCCCGTCGCTTCCAGCGAAATGACCTTATATTGCTATAGTCTTGTGAGTCCCTACTATCTCTGGCAGAAGAAGCTAAGCCAAGCGATGTCGGGGTACCGTCAGGCAGCAGCAGCGGCAGCGGCCTCGACCGATCATCTCTAGAACTGTAGTCCTGCTCCGATGGGTCCACTTAGGGTAGGGGTTAGGGTTGTGCTAGCTCTAAATGCAAACCGCTATGCGGCTTCAGGCAGGAATACTCAGATATTCCGTAGGGCACTGCCCACCAACCTTAATTCGGTGCCATTCGTCGTCGGGTGTGCTCGGCGTAGCCAGCGCACCGCGATCAAACGATGCGGCCCGGGTTGGCTACATCAGGATAACTTTGGGATCAGCGGCTAAGGCAAGAGCGATGATTGGCGAGGGTTCTGGATATCGTCATGATGTCACAACCATAGGAACCCTCTACTTGAGAATCAGTACCGGGCAGGTTGCCAAGCGCACCACCCGTTCTGACACCGAACCCATCAGTAGGCGATTAACCCCTCTGTGGCCGTGGGACGGCATCACAATTAGCTCAACGGCTGATGAATGGGCGTAATTGGCAATTTGTGTACCAGGGTCACCCGTTAGGACGATAATCTCCACGCCTACATACCCCATTTCGCTGAGCTTAGTATCGAGAAACTCCGTCACCTTTTTGACGCGATCGCTATCACTGAGCGTGTTCCACATGGCAGCCGGGTCAGCTGGGTGTAGAGAAGACAGCACGTGAACCAGCTTGATTGAGGCGAGGTCATCAACATACTCTTTAGCGACGGCGATCGCCCCGTAGGACTGCTCAGAGAAATCAGTCGGAACTAAGACAGATTTCTTCTTTGACATACCCATAATTTATCTCCTCGCTATTTCAACACAGCGCTTTTAACTGATTGAGCATCGGGCACCATTTCCCCTGATTTGAGGCGAGACATATAGCTATTCAGCTCGCTGGCAATCACCCCAGACAACAAGAAACAACCCAGCAGATTGGGTAATGCCATCGCCAACAGTACGATATCGCTAAACTCTAAGACCAGACCGAGGTTGATCACGGCGCCAATAAAGCCACAAATCAAGAACAGCACCTTGTAGACGTTGACCGTGCTTTCGCCAAACAAATAGGCCCAAGCCATCTGCCCGTAATAGCTCCAAGAAATCATGGTTGAGATGGCAAACAAAAAGCCGGCAATCGCAATCACATAAGGAAACCAGCCAATCACCGTTTCAAAGGAGGCGGCTGAGAGTCTGGCCCCATCCAAATCAGCCGCCGCTGGATCGGCATACACGCCTGTCAACACAATGACAATAGCAGTCATGTTGCAGATGAACATGGTGTCGATAAACGGTTCTAACAGGGCCACAATGCCCTCTCTAACAGGCTCGTCCGTCCGAGCAGCTGAGTGAGCGATCGCAGCTGAGCCAATCCCTGCTTCGTTGGAGAAAACAGCCCGCTGAAATCCTACAACGATCACTCCAACAACGCCCCCTGCCATTGCCTCTGGGTTAAAGGCGCCGCTGACAATGGTGCCGATCGCTGCGGGAACTTCCGTGAAGTAAACCAGCATGACCCACAGGCAAGCTAGACTGTAGATGACGGCCATCAGCGGCACCAAAACGCCCGCCACGGCCCCAATCCGCCGGATACCGCCAAGAATTACGAGGCCCACTAAGCTCACCAAGATCAGGCCAAATAACCAACTGGTATTTTCGAAGAACGGAATGACGTTAGCCGCCGCGGCGTAGGCCTGATTAGCCTGAAACATATTGCCTGCGCCCATAGTCGCAATGGCGCAGCAGATGGCGTAGAGGACCCCAAGCGTCTTACCGACTCGCCGCATACCGATAGAAGACAATCCTCGGGAGAGGTAATACATGGGGCCCCCCCCGACCGTGCCATCAGGCTTGATGGTGCGATACTTTTGGCCCAGGGTGCATTCAGCAAACTTACTCGCCATGCCGAGAAAACCCGCCACGGTCATCCAAAATGCGGCACCGGGGCCACCCAGGCGAATCGCGATCGCCACTCCGGCAATATTGCCGATACCGACGGTTCCAGAAAGGGCCGCAGCCAAGGCCTGGAAATGGGAAACGTCTCCCTCATCTTCGTCATCGTCGAACTTGCCCATGACGACATCAATGGCGTGCTTAAACCCACGGATGTTAATAAATTGCAGTCGGAGTGTGAAAAACACTCCGCCCAGGACCAGCCAAAGCACAATCAGCGGAAACCCATTCTCGCCGCCAATCTTGAAGAAGAAAACGCTGCTAATCAGGTCAATCACCTTTTGAAAACCTGCTTCCAGCGCGCCTATAGCCCCTCCTGAAGCAGCCTCATCTTGAGCCCAAGCGATTTGAGGCATCAACACGATTGACGCTAAAACCAGAGCAAACCAATAATTCCTAAACCGAGACAATACTTGCTTCATAATTCCCACAACACAAATGAAATTTCTTGCGATCTCATACCAAAGGAGCCTGTGTATCTTCCAGACTTTGGCAATAATTTAGGTATCAAGTTAAGCAATTTCTCAGGCTTAAAGCCGTGTAGCCTTAAGCTTGCATTTTTTATCTTTTAAAAAAGTTATCTAATATACGATCACTTTCTTTAAGTCATCAAAAATTAGGAATATTAATTAGCTTCTTTGTAGGCACTTCAAAAAATAACAGCGACGGAAAAGAGGCCGCTACTAATTTTCTGAAGCCAGGCTAGAAATCGGCTCCCACTCATCCTGATGAAGTTACGGCTTATGCTTTAAGATTTCACAGACACGCATCAGGTTAGGGATCAGCGCCCAAACATTGCCTTGTTCATCTTGGTCAAGTACATCTCGTTTGTGTGCGGGGAACAGGAAACAGGGAATAGGGAACAGAGTGTGCTTGATGGGACTGTACACCGCTATGATTTCCCCAGGTCAGCAAGATTTCTGTCAGGGCTTGGCACTGCCAAACTCCAACGATTAGGGACGCTATTTTGCAAGCAACTCCTTTAAGAAAAGCTCCTTAAGCGGCGTCAAAAGCTAATTTACGTGAGTTCAGGATAAGAAATTCCTGGCACTCAACTGCCGCCGAGAACTTGAAGTTCCCATCGATAAAAGTCCATTTCAATGGACTACCGATTAAGGCAAATCGTGCCGTCTCAGTCCGTTTTGACGGACGTTTGCTGTAAGTCAAGGCAACTGATTCCCTGGCGGAGGGGTAGTAAAGCTTAACCCGAATTCAGTCGGGTAGGTTGGGTTGCGGCGATAGCAAAACCCAACAAGACAGGGATATCGGCAATGTTGGGTCTCGTGTCTCGACGCCAACCTACAGCGGTACATTCATTTCTAGAAATCTCCTAAGCCTTTAGCACCGCAAACACTGCCTCATATAAGGTGTCCGCTAGCCGATCCGCTTCTTCCCGAGTGGTGATCAAGGGCGGGCAGACAATCAAGACGTTGTTATGGTCTGGAACTGTGTTGGTGTTGCGGCCAATGATCAGCTGTTTATCCATGCAGTGCTTAATGACAGCGGCAACGCTAGCGCTGTCAATTGGAGCTTTACTAACCCTGTCTTTCACCAGTTCTACGCCTAGCAGTAGCCCCTTGCCGCGCACATCACCCACATTCGGATGATCCAACAATCGGCGCAATCGAGCCATCAAATATTCGCCCATTTCGGCGGTGCGTTCGGGGAGCTCTTCCCGCTGCAGGATTTCAATGTTGCGTAGGGCCACAGCGCTGCTAACCGGGGTGCCGCCATAGGTAGTGGTGTGCCGGAGGTGGCGATCGCTTCCCGGCTCATCCAAGAAAGCTTCAAACACATGCTGCTTCGCGACAGTGGCCGACAACGGCATGTAGCCGCTGGTTAACCCCTTAGCGAAGCAAATGATGTCGGGCTGCACCCCCCAATGCTGATGGCCAAACATCGTGCCCGTGCGGCCAAAGCCGTTGACGACTTCGTCATAAATCAACAAGATGCCGGTGCGATCGCAAATCTCTCGTACTCCCCGCAAATAGCCCTCCGTTGGTGGAATTACCCCGCCGCCAGAGATAATCGGTTCGACAATCACCGCCGCAACAGACTCAGCCCCTTCATAGTTAATGGTCTGCTCCAACTCCCGTAGACAAGCCGCCGTATACACATCCTCTGGTCGTCCATCCCCGAAGCGATAGTAGTAAGGCGGATTGACGTGGAGAAAACCGGGTACCAGGGGCTCATACTTTAACTTGCGTTCAGCCTGAGCTGTAGCGCTCAGAGCACCCATGGTATGCCCGTGATAGCTCCGATATCGGGAAATGATTTTGTAGCGCGGCCCCGCCCCCACTGGTGCCGTTTGGCTATGGTACTGACGGGCAATCTTAAAAGCGGTCTCGTTGGCCTCTGACCCGCTAGTCGAGAAAAACACCTTGCCGTCATAGCCCAGCAATTCCAGCAGTTTGTGGGCCAGCCGAATACCTGGCTCGTGGCTCATAGTCAGGGGGTAAAAGGCAAGATCGACCATCTGCTCATAGGCGACCTCTGCCATCTCCTGACGGCCATAGCCTACGTTGACGCACCAAAGGCCCGAAATGCCATCGAAATACTCGACGCCATCAGTATCGGTGACATAGCAGCCGACGCCTTTGGCCATGCATTTGGGTGGAGTCTTGGCAAAGGGTTTATGTTGCACCATCTGATGCCAGAGGGACCCGACATCCATCTGGGCCAGGCTGTTCTTCTCTGGGCTTAAATTAGCAATCACAACAAAATCTCCGAAGCGAACAAACTATTCTCCATCCAGACGTTTAAGACTCGCAATCGCAATTCTTAAGTCAAAAAAATCGGACAAACTCTTAGCGTATTTACGATTCAATTGTTATGCCAATCGTACCAGCATAAAAGAATATTTCTGTATATTGACATACTCTTCTGAGTTTATGAGAGTCTCTTTTTGAGTTGAAAATTTAGTGCTTCAAAGAGTTATCTCGCTTGATGTCCGCATAGAAATTTGTCAAAAAGCCCGACGTAATCTTTCGGCAAAAAGGCCATTTCACTTAGACCTCTGACAGATTGAAGAGAAACGGTTGCGGTCAAGCTTCTGAACCTCCTTGATATCCCTTGTCTGACCGGGTCTGAGTATCAACATGAAAGTGTCGATCGAAGGCTTGAAACAGCCTGCAGTCATGCTGATGTCTCGTGCCAAAGAAGGTATAAACAATACGGACTGAGTGAGCCTTAATCACGAGTTAGCATTTGGGGGTGATTCGTTGGCTGTAGTACTCAAGTCGAGTGATTGAGTTGCAGCCCGAGAAAAATGATGCGTATCCCCGTCATTGCCAAGATGCCCGCAGTGATTTTTTGAAACATGGGTGGATTGAGGTGTTTTGAGAGAGACACGCCTAAGTACTGCCCCAGTAATATGCCCGGAATCGCCAGCAAGAACTGATGGATGATTTGTGCTGAGTATCGCTCTTCCAGGCTGTGGCCAATCACCACAAGTACCGCATTGACCCAAAAGAAACTGATCAGGTTGCCTTTGAATCTTTCCTGCGGCCAATTTTGGCTGCTGGCGTAAATCACAACTGGTGGGCCGGGTAGGTTATAGCTGCCGTTTAAGGCGCCCGATAAAAAACCCGCCCCGTAAATCCACCGGTTAGATTGCAGCAGCGACCCGTCGCGGGGACCAACTAAGGAATACAGCGAGTAGGCCAAAATAATACTGCCCAGAGCAACTAGCATCCAGGTTTCGGGTAAAGTCCGCAGGGCTAACAGGCCAAACGGAATTCCCAGCACTGCTCCTAGCAAAAGCTGGGCGACGATGGTGGGATCGAAGGCGCGGCGGTAGCGGAGATATTGCACGGTATGGTTGGTCAGGGCAGCCAGTGCCACCAGCGGGGCGACCATCTGAACACTCGTTATCCCCGATAGCACCCCCATAGCTATCATGGCAAAGGCAAAGCCGGTCACCCCTTGCACAAACGCTGCACCGAACATAGTCACGATGATGATCCACTCTAGCGAGCTAAGTTCTGGCATCACATTGACCTCCGGTGAACGAGTGACACGGAAGACTGATCAGTCGGCATGAGAAAAATTTCGCTGATGTTAACGTGGGCTGGGCGCGTAACCGCGAACAAAATAGTGTCGGCAATGTCGTCAGGGGTGAGTGGTGTCATGCCTTTGTAAGTATTGCTCGCGCGATCGCGATCGCCTCGAAATCGCACATCGCTGAACTCTGTTTCTACCAGCCCTGGTTCAATATTGGTAACCCGCACAGGCGTTCCCAGCAGATCTATCTTCAACCCTTCAGACAGGGACTTGACCGCCGCTTTAGTGGCGCAGTATACACTACCACCCGGATAGGTCTGCCGCGCTGCAATGGAGCCAATGTTAACCACATGCCCTTGGTTCCGCGACACCATACCGGGAACCACTGCCCGCGTAACGTACAGCAGCCCCTTAATGTTTGTATCGATCATCTCTTCCCAGTTTTGGATAGGGGATTCGTACTGCTTGTCCAAACCCCGACTCAGGCCAGCATTATTAATCAATACATCAATATCACGCCATACAGCCGGTAGTCCTTCAATCGAAGTACTGACGGCATTGCACGCTTGAACATCGAGAGGCAATAGCAATGTCTCGACCTGATAGCTTTGCTGCAGCTCATCTGCCAAAGACTGCAACTTTTCTTTCCGACGAGCAGCCAGAATCAATCGCGCGCCTGCCTGAGCAAACAAGCGAGCACAAGCGCTGCCAATACCGCTGCTAGCGCCAGTAATTAAGATGATTCGATTGGTGATAGATATGGTCATAAATTGGGATGTACTCTTGAATGGTGATTGGTTATTAGGTATTAGTTGATGGTTATAGTTCTGAGTTTTAAGTTATGAGTTCTTAGTTCAATTCAAAAATCAAAACTGAGAACTCATAACTCCCCCCTTTCCTCTTTTCCCCATCACTCCTCTACTCCGTTACTCCCCCATACCATCACTTCTTCTTCCTCCTCTTTATCTCCCTATTCCCTGTTCCCTTGTATGCGTAAATAACTCAACAATGCCTCCCGAAACGGCAGCAGATTCTTGTATACCTGCATTTCTGGCTTGAGAGACTGCACAGCCTGCGCAAGCTGTGTCGCCACTTGAGGGGAGTCAGCTATTTGCTCGAGTGGATAGATATGGGTACGGATGGTGAACAGAACACCTTGGCTAATTGGTAGACGGCGTAGGGTCTGCCGTTCTACCCGTAGCCATAGGGTTTGCCCCGCATTTTCAGCTGTGATAGCGGTATTGAACGTCGTGACGAGCTTATCCTGACCGAGGAAGAGATCCGGCGAATCCACAATGCTCCAGTTAAAGCGGAGTGCTGGAAATTCTTCTCGCAAGCGAGCAAATACGTTGTCCACTGGCTGCTCTAGCCTTTGGGAATAGTCCGGTACACGCTGATGAATCTGCCCTATCGGTTGTCCTAATTTTGTTCGTAGGCTCCAGCGCAGCGGAAAACAGACGGACGCTGCGGCGAGCCGATAGCCTCGTTCTTGAGGAAGCAGTAGACAAAGATCTTCTTGCACCAATCGTCCTGCCAAATCGAGAGGAGCCTCGGCAAAGGCAGCTAATTCCCAAGCTTCTTGAGTTTTGAGATTTTGAATGCCTCGATCGAGGGATTGATAAATTTTAGGAAAGTACTTCAGCAGATGTCTAGTCAACAAATACAGAACTTCTTTCTGCGCAGCTTGAGTCCCCGGAAGTGCAGCAAATACATCTTGAGGGCGATGAGTCAATAACTGCTTTTTGCACCGCAAATGAGGTATAAATTCTCCATCGATTTCGAGCCAATTTTCCAACGATAAGGCCTGTAAACCCATTGTTGAATGTGACTTATTTTCCATGAAGGGCAAGTAGGGGCTCTGACGAACCAAAAGGCTCATTATCTTGTCTCCAGAACTCATCAGGACTCAGGAACTGACCTAGACATATTTTCGCTGCATAGTCATTGAATACTGATGATCTAACGCTTTAGAAACATCGAGGATCGATGTATTCAATCTGATTTTTATTGATACTTTGTTCGAGCTGTACGCCACAGTCGTCAGCCCCGCAGCTGCAATGCCTACACCTCTACAGCTGCAGATTAAATAAAGCAAATTGGCTGAGCAACCGAGAAACTTATCATTCTGAAAACTTTCTAGTACGGCTACTTTGCTATTGAGATTCCCTCAAAAAACTCAAAGAGATTCTCAAAAGATTATCCAAAACTATTTTCAGGAATGATGACATCGGCTGCTCATTAAAGGTTGAAGGATAGCCTATTTTACTGTTTGCCTTGGATAGCCATTCCTATCAAAGCTGGTATCCGCCACACCAAGAAACAAATTTCTGCAAGACTAGCTACCTTATGTGTCAACGTCCTAGAGCATAAGGTGAACCCACACCATTCCACTTGAGCAAGTGCTTGTGTCGCCGCCCCTCTTTCGTATTCAAGTCAGAGGGGGCATGACTTGGACCCAACGATGAAAAGTACAAGAACAGCGCTAGCATTTCAGTTAGACCTGAACAATTTCAGATTATGCAAATGTAGGTTATCAAGGTACAGTCTGTTTTTTTGTGTGTTAGTATACGATATTAAAATTGCTTTGCTTGCTTAGCTAATATGAGCTTAGATGGTACTGTGTGACTGTGAACTGGTTAGTCAAGCTGATCCACCCAATTCGCAGCAGTTGATCACTTCTTAGCAACCTTGTTTACATCATTAGTATTCTAGGTATCTGTAGAAAGGGCTGTGGCTATAGAATTGAAGACTTCTTGAGCTCGGGTCAACTTTGCTGAACATGAAAAGGCGCTGTCCTTGTTGTATTTTGACCCTAAAGCCATCCTCAGAATTGCAACAGTAGAACACTAAAACTTCGCGAATTGGAGGTTGATTCGCCATGCAAATTGGGCTTCCCAAGGAAATAAAAGATCAGGAATTTCGGGTTGGGTTGACGCCTGCTAGCGTTCAAGCACTCTGCAGTAAAGGCCATCAGGTGGTCGTTGAAAAGGGGGCTGGCGCTGGCGCTGGGTTTACCGATGAGGATTATGTGACAGTTGGAGCCTCTTTGGTCTCGGATGCTGCGATCGCTTGGGCGCAGGAAATGGTGGTCAAGGTGAAAGAACCCCAGCCCTCTGAATATGAGTATTTCCGCAAGGATTTGCTACTATTCACCTATCTTCACTTAGCAGCAGAACGACCTTTGACGGAAGCGTTGATTAAGAGCGGTATAAGTGCGATCGCTTACGAAACGGTTATGACTGCCGACGGTAGACTACCGTTACTGACCCCCATGAGCATCATTGCTGGGCGACTGTCCGTGCAGTTTGGGGCGCGCTATTTAGAAAAACAACAAGGGGGACGCGGCGTTCTGCTGGGTGGGGTGCCAGGTGTGCAGCCCGGTCGTGTGGTGATTCTGGGTGGTGGTATTGTCGGAACAGAGGCTGCTCGGATTGCGATCGGTCTGGGTGCGCAAGTCCAAATCCTCGATGTCAGCGTAGATCGCCTCTCTTATTTAGAAACCCTGTTCGGTTCACGCGCGGAGCTGCTGTACAGCACGGCAGCCCAAATTGAGCGCGTGGTGCCAGAGGCAGATCTGCTGATTGGTGCAGTGCTAGTGCCGGGACGCAAGGCTCCGACGCTGGTCAAGCGCGAGCTGGTTGCCCAAATGCGCCCTGGTTCCGTAATCATCGACGTAGCCGTTGACCAAGGGGGCTGCATCGAGACCTTACATCCCACATCCCATAGCCAGCCTATCTATGTTGAGGAAGGCGTGGTTCATTTTGGTGTTCCCAACATGCCGGGAGCCACACCGTGGACCGCGACACAAGCGCTGAACAACAGCACACTACCCTACGTTCTCAAGCTTGCGGATCATGGTGTAGCAGCCTTAAAGGAAGACCCTGCCCTTGCTCAAGGGCTGAATGTAGCCCAGGGAGCCATCACCCATCCTGCCGTTCAGGAGGTCTTTCCTGATCTCTCTAAGTCTGCGGTTTCTAGCGCGGTGGTGGGGTGAAGTTGGAATCAATTCATCTCCTCAAAAAATCCGATCTCAGTAACCTGATCGTCCTGAATTTGAAACCACATGTGCGCAGCGTATACGTCTAGTGAGTAGTAGAGCGTTGCGGTGTCTACATTTTCGTTTTGTTCAACACCTTCGGGTTGGCCGTAGGTGTCAATCACAGCTTATTGATCGTCGCCTACGCGTACGCCGTCGCGAGTGACTAAATCGGGATCGGATGTCACGACTGAGAAAACTAGATAACCCTCGGGGCTCACATTATCAATGAGTTGAACGGTCGTCTTGTCGTAGTGGAGTTTATGAACATTGCCGCAGCACTCCCAATATTCAGCTTCGATCTGCTGCGGCTCGCCTAGTCGCTGATACACATACATGCGGTTCGATGAGAGGCCGATACCCGCAATCTCTAAACTATGGATGGAGAAATTTGAATCGGAGGCTAGCTGTAGGCGCTGCAGTATCGAGGGAGATAATGATGCAATTTGGCCAATCAGGTTATTACCCGTAATGTTCATGGCCAGACTTAAGAAGCCTGCGGTTAGTAAGCGATATTTCATTAATCAGGTGCCTGAAAGCTGCGATGAGCTGAATTAATTGATTGATGCACCGGCGATCGCAATTCCTTCCGCAAGCTACACCCTCTCCAAATTCCATTTCGGACAGTCCCACTAAAGTTTTCTGCTGGCCCCTTGCCAACATTCGCTGCGAACTTTCGTAAGAATTGTACGACCTAATTGGCCTTTGTGTAGCGGCTACATATTTCGTCCAGGGCGTATAGCCATGCGCCCCTACAGGTTCGTGATGTGTTGTGAAAATGTTGCACCCACTAATCCAAAATCCCAAATCTAAAACCGCCAATTAGTCTCAGCTCAAGAAAGGCCGCACCCGATCCGCCATCTGAGCACTGGCGGTATCATCCGTCAATAGCTCTATCTGATCCGCGCTAACCGCTCCCAAACCCAAATCAGCCGCGCGACGAATCTGAGTCTGAGTCCAGATAGAACCGTTTGCAACCTCCGGCGTTGTCCCTAGCATTCGCAAAATTGCAATGCCCACAGCGTCAATCGCAATCCGATCCGTACTAGCCAAAACGACGCCTGCCTGCACCCGCTGCCCTTGCTCAGGGCCGCCCCCGACAAAGGCATCGACCCCATCAATCACGATCAGCGCGGGACGATAGGTCTGGTTGACCTCAGCAATCATCAGCCGCTGGTTAGCTGAGCGATGCAGTTCACGCATGTAGTCATGCCCGTCGCCAGGAACCCAGCGCGCCACCATGCCAATCGTGTTTTTCAGCGACAGGGTGAAATGTCCCCCAAAGCGATGCGTTTTCAGACAGCAGGCGCTGACGATCGCATCCGCCGCCAACACGGGCTGAGCGATCGCAAATCCTTGCGACCAGTTCGTTCCCTCGCCAGAAAAATACTGCCAGCCATCCTGCCCCATGTCATCAAACACGAGAGGCGTGAAGCCATAGCGATCGGCCAGATTGAACACCTGCATCTGCTGCATGGCAGTGCGAGTATCCGCCATACCCGAGCGATCGCCGACCGTAATCTGGCTTGCTCCTGCTCCCTGAATTTCCTGTACCAAGGTTTCCAGTACTACGGGGTCAGTGGCTGCAGGCGCTGGATCGCCTGTGTTGTAATTAGGCTTGATGAACACTTGCTTCTCACTAAAGCTCGGAGGCTGCAGCAGTTCAATCGCACGACTCACGCCTGCTGCTCGATCCGTAGTGCTAATCAGGGCAACTCGGTGGGGATTTACCCCTGTTGCGGCTAGCGGTGTAGCCCTAGTCAATGCTCTTGGCGATAGGGCTGGCATGATTGTGGCAGCTGAGGACGTCGCTCGTGGTCGCAAAACGGCGGGTATGACAGCTGCGCCGCTGAGTAGTCCAAGTCTCTGCAGCAGTTTACGGCGGGAGGGATGGCGAGGACGCTGGGTGGACATAGCGAGTTCGTGAGTTGGATAATCGCAGACTAGATGAGCTCATCTCCATAGTGGCGATCGCGTCTGAGAATTCGCTAAGTAGAGGCATAGAATTCTAAAAAAGATCTACTTTCCCTTTATTCTCAACGCTTCCATCGCAAATGGATTGAGTGTATCTGTTGAAGTTTGGGCCTCAAACTCAGTAAGCCAACGCCCAACATCTGCTAGGGCCTCAGGCGAGAAATGCACTAGCTTTCCTTTTATCCTCAGAGCCTCGGTAGCAAATTGATCAAGTTTATCTGCTGCAGAAGCTCGAACTTCGAACTCAGCAAACCAACATCTGAACGCCTCCAGTTCTCTAGGGGAAAGCTGTTCAATAGCTCGCTCTATAGCCTCAAGAATAGTCATGATGCTTCTCTTCTATGGCTTATGCTCGTGTCCAGAGTAACTGAATCTTCTGTCCTAGTATGTCATCCCGCAGGACGTTTCTTGGCATAGTAAACAGCATCAAGCTGCCAAATCTGGATCGGCTTCTCATAGCTCAAGCCTGCCTTCTCCATGACACGTCGAGAAGCCTGGTTCTCGGGGAAGGCCATAGCAATAATTCTGTCTAAGTTAGCTACGTTGAAGCCGTAGGCGATCGCGGCTTTTGCAGCTTGGGTCGCGATGCCTCTGCTCCAGTACGCTTTGGCCAATCCGTAGAGAACTTCGACTTCATCCAAGTCCGCTAGATATCGCAAACCGCAATAGCCCACCATTGGCGATGACTCATCCTCCACGATGGCCCAAATTCCGTAGTCGCGTTCCTGCCAGTGCTCAACGAAGGACTGCAGCGATTTTGTCACCTTTTCTCTAGGAATAGGGGCGCCTCGGCTAGGCAAGAAGCGCGTCACGTCAGGATCCGCCCAGAGTGTAGCAAGGGCCTCTAAATCAGAGATTTGGATGGGTCGCATCGTAAACCCATCAATTGTTAGGACTGTGGGATCCATAGGGATTATTGGGAGCGATCGTCTCGACTGTCCGGTCCTGGCTAACTGACAAAACGCTTGAAACTGTTGAAACTGTTCTTCTGCCTTCTGCCCTCTGCCTTTTGCCTTCTGCCTTATGATCTTAATGACGCTGTTAATTCTCGACAGGAAGGCACCATGACCCAGTCCAATCGCTCCTGGGATTTTGGTCGATTTGTGCAGACGCTCGATTTTTTCGACTCTATTCCCGTTTTTAGTGGGCTGAAAAAAATGATTGCTGGTTCCAACGCTCCCTACCCATCCTCTTCTCAAGATGGCATACTATTCGACTTCACCCGCTCCGATCCTCAACAGGTTGCTGTTTGGGGAGCGCTGGACGATGTCGTGATGGGGGGCGTCAGCAGCAGCGGATTTCGGTCAGGGGGTGAGTATGCCCTTTTCACAGGCAATGTCTCGACTGACAACTCCGGCGGCTTTGTCTCAGTCCGTACCCGCAATTTTGACCCACCGCTGAATCTTTCTGGCTATCAGGGCATTGCGCTGCGGGTCCAGGGTGATGGCCAGCGCTACAAGTTTTTCCTGCGTGACAAAGAGGGGTGGGATGCTCTGGCCTACGGTTATTCCTTTGATACTCGGGCAAATGAGTGGATCACGGTACAAGTTCCTTTCGACCAGCTCACCCCTGTCTTCCGGGCCAAAACCCAGCAAGACGCCCCTCCCTTCAACCCTGGAAGCATTCGCTCCCTTCAGTTGATGCTGAGTAAGTTCGAGTATGATAAAGCCCTCAATCCTCACTTCCAGCCTGGTCAGTTTTACCTGCGCGTGCAGCAGATTTCAGCTTTTCAGTAGAGCCGTTTCAATACGCCTCCGATGAGCGCTCTGTATGCTGCAGTGAGACATCTCGGTGCCGCTCTGCTCCCTCGCTATGACAGGTGTGGTGAGTATGTATGGTGACCTACTTATCTCGATTAGTAAGACTCAATTTTGAGATTGAGCAGCTCAGCCCAATCGGCTGGGTTGCTTGCAGACGATAGCAACCGCATTGAAACTGGTTGCTGTGGGTCCACTGAAATGCTGAAGCCTTTGGGGTTTTCGATGAACGCCATCGTTTCCTCAAGCGCCGTCATGGCTACTGTGTCTTCTGACGAGACAAAGAATTGAGCACTTTGGCTGAGATTTGCCTGCAGCTGAGTCTTAAATTGCGCGACATCCTGATTGCTTTGAGCTGCCATTGATGCGAAGAGCTTTTCTGCGAAGGAGTCATCGCGATAGGTAATTTCAGCGGCGTGCAGGGTCAAGGCTTCATTCGATGTGGCATCTGGATCGACGTTGCCCAGCTCAAAGGTGGTCTCTAGGTAGCCAAAGTCATCAGCACCAAACCGTAGCGTCTCTAATACGACTTTGCCCGAGGATGCTTGATACTCATACTTGGTATCGAGATTAAACAAAGGCAGCTGATCGTAGCTAGCCTGCTGCAGAAAGCTGTAAAAAGCAGGTGGCGCAACTTGCTCGTCACTAAAATCAATGCCGTATGCCGAGGCATCCAAGACGGTCGGAAATTCATCGCCATTCTCAAGTTCGCGAATAACAACCCGGGCGACGTTGATAGTGTCTTCTGGTGCCTCAATCGGTGCGACGCGGATATCCTTGATGACTACGTCAGACTTGAAAGGATTAGCGCTGACGTTGCCATACTCAATGATCATTTCATCATCTATATCGTCGATGAATTCGTTGACCTTGGCTTCAGCAACCCTAGACGCATACATGTTGATACCAACGTAAGCAGCAATGGCGATCGCCCCGACACCAATCCCGATGACAGATACCTTGCTCAGCTTCATCAATGAAATCTCCTTGTCAACCCAATAATGTGCCCTGGGTTTAACTTGCCCAACATGATCTACTTCAAGACGTAGTCAGCAAATTCCAAAGTAATTTTAAAGACTTGCTTCTGAAGTAGCTCATAGTGAGGACGTGCGATCGCGCCTGCATCTAAGGCTTGGTAGCATCAATGCACTATTACTAGGCAACTAATCGATGGATTGCCATAGGGAATTCTAGGCACGATAAATGACACAAATTTTGCCTGATTATGTCTGATACCCTGTTTGAAAATCGCTACCGAACCAAAACAATCCGGTTGCCGCATCATAACTATGGCCGGGTTGGGATGTATTTTGTGACCATTTGTACCCACCAGCGATCGCACCATTTTGGCAAGGTGATGGGCGATCGCGTGGCGTTGTCGGAAATTGGACAAATCGCCCACAGCAATTGGCAGGCGATTCCTGCCCACCATCGTTATGTGGCGCTGGATGCATTTGTAATTATGCCAAATCATGTGCATGGGCTGATTCAGATTACGAAATTGTCGGAAAATCCTGATGAGGGACGAGGAACGGTAAACCGATTTGGCCCGTTGCAGAAGGGGTCTTTACAGGCGATCGTGCAGTCTTACAAGGCATCGGTGACGCGGGAATGTCGCCGCCGGGGAAACCAAGATTTTAGGTGGCAGCCACGATTTTATGAACATGTTGTGCGACACAACGGGTCGTTAGATAGGATTCGCAGATATATTGTCAACAATCCCCGGAAATGGTCATTGGATCGGAATAATTCGTTGGGGTTGTGGATGTGATTGCCATTTGGAATGTATTGGGTGGGGACGTGCGATCGTTATACGGATGGATGCGGCTGGGGACATGCGATCGACGGGGCGTATGGGGAAATACGATCGCCCCCATATCGGCAACGGGCGTATGGGGAAATGCGATCGCCCCCCGTCCCGCGATGGAACGTATTGGGAAATGCGATCGCCATGCATGATGGATGGAATGCGCGATCGCGTGTAATGCAAACAGGGATGGGCGATCGCCCCAACAGAATGGATGTGAATGCGCGATCGCCGTGCAATGCAGGTGGGGATGGGCGATCGTCGTAATTACTCTCCTGTGCAGTCTCAAATGCTCTACCATCACAAGACCTTTTTCAGCCAGAGTTCCATTTTGTCTAGCCATTGTCTGATTTTGTTAGCCAACAGCGCGATCGCCTTCTCATCAATCATTTGCTGTTTCAGTAAAACCCCTTGCTGCTCTTTCGCCATGCTTAACTCCGCCATCAGTCTCGGAGTCTGTACATTCCGCACATAGCGCACCAAATAGTCATGTACTAACTGATAGCGGTCCTCCGGCTCCTCGGGAATCTCAAACGCTAGTCCCGAGCCCACCAGAATCGACAGCACCATGCTCAGCTGATTCAGCTCAAAGGGCATTTCCAGCAGCGATAGCTCGTATTCAATCTCTTCCCGTGTCTTCAGGGGGCGATAGAGGCGCTGGTCACGGTCTTCGTCGGTGAGTAGATACAGTACGACCCAGGCCAGTCGCTCGTTGGGGGGACCGCAATCGTGGACCACATAGGCCAGAAACTCCTGCACGAGGGTCTCTTTCGGCGACTCACCTAGGCCCTCGTATTGGGCTAGGGTATGCACCTCCTGCCGCTGCAGCTGTGCCCCGACTACCTGCAGCTCAATCGGGCGTATGTCGCCTGTCTCGGCGGACAAGTCTGCCACCAGGCGCTGAATCAGCGCCTCTTCCAGCGGATAATGGGCCGCATCTGTAAGCTGCCGAATTACCGCCTCAGCTGCCTGCGGACTGAAATTCGCGAGGGGATAGCGCACCTCACGGCTCAGCATATCCAGGTTTTCTACCCCCGCCATGGGGCTGACCTGGTTAATGATGCGTTCGGCTTCCAGCAAATGGTGTAAGTAATCTTCCCGAAGCGATAGCACAACCTTTACCCAGGGCTGGTCAATACATTTCTGCAGGAATTCGTAGAAGATGCGGCGATCGCTGAGTTCTGTCCGATCAAAAAAGAATTCTTCGAATTGATCGAAGATGAGGATGAAGAAGCGGTTTTTGGCGACGCCGTGGCGGAGGCGATCGAGGAGGGCATCGGGTGAGGGGGATGGGAGGATTGGGGGGGGGGCTAGAGACGCGATCAATCGCGTCTGTAGGTCTTGGGGAGGGGGGCCGAGGGCCTCGTCGAGGGCGGTGGCGATGCCTTGTTGCCAGTTGCCGTAGGTTTGGATGAGGAGCGGCAGGGTGGTGCGGCCTTGAGGATAGAGGCGTTGGACGGCGGGGAGAAGGCCAGCGCTGAGGATGGAGCTTTTACCGACGCCGGAGGGACCGTGAATAATGATGAGCTGATGGCGATCGCTTTGTAGGCGAGTAACGAGAGCTTCGACATCCTGGAGACGCCCGGAGGCCCGAATTTCGGCGGCAACAGCGGCGTGAGTAGCTTCATCAAGACGTTTAGCGACGGCTGTTCGCTGATGGGGTTTTACGGTCCCAGCGCCAATGAAGGCTCGCAGGTTGTAGCGATATTCCACCTGACGCAGCTCTTGCTTCACGTCAAAAGCATCCCAGTAATTGCCCAGCTCAAATTGTTGGTGGATAAGTTCTTCGAGCACCTGACGATGCAAGGTGAGGTCAAATTCGGGATCCGTTTCCCAGCGAGCAGCTTCCAGATATTGGATGGCCTCTTCGGGTTCCGCCAGCTGCATTTGAGCCTTTCCAAGAAGAAAGCGATACCAGCCGCGCTGAAAGCTGTTGGCAATATCGAGAGCATTGGCGAGGTCAATTTCTTCAGGGTTGTCCTTTAAGGTATTTTGGGCTGCTTTAAGCAGGTCTAACGCTTGAGTCGCTTCGCTCTGAGCCGTCAGCCAATCTTCCCGAATGAGGGCAACTTCAGCCAAAAAGCCATGGTCGCGGGCTAAACGAATCGTATCGTTCGTTTCACGATGAAGGGTGATGCCTTCGACAGCCAAGTCTTCAAGCTTTTCCCAATCGCGCTGCTTTTGCAGAACTTCGGCAAGAACATGGATGAAGTGGGCAAGGCGGGGGTATTGATCTTCTTCACGGAAGTACTGAAGCAGCTGTTCAAAATATTGACGGGCCTGCCTGAGAGCAGCCGGATACGTACCGCGCTGCAGCACGGCGTAGTTGCGCCACCAAAGTCCTAGATGCAGCCACAGCACCGCTCGTTTGTCGGCAGGGGGCAGGGTCGGTATCGGTGTGTTGGTGTAGGACTCAGAAAATACATCTGCTTCGACCTGAGCTTGCCAATAGGCCACGCTGCGTTCGTAGCAATCCCGTGCAGTCTCCATTTCCAGGCGACTGTGAGCTTCGCGACCGCGCAAAAAATCCAGGCTGGCATCTAAATCTGGGTCAGGTGTGATGCCGCTAGCGATCAGGTCCTGGATGGCAAATTCAACCTCGCTGCGGAGGGCGTCACTGCCCTTGAGGCGAATGGTTGTCGTCGTGAGATTGCGATCGCCCTCCCGTTCCAGACTATTAAAGAAAAACTGATTCGTTCCTGCATGGAGTGCATAGACGAGCTCTTCGGGGGGGAGTCGGAACGCGATCGCGGAAGGACCAAAGCTGCGGAGATCGGGAGCGTAGCGGATGAATTGCTGCCGCACCCGCTCATTCATCCACAGCACAATCGGGAAAGAAAAATGTTTGCGAAACTCATCCCGCGAAAGATTTGCGCCCTTGAGCACGGCCATAAGTTCTGTTTCTTTGAGCAGTCCTAATCCAGTCACCATGAGGCTAGGGGGAGCAGATCCGCCAAGATGATCGTGAATAGTATCAACCAGGCTCGTGATGTTGGGGGGCAGGCGCAGAACATGAGCCTGGTTGCTCTGAACAAAGTGGGCGACCACAATATTGCGGAGACGATGATAGTTGCAGGCCGCGATAGTGAGAGAAAATTCACCCGCTTCCCGACGGAGCACCGTTTGCAGCTCGTTGAGGCTGGTTTGGTTGTGCTGCAGGAGTTCGGCGTCGGGGTGGGGTTGAAGGGTGGTCATGTCAGGTAGGGACTGATCGCGGGCCTTGCCATTGTTTAAAGGTTTCGGTTTCGGCGAGTACGGGGTTAATGTCGATCCAGCGACCGCGATCGTCGCGGTACTCATAAAGAAAAAGACTCCGTAGCAAACTATTGTACTGAGGGTTGCCTTGCAATGACCGGGTTTTAACGGCTCGAAACAGCAGCTCCCATTCCTGTTCATTGATGAGTCCTAACATGTCGTTGCGTTCGTCGCGGATGACGCGCTCTAATGTATTGCGGGTGATGGGAGGATCCTGCTTGCGGAGACAGCCGTAGAGATAGCGTACGAGGTTTCGCATGTGGCCGCCGCTGATGACGCAGAGGCGATCCAGGGTGCCAATATCATCAAATATAATTTGCAGCTGGGATAGGCGATCGCGGGCCGACAACTCTGGAAATGCTCGGGCGAGAACCATCTGCCGGAGTTTCGACAGGCTTGATTCATTGACCTGCCTATACTGGTCCACCACGGGCACCATGGACAGCACCACTGGACTCACCCCAAAGCGGTTCATGAGAACGGGTAAATCATCCGAAAACACTAGGGATAGAGGAATCGTGTAGAGGACATGGCACTGCAGGCGTTTCAGCTGTTCCCCACGGTCCACAAATAGATACTCCGGCTGGGGGCGATCGCCGAGCTTGCGGGTTGTGTAAACCCGGTCCAAGTTATCCACGATCACAACTAACCCTGATTTTCCCTGCGTTTGCAATTGCGCAATTGCAGGCTCTAGCAGCTCATGGTTGATGGCGTCCAGAATGTTTTTTGTGCGTGGCTCCAAGTACTGGTGAAGCTGGCTGCGAAGATCAGCACTGTCCTTCGACTGGGTCGTAATCTTTGCAATGCCAACCGATAGACTCACCTCAGAAACTTCCATGGGCATCCGGAGCGTATCAGAAATGCTTTTGAATAACCGCTGAAAATAAGTCGGCTCTGGGGTAATGCCAATTGATTCGAGGCTAGCGCTGATCTGGCGAGCAATGACTAGTAGGATGTCTGTCACTTCAACGTCTGACATCTCTAGGTCGCGATCGGACTCGAAGTACACAACGTGATAGCCTTCATCCTCTAGCTGAGCCTTGAGGCGAAACAGTTCTGTTGACTTACCGGAGCCAATATGGCCTGTCAGTAACTGGGTCGTCGGCTCATCAGGCGACAGACGAACAATCGTTCGGGCTAGCTCCTGTACGATGTCGCCTCCTCGAACATCGGAGAAATCAATGTAATAGCGAGGATCCTGGATCGGACGACTCGGGTTCGAGGCTTTGTAGAAACGATTGATATCCAGCGACATGGACAGGTTTCTGGACGGCACGCCCTTTATAGCACGAGGGAGTGGAGGGGTAGAGGAGTGATTTAATCTTTTTCCCGTTTACTCAATCCCAGACTCAGTCTGGAGTTGAACACTTGGAGGCTGTGCCTCCGCGGGTGTTTGATCAGAGGCAAAGCCTCCCGAGGCTATTCCACAGGCAGAGACTGTGAACCAAGCAATGTAGATTTATATTTCGCCAACAGCATCCGAGGCCCGAGACCCAACACTCTAATCGGGCAATTTCTTTCTCAGAGACCGCCTAAGCACAAATTTTCTGCAGGAACGGTCGAAAATGCTCTAGGTCAGGGGTTTTCAGGTCAGCGACCTTTGCCAGGTCATCCCAGCGGCGAAGCTTTACAGCGTCTTCGGCGTAGGGCTGCTGGATAAACGCAGTGGCGGCTGGTTCAGCGAAGATGCCCCCCTGAAGTTCGAGGCTGAGCTTAGAGGCGGGGGACAAGGACGCCCAGTAGCCTGTATCGACAGCACAGAGGTAGCGTTTGGCGGCGACGTGAAGGCGGATGGGGGTCGTGACAGCGGGCGGGAAATAGGTTTCGAGAAAGGGGATAGCGCGATATTCGTGGCGATCGTCGATACCGCGCTGCGCTACGTCTTCGCCCAAGTGGTGAACGAGATGACCCAGATCATGGAAGAGGCAGGCGACGATGAGAGTAGCGGGTTCTCCGGCTTGTTCAGCTAAAGTGGCGCATTGGAGGGCATGTTCCAGCTGGCTGACAGCTTCACCGCCGTATTGAGCTTGGCCACGTTGGCGATAGAGGGAGAGGAGAGAGGGGACGGGGTTGGGCATGGGGTGGAGAGGTAGCGGGTAGAGGTGATGGGAGGGTGGGGTGATGGGGTAGAGGCGTCGTCGGGACGAGGCATTTGGGCACGAAGCTTCGGTAAAACCCAGCATATCTGTGCCCAAATGCCTCGCCCTTACGGGATATGGGCGACGTGCTTGCCCTTACGGGATGCTAGATAGTGCATGTCTCGACATCTCCTGGCCTTTGATATAGACAGAGCGGATAGCATTGGGGAGGGGATTTTCAGGCGTGAGCAGGAGGCAGTCGGCGTCGTGGCCAGGGGCGATTTTGCCCTTGCGATCGCCGATCCTTGCGGCCCTTGCGGGATATTCTGAAACGCACTTCCAGGCGTGCTCAAAGGGCATCAGTCCTTTTTCGGCAAGCAAGAAGGGGGCATGGAAGAGTGAGGGATAGTGATAGTCGGAGCAGAGGCAGTCGAGAACTTGGGCTGTAGCGGCGTCAGCGACACTCATGTAGCCGACGTGAGAACCACCGCGCACGAGATTGGGAGAACCCATCAGCACAGCGGCTCCATAGTCACGGGACTGGGCAGCCAGTGGGATAGACGCTGGAAATTCAGCGATCGCCACTCCCCGTTCACGGCTCCGAGCGACATCGGCTTCCGTTTCATCATCGTGAGACGCAACTGGAATACCGAGCTGATGGCAGCGCTGTACCAAGTCTTCAAACTGGGCCAGTCCCTGTTCTTGGCGATCGCAGGCCGCTGCAATCAAAGCTCGAATTTCGCCTTCGGAAAGCTTGATCCGCTGACGCAATCCCTTGGTGTAGCGCTGCAGGGTCTCATCATCCAGCGAAGGGGGTAGGTGATTGTTGAGCGAAATCAGCGTAACTTGACCCGCTTCTAGCCAACCACACAGCTCATCGAAGTCAGCGGTATTGGCCTGCTCGTGGCGGATGTGAACCCGGCTATCGACCCGTAGTTTGCTGTCAGCATCTGTAATCTGAGCAATGAGCTGTCGGGCTGTTTCACGACTACGCAGCCCCGGCTCAAAAGAGTCCGTAATGGAATAGAAAAACGTCGTAATGCCTGCTGCCAGCAAAGCCTGGTCGTTCTCCACCAAAGCCATCGCTAGCGGCATACTTACTCCGGGACGCGGACAAATCATGCGCTCAAACGCATCTCCATGAATATCTACGATTCCTGGAACTAGATTAAGTCCAGTGACATCGACAGCCGCATAGCCACTAGGTTTAGGCCCATGACTCACGTCCATAAATCGACCGTCTTCGATCAACACAGTGGCGTCCTGAAGCCAGCCTTCGGGGGTGAGGACGTTGGCTCCTTGGAGGGCAAGTTTAGATATGACGTTGAGGAGCACTGGCAGGATAGGGAGATAGGGGGATGGTGAAGCAGAGGCGGTGGCGGAAGAGGAGGAGATAAAGGGGAGAAGGAAAAGGGAGGTGGGTAATAAGGGGGCAGGGGGAGTAGGGGAAGATAAGAGTTAGGAGTCAGGATGCAACTTCCGAATTCCAAATTCCGGGTTCCAAATTCTCTTAAGCAACTCGCTTCCCCTGACTCATAACCGACGTTATTCGAGGGACGATACCGTCGTGGTGAAGGGTGATGAGGTCGGCGCGTTTACCTATTTCCAAGCTGCCGCGATCGCGATTCAACCCAATTGCTTTGGCCGGATTGGTCGTAAATAGCCGCATCGCTTCGTAAAGTGGCTTCTGTTGTTGCTCGGCAATCGTAAACATAGCCTGTACCAGGCTTTGGGGAACATAGTCAGACGAGATGATATCGACGATATCCGCCTCTATCAATTCCATAGCAGAGACATTACCGGACTGGGATCCGCCGAGAACGAGGTTGGGGGCTCCCATCAAGATTTGAATGCCCCCGGCGTGGGCTTCTTTGGCAGCATCCAGAGTAGTCGGAAATTCAGCGATCGCGGCCCCGTCTTGTAAAGCTTCCTGGACATGCTCAGGCGTGGCATCATCGTGGCTAGCGAGACAGATCTGATGCGCTTGAGTTAGCTCTACGAGCTTGCGACGATTGGTTACCGCATGACGCTTTTGATTCTCGATGCGGTTTTGGATGAAGCCATCAATCTCATCCTCGGTTACCCCGTGTTTACCCATGTAGTATTCCTTGTACTTGTCGATCTTGGCGAACTGGCGCTGACCGGGGGTGTGGTCCATGAGCGAGATCAGGACCAGTAGCGGATGTTCGGCGTAGGCTGCTGTGATGTCATAGGTCTGTTCATACCCCAGTTCACAGCGCAGATGTAGACGATGATCGACAGCAAAGCGTCCTTCCATCTGGCCATCGAGAATGGCGCTAATCATGGGACCAAACTGCGTGATGCGGAGGGAGGTCGGCGTAATGTCGCCTACTGAGATGGCGTCGCATACCGTCGTAATGCCGGCGGCTGCCAAGTCGCGATCGTGATAAACCGCAGCGGCATCGAGCGGCCAACGCACACTTGGCCGAGGAGATAGACGCTGTTCCAGGTTGTCCGTATGCAGCTCCACTAATCCTGGCATCAAATAGTCGCCATCGCCGTCCTGCCCCTGAGAGGCTATTCCTGGCTGAATATCGGCGATCGCGCCATCGCGTACAACGAGTGTTCCAAGAACCTCTTCATCAGGGAGTTGCAGGCGATAGTTGGTGTAGATGTGTTCAGTCATTTGGGGTGAGTCTGTCGGTGGTGAATGGTGGGTGGTTGATAGCGGTTGCTCAAGCTTTTAGAGAATTCTAGAAAGGTGAATAGTTGATGTTGATAGTTAATAGTGGGGTGTTACAGGTGGTCGGACTTCGTTGGAGAACTTGCGAATTTATCAGCCAAAGGTTAAGACCCGATTACAGATTCTATCTCTCACCTCATCGTCATGGAAAATGCCAACCATGGCACATCCTTTGAGTTTCCTTGCTTCAATAAGCTGCATTACTTCTTCCCGATTGGCGGCGTCTAAAGCTGAGGTTGGTTCATCTAACAATAGGACGGGGTAATCAACCGCGAAGGCACGCGCAATATTGACACGCTGTTTTTCGCCACCGGAGAAGGTTGTGGGTGATAAGTTCCAGAGGCGTTCTGGAAGATTTAGCTGAACGAACAAATCGCGGACTTTATCATAGGCAATGTCTAGATCAACCCCCAAATCGATTAAAGGTTCTGCAGCCACTTCGAGGGCAGGCACGCGCGGAATGACGCGCAGAAATTGACTGATGTAGCCTATAGTATGCTGTCGAACTTTGATCAGTTGATAGGGCTCCAAATGAGGTAAATTGACCCATTGATCCCGATGCCTCACCCAAATAGAGCCGCTATCAATGCGGTAGTTCGCATAGAGCGATCGCATAAAGGTTGACTTACCCGAACCTGAAGGACCTTGCAAAGCAACGCATTCGCCTGCTTCGACGGTTAGAGACACCCCTTTTAACACAGGCAGTTTCACACCACCTTGGTGATGGAGCACAAAACTTTTATCGAGTTTCTCTGCTTTAAGGCGCGTTTTTGTCTCTTTCGGAGGGGGGGCTGAGGCTGCTTGGAACAGGGTCGAATGGGTCATAGTTTAAAGGGTGAACTTGCTCAGTATGGGGCCTAAACGACAACTTACAATGCGGGAAGTTCGTATTCCTTGATTAGGATTTCAAAGTAGGTGCGATCGCTCGGATAGGCGTCCGGATTTGAGGCAAATTCATTGCGACAATCGGGGTTACAAAATCCAACTGTGTGTCCCTTGTAGTTCGTCAAAGAATTTTCCTGAACGGGTTTTCCTGAGCGAGGACAGAACTTGTTAATTGGCGGTGGAGACATCGTAAATTCTTGAGTCATGAATATAGCCAAAAAGGGAAGATTTAGGGAACCAGAGTCGCATTGACAAGCTGTTGCGTATACGGGTGATGCGGATCATCCAGAACCTGATCGGTAAGACCCGCTTCAACAACCTGACCGTTTTGCATGACCATGAGGCGATGAGCTAGCAAACGGACGACACCAATATCGTGGGTGACCAGAATGACGCTGAGATGCAGCGTGCGGACGAGCGATCGCATCAAATCCAACAGCCTTGCCTGGACAGACACATCCAAACCTCCCGTCGGCTCATCCATCAGCACCAGACTGGGGCGTGTCACTAAAATCCGGGCTAGCTGCAGCCGCTGCTGCATTCCCCCCGAAAAAGTGTTGGGAAAATCGTCGATACGCGCGTTAGGAATTTCTACCTCGCTGAGCCAATGCAGCGCCTCGGTACGGATGTTGCCATAGTGGCGCGCGCCTACGTCTAGTAACCGCTCGCCAATATTGGCCCCGGCGGTTACGGTCATTCGCAGACCATCCTGCGGATTTTGCTGAACAAAACCCCATTCCGTTTTCATGAGTTTGCGGCACTGGGGTTCGGGCAGCGTACGGAGGTCAATAAGGTTATCAGCGCGATCGCGATAGGTGATGGCTCCTGTGTCGACAGGTAAATGACCCGCGATCGCATTTAGCAACGTGGTCTTGCCCGATCCCGATTCGCCAATGATCCCCAAAACTTGGCCGGGGTATAGGGAGAAAGAGATGCGATCGCACGCACAAATATCGCCGTAGTATTTAGTGAGATTATCAACAGTTAAAAGCGCCTGCATGAGCTTGTCCTTAAAGGGCTAGAGAATCCTACTGGTGAACGATGATTGAATCACGACTTAACTCAATATATTTATGCTTTTAAGAACTTCTTCATGAGGCCAGCTTATGGGTACTTTTAACCTGACTAAGGCGAGCTGCAAAGAGTAAGACAGCATATATGTCATCCTGTTCTAGATCATCATAATCCTCTAAAATTTCTTCGTGAGTCATTCCAGAACTCAACAGTTCGAGAATGAATTCGGCAGAATATCGCAATCCTCTGATGCAAGGCCTGCCGTGACAAATATCCGAATCTATCGTGATGCGTTGCAATAGGTCCATTTTCCCGAAATTTGTAAACGTCTATAGCGTATTTTCCAGAATTCTTTTTTGAATTGTTTTGAGAATCCCCAAAGCTTTTTCGAGTTCATTTCCTCGCTCAAGGGATAAAGCAAACGATCGCGTATAGGTTGGGATAGGCTTCTGAGTGAGTTCGATAAAAACAAATTCACGTCCATTGACTAAAAGACCATAAGTAGGTCTCACTTCATTAGGCGTATCTAGCATGTATTCTAAGGCTTGAGGCAAGGCAGTCAACACGTCAAATCGGGTGCTTTTTGATTCGATAACAAGTACCCAAAGCTGCTGCTGCACTACCAAGACGTCAATAGTCCCTTTAACAATAGTCTCTTCGTCTTTAGCCGTGATTTCAACGGACTCTTCGGTTTGAATACTGAAGGGAGCTTGATAGAATCCTGCCAAGTCTAATAGAGGTGACAGAATTACCATTTTCACTGCTTCTTCGGAGAAATTTCTGCGCATAGACAGATTGAAATAATTCTGTTGAACGCGAGCTAGCTGCTGCTTTTCAGGTTCTGTCGACTCAGGAAGATTTTCCTGCCATTCATTGAAGAAATCCTTTTGCGCAGCACTCTGTAGATTGAACTGTATTTGGAGGTCTTCGAGACTAATATCTTTTGCCTGAATTAGCTGTGTCATCCTCTTAAGCCTCACTCTCAACTAAAAATTCTTGGATCGCATCGTACTGATCAGGATGCTTGACGTATTTGAGAAGCAGGGTGAGATCTAATTCAATCGCATATATGCTTCTAACAACGCTCCCAGAGTGCTCTTTACGGTCTTGTGATCACCGCTGATAGGCGACATGATTTCCAAAATCCCCTGTAGGTAGGTGAGCCGTATCGCTTGAACGTTTTCTAGGTTTATTTCTACACCTTTAAACTGCACCCAGCTCACAACATTCAAAGTAATCAACTTTTCTTCTGTAGAGGAATTCCTAATCCTGTTTGAGGTTGCCATAATTACACCTTATGGAGTTCGATCAGTAAGCCGAGTATTAAACCTATCAAATTAGCTTTTGAGGAGAAAGAGATTGTTCACGTTGGCGCTGATTGCAATAGTCGGTGTCGGAGCATATCCAGAGGCGAGTACCTTCGTCATCAATGACGACCTCATCGAGATAGCTATCGGTGGCGCCGCAGAATTCGCAGGGCTGATCCCAAGCTTCAACGGTGAAGGGATGATCCTCAAAGTCTAGGCTTTTGACTTGGGTATAAGGAGGAACCGCGTAGATGCGTTTTTCGCGACCAGCGCCGAAGAGTTGGAGAGCCGGGTTCATGTGCATCTTGGGATTGTCAAAGCGGGGGATAGGGCTGGGCTTCATCAGATAGCGATCGTGGACCATGACGGGATAGTCGTAGGCCATGGCAATGTGACCAAACTGGGTAATGTCTTCGTAGAGGCGTACATACATGGGGCCGTATTCTTCGAGAGCGTGCATTTTGTTGGCCTCGGTGCGGGAGGGTTCGATGAAAAATAGCGGCTCTGGCATGGGTACTTGGTACACCATGATCTGCCCTTCTTGTAGAGGGGTTTCGGGAATACGGTGACGGGTTTGGATGAGGGTGGCATTTGCGGTCTGTTCGGTGGTGGCAACTCCGCAGACTTTTTGGAAGAAGCGACGAATATTGACGGCGTTGGTGGTGTCGTCGGCTCCTTGGTCAATGACTTTGAGGGTGTCGTCTGGGCCAATGACGGAGGCGGTGATTTGGATGCCGCCGGGGCCCCAGCCGTAGGACATGGGCATTTCGCGTGAGCTGAAGGGAATTTGATGCCCGGGAATTGCGACGGCTTTGAGGAGGGCGCGGCGAATGGAGCGTTTGGTTTGTTCGGCGAGATAGGCGAAGTTGAAGCCGGTTTCGGATGGGG
>JBHJHM010000020.1:0-7115 GCA_050330865.1 Leptolyngbyaceae cyanobacterium
GATACTCGGCGGCGTTGCCTCCCAGTCTGCCTTCGGTACCTTAATGCCAACAATTTCGATGTCTTCGCTCATGCTCTCAACTTAGAGGAACTCGACTTCTCGATTCCCTAAGATTTCTTTTAGATTTCTGGGACGGTTACACCTCAATGCCATTGGAATACCGAACATATTGATCGTTAGCAAAGAGATAGGTTCGCCCTGACTCATCCGTGAAAGCTCCGTCAATTACGGGCAGGTTCTCAAAGTCACTATCAACCCGTCCCCATTCCCGCTCGTGGATTTGCCAAACACTGCCATCCTTAGCGGGCACTTTGACGTAGTACTGACCATCGACAATCAGAACATCGCGACCCTGTTTATCAACAAAGGCAGCGTTGACTTGCGTCAGGTTGACGGTGGTTGTTTGATTGCCAGTCAACAGCGTAGAGAGATTGTTATCTTCAGTTTCAATCAGCTCGTGGGTGATAGCGGAATACACCCAGTACTGGGCACTGTCATGGGTTGTGTCGGCACTCTTGAATAGATAAATGCGACCATCTTCACTTTCTAGCAGGGCATCGAAGCTCGTGATTGCTTTCCTGTGACCATCGGCTGTTGTAACTGCTGGGAGCTCAATACTCTCTGGATACTTTTCCGCTAGATTCTGGTCGTGGAAGGCAATCTCGATCGCATCTTGATCTAATTTCAGTTTGGTAGCCAGGAGCGCAAACTGTTGAATACGTCGGTAGGCTGTATTAAACCGGCTGCTATCAGGTTCTTGATCGATGCGATCATGAATATTAACGGTCTGTAGAATGGGCAATAACCACTCTTCCTGGACATTGGCAGCTTCCCCGAATACCTGCTTAAAAATGGCCGCAATGCTATCCGACGGTAGGCCAAATGCCTCTTGAAGGGGTTGATAGAGCGCATTTTTTTGACCGTCTATTAAACCTTGATAGAGCGTCGCGATCGCCTGAGTTGTCTGGTCGACTTGTTTGGCAATCGCGTGCAGCATGAAGAAAACGTCTTTGTTGTAGTCTTCAAATGCTTGCACTACAAATTCAAGCGCATTATTGATGTTCAAAAAATAGGGGATCTGATCGCTGGGAATTTTGCGATCGTGTGTCAGGTAGCCAGTGTCAATGAGAATGTCGATTAATTCATTGATTTCCGACTCATCAAACTTGAATAATTCAAACGGTGTATTGGTGAGGCAATATTTGTCAGCCGTCTGAATAATGGACCGGATACGCTCAAACACAACCCGATTGTGATTCGGTTCGAATGGCCATGCAATATCGAGAGTGGAAGCATTTTCTGGATTCCTAAAATAATCCCGATGCTGTTCTAGAATGTAGCCCTCCTGTAAATATTGGCTGGCTATCGCTTCAAAGGTCCAATCCGCTACTAACTGATCAGCAATATCAAAGAACTGTTCTTTTTTGAAGATATACAGCTCGTCTTTATATCCCTCAATATGCGCCTGAATCGCAGTTAAAATCTTATGTCGATGTGGATAAAATCGCAATTCGAGCAATAGGTCTTCGGCTGTGATTTGCAGCAACAGGGCATTGTTGAGAAGAACATTCTTTTCATCAATGTATTCATTGAATCTGAGATTCTCAACCAGATCGCTTACTTCAGTCTCAGTTAAGGGCAAATTAGCAAAAACATCCTGGGTAATAACGACTTCCGTCTGCTTGAATTTTTCAACCGCTGTGTGGAGCAGAGCATACACGTCACTCGCATATTCACCAATGCCAGAATTAACCTCAAACAAGTCCAGGTTTGCAATCGATGATAGGGTCGCGCCCTGCAGCAGGGTGCCTTATTCACTTAGAAAGCCATTGAAAATCAGATTGTCATAAAGCTCATCTAGATGCGCCTTTGAGAGGTCAAGCGATGCAAGTTTGGCATCCAGATCAGAAGGGTAGATGGCAACATCTACATACTCTTCATGTAACGCTTGAATCGCCTCAAATAAGGTTTCCTGAAGATAGGTAAAATCAGTTTCCAGGTTAAAGTTAGAGGGCGACTCTGGCATCATCGTTTCGTTGAGTCTGCCTGTCGTTGTCAGGTAGCCCATGAGGACAAGATTTGCAAAAATCTTATCAGCGATCTTTGCTTCCAAACCTAGCCCTCGGAAATCAGTTTGAGTTAACTGATCGACACGACCGATAGTTTCATGGGCAGCTGCCATCAGCGCTTGCTCATGGAAACGCACGAGACGAAAATCCGCTTCCGCTACCAGAGCAGTTGATGCGATCGCTTCATAAATAATACGAGCAAAGCGTTGATCAAATATGTTGTTAGCAAAAGAAGATTGATTTAATAGCCACGGTTTTAATTGGCTATAGAGAGTATTAAGAAGGACAATTTTCTCTTTTCTGGTGATGATCTCAATGTCTAATTCCTGTTGTTGACTCAGATCAGTAACATCTTTGAGATAACGCCGATACCGACCGGTAGAAATCTTCAACAGTTCCTCTGCCGTCAAGCTATACTTCATCAACCATCGCGTCAAGCTATGAAGGATTTGAACTAACCACAATAGCTCTTGCGTTGACCCTTGACGTAGAATGATGTAGCCATTTCGCTCGGCAATGGTGTAGTCGATGAAAACATCGCTATTCGTAAATTGGCGTGCCGCCTGATCGCGCTCCAGAATATCCAGCAGTATGAAGAGATCTTCGAGCGAAGTATCTAAGACCGTTGCCAGCTTGCTAACCCGATAGAGAGTAGACAACATGGATATCTCCTCATCGGGAGAAGTCCACAAGCTATCGAACATATCTTCGTCTTCAATATCTTCGTTGGCCCGACTCCGGAACCCTCGAATTGCTACCTGAAGCTGTTTTTCAGAGATCTTTAAACTCTGGGCAATCCGATTACGATAAGGCTTATTGTCTAACTTCAGAATGTCGCCGCTATAGGTTAACGCTTCATATTCATCGAGTTGTATTGGTAGGTGAGAAGACTTCCCTACATAGGTTTTGGCCAAATTGGCAAAGCTACCGTTGAACACACGATGGAACAGATCAGCGGCGAGTTCCTCCGTACCATGGCCCACGTCGCTCATAGCGCTGAAGAGAGCACACGTTTCATCTAACATCAGATCAAACGTCGTACTCAGATGTTTGATGATCGCAATTCGCTGGAGGCTTGCCGAATTCAATGTGTTGTTGCAACAGTTCCGAATAATGAGATCTAAATCGACGATGGTAAGATTAGTAATTCGTGATAGACGAATCAACCTTTGAGTTCGATCAAGCCATTGCTTCGCAAGGTCTGAGGATAAATTCTCTTCGCTATTTTCAGTTTTGCTTGCCCACACAATATTCGCTTCAGCCGCATCATACTTAGCAAAAACCGCTGAGCTGGCGTTGCAAAAGAATATTGACTGCCGCTGCTCTTCTAGTTCCCTAGCGTCTAGGTTCCCGACGAGCAGTTCCTTCAGTTCCCGATGGGTCAGCCCTGTCATCGCTAAGAACTCAGAAACTGGGATACTGGGCGGGGTCCCAAGATCTGGCAGGCGATCGCCATAACGCGTTTCTAGAGTTTCTTCTGCAGGCTTCGTGATAATTGCGACGTCTTCTTCCGACAAGCCAAGATATTCCTGTGCAACCACGTCAGGATTGTAGGGTTGAGCAAATGCTTTATGGAATTCTTCTGGGGTGACGCCCAAATACTTTTCGTATAGGGCAATGCGATCGCGATCGCGATTGAACGGCAGATTTAAGGGATAGTCGGCCAGTCGCAAAATTTCATAGGCATCTTCTTGACCATGCTCTACAGAATTTTCTACTTTCTTTTCTAATACCTCATTCACAATATCGAGATAAGGAAGCAGGGTAAATGTATTTTCAGAGTCTAAATAAATCTTCTTAATGTCCTGCCGACGGTGGTCAAGATCAAGAGAGATGTCCACAAATTGATCATCGATAAGCTGCAGTAGATCGGCCAGGTAGGCTGCAGGGGAATATACAGACCTTGCTTCATCCGCTTCGCGAAAATTAATATCACCAAATAGCTTGCTGTAATTGGGAAAATCGTTGCTGTTCATCCTGAAAACTCTCGTAATAGATAGGGGCAGAATTGACATTATTTTGATGCGAGAACAAGCAGTGCAAAGGCTCTCAAGTCTAAAACCTATGATTTTTACACGGACTTAGCACGGCTTTAAGGCTCGCTGCCTGGTATCAAAGGCATTTATTGCATTTGCATTCATCACACGTCATTGATCGACAAAATATGGATGCGTTAGACCACAACGCGATGATCGATTTGAATGGCACCATCACCTTCCGATAGCAAGACAGTCTTAGTCTTACTAGTTTCGATATAGACCATCGTAAATATCTGCAATAAGGTGCGGCGAAGGAGAAATTGGACGTGTTGGAAGAAGCAATCAACCCTCGATTGCTTCTTCCAACAGTACTTTCAACCAGGACTAGTGTATAAAGCTGAATGATTGAGATGTGGCTCTAAAGTGAATATACTTAATTCCGCGATGTAAATCGAATATTTCCTTGCGATTTTCGACACATTCTTGTCATGTCTCTCTACATCAAACGGAATTGATTAGGTGAAATACCTACATGCTTACGAAAGGATTTTGCAAAATGACTAGGATTTGCAAACGGGAGAGTCGTTACTGGGTCGATGCTCAGGCCGGTCAACGGCGCAACGAGCTGCTTGAGAAGGGTACAACGGTAGCTTGGACATGGGCCAAATCGGCTCAGGTCATTCGCTGGTTTACCGATGGGGAGTGTCGCTACGCGCTGGCGTTGTGGAAACTCGCGCGTGTGCGGCTCAAGCGGGACGAAGCCCACCGCAGCTATAGGCACCGCAAAGTATGGCGTAGCGGCTTGGAAGTTGCCATGAAAATTAAGGGGTCTCAGGGCAGGCGGCGGGTGGTGTGGTGAAGCCGGAGCATCCGTACACGACGATTAGTCCGATGGAAAGCCTGTTACAGATACCGTTAGGCACACAGAAATCGTGGTCAAATCAGCTTCTACCAACAGTTTTACTAGACAATCAACTGACTGCATCTGCTGCCATGATATCTTTGGCAGCGATCGCAAGTATTGCTCTAATTGTCGGTGATTTGTCTGTTTTGTTGATCGTCGTCTTTAGTATCTTGATCCAATGTTTGTGGCACATTACAGTTAATCATTTAACTTTTCAGGTGGATGGAGTTTCTTCTATTTTAGGATGAATCAATATATGGCTGATTTATAAAATCAGCAAAAAAACTCTCTCAGGCTACTATAAGCTTCAAACTTTTCAAGAGTTTGCCATAGGCTTTGCTTCTTGGAAAGGGACGAAATTCACATAAGCCAATCTGCCGAGAGCAAATTTTGAGAGAGCCAACTTGGCGAAAACGCAATTTCGTGCTGCCAAGATCAATCGCACCTGCTTTCACTTAGCTAAAGGATTAGATTACGTACAACTAATTGACAGTGTCATGTGTGACTATGGGTATCTGCTCAATGGTCAACGAGAGCGGCGTCCGAATAGCAGCGTTTTTCAAGCCGGTGAGTTTGCCCAGCTATTTCAAGAAGTTCTGGATACGATTGACCTAATTTTTCAAAATGGAATCGACTGGAAAGCTTTTGCTCGCACCTTTGCCCAAGTGCAGGTGCAGTATGCTGATTCGCCTTTGCAATCGCCTCCGAGGGAACCTGTCGCCGCGATCGCCGCTCAATTTGCTGCTGGTCGCGGCGTTTTTTGAGGTCCGTAAAGTTTGCCGCCATATTTGACGCGGCTGATGACGAAACTTGCATTGATGCTTTCACTGTGGCACCAGCTCTTTCTGTTTAATGTAGGATTTTGTTCCGATGTGCAGAAAGCATAATTTTTTCAACATTAAACAACGCGACGCAGTTGTGTTACTTGGTATTGTTTAACTGATTTCAGAGGATGTTCTTCGCCAGATTTCCACTGGGTCATTACTTCGCCGCAAACCTCAACGCGGGCTTCGTAAGCGCTTGCCTCTTGGTTATTGGGTGCTTTGAAATCAATGCGTACGTTGGCCCAATCAGCATCGGGCTCATCGTGGGCAGTGTCGATCGCTAAAGTTTTGCCCATTTTGCAGTAATTTAGCCAGTGCCAACCATACTGCATCCAGAGTTCTCGCTCCACTATTTGCTCAAAGCGCGATACCCCACTCCAGCCCCGATAGAAACGCCGCAGCGATGAGACGGAACCAGTGCTGTAGATGAGCGTAGCCAAAATTTCGGGTTGTAGATGTCCCCAAAATCGTCCAAAGGGCAGATCAACTAGGGTGGGGGCGAACTGGTGTCCACCGAAGTGGCTACATCGCCAAACGCGAAGGGATGTCAGTGAGGAGAGGGGGAGAAATGAATTCGAAATACCCTGCGGGAAGGACACAGTCCTACGGGATTCGGAATTCGGGATTCGGAATTCGGCCTTATCGGCATACTCGTCCCGTAGTTTTTTGTAGATGGGATAGCCAAATCGGGAACAGGCGACGTCGATGTTGCCGTGGGTGCAGACTAGGATTTCGCGAATATGGCGGGTGTCTTGGCGGTAAGTTGCAAACTGAGATAGATCTTCTGATTGTCTAAGAAGAGCGGTTATGAGCGTATTCAATTCTGAATCGGGAACCAGAAATTCTTGCTTTTCAAATTGGGCAAAGAGTTCTGCTGGGCGGTAGTAGTAGAGCACACGGATATGTCTAGGATGAGAATACTCACGGTCAGGAGCGATCGCCATCGGTCGCACTCTCACACCGGCGATATACAACTCTTTAACCAGTCCAAGTATTTGCTGCACCTGTGAGTTGTCGCGCAAACTTTTTTCGGTCCAAGGTAGGGGCAATTCAACCATTAGCCAGCGATCATAAGTCCCTGCAGTTCCGATCGGATCCTCTCCATTATTTTGGGAAACGACTGAGCAAAAACGACAATCAGCCGCAATCGTTGAATCAGAAATGTTGGGATTAGACATATCCATTCTTTCCTAAAAATTAGGTAATTGCTCAACTCAGTAGCCAATCGGTCTGTGATGAGGTAAGGGCTCGCGAAATGGCCTCAAAAGCAGAAATGCCCTGCCGTCTCGCTGTATTTACCAGGGAGCGGACCTGGGCAAACAGCTCTGGCCCCCAGTCG
>JBHJHM010000021.1:0-54533 GCA_050330865.1 Leptolyngbyaceae cyanobacterium
ATACTCGGCGGCGTTGCCTCCCAGTCTGCCTTCGGTACCTTAATGCCAACAATTTCGATGTCTTCGCTCATGCTCTCAACTTAGAGGAACTCGACTTCTCGATTCCCTAAGATTTCTTTTAGATTTCTGGGACGGTTACCAGACTTCTTCAGAAGAAGGATACCGTAGGTTCGCCACAACTTCCACGGAGCAGAATTCCAGAGAGAACAATTCAGGATATGAATTTGTTTTTAATAGGACAAACCAAGCTGCACAATTGCACACCTTAAAGTACCCCCGTATTGGTCAAAGTGCTCGACTGCTTGTCTTCTTCGTTAAGCTGCTTCATTGATTGCTTAGAGACAAAGAAGATAAGCGTAATCCGTTCACGATTTGAATATTTGAGGGAAATTTAAGGCTTGTCCCATCTATATCTTGTATATCTTGGCTATCAAGCTGGCAGAAGGGATGAATCATAGAGTGCCAGAGAGCATGTGCAGGTGTTTCTACATGGACGAGCAGCAGAAATTTGTCGTAATTGTTTTTCCTAGTGGACTACAGGGTAGAATTTGGTCCACAATTTTGCGATCGCAAAATTGTGGCGTGATTTGGGAATCACCGGATGTACCGCTCCCTGAGACGTTACAATCCTTGCATCAGCAGGGTGGCCTACCCGATCTACTTATCATTGATATCCGCTTGTACCGCTTGCAACCCTGGCATCTATGCCGCTGGTGTCGGCAGCATAATCTCGATACCAAAGTGTTGTTGGTCAACGGGGCTCAGCCTCGTATTCTAGCCACTGAACGGCAGTGGGCTCTTGCTCAAGGGGCGGCAGATTTGTTGCCTCGCATTTGCCGCGACTCCCTCATGAGCGGAGCTGCGGCCAACCTGCGTCGAGCCTTAGATGTGCTGAACATAGAACCCTTCAGCCAGCAATCCTTCATCGGTAGTTTGTTGCAGATGGGACTTGGCTCTCAACCTAACGTAACGATCAATCATCGGGTTCCCTGTGAGAAAATATAGGAGCGCTTCTACAGCCGAAGTTGCTATTTAGGGCTAAAGCGGAAAACTCAGCCTGTTCAAAGAATTGCTATGCTGTTAAGTCGGCTGAGGAAAATGAGCACTGCGGGCTAGCGCTATTCGCTTCAGTAGCCATGGAGGAAGAAGTTTCGTGACTGATATAGTTGGCGATCAAACCACAATAAACTTCACGACGATTGAACCTGGTAAGCTACGCATCATCGCGAGCGATATCGAAGTGCGGCCCATAAGCTTTGTCGACAACGGGGAGCGCCAAGGGTTTGAACCCGCCTTGACTCGAGTTGTCTGCGATCGCTTAGGTGTCGAGCCTGTTTGGTTCGATTTTCCCCTCAAAGATTTTTATCCGCAGCTGAGTACCGGCAACTACGATGCCGTCTGGTTCAGCCAAGTGATTACTCAAGAACGTCGTGCCTGGGCTGACTTTACGCGTCCTTATGGTCGGTTCGACACCGCCGTTTTAGTTCGCGAAGATTCTGACATTGAACATAAGTCTGATCTAGCGGGCAAGCGGGTTGGCGTTTTAGCCGAGAGCGTCCGCAAGCAGCTGCTTGAGCTGTTTCCACCCGATATTGAAGTTTCTTATGTTGAAGGCAGCCGTAAAACCACTTCTAAAATGCTGCAGTCACTGCTAGAAAAAGAGCTCGATGCAGTGATCGAAGGTTCCTTTTTCTTGAGAGCTTTCGAGGCTCAGGATTCTGGCGTGCGTGTAGCCTTCGAGATTCCGACTCAACATCCTTACGGCATTGGCATCTTACCTGGCAACCGAGAACTGCTCGATGCACTCAACACCGTTCTCAACACTTTGATCACCGATGGCACGCTGAACAAGCTCTGGGATCAGTGGATTCCATACAAGTCTTGCCCGTTTTAGCGATGCCCTCTCCTGCCATTTGGCTACAGCCTACAACTGCTGAGGATCTAGACTTTGTTTTATCGCTGGAGCGGAATCCTGATAATGTTCCTTTTATTGGGCAGTGGTCGCGCGATCGCCACTCACAATCTTGCCGATCACAAAACGAGTGCCACTGGCTAATCATTGAACGCAAGACTGAGGAACGAGTTGGCTACGTTATTCTGCTGGACGTGCAAAATCCGGATCGGTCTTTGCACATTAAACGAGTTGTCATCGCTCAGAAAGGCAGAGGCTTTGGTAAAGCCGCTTTACAGCAGGTCTTACAGGAGGCATTTGGGGAACTACAGGCCCATCGAGTATGGCTGGATGTGATGGAAGACAATCCGCGAGCGTATTCGCTGTATCGCCGCCTCGGATTCGTGACCGAAGGTAAGCTACGAGAGTGTATGAAAAAACCGCGGGGATTCATTTCACTATGGCTAATGTCCATGCTAAGGGTGGAGTTTTTCGAGAAATTCTCTGATGAGGATTAACTTTGCGAAAGTGCCATTTGCTGCGAAAGTGAACAATGGACTTTAAATAGGGCAGAAAGTAGAAGGCAACTATGGTGAAGACAGCCTGGGTGTTTCCTGGACAGGGATCGCAATCAATCGGGATGGGCGCAGACTTGATGGAGCTCCCCTTGGCCCAAGAGCGCCTCGCGATCGCCGATGACATTCTGGGTTGGTCGGTCAAAAATATTTGTCAGAGTGAAGACGACAAGGTCTCCAACACATTTTATACGCAGCCCTGTCTCTACTTCGTTGAAAGTCTGCTGGTAGACCTTTTGAAAGCACAAGGCCACAATTTAGACCTAGCAGCAGGTCACAGTTTGGGTGAGTATGTTGCGCTCTATGCTGCCGGAGTGTTCGATTTCGGGGTTGGTATGCGCTTGGTGAAGCTACGAGGAGAACTGATGTCTCAAGCAGCTTCTGATGGTGCTATGGCCGCGCTCATCGGGTTCAATCGTGATGAACTGGAGGCTAAAATTGCAGCGACCGAAGGGGTGACATTGGCCAACGATAACAACCCTAGTCAGGTCGTAATTTCTGGAAATACAGAGGCTGTAGATGCCGTAATGAGCACTGTGAAGTCAAAACGTGCTGTGAAACTCAACGTGAGTGGTGCCTTTCATTCGCCTCTAATGGCCCCTGCAGCTCGGGAATTTCAAGAAGTTTTGGACGCAGTAACCTTTCATCCCCCTCAAGTCTCGGTGCTCTCAAACGTTGACCCGACCCCCACTCTGGATGCCGATAGATTGAAACAACGTTTGGCACAGCAAATGACAGGGGCCGTTCGCTGGCGCGAAATTTCCTTAGCTTTTCCAGAACATGGAGTTGAACGGGTAATTGAGGTAGGTCCAGGTAATGTATTGACGGGCTTGATCAAGCGAACCGTGAAAACACTGCAGCTAGCGAATGTAAGTACGTTTGATCAACTAGGTGACTTGCAGGCGTGAGGAACTACGGAGATGGCTAATCGCGATCGCGAACCCTTTCTGAGTTTGGTACTGTATCACCTGTTCAAATGGTCAGTGGTCAGTCCCGTATTTCACCTCTATTTCCAAGGACGTATCGAAGGAGCTCAGCAGGTTCCTCAAAAGGGACCGTTATTGATTGTCGCGAACCACGCCAGCGATTTTGATCCCCCCATTCTCTCCAGCTGCGTCCAGCGTCCCGTATCGTACATGGCGAAGGAAGAACTTTTTCAGGTTCCTGTGTTGGGTCCAGCCATTCGTCTTTATGGAGCTTATCCGGTTAAGCGCGGCAGTGCTGACCGCAGCGCTATCCGGGAAGCCCTGAAACAACTGGACCAAGGCTGGGCCGTAGGTGTATTTTTACAGGGCACCCGTACACCAGACGGACGTATTGCGAGTCCGAAACTAGGCGCCGCCCTGATTGCGGCTAAAGCCCAGGTGCCCATGGTGCCCGTGTGCCTCTGGAATACCCACAAAGTCATGCCCAAAGGGACAAAGCTGCCTCATCGCACTCCTATCACAGTTCGCATTGGCACTCCCATCGAGCCCCCCGCATCAACGACTAAAGAAGAATTATGGCAGACAACTCAGCGCTGTACGGACGCGATTCATACACTCCATGATTTAGGCCGATAGCAGGGAACCAAGAACCAAGAACCAAGAACCCTCTCCCATCACCTAGCCACCTCACCAGACACGGTACAATAAGCGCCTAGCTAAGAGAAGGGGCCATGACGCAACAACTCAGGAAAGAACTTGCCGCGATGGTGGGTCCCGCCGAGTGGCACAACTTACTTCCCCATGCGGCGCGCGACAGCATTGTCGTCGTGAATCCAGGGTTGGATCTGGTCGATGTCGGGATCGCAGTCGCCACTGACAATGTCAGTTCGGTACAGCGGTGGATTAGTGAAGCGTTGATTACCAAGCCAACGGTCGATCAGTTAGAAGATTGGGAGCGCGATCGCAGTCGCCAGTTTCAAGCACTGATCGTGCAGCCCTACGTACTCATTCAAGATGCAGTTAATCAATCTGTCTGACAGCATCCGTAAATCCTGCTTATAGTTTCGCCGTAATGGTGACGCCACCCGATAAGCTTAGAGGTACTAGTAATAGCCATGTGTGGTACATCACTCTCAGTATGGGTCACAGCCTTTCCCCCAAACCGGCCCCCCCGGTGCAACAACTTAGCCTATTCCGAACACCCGTTCCATGGCTGACGGCTTTTTGGAAGTTTTCCCGCCCCCATACGGTGATAGGCACCAGCCTTAGCGTCATTGGTGTATTTGTGGTTGCCTGGACAACCGTTCAGGAAGCTACCGCCACGCCCCTTTTGAATCCATTTTCCTTGCTGTTGCCGCTGACGGCGTGTCTTGCGGGTAACGTCTATATCGTGGGGTTAAATCAGATTGAAGACGTTGAAATCGACCGCATCAACAAGCCTAACCTCCCGATCGCAGCTGGCGAATTCTCCTCCAAAGATGCTTGGGTAATTGTCGGCTTTGCCGGAGGACTGAGTATCGTACTGTCTGCCCTTGGGGGATGGTTTTTACTCGCCACTGTGCTGATCAGTTTAATCATCGGCACTGCTTATTCAGCACCGCCCTTGCGCCTTAAGCGATTTCCCTTTTGGGCATCTATCTGCATCCTAACGGTACGCGGTGCTGTGGTGAATCTAGGTCTATTTTTACACTATGCTGATCAGCTGGGCTTGCCTCTACGTCTTCCCAACAAGATATTGGCTCTGGCAGCTTTCATCGTTGTTTTCAGTATTGTCATCGCTATCTTCAAGGACATTCCTGACATCGAAGGCGATCGCCGCTTCAACATTACGACCTTCACCGTTCGCCTCGGCCAAAAACGAGTGTATACCCTAGCTCGGATTATCCTCACTAGCTGCTACGTTGGCATGATTGCCTTCGCTCCCTGGATCAACGGCGTGAATTGGACCTTCTTGCTGATAACTCATGGGGGGCTTCTGGTACTGTTTTGGTGGCGCAGCCAGCACGTAGCATTGCCGGACCAAGCTGATACATCAATAGCTCCTATTTCCTTTGCCGCTTTTTATCAATTCATTTGGCAGCTCTTCTTTTTGGAGTACGTACTGTATCCCGTTGCTTGCCTATTGAGCTGATGATCACTTCCGACGTTTGTTCTTAACACTACGGACGTCGATCTGGGGATGATGCAGTAGAATTGCATCCCTCAGTGCGCGCAGCGTCAGGGTCGATTGGTTTCGGGCTTTCAGGTCCATCGAGGCAGTTTGAGTAATCGCCTGAATCTCGCCTCCTGTCAGGGGTAACTGTTGAGCCAGAGTATCCCAATCCAAATTGCGGATCTTAAGTTCAGGCGGAAAGGACTGCTTCCACAGGCGGCAACGGGCCTTAGCATCGGGACGGGGTAAGGTCAAAATGCAGTCAAACTTCTGTCTCCAGCTAGCGCGTACTGCTGTTAGGGTGTGGGCTGCTACTAGCGTCAGCCCATAGTGCTGCTGCCGCCACTGCCACCACTGATAAAGCCAAGACTTTTCGACCTGAGGGGTGCGACCAAACCAGTGCTGTCCCTGCTTGACCAGCAACAAACTAGGGTCATCGGTGGGAGTATCCGTCAAGATACTGGGATAGTTTTCTAAAGACAGCGATTCCAAATCAACGCAGGTAAGCGAAAGGGACAAATCGGCGGCGATCGCCCCTGCCGCCAGGGTCTTTCCCGTACCCGCTTCACCGATCAAGAGAACCATGAGCCCTGGTACAGTGGACTGCAACTGTCGCTCTGCCGCTTGGCGACTCAGATGCTGTAATTGCTTGACTATCTTTTGAGGTAAAACTAGACATTCCCAAAGCGCTTCTACCGATTGAGTTGCAACTGGAAGGGACTTTGCATCTTCAGTCTTATTCGGCTCATCGGCAACCGTATCGCCCTCTTCTGTGGAACGAGAATTCGCTGCTGCAGGGGCCACCCCCACTCTGGGAAGAAGCATATCGCCATTTGTCGCCTGTTCCAGGATTTGTTGAAGCTCCATAGGATTTGGATTATCCGCAAGCAGATAATTGACAACCGAATCCGCTACCCGGACTTGCTGGCTGAGCAACGTACCATCATCGTCACCGATCCATTCAACAAGCCCTTGATGAACCATGGAATTTGGAGCTGTCAACCGCGATCGCGCCTGTTGCCAAGCCTCATCATTGCGACAGAGCAACCGCAAACAAAGGTCAACCGTAGGCAGATCTTCTAACGCTCCGGCATCTTCCTGTAGATAGTTGTAGAGACGACCATAGCGACGGTTAACTTCTGGCGCCAGAGCAATGAGCAGAATATTCTTCTCGACTTCAGTCAAAGCAAAGCGATTACGTAACTCTGGCAAAGCCAGCACAGTTTTAGACTGATGGGTTGCCTGGATACGGCTTTCTAGATGCTGGCTGTAGCTGACGGTAGCCTGCTGGGGCTTCGGAACCTGGCGAGGAGCAGGGCCTTCGCGGTCATCAATGCCTCGGTTGACTGCAATAATGCCCTTCCACCAGTGGCTGGTCACCTTGTCGGCAGGCGTATTGGCAACCTGACGGACCATCTTATCGTCCTGGCGCTGGCGCGACACCGCCAACATCAGAAGACGATCAAGCCAACGCAATTCCGTTTTTAGATAAGCCCAATTATTCAGAAAAGGCTTCACCTTATCACTACTCATGGCCCATCATCCGCAAAAACTCCAACGGTAATCCATCGACGTCAGCTATGAAAGCAACCTCATAAACATGGCGGCCAATCATCTGCTGCTTAGGAGGGAGCAAGATCTTCAAAGACTCCACCTCATCAGGAGAAGATTGACTTGCTTGCAAGAACTGTTTTGCTAAAGAGTCTACCCAATCAGACAAGCTATCAACGGCTTGCGTCAGGTCAAAGGAGAGGTGGTAATACCCCGTGTAATGTTCATCGTAAAAACAATCTGGCGCTGACCGAGGCTCTGGTATCTGTAAGAGCTCTATACGACCCCCCAGCCCTGTCATCCAGCAGGCTAGTGTCGTTCCTGCTGTAAACTGCTCTTCCATTGAAAAGCCCAGCAGGGTGTAAAAGGCGATCGCCCGATGGATGTCGGCAGTTCGAATAGAAGCATGATGCATCTTAGTAGGCGTTACTCGAATAATCGAAAATAGGGATAGCGTACAGGGACTCCAGGTTCTTTTTCGAGACTGAAGTTGATGACATCCCAACAGGGATCTTCTTCAGGGGATGGGCTGAACTCAACCGGCAAGCCATAAAGACGGGGGAGGGCATTTTCGGCCTTACCACGCCAGGGAACGCTGCGCTCTAGATAAGCTTTAACGAGATCTTTATACCGCTGAGCAATGATTACACGCGTCGCTCGGTAGCCCTGAGTATAGAGACGATCAAGTGCCTCGTGGATTTCAAAGCGAATTCCATCCGGATGGGTATGCTGCCGATACCACTCACCATTCCACTGTCGCCAGTGCCTTCCTGACTGCAGATGCACGAGCTCCTTGGTATCTGGATTTGCCTCAAAGGCGCCATGACGCTGACAAAGATAGGTATCTGTCAGCGTCAATGCCGGGATCGTCTGACGGCAATGAGGACATTTAATGTCCGGGCCAAAGATTGGGTGTTGCAGGGCTGGATTAACCATTAAGCATAGGGCCGATGGATGCAGTCCGACGAGTTCCGGTAGCCGTATTATAGCGGGGGGAACTGCTCCTCTAATGTCAATTCTGTCTAAAGAAACAAGCTATGGCGAATCTTGATGCTCCAATTCTGACGACGGTAGGAAATTTTTGGACTGCACCCAATATTACCCAGGCAGCGTTTGTGGCACCCGGAGCGACAGTTATCGGGGATGTCGTCATGGAAACAGGGGTCAGTGTTTGGTACGGAGCCGTTCTGAGAGCTGATGTAGAGGCGATTCGCGTCGGTGCTTACACCAACGTCCAGGATGGAGCCATTTTACATGGAGATCCAGGCCAGCCAACCATATTAGAAGACCATGTCACGATAGGTCACCGAGCCGTGATTCATAGTGCTCACATTGAATCAGGTTGTTTAATCGGCATTGGAGCCGTAATTTTGAACGGTGTTCGTGTGGGATCTGGCAGCATTGTGGGCGCAGGAGCATTAGTAACGAAGAATGTACCGCCGCGATCGCTAGTCGTCGGACTTCCGGCTAAAGTAGTCCGTCCAGTGGCGGATGAAGAGGCCGCCAACCTCATTGAACATGCGAAGAAATATCACCAACTCGCCCTAGTTCACGCAGGCAAGGGAACTCAAATTGGGTTTGCTTAAATTTAAGGATTTGCCATTCGATGACGAATTGTTGAAAAATTATGAGAGAATTGTGACAACCGGTTAAGCCATCTAACGGGAGGTTTGGTGATGGATTGGCGCATCTTGCTTGTTTTGACTCCTATCGCTCTAGCCGCAAGCTGGGCACTGTTTAACATTGGTAGAGCTGCTTTGGGTCAACTCCAAGCTTTCCTCAATCGGGAAGCATAAGGTTACTGATATCCTTAGCAACTGAAGAAAGCAGGGCAGCAGGCTCATTTATCGTTGAGTCTGCTGCCCTGTTTCATATGTCTATAGGTTCGTGTGCCTGCAGATAAGTCGGCTCTCAAACCGTCTCACTCATCACAGATTTTGATTTCCGCCCGAGAAAATCGCAACCGGAACACGATGGCGCTACGACAGCATCAGGTGCCTATTGTGATTTATATTTATTCACATAAACTAAAGTAATTGCTACTGCTGCTTTTCCTCTATGGATAAAGTTCCAAAGCCTCTGGAAAGCTTTACGACGTCTTGACAGGGGCGCAAAGAAACGCATTTTTTTGCAAAACACCTTCGCAAAAGTTCATAAAGTTGCCTATACTGATTACGGTGCGTTGGATGAGTAGAAATGCTCACCACAGCCTCCTTGGTTAGTTCGCCTAGTCATAGTGCATTCGACTCGCTCGAATCACGTGCTGACTTCCTCCGACCTCAACTGTTTGGGTTAGGCCGCTGCGAAAGGGATACGGTGCGACACTTCGCATCAAACCCATCAGCCTCGATCTAGACAACTACCTAAACTGCCGTTCTATGTGCAATCCATTTTCGGAACTCACGTGAATGTGATGATTAGCGAACAATTTCCGTGGTTAACCACGATTACCCTTTTCCCTTTCTTGGCCAGCTTCCTCATTCCGCTGCTGCCAGGTAGTAGTAACAAGACTGTTCGGACTTATGCCCTAGCAGTTGGCCTTATCGAGTTTTCCATCATTCTCTATGCCTTTGCCCGTTATTTTTCTCTTCAAGAATCTGGGCTGCAGCTAGTCGAATCCTACACTTGGGTTTCTCAGATTGGGCTGAACTGGTCCCTAGCAGTTGATGGTCTATCAATGCCCTTGGTCATCCTCAGCGGACTGGTGACAACCTTAGCTATCTTGGCCTCCTGGAATATTTCTCATAAGCCCCGCCTCTACTTCTTCTTGCTGTTGACGATGTACAGCGCTCAGGTCGGGGTTTTTCTATGCCAAGATATTTTGCTCTTCTTCCTTATGTGGGAGATTGAGCTGGTACCTGTATATTTGCTTATCTCCATCTGGGGGGGACAAAAGCGCCTTTATGCAGCGACGAAGTTTATTCTCTACACCGCGATCGGTTCTGTCTTTATCCTTGTAGCTGCGCTGGCAATGGCCTTCTACGGCGATACTGTTAGCTTCAACTTCAGTGACTTAGCGCTGAAGGAGTACTCGCTCCCCTTCCAGATACTGGCCTATATTGCTTTCTTGATTGCCTTCGGAGTCAAGCTGCCAGTTTTCCCACTCCATACTTGGCTGCCCGATGCCCACAGTGAAGCACCGGCAGCGGTCTCCATGATTTTGGCGGGTGTTCTTTTGAAGATGGCGGGCTATGGCATCATCCGCATGAATATTGAGATGTTGCCCGATGCTCACATTTACGCGGCTCCTTTCTTGGCTATTCTCGGCGTCATCAACATCATCTACGCTTCCTTGACAGCATTTGGCCAAGATAACTTGAAGCGGCGCATGGCTTACTCTTCAGTTGCTCACATGGGGTTTGTGCTGATTGGCTTCGCCGCCCTCAGTCCTGTGGGCATCAGCGGTGCCGTTCTACAGATGCTTTCCCACGGCTTGATCGCAGCTGTGATGTTCTTCCTCTCGGGCGTTACCTACGAGCGGGCTCATACGCTTGACATGACGAAACTGGGCGGGATGGCACGTAAGATGCCGACTGCATTTGCATTTTTTACAGCTGCAGCTATGGCCTCTCTAGCGCTGCCCGGGATGAGTGGTTTTGTCAGCGAAATCACGGTCTTCTTAGGAATTGCAACCAGCGACGTTTACTCAGTCACCTTCAAGGTAGCAATTACGTTGTTAGCAGCAGTCGGTGTCATTCTGTCACCGGTCTACTTGCTGTCGATGCTACGTCGCATCTTCTATGGCGATTCGGGTGAGGTGGTCGAGAAAGAGCCGCTCATGCTGGATGTTCGCCCCCGCGAAGCTCTAATTGCCGCTTGCCTACTAGTACCTGTGATTGGCATCGGTCTGTATCCTAAGCTGGCAACCCAAACCTACGATGCTAAAACGGTTGCTGTGTTGAACCGTGTTCAAGACACAGTTATGTTGGTGGCTGAACAGCCCAAGCAGCCTTTGTTCAGCGCGATCGCATCACCAGAGCGGACAGCTTCAGCGGTTTCAGCACCGATGATTGTCGAGTAGGTAAGTTATCGAGCAACACTGCTTTAACTTCCTGTTGGTTTATCAAGAACAGCTCAGCGGCACAATGCAATGCGCCGCTGAGCTGTTCTCATTTCGCTAGTTTGCGAGTCATGACACTTATAGATTCGCCGTTGCGTTCAGTGAGCATGTCCGGCGATAGACGTATACCTCATGGGTTTTGCGTCCATAGTCACGGGGAGCTGTTTGGCGGATGACCTCGAAACCCATCCGCTGCCAGAATTGCCTACCGGGGAGATTGGGGGCGATCGCGCAGAGTGAAATATATATAGCTTTAGCCATCTAGGCTAGGACACCGAGTAGAATCCGGTGCTAAGCGCACAGCCAGATGGCTTCGCCGTCTTGTCCTAACGGACTTGGCGACGGCTATAAAACACCCTGCTCGGCCAGCCACTGTTCAAAGGCTCGATAGAAATCCGTAATGACTTAGAAACTCCTGGACTTTTCCCAGATCTTGCCAAATTGCCTGTTGCTCAACAATTTTGGAATGAATTGGCAGGAGATTTTTCCTACAGTCTAGTGTTTCCAGCTTTTTCAGTTGGGTAATGGTTTTAGGTAACGTACTCAATCGATTATCACGGATGTTTAGTTTTTGTAATTGGGTAAGTTGACCAATTTCTGGTGGAAGTGTGCTCAGTTGGTTGTGCCCAAGATGTAACTCCTGCAGTTCAACTAATTGACCAATTTCTGGAGGCAGTACACTCAATTGGGTTCCATTGAGCCTTAGTTTTTTAAGCTGAACCAATTGGCCGATTTCTGCTGGGAGTTTTTCCAGCGGATTATGGCTGATGTTGAGTTCTTCTAGCTGGACAAGTTGAGTAATTTCGGGTGGCAGTTCTTTTAGCTGGTTAGAGCTAAGGCTAAGTCGTTCCAGCTGCGTGAGTTGGCCAATTTCGGGTGGTAAAGTACTTAGCTGGTTTAAGCTAAAGTCAAGATGCTGTAGCTGAGTCAGCTGGATTATTTCCGGTGGTACAACACTTAGCCGATTGCCGATAAGATATAGCTTCTTCAGATGGATAAGGTGAACGATTTCCAGCGGTAACTTTTTTATTCGATTACCACTGGCTGCGAAGTGGTCGTCAGCATAGCCCAAAATCAGGATTTCGAGCTGAATCAATTTACCCATTTCCGGGGGGAGTTCTGATAGGTTCTGATCTGACAGGTTTAATTCTGTCCAACCCTCTTCAAACGCTTGATCAAGTAAATGCAGCAAGTCATCTTGGGTCACATGCACACCTCGCAGAATCTCTGCATGCCTCACAATTTTCTGTAGCTATGAGCCCTAAATCTTATTAGATAGACTCTTGCAATCTATACTTGCAAAGCATCCACTCCCCCGTCGCCAACCCGGCCTCAACGCTAAACCAGCTGGAAAGCTCCACCTAAGCCAGTATTCATCTCTTCCACGGTGACCTTGCCATCGTGATCCACATCCAGCGCATCAAATACAGCGTCGGTGCCGAGCCACTCTTCGCGGGTAATGAAACCATCTTCGTCGAGGTCGTACGCCCGGAAGAGATCTTCAGCAGCATGGTGTACGAGTTCTTCCCCTGTGCTGAGCCGCGAAAGGCGATCGGCCAGCAACTGCTCCAGCGTTTCCAGGGCCTTGCTAAACCCTTTGATGCCTTCGTCTAGCTTTTCTGAGGCCATGCGGTCTTCTTTGTGCATCGATTCGAAGGTCGCCTTGTCCATCGTTATTTTTTCGATATCCAGGGTGGTGGCTTTCTCTGGATCGAGCTTACGAGCTAGGGTCTCTTGCTGCTCTTGGAGCTGGGACAGCAGCTTGGGGGAGATGGTGAGCAAATCGCAGCCCGCTAGTTCACGAATTTCACCCGTATTACGGAAGCTGGCGCCCATGACTTCGGTGTTGTAGCCGAATTTCTTGTAGTAGTTGTAGATCTCGGTAACGGACTGAACGCCCGGATCTTCCGTGGGCGCGTATTCCTTACCGGTCTCTTTTTTGTACCAGTCCAGAATGCGACCAACGAAGGGGGAAATGAGCGTTACACCGGCCTCTGCGCAGGCGATCGCTTGGTGAATGCCAAATAACAGTGTCAGGTTGCAGTGAATACCTTCTTTTTCCAACACTTCGGCAGCCTTAATACCATCCCATGTCGAGGCAATTTTGATCAGCACGCGATCGCGGCTCATGCCAGCGGCTTCGTACTGAGAAATCAGGTCACGAGCCGTTGCGATCGTGGCTTCCGTATCGTAAGACAGGCGAGCATCGACCTCTGTAGAGACGCGACCCGGCACAATGCCCAGAATTTTAAGGCCAAAAGCAACTGCCAATCGCTTAAAGGCCAAATTCGCGACTTCGCGATCAGAGGCATCAGCCCCGGCTTCTTTTTTAGCCTTGAGTAAAGTCTCATCCACAATGCCTTGGTACCGGGGCATCTGAGCTGCTGCCGTGATCAGCGAAGGATTCGTCGTAGCATCCTGTGGCGTAAACTGCTCGATCGCCTGCAGGTCACCCGTGTCAGCAACCACAACCGTCATTTCTCGTAGTTGCTCCAACAAACTCTGAGCCATATCGCTTGCCTCGCCATTAGCTGAATATCTTTAGCCATTCATTGTAATAACGGCATCTGAAAATGCCTGACTTCTTAAGCACAAAGGCAGAAATGCATGACAAAGGATAAAGTCTTTCTCTGATAGCCAACTCCATGCATACAATATATTCAACAAGTTGGATATCGAGATTAGCCCTCATGCCTAGTTCGACACAATTCGTTCCTACCGCTACTGCCCCGGTCAGGCAACACTACTCACCCGAGGCAGTAGAGGCCATCCTGAGTCATGCCTTGGAATTACAATCTGTGGAAACCTGTTCACCTGAGCAACTCCAGGCTATGGCGACAGAATTGAATATTGCTCCCGAAACACTAAAAGCTGCTGAGCAGCAATGGCAGTCACGCCAAGCTGAAATCCTCCGCAAACAAGCGAAACTTGAGAAGCAACGGCAATATCGCCGCCAGCAGTGGCTGCAATACGGTGCAGGCAGTCTTTTGATGGTGGGCATTGACATTGCAACTGCTGGAACCATTACTTGGTCTGTCTTTCCTGTGTTGGGGTGGGGGCTGAGCGTCGTCTTGGGTGGTTGTAACCATGCCTCATCAGGTGACCAAGCCTCACTCAAACCCTCAGATCGTGACTTCGATTAATCAGCCCGTTGCCCATTCACAGGTGCAAGATGGTTGCAAGTGCCCATTCATCATACTGAGGATAGAACGGCGCCGACACGCTCCAATCAGTTTTTGCTCGTAAAAGCCTCGCAAACTCTGCTATCACCTGCTTATCTGTCATCACCTATGTCATTGAAGACAAACTGCTCGATCGATACGAGCGGATTACTGCGTTTGCGATTGAAGCGACTGCGTAGCCTCTATTAGCTGATCGCGTAACCATTGATGTTGGAGAAGGTTAGTATTGCGCTGATGCCAAAACATTGCCACTGTAAAACCAGTAAGATCAACCGGCGGCGGCAGCAGTTTTAGCCCCATTGACTGAGCGCATTTTTGCGCCATGCGTCGTGGTAAGAGCGCTGCACAATCAGAGTTTTCTAGCAAAAAAGGAACTGCCATAAAATGTGCCGTAGACCAAACAACATTACGGGTCAGCTGTTGTTGGGCTAGGACCTGATCGACTGCACCATAAAAGTCATCCCTCAAAGAGACAAGAATATGCGATCGCTCCAAATAGGTATCCAGTGAAATCTCATCGGCAGCCGATTTTTGTCTAACAACGCACACAAAATCTTCGTGGTACAGCTCCTTCATCATATGCCAGCTTTTGCGGGGCAAATCAACCCCAATAAATAAGTCGATGCTGCCGTTGTCGAGGGCCTCCAATACAATGCCACGATTAACGCTACCTACGCGGATCCGCAGTCCTGGAGCCTGATCCGTCAACTTTCGCAGCAGCTCACCGCCGAAGCTTGCTTCAACATAATCACTGGTGGCAATTCGAAATTCGCCCTGTGCAGTGCTGGGATCAAACGGTACTTTTTCTAAAAGAGTATTCTGAATATCCGTCAGCACCTGACGAATTGTAATACTAATCTCCCGAGCGTAGGGGGTGACCTCCATAGCGCGCGATGTACGGATCAAAATAGGATCGTCTAAGAGCGATCGCAGCCGCTTTAACGAATAACTCATTGCTGATTGACTCATGTTGAGTTTTTCTGCGGCCTTAGTGACATTCGCTTCCTCAATCAAAACATCCAGAGCAAGTAGCAAATTAAGGTCCAGGGTACGGAGATTTGTGTAGTCAATTGCCACAGTCGGAAACTACCTAAATCGATGACGTCAATACCAGCTATCAGCCCAATGAATTTGACAAACTAGCTGGCTGTGCCTAGTGTACAGACTATGTCCACGAATACCTGAATTCCAGCTTAAAAAGGAGATTAATTAGGAAGACGTGTTGATTTTCAATCCTCATTAGTGCCAGGAAGCCATATTTATTTTATTTTTGGCTCTTTCTGGTCTCTGAATGTTCTTTTTCTAAAAAAAGTAAGCCTGAGTTTTTATGAGTTTCAGGTGGAAACGCGATATTTAAAATTTCGATATTAGTGAGAATAAATCACTTACAAGTGTATTTTATACATCTCATTTGTATTCTGTTACTTGCCCGTGCTACGAGGAAAATTGATATGAACACTTTCACTTTGCAGGGAAAAAAAGTTGTCGTCATTGGTGGAAGCTCAGGTATTGGCCTTGCGATCGCCAAAGCCGCTGCCGAGGCCAAGGCACGAGTTGTCATCGGTGGGCGATCGCCCCAAAAGCTAGAGGACGCCCTTGCAGATATTGAAGAAAATGTTTTGGCCTATCCGGTAGACCTTACTCAAGAAGATTCCATCGCTGACTTCTTCAAGCGGGAAGGAACGGTTGACCATCTGGTGATTTCAGGGAGTTCGATCACGTCAGGCGCTTTTCATGAACTGCCAATATCGCAGGCAATGCAATCGATGGATAGTAAGTTTTGGGGACCTTACCGAGCTATTAAAGTAGCCAGTCTGCAGCCAACTGGATCGATCACCTTATTCTCCGGTGTGCTGAGCCGTCGCCCGACGTCGGGGATGGTTGCGATCGCCGCTATCAATGCCGCAGTTGAAGGGCTGGGGAAGGCTTTAGCTGTTGAACTCGCACCTGTACGGGTCAATGTAATTGCGCCCGGTTTAGTCAAAACTGCAGCCTACAGCAATATGCCTGAGGAGCAACGAGAAGCCATGTACCAGAATACGGCAGCCCAGCTGCCAGCTCGCCGTATCGGAACCCCCGAAGATATTGCCGCCATGACATTGCAGGTCATGACAAACCCTTACATGACAGGTGTCGTGGTCGATATTGATGGCGGTAGTTTGCTCGTGTAGATAGCCCAACTCGCCTTGCAATGCATTCTTAGATGGGTATCCCGGGCATGCCCCCTATGCTGCTTCTAAACATGCTGTTGTAGGGCTGACCAAAACCGCTGCTTTGGAGTTCAGCAAGCAAGGCATTCGCATCAACGCCGTTTGTCCTGGAGCGACCGAGCCCCCGCCTGAGTGGAGGCGATCGCGAGACGCTTGAATGTATGAAATCACTGCACCCCATCGGTCGCTTGGCCAAACCCGAAGAAATCGCTAACACCGTCACCTGACTATGTTCCGATGAAGCCTCGTTTCTGTTGGGACAAGCGATCGCGATCGACGGTGGCTTTACCGCTATCTAGTTCCCGGAAAAAAGCGTTTGGGGTCACTCTTTAAACATCCGTAACGCGAACAATTTTAGAGTTCTCGTGAGGTTGCAGTATCAACGATTACGATGTCCGAGATTATGTCCAGATTTTTTCAATTTGGCTATGTCACGAATGACTTTGAGCGGGGACTGAATCACTTAAAGAATGCCTACGATTTACCCTTCTGGGAAGAGCTCCGAGCAGTTCAGCTTGATAACACTGAAGTTAACGGGAAGCCAGATGCATTCACGACACATATCGGTTTTGCGATGTGTGATGATGTCTGTTCCGTAGACCTGTTGCGTATTTCTTAAGATCTGTTCAATCTGCTTGTGTCCTGTCGGCAAGAGCTTGCGCTGCAGCCCTCCATTTCCTTATAAAGAGCGATTACTCAATTGCTCTTGCAGTTGTTTGACACGGGTTTCCGTCACCTGGGCCAGACAAGCGTTCGTGTCTTCGTCTTCGAAGGCACAGTGGGCGTCACGATAGTTAATCCATTCAAGCTGGGCGTCGGTCAGCAGTTCCTGTTCTTCTGGGGTTAGATATGATTGCAGGTCTTGGTAGACGGTGTTGAGTTCGTCGTCTGCCGCTTCAAACCCCATGGAAGCGCGCTTGGTCTGCTCTAGTTCAGCGGTGCGGGCTTGGGTCAATTGTGTCAAACAACCAAAGTAAACCGTAGGCTGGATGGATCCTCCTTCAAACTGAGACTGCACAAATTCACAGTTCAAGTCACGATAGGTTATCCAAGTTTGTTCAGCTGCAAGAAGCTGTTCACTTTTGGGGTCACTCAGGGTTGACTGTAGAGTTTGATAGGCGGAGTTCAATTTCGCGTCAGCTTGGGCGTACTCGGCTTCAGCACAGCGATTCATGTCAGTTTGTGTCTGCGGATTCGAGCACTCAGCCGGAAGGGGCGAAGCGGGTGCCTCTTCTGGTGGCGCCGCAGTTTCGCCAGTAGAGGATGTTGCTGTGTTGGGTGCTGCTGCAGTGGTATCGGGCGTGGGTGTGGCTGTTGGATCAGATGGCTCTTCCGTTGGCTGGTTCTGGGATGACGGCTCTTCGGGGGCAAGCGCCGGTTGTTCCGTTGGCTCAGGCGTTAAAGCAGGTTGTTGAACGGTCTCTGAAGGATTGCGGCAGGCCGCGATTGTGCCCACCAAACAGCCGAGTGTCAAATATAAGCAAACGTTTCGCGATCGCCCTTGCATGATGCCTATCCCTACAATTCAATGTTATTCAGCATAGCTTGACCTTATTTAAGGTCACATGCTCACGGATCTACATCGTCTGTTTTCAGAATCCGCAAAGATTTACAAGGTACAACGAGGTGCCTTACTGGGTTCAGAATAAGGAGTATAGCCGTTGCCAAGTCCGTTTAGGACAAAACGGCGAAGCCATCTGACTGTGCGCTGAGCAACCGGATTACACTCAGTGTCCTGGTCTAGATGGCTAAAGCTAGATATACTCCGCCGCCATCGTTTTTTGAGGAGAGAGCCATGGTCAAACTGCGTTTCTGGATGCCTGCCCTAGTGGGCGTTAGCCTGATCGCCTTAGGAAATTCGGCAAAGGCCGAAGCCCCTGGAATTTATTACTCTTGGCGTGATATTGATGCTGACGTCATCGGCTGCATTGATCGGGCGACAGCCGCCCTGAATACTCAAGCCCTCGAAAATATCCAAGTTGAGGTGAACAGCATTTCTGGAAGCAACGAGGATGCAACCGCTGTTTTTGTCTGCTTAGAAGATACTGACTCAACCACCGTCATGATCATGGTCTCCAGCACGGATGACGACAGGGCTTTTGAGCTACGGGAATCCTTAAAAGATGTTTTCTAGAAGCTCGGACCCTGGATAGGTAGACACCCAAGAAAATCAATTGATCGGGATCAAGACTGATCGGCAGCCTTGCTGCGACCAGAGAAATGACATTGAGTGGGGGCAGAAAAAATCATGTACCTTCAATCTATAACGAACATATGTTATAAATAAGGTGTGGGCAGTAAAATGCACTCAATGCTTTTGTTTTTGTCGCTATGCCCAAGATTGTTGACCATGATCGTTACCGCAAAGAACTGCTCATGGGATGTTTTGACCTCTTTGCAGAGCGGGGCTACGGTTCGATTACGATGCGACAAATCGCTAAGGGCCTGGGGGTTTCTACCGGTACGCTGTATCACTACTTTCCGAGCAAGGAGAGTATCTTTATGCAGCTAGTTCAGGAATTGTTTGAGCGCGATATCTCTACTTTCTTTGCTCAAGCGCCTAATGCTCATCGGCTAGAGGAGCGCCTCCAGGCCATCATGGATTTTGCTCTGGAGCACAGCCAATACTACTACCAGCAGTTTGTGCTCTGGGTTGATTTTGTGCAGCAGACCCGTGATCAGCCTGACACTGCAAACCGTTTCCTACAAGATGTTTGGGAGCGCACGCGCAACACACTGGCTGACTATTTGCAGATTACCAATCCTGAGCTGCTGGACTTCATCATGGTCTTCATAGATGGTTTGTTCGTGCAGTACATCTATGGGCGTGGAATAGAGGATGCCGATTGGTTTCGTCAGCAAAGTCAACTTATGATTCAGATGGTCATTCACCATGAACAGAATCTCGCTCCCGTTCAAACCTAAACCCTGGCTGCTTTGGCTGGTACTCGCGGCCTTGACAGCAACCGGCGGTATCGTTTACATGGGGCTGCTTCAGGGTAGCCATTTCGTCGCGGATACGGCTGAGCCTTCGGCTCCTGTCTCTAGGCAACTGCCGAGGGTGGCGGCGCTGGGAAGGCTGGAACCTACCGGCGAAATCGTCCAGGTCGCAGCTCCGCTGGTGCTGGATGGCGATCGCCTCGCCGAACTGTTTGTCCAAGTGGGGGATGCCGTTGAAAGGGGTGACCCGATTGCTGCCCTGGACTCACGCGATCGCCTCCAAGACGAGGTGACTCAAGCCCAGCAGCGGGTTCGGGTGGCGGCAGCTAATCTGGCTCAGGTCCAGGCAGGGGCTAAGACCGGCGCGATCGCCGCCCAAGCTGCGACGGTGACTCGGCAGTCGGCTGAGCTCGCAGGGCAGCTGCAGCGGCAACGAGAGACGGTTGCCCGTATCGAGGCCCAATACGAGGGTGATCGGGCCGCCCAAACGGCGACGGTTCGTCGTCTTCAGGCTGAGTTACAGATGGCCGAAGCCGAACTCACCCGCTATCAAACCCTCTACGAAGCGGGAGCTGTCTCGGCGTCACTCTATGACAGTAAACAACTCGATGTCGATACAGCCCGACAATCCTATACCGAGGCTGAAGCCGTACTGACCCGCACCGAAGCAACGGCTCAGCGACAATTGGAGGAAGCACGCGCTGAACTGGCTCGTCTAGAAACGACGGGGCAAGCCCAGTTAGTCGCTGAGCAGTCCACTTTGGAACAGATCGCCGAAGTTCGGGCGGTTGATGTGCAAATGGCTCAAGCCGAACTAGATGCTGCCCAAGCTGATTTAGAGAAAGCCCAGAATGAGCTAGCTAAAGCCACAATCCGCGCTCCCAGAGCCGGGCAAATTCTCAAGATTCATACCCAACCAGGCGAGCAAATGAGCGAAGAGGGGATTTTGGCGCTGGGGCAAACCGACCAAATGCTAGCGATCGCTGAGGTCTATCAAAGCGAGATTCGTCGGGTGGCGCTCGGTCAGACGGCTACCGTTCGAGGGCAAGCATTTGCAGAAGAACTGCAGGGCGAAGTCATTGCGATTGGCCGCCAGATTAGTCGCCAAAACGTTTTCAGTACAGAGCCAGGAGAAAATCTTGATCGTCGTGTTGTCGAGGTCAAGATTGCCCTGACGCCAGAGGCTAGCCAGCGCGTTGCGGGGCTCAGTAATCTGCAGGTGCAGGTTGTGATTGCGGTCGATCAACCCCCTTAAGCCGCCCTTTTGGATAACGAATGTTCGATTTTCTTAATTGGTTTCTACCTATGAACGGACATGCTACGACCTAAATTTCTCAAAAAGACACCCTTGGCCTGGCTGCAGGTGACGCGCGAGCGGACTCGACTGGCGGTGGCGATCGCTGGCATTGCCTTTGCCGACATGCTGATTTTTTTGCAAATGGGCTTTGAAGGTGCACTGTATGATGCAGCGATTCAGCCCCATCGCAATTTACAGGCCGACCTGGTCTTGACTGACCCCCAGATGCAGACCTTGTTTTCAGTTAAGGCTTTTCCTCGGGAGCGCCTCTACCAGACCCTAGCTCATCCTGACGTCGCCTCAGTCCGGGGCGTCTATATTGCGACCGGACAGTGGAAAAACCCTGAAACCAGACTGGAGCGAGCCATCTTAGTGTGGGGAATCGATCCCACTGAACCTTCGTTCAAGTTCCCCGAGGTCAACCAGAATCTGGACAAAATTCAACCTCTGAATCAGGTGCTGTTTGATCAGGCTGGGCGGCCTGAATATGGGGTTATCGCGTCTGATTTCGAGCAAACGGGCTCGTTTGCTACCGAACTCAATAACAAGCTCATCACTGTCGAGGGGCTTTTTACGAATGGCGCGTCTTTTGCTGCCGATGGCAATGTGATTGCTAGTGACTCTACATTTCTGCGGCTTTTTCCGAGCCGTAGTCCTGACCAAATTGAAGTCGGATTGATTGATCTCAATCCGGGGGCTGACTTAGAACAGGTGCGCGCTGAACTGGAAGCGTTGCTGCCTGATGATGTCCTCATCGGTTCAACGGAGGACTTTGCTCAAATCGAGCGCGAGTATTGGGCCAACGGCACCGGCATTGGTTTCATTTTTGGCTTGGGAGTTAGCGTCGGGTTCATTGTTGGCATCGTCATTGTCTATCAGATTCTCTATTCCGATGTTTCTGAGCACCTGCCCGAATACGCGACGCTCAAAGCCATGGGCTACACCGACAACTACTTGCTAGGGGTGCTCGTTCAAGAAGCACTGCTCCTCGCATTTTTGGGCTATATCCCTAGCATCGCGCTCGCTTTTGGCCTCTATTACCTTGCCGCTGCCGCCACAATGCTGCCCATCACGATGACCACCCGACGGGCCATTACAGTATTTGTGCTGACGGTCGTGATGTGTTCCGTCTCAGGCGCGATCGCCCTTCGCAAACTTCGCACCGCCGACCCCGCCGATATTTTCTGACGTACGAACGCGGCCCCTGAGAAGCCATTTGCGAGATGCTTCAAAATATCTCGGTCCCTATGCTGCGTCCCTGATCCTCTATCCATCCATCCATTCATCCATTCATCCATTCATCCATTTATCCAGCCACCGCCATGCACCTCATCCCGATCACCCACAATCTCTGGACCACGCCTCAACCGCTACGCTTCCTTGGCCTTGAGGTCGGGACTCGGATGACCATCGTGCGTCTCAGCAACGGCGATTTGGTCTTGATTTCACCGATATTGCTGCGTGAAGCCGATCGTACTGTCCTGAACGAACTAGGAACAGTGCGGCATATCGTTGCTCCGAATCTCTTCCATCATCTATTTGTTAATCAAGCTCAAGCTCTCTACCCCGAGGCCAAAGTTTGGGGCGTTGAGGGTCTCGCAAGCAAACGGCCTGACCTGAAGCTCGATGCGTTGCTAAACCAGACCGGCAGCTTCGCCAGTGAACTCGACTATCTACCGTTCGAAGGATTCGAGGCAATCCTCCCGCGAGGCATTGTCCAGGCCAACGAAACCGTCTTTTACCATCGCCCTAGTCGCACACTCATTCTGGCGGATATCGCTTTCAACTTTGACCCAAACAGCAGCCTAGGCACGCAGCTCGCTGCCCGCATCATTGGTACTTACAACAGCCTCAAGCCCTCACTCCTCGAAAAATGGGGAACCCGCGACAAAGACAAAGTGGCCGACTCCATTCGTCGAGTCCTCACCTGGGACTTCGATCGCGTTATCCCCGCCCACGGCAGCATCGTCGCCACTGACGGCAAAGCACAACTGCAAGCAGGCTACGAATGGTTCCTCAACCGCAAACTGTAGTCCGAACTCCCCCACCCCCTACTCCTTCATGTCCATCATCACCGCTAACAACCTCAGCCACCATTTCGGTCAAGGCCACCTCAGAAAGCAGGTGCTATTCAACATTGACCTGACAATCAATGCGGGCGAAATCGTCATTCTGACAGGCCCTTCGGGGTCCGGTAAGACAACACTGCTCACCCTACTGGGAGGATTGAGAGCGGCGCAGAGTGGTAGCCTCAAAATCCTAGACCAAGAAATTCTGGGGGCTTCCAAAAAAACATTGAATCTGCTGCGACGCAATATTGGCTACATCTTTCAGGCCCATAACCTGCTCAGCTTTCTGACCGCCAAGCAGAATGTTCGCATGTCTCTAGAGCTTCATGACCATTTGCTCGATCAGGATCCGGATACTAGGGCGATCGCGACGCTGACAGCCGTAGGGCTGAAAGACCGCATCGATTACTATCCTGACGAACTCTCAGGAGGGCAGCGCCAACGGGTAGCGATCGCCCGCGCGCTCGTCAGTCATCCTCAAATCGTCCTTGCCGACGAACCTACAGCAGCCTTAGATAAGCAGTCCGGTCGGGATGTGGTGGAAATCATGCAGCACCTCGCGAAGGAACAAGGCTGCACGATTTTGCTGGTCACCCACGACAACCGCATTCTGGATATTGCTGATCGCATCATCTACATGGAAGATGGTCGGCTAAGACAGCCGCCGGCAATGGCCGCGATCGCTCGCTAGTTATCCATTACGCCTGGATTCTGACATCCAGATGCTTTGTGTAATCAACGTTGCTGATGTCCTGACTAAGTAGAAAAGCATAATTGTTTATAAAACCGGGCTTCGACTTCGCTCAGCCCTCAATGCCTCGACTGGTGGGGTGAGCGGAGTCGAACCCCAAACTGATCATGAGTTTAATTCTGCCCACCTACTTACGTCTTTATCACCGAGCCAACAGGGATAATGGGCCAGTCACTTCATCGCTAATGTGCCATGCCAATTGCTCCTTCGACCGCTGCTCCTGCTTTGCAACTAGAGTATGTGCGTCAGCATTTTCCAGCTTTAGCTGGCGACTGGACCTTTTTCGATAATGCGGGGGGATCGCAGATTTTACAGTCTGTCGTTGATGGCATGACTGACTTTCTATACAGCTCAAACGTACAGCTAGGAGCCTCTTACGAAGTATCACAAACCGCAACTGCACGGGTCGCTGCAGGGACTGAGGCCATGGCGACTCTCATCAATGCTGCTGACCCCAACGAAGTGATTTTGGGGGCGAGTACTTCAGCGCTGTTTCGGATGTTGGCCTACTGCTTTGGGCAAACGCTGCAGCCCGGTGATGAAATTATTGTCACTAACTGTGATCACGAGGCCAATATCAGTCCCTGGATGGATCTGCAGCATCAGGGCGTTGTCGTGAGAACTTGGCGTGTGAATTCGGAGACATTTGAGCTGGATTTAGCTGATTTGGAGGCGTTGCTAACGCCTCGGACTCGCTTAGTTGCGGTGACTCATACATCCAACGTGCTAGGCACAATTCTGCCTGTGCGTCAGATTGCTGATCGTGTTCATGCTCACGGTGCCCTTATTTGCGTTGATGGTGTAGCTTATGCGCCTCACCGGCAAGTCGATGTGCAAGCGCTCGATGTGGATTTCTACGCTTTCAGCTTGTACAAGGTCTATGGGCCTCACTTGGCCCTACTTTACGGCAAGCGGGAACACCTGCTGACGCTGCCGGGATACAATCACTATTTTATTGATAATGCGGCCATTCCTTACAAGTTTCAGCCCGGTGGCAGCAGCTACGAGCTGAGCTATAGTCTGGTTGCCATCACTCAGTATTTTGGCAGTCTTGCACAGCACCACTGGGGACAGCAGGCCGCAGTCGATAGCCAGGGGCAGCTCCGCCAGGCTTTTGCTCTGATTCGTGCTCATGAAGCAGGGTTGAGCGATCGCCTGCTGGCTTTTCTAAACAGCAAATCCACGGTGCGGATAATAGGTTGCCCGGATGCTGATCCCGATCGCCGTGTCCCCACAATTTCTTTTGTGGTTGAGGGGATGAACAGCGCCACGGTATCAACTAGCGCTGATCCTCACCAGATCGGCATTCGCCACGGACATTTTTACGCGCTGCGGCTGATTGAGGATCTGGGGCTGCGGTCGCAGGGCGGGGTTGTTCGAGTGAGTATGGTGCACTACAACACGCTGGGGGAGTGCGATCGGTTGATTCGGGTGTTGGATGGGGTGATCTAGGGGGGCGATCTAGGGGGGGGAGACGCGATGAATCGCGTCTTTACGGGAGAGACGTCATCAGTCGGATCGCTACGATGAGGGGGGAGGGGATGCGATTTCGGCGGTGGCGAGGCTGGGCATTGGCTCGATGGTTTGGTTGAACAGCACCATCGTTGTGGTTTGGTTTTCCTGAAACCCGATGCGCTCGTAGAACTGTTGCTGATGAGTCGTCATTAGATAGACCCGTTCGACGCGGTTCATATGGGGGTGTCCCAGGACCGTTTCGACTAGCCGGCGACCCAGGCCGGCTCCCTGGTAGGTCGGATGAATCACGACATCCCAGATGGTGGCGCGATATACGCCGTCGGAGGTGGCGCGCGCAAACCCAATGAGGCGATCGCCATCCCAAGCTGTCACCACAGGATGACTGCCGGCGATCGCGCTTTTGATATTCTCAGGCTGGCGATCGCTGGCCCAGAAAGCAGCCTCTTGAAAAAGGGCTAGCAGCTGCAGCAAGTCTGCATCACTTAGCGTATCGACGTATTGAAATTGAATGTGGCGACAATCCATAACAGCACAGGTTCTGAATAAACAACGAAACTGTCAAAGCGAAAACAATCAGTCTGGACCGTCAGTCACTGCTGACGTGAATTCTTCTTCAAGGGTCTGATCAAGAACGGCAAGATCAGACGCCTCATCGTCGTCGCTGCAAAACTTCTGAGTGCTGGCAAAACCCTGATAGGGTAAGCACGCCTCTGATAGGAGCTATTGCCAATCGCCATGAGAACAGGCGATGCCCCCATGAAGCAACAATACGGCTAGGAGTGAAGGAATTGCTCATTAATGGAACCAGCAACCAAATTCGCTACACGAAATGGATCTTCACCATTCTAAACATCTCTTTTCCAGCCACGCTACCCATTGACTCCTTGATTCAAGGGGAAATTCTCACCCAAAGAGTTTCGGTTTTCCTAACCTTATTTTCCCGCCAACTGCTCAGGAGATTTTTCGAAGTGAATATACTGCTGTAGATTGGCATCGAGGCACGAGACCCCAACACTCCGAACAGGTAAGTTTTTTCTCAGACCAGCTATCCACCTCACCTACCCGTCCACTTTCGTTACTCATCCCTCCATCAAGCTGCTACTCTACAAATGCCAGAACTGGTAAAAATGAAGAGGCATCTACGGGATGTAGAGGGAATTGAACCATGGTGAAGGAGTCTGCTGGATCGCGACGGCTCACGCGGCATTATTCTGCCAACGTACTGCGATCGCTCAAAATTAGCCTGTTGGGAAGCAGTGTGGGATTGTTGGTGGCGATCGCCCACTGGATGACAGCGGGTGTTCAGGCGCAGACAAATAATAGTGGCAGTATCACCCTCCGCTCCGACATCCAAGAAGCCAATGCGGTAACTGGCGTTATCACAGCTCGGGGCAATGTCCAAATAGACTATCCAGCTCAGCAAATTTACGCGACTTCGTCTCAGGCTCAGTTCTTTAATGAGGAGCGTCGCATCATTCTGAGTGGTGATGTGGTTGTGCTCCAAGAAGGCAATCGCCTGGAAGCTGAAACGGTCACCTACTTGATTGATGAAGGTCGGTTTGTCGCCCTGCCTCAGCCGAATGAGCAAGTGCAAACCACCTATATCCTTCCTGCTTCTGAAGAACCGGCTGCTGAGCCTGAATCTGAATCCAATCCGCAAGCCGTACCCGTGGACGGCGAGACTCCGCTCAATGAACCAATAGAACCCGATGCCACACTGGAGATTTCGCCCATTGATGCCGCGAACACGACGCCTTGAGGATAGTTGGGCTGTCTCATTGTTCCGGGAGGAAATTTCGGGTGGCGATTTCACCTCAATGGTCAGGAGCGACAGTTAGGGGCGAGGGGTCTCTCGCCCCTCTGCATGGGACGAGAGGTTCATGAACTTGTAGGGACCACATAGCCTTCGATTGTATGAAGTAGTTCTATCGCATGCATGGAAACAACCTACGTGTCCAATGCTACGCATTGTCTAGGGGCTTTGATAAAATTTGAGCCAGATTGCCTGCCCTTTGATGAGTGAAAAGTCCCTTGAAAATTGCGCTAGAGAATATTCAAAAAATTTATGGCAAGCGCCAGGTTGTCAATCAGGTGACGCTTTCGGTGGAGCAGGGCGAAGTTGTTGGGTTGTTAGGGCCCAATGGAGCCGGAAAAACGACGACGTTTTGTATCGCTACCGGATTAGAAAAACCTGATGGGGGGCGGGTCTCCCTCGATAGGATTGATATCACCGATTTGCCGATGCACCAAAGGGCAAGGCTCGGTATTGGTTACCTCGCCCAAGAACCCAGTATCTTTCGCCATCTCTCGGTCAAAGACAACCTCTTGCTAGTCATGCAGCAGACCAACGTTCCTCCCGGAGAATATGCCCCGCGTTTACAGACGCTGATGAAGGACTTTCGCCTCGAAGCCGTCGCCGATACGATGGGCATTCAGGTCTCGGGCGGCGAACGGCGGCGAACTGAAATTGCCCGAGCTTTAGCGTCGGGCGTGGATGGTCCCAAGTTTCTGTTTTTGGATGAACCCTTTGCTGGGGTGGATCCGATCGCAGTATCAGAAGTTCAAACCCTAGTAACGAAGCTCCGCGATCGCGACATGGGCATTCTCGTAACAGACCACAACGTCCGCGAGACGCTTCAAATCATTGATCGTGCTTATATCATGAGCGAAGGAAGAATTTTAGCGTCTGGCACTGCTGAAGACCTCTACAACAATCCGCTGGTTCGCCAGCATTACCTGGGCGAAGATTTCAAAATATAGCTGCACCTGGCAGTTCCAAAATCTGGCAACTTCAAAATCTAGCGAAACCCCCCAAAGGTTTATCCTAATCTCTGAGTAAACCCGTCGATTGCGCTTTTATGGATACCCCCTACTCCCAGTCTTCTGAACCCGCTAAGTCTCCGGTCCGTGGGTTTCCTGTATCCATCATGGATCGCTACATTGCCGGGGAGCTCACCCTTCCCTTTCTGTTTGGCGTAGGCGCTTTCTCTTCGATTGGCGTTTCGGTTGGGGCACTCTTCGAACTCATCCGGCGCGTAACCGATTCCGGACTCTCTATCTGGTTAGCCGTCAAGATATTGGTGCTAAAGCTGCCAGAATTTATTGTTCTGGCTTTCCCAATGTCTGTGCTGCTGGCCACCCTGATTACGTACAGTCGCCTTTCAAGTGATAGTGAGCTTGTCGCGATGCGGGCCTGCGGGGTAAGTGTCCGCCGTATTGTGGCCCCAGCCGTTGTCTTGAGTCTCGTGGTCACCGCTGTCACGTTTGCCTTCAATGAGGCCATCACGCCCGCTGCCAACTATCAGGCTGCAGTCACCCTCGAAAGAGCCCTTGATTCGGATCGTCCACCGTTTCGAGAACGCAATATCTTCTATCAGGAATATCAGGAAGCCTCCGATGATGACGATGAGGAGGAATTAAAGCGGCTGTTCTATGCGCGCCGGTTTGACGGTGAGACGATGTATGGGTTGACCGTCTTAGATTTCTCGCAAGAGGGGCTCAGTCAGGTGCTCAGTGCTGCCTCCGCGACCTGGGATGTGGGGCAAAACATGTGGAACTTTTATGAGGGGACGATCTACGTTGTTTCGCCAGATGGCTCTTTTCGGCACATCGTCAAATTCGATAACCAGGAAGTCCAGCTGCCAAGAACGCCTCTGGACCTGGCTAGTCGCACTAAAGACGACAACGAAATGAATATCCTGGAGGCGTCACGATACTTCCGTGATGTTGTGCGCCAAACCGGCGATGAGCGCCTGATTCGTGTCTTTCAGGTCCGGATTCAGCAGAAATACGCGCTGCCTTTCGTATGCGTGGTGTTTGGCTTGGTAGGGGCCTCGCTGGGTGTCCGACCTCAAAGAACCAGCCGAGCCACCAGTTTTGGCGTCAGCATCATTATCATTTTTGGCTACTACCTGCTCTCATTTATCTCCAACGCCTTAGGCGAAGTTGGGATCTTGTCACCCTTTATGGCGGCTTGGTCAGCCACCCTACTGGGCTTGGGAATTGGGGTCTTCTTACTGCTGAGAGCGTCGCGCTAAGAACGCAGTCAGGGACAAATCGCACTTATGCCAACATCAATTTTTATTCTCTATCCCGTAAGACAAGGAATTTGGGTCTGTCAGTCCAGGAGTCAGGAAAAAGCTCGATGCTAACTCCTGACTCCCGCCTCAGACGGGGTTTCCTGACTTAAACAGGATCCATACACCGTTCGCTATTCCACAGGCACATAGGTCGGGGCTATATCCTGGGGACGATAGCCTGCCGCGATACAGCTGGCGAGTGACTCGTCGGTACTGTAACCAACGGCATCAGCTAAGCCGGTAACACATTCGGCATACCGCTCCGGTAGGATGCTGCGATGGCAGAGCGTGAGCACCGACTGAGAGCTCGTAACCGCTAGCTGTTCGTGAATGCTGGTGACGCAGGTGGCTACTTCATCAGGGCGGCGATCGCGACTGCAGGCAGACAATGCTGCTACAGGCGACACGTCAGCAGCATCGGTAACGCCCACAACGCAGCTAGACATCTCAGTCGGATCGAAGGCCAAGGCACAGGCAGCCGCAGCTGTATCAGCCTCGACTCCTAATTCAGTCAAATCGACAGCACATGCCGCATAATCTTCTGACGCATAAGCGGTAGAAGCAATCAGCGGTACGGTGCTGCCGGCAATCAGCCCCAAGGCAATGAATGGTATCGCAGGCCACTGGAAACGTACGTGAGACCGAGAAAAATGGAACATGACAGAAGATTAACAGTTACATCGGTTAGTGAACGGTTGACTACGCTCTGACAAGAACGGTTAACACCCATTTACGATTATTCTGGGATCATCACTGGAAGAGTCTCCTCGATTCTCCTACATATTCTGACTTTTCAGGAATGAGAGTAACCGGCGAATCTTCTACAGTTGAATAATGACCTTACGCTACTTACGTGAATTTGAGGGTATCTCGTTATGCATTTGAGTGACTTAACCCACCCGAATCAACTCCATGGCCTATCAATCCATCAGCTAGAGCAAATCGCGCGCCAAATTCGGGAAAAGCACCTGGAAACGGTTGCCACCAGCGGTGGGCATTTGGGGCCTGGATTAGGGGTAGTTGAGTTGACCCTGGCACTGTATCAAACCCTCGACTTGGATAAGGACAAAGTAGTCTGGGATGTGGGGCACCAAGCTTATCCCCACAAGCTGATTACTGGACGCTACAGCCAGTTTCACACCTTACGCCAAAAAGAGGGCGTTGCCGGATATTTGAAGCGTTGTGAGAATCGCTTTGATCATTTTGGCGCAGGGCATGCCTCCACCAGTATTTCGGCTGCCCTAGGCATGGCACTGGCACGTGACATGCAGGGGGAAGATTACAAAGTCGCCGCCATTATCGGCGACGGTGCGCTCACCGGCGGCATGGCGCTGGAAGCAATTAACCACGCAGGTCATTTGCCCGATACACGACTACTGGTCGTCCTGAACGACAATGAAATGTCAATTTCCCCCAATGTGGGTGCTATTCCTCGCTATCTCAACAAAATTCGCCTGAGCCCCCCGATGCAGTTTCTGACTGACAACATCGAGGAGCAAGTCAAACACTTCCCGTTTTCGCCAGAGTTGAACCGAGTGAAAGAGGGCATGAAGCGTCTAGCGGTTCCGAAGGTGGGTGCGGTATTTGAGGAGCTAGGCTTTACCTACATGGGGCCGGTCGATGGTCACAGCCTCAGTGAGCTTATCGCTACTTTCAAGGAAGCGCATAAGATTCAAGGCCCGGTATTGGTTCACGTGGCGACAACGAAAGGGAAGGGATATGCGATCGCTGAAGAAGATCAGGTCGGGTATCACGCTCAATCGCCCTTTGATTTGGCAACTGGCAAAGCGAAGCCGTCCAAAAAGCCTAAACCCCCTAAGTATTCCAAGGTATTTGGCACGACCCTGACCCAAATTGCCGAACAGAATCCTAAGGTTGTCGGCATCACTGCCGCCATGGCGACAGGAACCGGGCTCGATATTCTCTGCAAAAAACTGCCCAAACAATACATTGATGTGGGTATTGCTGAACAGCATGCTGTCACCCTAGCCGCTGGCCTAGCGACTCAGGGAATGCGCCCCGTTGCGGCAATTTACTCCACTTTCCTGCAGCGCGCCTTTGATCAGATTGTGCACGATGTCTGTATTCAAAATCTGCCGGTCTTCTTTTGCCTCGATCGAGCCGGGATTGTCGGAGCTGATGGCCCGACCCACCAGGGCATGTACGACATTGCCTATCTGCGAGCTATCCCTAATATGGTGGTGATGGCGCCCAAAGACGAAGCCGAACTCCAGCGCATGATTGTAACTGGCATTGAACATACCGACGGACCGATTGCGGTACGTTATCCGCGCGGCAATGGTTTCGGTGTCCCCCTCATGGAAGAAGGCTGGGAGCCGCTCCCTATTGGTAAAGCGGAGACCCTTCGCCATGGCGAGGATCTGTTGATTTTGGGCTACGGCTCAATGGTTTATCCAGCCCTGCAAACGGCTGAGATCCTCAGCGAACATGGTGTTCAGGCTACAGTCGTGAATGCTCGCTTTGCTAAGCCAGTCGATGAAGAACTGATTCTCCCATTGGCTGAGCGCATTGGTCGCGTCGTCACAATGGAAGAAGGATGCCTCATGGGGGGCTTTGGCAGCGGTGTTGCCGAAGCACTGCTCGATGCTCAAATTGCGGCCCGGGTGGTACGCCTCGGTGTACCTGATGTTCTGGTGGATCACGCGACCCCCGACCAGTCCAAGGTCACTCTGGGACTGACGCCTTCGCAAATGGCCGCGACGGTTCTCCGTAAGTTCAGCTTCGAGCAGGCAGCGGTGAGCCTGCAAGCATAGTTGATCAGGAACGATAGATAGGTAGGGGGATACATTTACTGTGTGCCCCTACTGATGTCGGTTTAGCGACTCTTTTGGCTGTTACCCGGTGGCCTTATCCCGTTTGCTCGGCGATCGCCCTCAAAGCAATGTCTACGGCTCTAGGGGCATAGCCCAAACCAAAAGCTTTCTGGCTATTCAAAGAAACGTCTTTAGGGCGAGGGGCCGGGAGGGATACGGAAGCTTGCAGGCAAGGGATAAGGAACCTGGCCGAGAAGTTGAAGGCAGCTGCCATTCTGAGGCCAAATTCGTAGCGATTAATGGATTCTGGGCCGCCGAGGTGCAGAATGCCGGTAATTCCCTGTTCTAGCACCAAGCTGAGACCCTGAATCACATCAGTCACTGCAGCGGGCGTTCTGATTTCATCGGTGAAGAGAGTAAGTGGCTTATCCTCAGCGATCGCTGCCAGGAATCCCTGCAAAAAACAGTTGGCTGTCGGGGTGGCAGCTCCGTATAGCAAGGGCAAGCGACAAATCGTCGCATCTGGGTATGCGGCTAAAATGCGAGACTCAGCGGTCGCTTTCTGTTGTCCATAGTGGTTAATGGGGCTGGGAACATCGGTCTCAGCGTAGGGAGCCTGAGTTCCATCAAAGACCAAATCTGTAGAAGTGAATAGAAACGGAATTCTCGCAGCCGCACAGCGCTCGGCTAGCTTCACGGCCCCCGTTACATTGACCCGATAGCTACTCTCCGGATCTTGCTGGCAGCGGTTAACTTTAGAAGCTGCTGCCGTATGCAAAACGGCGCTGGGGTTGATCTGATCCCAACACGCCTGCACTTCAGCGTCATGGTTTAGGTCAAGTTGGGAAACCGAGCCGGCTGCGATCGCGACTGGATGCGTGTGGTAAGTGCCATGAATCTGCCACGCCGGGGCTAGCAGATGGCTTGCGTGCCAGCCTAAAAAGCCGCTTGCGCCTGTGATTAACAGCGATCGCACGGACTCATCCCCCTATCAATTTAAGACCTTTCCCAGCTTGAGGCACAAACAACATTTCCGCTTTAGGTAATCCGCCTCAATGCTAAAGGAAAAATTGGTCAACCTGAAGGGAACAAGCTAAATTGAGCGAAGAATCTGGCCTCGGATACACCCCCATGAATTCTGATTCTGAACCTAGAAACAGGAACGTTGCACCTACCAACAAAGTCCCCAATAGCCAGACCTCAGACAGTCAAGGAACGGCCTTCTCGACAGAGACCAACGGCAATCCATCCGTGCCATCAGAAAACGCCAACAGTATTCGTCAATCAGTTGATGCTGGATCGACTCATTCATTAGCCGCTGATACTGATACTTCAGCCACAGCGCATAACGGGCAAGCAGCGCTCACGAAGGAGGAAGAATCGGCGCTTGCGCAGCTTCCAGATGCGGCACTGCCAGCTCAGTCGGGCAGGACACTACCAGCAACAGCCGTGATTTTGATAGCTCTCTTAATTATGATTCTGGGGGCAAGCTTTAATCTAAGTTGGCTGACCTTGGTAGGTGCGCTTGTTTGCTTGGTCTTGTCATGGGGGATGATGTGGCCCTCCATCCAAGGTGTCTTAGCTGAACTGTCACCGCAGCAACAATCCCTACTAGTTGCATTTCCAGCCTTCATAATCGGGGTCTTTGGTCTGATGCGAGCAATCGGCATTAACCAGGCTATCCAAGCATGGGGCAGAACCGTTCGGTGGGATGTTGTCGGCGCTCTGGGAGATTTCTTTGGGGCGTTTGGACAGATTCTGGTGGCGATGTTGGCCCTCTATGTGGCTTGGCGACAATATATTATCTCCCGCGACTTAACCGTACAGCAGAATCGGATCACTCAACAGCAAACGATTGACGCTTACTTCCAGGGCATCTCCGATCTCGTTCTGGACGATGAAGGACTTTTAGAAGACTGGCCGCAGGAGCGAATTATTGCCGAAGCTCGTACGGCAGCCATTCTCAGCAGCATTGATGCACCCGGCAAGGCCAAAATCATCCGGTTTTTGTCACGCTCGAAGCTACTGACTCCCTTACAGCGAGATAGCCACTTAGGCCGCCCTATTTTTGATGGCAGTGGTGGCTATGCCGAAGATCGCCAGCATGGGATTCGCGTCATTGACTTGGGGGCCATGCTAGCTAATGCGGATCTGTCCAATGTTGATCTCCGTTGGACAGACCTGAGCGATGTCAATCTCATCCGAGCTCAGCTTACGTTCTGTGATCTTGTTCGAGCCAACTTTAGCCGTACAATTCTTTATCAAGCCAATCTGTCAGAAGCCGATCTGATGGGCGCGCGTCTCTTCTACGGTGCACTTGCGACCGCCTCTCCACGTAGTCGCACCGAGCCGCCCAATTATGTCACGGGTGAGTATACAGGGGCCGTAATCGAGGGAGCCGATTTTTCTGGTGCCAAACGTCTATCAGAAGAACAAAGACGCTACTGCTGTTACTGGGGCGGTGAGAAAACCCGAGCCAGCATTCCAGGCGGATGTGAGGGACTGCCGAATCGGCTCGAAGGAGCTTAGGGAGTAGTAGGGAAGCGTAAAGAGAACGGAAGTGACAGAATCCAAAGATAACAGAACTGCAGTGTAAAGACGCGACCGGTCGCGTCTCGCCCCACCCCCCATCTCTCCATCCCTTTTTACGGATGTAGCAATCAAGGTCCTGTAAAGATTTAGTGGTGGCTGGAAACATATCCACAGGGCACCGTCATCCTGCAGGTAGGCTGTACTGGAATATCGCGAGAAGTATAGGGGCTCATGGCAAAGAAAAAGTCCAAGCCAGGAGAAGGGCCAGCACAACCCTCTGAAAATAATGGGAAGCAAGAACTGTCTCGCAAGGAACTGCGTAAGTTAGAACGCCGGCGCGTGCAGGCTCGTCAAGAGGTGATCCAGTTCTGTAGTGGTGTAATTGCCCTAGCCGTATTGGCTGGTGTGGTGTTTAGCCTGATAGCAGAACCTAAGCTTGGCATTGGTCTAGGGGGGGCGATCGCGGCCCTGCTGCTTTCATTCAGGTTTCCCCGCTATGCCCTCTACGGATTTATCTTCTATCTACCGTTCAGTGGCACGGTCACATATGGCGTAGGCGGAGGCAGTGCCATTCTGCAACTCGCCAAGGATGCCATCTTTTTCCCGGCTCTAATTGGCGTCATCCTATTCTGCCGAAAGTACAAACAGCCGCTTATCGTACCGGGAGCTATCAAGATTCCCCTCTTGATGTTTGTCACCTTTCTAGCAGCAGTCCTTTTATTGGTGAATGGATCGCAGCAGCTCTCTGCCGAAGGCGAAGTCCCTATGCTTGTGGGGCTTTTGGGACTCAAAGCACTGCTGGGTTATCTGCTGCTGATTCCCTGTATCTACTATCTAATTCGGACCAAAGAAGACCTATATTTTCTGCTGCGGTCCCAAGTTGTTCTTATCATCGTCTGCTGCGGGCTGGCTTTTATTCAATACACGATGCTAAAGACGGGGATTTGCGCTGGAACGCAAGCCAGTGGCGAAAACCTCTTCAAAGCATCTCTAGATTCACGCTGTTTCGTAGGGGGAGCCCTTCTCTACACCCCTGCACACGGTCAAATTCGATTACCGGGAACATTTGTAGCGCCTTGGCAGTGGGGTTGGTTTTTAATTTCCAGTGCCTTCTTCGCGTTTGGAACGGCGTTTAATGATCGTTCCTGGATCTGGCGCATGTTGGGGCTGGTCTCAATGGTCGCGGTTGCCATGATGTCAGTGCTTTCGGGGCAGCGAATTGCATTGGCTCTGGTTCCTGTGGTTGTGCTAGTTCTGCTGGTAGTAACAGGACAAATTGTCAATCTAAAGAAGTTTTTGCCGATTGGCATACTCCTGGCCCTGATTTTGACCTTCCTCGCAGCGCGTAATCCGGATTTGGTCAGTGATCGTGTCGAAAGTCTTAGAGGAAGATGGGAAGCTTCCCCGCCTCATGCATTTGTCATCCAGCAGCTACAGTGGGCCAATAGACGGCAGCAGGGGCTTCTCGGGCGAGGGTTAGGGCGAGCTACTAATGCAGCACGGATTTATGGCAAAACCCAACTGGTAGAGACTTATCACTCTAAGGTGCTATACGAGATCGGGCCAATTGGACTGGCGATGCTTCTCATCCTGTTCACCGTTCTGATGATTTCAACTTTCCGAGCCTATCGTTCCATCAAAGAGCCTAATCTGCGCGGCTATGGCGCATCCATGTGGGTTTTTGTCTTGTTCATCAGCTATTTTCCGTACTATTACCCACTCGACGTCGATCCTGTAAATGTCTACTACTGGTTGGCTGCAGGCATTGTGCTGAAATTACCCGATATCGATCGACAAGAGCGATTGAAATATGGCTCAGACGGGGATACTAATCGCAAGTTGTCGAAGAAAGAGTTGAAACAACTCAAGAAATCGCAACAAGCTGCTGAGTTCAAATAACTTTTGCCGAGCTTACGAGCGTTATGTTGACCTTCATTATCCCTCTCAAAAGCGCCAAAGTCTCTAAAAACTGGCGCAAGACCTGCGCGCTGTTTGAGCGTTGTCTGAAAGCGACGTGTAATCAAACTTCAGATGCTTTCAGAACCGTTGTGGTCTGCAACGAGAAACCCGACATTGATTTTCAGCACGACGCTGTCAGCTATGTGATGGTCGATTTCTTACCTCCCGAGAAAGAGCGTCTGCGAATTAACGGGCTCCGGACGGACAAAGGGCGACGCATTCTGAAAGGGATGACGTTTGCCCAGCAGTTTTCTCCGACTCATGTGATGGCGGTTGACGCAGACGATTGCGTGAGTAATCGGTTAGCTGCGTTCGTGAGTCAGCATCCCAATGCGAATGGTTGGTACCTTAAAAGCGGCTGGAAGTATCGGGAAGATGGGGCTCAGCTTTATAAAAAGTTCCAGCGCTTTTACACGATGTCAGGCACGGCCAACATCATCAGCGCAAAGCACCTGAGCTTACCCGATCCGCCGGAATACAATCGGGGATATGGGTATTACAAGTTCTTTATTGATCACCAAAAAGTAAGACGGGTTATGGGTGAGCGGGGAGCTTCTCTGAGCCCACTCCCCTTTCCTGGAGCCGTGTACATTCTGGCCACAGGAGATAATATCTCCCGCAACGAAAATAATCTCTCATTCAACTTCCTGAGCCAGAGAAAACTATCTGACAACATCCGAACTGAATTTAGTTTGGATCCTCTAAAACTCTAGTCAGTCCATCCGCAAAACTTCTAAGTTCCTTAACCCCGAAATCTGTTATGCAATGGCCCTCTATCAGTGTTATTGTGCCGACCTATCAGCGCGAAGATGTGCTGTGCAACACCATCACTGACCTGCTGAAGCAAGACTATCCTGACTTCGAGGTTCTGGTGGTTGACCAAACCCGTGACCATAAGCCAGAAACTCAACAGTATTTGGAAGAAACTGCCAAGAGCAGCAAGATTCAGCTCTTTCAAGTCGATTGGGCCAGCCTTCCGGGTGCACGTAACTACGGCGTTGAGCGATCGCGGGGCGACATCATCCTGTTTGTTGACGATGATATTGAGCTTCCTGAGGGGTATCTCAAGGCGCATGCTCAGGTCTTTATGGACAATGCTGGAGTCGGCGCGGTGGCGGGGCGCGTGTTCGACCGTATGAAGCTGGCGGATCGTCCCGATCTCACGATTGAATACCTGCCCAAAGAGGCCATGGATCCGGGTATCGCCTGGTACTACATCGATTTAGTCCACACGACTAAGCCCCAGCAGGTGCTGACGGCGCGAGGTTGCAACATGTCCTTTCGACGGGACGTGTTTGACAAGCATGGACTCCGATTTGACGAGCGTTTTCGGGGCAATGCCGTCCGCGAAGAATCAGATTTTTGTCTGCAGCTGCGGCACACAGGCTATATCGTTTGGTACGCGCCCGAGGCTCACCTCATCCACATCGGCGAAGAAACGGGCGGCTGTCATGACATCAGTACGCGATCGCTGAAATACCAAATCACGTTCTATCACAACCACTTTTTGATGGGGCTGAAGAACCTGACCACAGGCCAAGCAATCCGTCTGTTTATTCGCCTCTTCGACTGTCACGTTTTGGGGAATCCCCCTTGTAACAAGAGCGGTTCCCCCGTCAAAATCGTCACCCGGTTCGGCTTCTACTGCCTCGGCTTCCTAGATGCGGTCAGCACGCTAATCAAAACCGGCAAACGCCACCAAATCTACACCACACCTACCCCGTAGTTTGGAATTCGGAATTCGGAATTCGAAATTCGGAGTTTATCTCACTCCTAACTAATTTCAGGAACCTAGCCATGAGAGTGCTCATTGCCAGCCACACCTATATCGTGGACTTGAACTGTGAAAAGTTTCGCACCCTGGCTCATCTAGAGCCCGATATTGAAGTCACAGTTGTTGTTCCTAGGCGATGGCGACCGGGCGGGGTGCAGAACCGCATTGTCGAGCCCCGTGCTTGGCAGGATGGTTCCTTTCGAGTCGTGCCGATTTCTAATTTCAGCCAAAACAATCAGGGCCTACTGACCTTCGGGCTTGACATGGTGCAACTGCTGCGCGAGTTTCGCCCCCACGTTATCCAGGTTGAACAAGGATCTAAGGGACTGGCTTACGCTGAGATGATCACCCTCAATCGGCTGCTGGGGCTGAAGGCCAAACTGCTGTTCTTCACTTGGTGGAACCTCCCCTATGACTTGAAGTTTCCAGTCTCGCTGTTGGAAGCCTATAACCTGCAGGGCACTGATGGCATCGTTTCAGGGAATCAAGATGGGGCCGATATTTTGCGCGATCGCGGCTATCAAGGTCCTATCCGCGTCATGCCTCAACTCGGCGTTGACGAGACACTTTTCCGCCCTCAACCCCAGCCAGAACTCGCTACTAGCCTGGGGATTGACCCCAGCGATTTCATCGTTGGCTTTGTGGGGCGCTTTGTAGAAGAAAAGGGGCTACTGACTTTTGTTAAAGCTGTGGGACACCTGAAGGAGCATGTCCAACCCTGGAAATGCCTGCTATTAGGACGTGGCCCTTTGAAGGAAGAACTGACTCAGCAGTTGGATACATTAGGCATCCGCGATCGCGTCATCTGGGTCGAGAGTGTGCCTCACGATGATGTGCCGCGCTACATCAACCTCATGTCTACCCTGGTGTTGCCCTCCGAAACCACCTACAAATTCAAAACCTTGACAGCCGTAGGATGGAAGGAACAGTTTGGCCACGTCATTATTGAAGCGATGGCCTGTCAGGTGCCGGTGATTGGTTCCGATTCGGGGGAAATTCCCTTTGTGATTGGCGACGCTGGATTGGTCTTCCCCGAGGGCGATGCCGATGCCTTAGCGACCCAAATTCGGCAACTCATGGAATCCCCTGAACTGCAGGCTGACCTCAGCAAGGGTGGTTATGAGCGGGCCATGGACCAGTACACTAATCAGGCGCTAGCTCGTCAAACACTTGATTTCTATCGGGAACTGGTGGCATGAGTCAGTCGTTGAAAGTGCTCCAAATTGTGCCATCTTTTTCGCTGGTATACGGTGGCCCAAGCCAGATGGTGCGCGGCTTTTCTCAGGCGCTGGCGGCAGCCGGAGCGGTTGTGACTGTGGCGACGACCGATTCCAATGGCGATGTAGACGAAGCGCCACTGGATGTTCCCTTGGCCCAGCCTGTTGCCCACGACAATTACACAGTTTGGTATTTTCGCTGTTCTCCCTTCCGCCGCTATAAGTTTTCCACAGGACTCCTCCGCTGGCTCTGGCATCACGCATCGGATTACGATATTGCTCATGTCCACGCTCTGTTTTCGCCGGTCAGTTCCCTGGCAGCTGCGGTGCTTCGTCAACGGGGTGTCCCCTATTTGCTGCGTCCTCTAGGGACCCTTGACCCTGCTGATTTACAGAAAAAGAAGCAGCTCAAGCAACTTTATGCAGCGGCATTGGAGCGGCCCAATATTGCTGGAGCCGCTGCCATTCATTTCACGAGTGCTCAAGAAGCATCGGTTTCAGAACGATTTGGGACTCAAACGCCTGGTATTGTTTTGCCGCTAGGCGTTACGCCCCTCCCAGCTTCCGGTACGACTATTGACGTACGCGATCGCTTCAATATTCCCGGCGATCGCCCGCTGCTTTTGTTTATGTCGCGCCTCGATCCAAAGAAGGGCCTAGATCTTCTGCTTCCAGCTTTGGAAACGCTGCGACAAGAGGGACTCAATTTTCATCTCCTTCTATGTGGCGCCAATCCTCAAGATCGACAGTACGAGCAGTCCATTTACACGCAGATCCAAAACTCACCGCTGCAGCCCTACGCGACGCTAACAGGATTTGTCGCAGGTGACCTCAAAACCGCTCTCCTGAAAACTGCTGACCTATTTGTCCTCCCCTCTTATTACGAAAATTTTGGTATTTCGGTAGCCGAAGCCATGCTAGCCGGACTCTCTGTCGTCATTTCAGATCAGGTTCACATCTGGCAGGACATTCAACAAAGCCAATCAGGCTGGATCTGCACCTGCTCCCAAGCCTCCCTGACAGAACAACTCAGAGACGCTCTCAAGTCTCCTGAAGAACGCCGCCAGCGTGGCTACAATGCTCAAAAAGCGGCCCAAGAACGCTATAGCTGGAGTGCCATAGCAGAGGGTGCGATCGCCACGTATCACAGCATTTTGTCAGATCAGCCGCTTCCAAGTGCTATTGCGGTAAACAATTCCCCTTAGTGCAACGGTCCCATAAATACAGTTAAATGCAGTTAGCTGAGTGGAGTCATATTGCTCCATAGCTTCTGGCGATCTAATCAAGTTTCTTCCGCTTGAGCGAATCAGACACGCCCATTCGAGATCGCAGACTCTTCCCCTTTTCTTTCACTCCTCAAATATGCTGAGCCCGAGTGATTTATCTGTAGCGTCAATCCGCGAACACACTGCTTTTAATAAGAAAATAGCAAAGCCTGTCTTGCGAGAAAACACGGAAACCATATTCTTTTTGACGAAATGGAACTCAATTTTGTCGAAGACGTCATTGGCGCACAGGGGGCGTCGCCAATTCGCGTGATGCATTTTGAAAGGCTCAACCCATGTCATTTGACACTTTCAGCCCCGTTTTTGATGGCGCTGCCCTGACTGGAAATTCTGACAATAACAAACTGATTGGAACGGACTTAAACGATCACCTCTCTGGATTGGCAGGTAAGGACCAACTCCGAGGGCTCGACGGCATGGACCTCTTAGAAGGAGGTCTCGGCAAAGATAAGCTGTTTGGGGGCGACGGCGAAGACAAATTAGCAGGCGGTGAAGATAAAGACAAACTATTCGGGGGCGATGATGACGACTGGCTGTCCGGAGGGGAAGGTCGGGATCTTCTACACGGTGATGAAGGTGACGACACCCTCGTTGGTGGTGAAGGGAAGGATACCCTAAGAGGCGGCGCAGGGAATGACCTGATTGACAGCGGCGCAGGAGATGATTCTGTATATTTAGGCGCAGGGTCAGATATCGTTGTGCTGTCGGCAAACAATGGGTACGACAAAATCAAGGACTTTGAAGTTGGGACGGACAAGATCCAGCTGAATAATCTGACCTTCGATGACTTGGAAATCGTTGCTAGGGGACGCAGAAATACAATTATTCAGATCAATCGTCCCGGTCATTTCAGCCATGGTCAGCCAATAGCTCGTTTTAAGGGAGTTCGCGTCGCTCAGCTCACTGTCGATGATTTCACCTTTGCCGATTCAGGTCCTACTAAGCAGGATGACACGCCTGCGATCGCCGATGATCAGACGCCCCCAAGCCCCTTGCCTGATAGCCTCGAGCCCGTATCACCTCAAAAGCCGATAGATCCGGTCTCTCAGGCAGATGATTCTCCCACGGTTGACGACGGTGGTACAAATGAAGCTCCTAGTGAAGGTCCGAACAATGAAACGACGCTTTGGCAGAATTCGTTCTCTGACGCTGATTGGATGGATGCTTGGGATGTTCGCAGTAGCAAATCTTGGGGATTTGACAATCTGGAGGTGATTCCCAGTGCTCAGGGAAAATCTGAGCCAATACTTAGGGTTGACTATCCTAAGGGGTCAGCTAGCCCCTCGGTTTCGCGCAAAGCAGGGGTTGCTCTGGGAGGAGCGCAGTTCTATGCAGACTTAGACCTCCCCCCTCAGGACGAACTACGTTTGAGCTATGACGTTCGCTTTTCTGACAACTTTGATTTCGTCAAAGGTGGTAAGCTGCCCGGTCTATTTGGGGGCGCAGGAGCTAGCGGTGGCAATATCCCCGATGGCACCGACGGCTTCTCAACCCGCCTCATGTGGCGCCGGGACGGTGATGGCGAGATGTATGCCTATCTCCCAACCAGTAAGGGCTACGGCACTTCAATTGAGCGCGGTGCCTGGCAGTTTGAACCGGGTGATTGGACTCGGGTCGAGCAGGAAGTGAAGCTCAATAACCCCAAACGGTCTGATGGTGAAATTCGCGTCTGGGTCAATGACGAACTGGTCATTGATCAACGCGACTTGAAGTTCCGAACGACAGATTCGCTGAAAATTGATGGTGTTTTCTTCTCTACTTTCTTTGGCGGAGGGGATGCCTCGTGGGCAACACCTCAGGATGTGCATGTTGACTTTGCTAATTTTGCCGTTAGTCCTTCCGCATAAGCAGCAATTTTCGGATGGTCAGTCTACATCGCTAGCAGGGGCGTAAAGCCTTAAGCCCCTGCTGGCTGACAATAAAAAACAACGTTAAATTATGATGAGACTGCAACCAATGAAAAATTGTGGCAATTGAGAGATTTGGTGAATGTCCGTTATGCGGGAGACAGGTCGATCTGACCTTCCATCATTTGATCCCTAAAAAACTTCACCGTAGAACTCGCTTTAAAAAGACTTACTCTAAGCACGAACTCAACCAGGGAGTGTTCGTTTGCCGCTTATGCCACAATGGCATCCATGATCACTACGACGAAATGACGCTGGCAAAAGAGTTTTCAACCTTTGCCAACATCAAGGCTGACCCCAACATTCAAAGGCATTCAGAGTGGGTCGCCCGACAAAAAGTCAAAAAATAACGTTGTTCTGCCTATCTCTAGGCGAGAGCGATCTAACGATCTAAGTATTTGCTGGTAGTTCACAGGTTTGATTAATCTTCTGTGAGACGGGTAGAAGCACAAGCGTAAACTAGGTATAGCTCCTAGAAGCTTGACAATGTCTAAATCATCTACCCGTAAAACAGTCCTCGTAACTCGCTCGGCTGGACAATCCAGCTTATTCACGGATCTCTTACTAGATGAGGGTTTCCTAGTTCTTGAGATGCCGGCACTGGAAATTCGTCCCCCTTCGAGTTGGGAGGCGCTCGATGCCGCGATCGCGCATCTCTCTGACTACGACTGGCTAATCTTGACCTCGGCCAACGCGGTTACTTACTTCATGGATCGCTTGGAAGAAGTGGGCAATCCTGACGATTTAAGGACTGTGAAGCTGGCTGTCGTAGGGAAGAAAACGGCCCACGTGCTAAAACAGCGAGGCCTAACTTCAGACTTTGTGCCGCCCAATTTCGTAGCTGATTCTTTGGTAACAGCCTTTCCTGAAGCTGTGGAAGGCATTAAGCTGCTCTTTCCACGGGTAGAAAGTGGCGGTCGCGATGTGCTGGTCAGAGACATGACGGCATCCGGAGCTACTGTGACAGAAGTTCCAGCCTACGAGTCAGGACGCCCCCTACAGCCGGATAAATTTGCGATCGCAGCCCTCCGGGAACGCTCGGTAGATGTTGTTACTTTTGCCAGTTCCAAAACAGTCCGCCACTTCTGCCAATTGGTGAAGCAAGGATTGGGCGAAGGCTGGCCAACCTATCTGCAGGGAGTATTGATTGCTTCCATTGGACCCAAAACTTCGGCTACTTGTCACGAGCTACTGCAGCGTGTGGATATTGAAGCAGAAGAATATACCTTAGACGGACTCACACAGGCGATCGCACAATGGGCCAGCGCATCATAGGACTTACCGGCGGCATCGCCACAGGGAAGACCACGGTTTCTCATTACCTGAAAACTCATCATGGGTTGCCTATTTTGGATGCCGATGTGTTTGCTCGGCAGGCAGTAGAACCAGGGATACCGATTCTGACAGCGATCGCTCAGCGCTATGGCGCAACCGTATTGAACGCTGATGGGACCCTTCATCGCCAACAGCTCGGGCAAATTATTTTCAACGATCCTCAAGAAAAGCAATGGGTTGAGCAGCAGATTCATCCCTTCGTGCGGCAGCGATTTGCCCAGGAGATGGCAAAATTAGCCGCGTCTCCTACCGTAGTGCAGGCAATTCCACTCTTGTTTGAGGCCAATTTAACTGACCAGGTGACCGAAATTTGGGTGGTAACGTGCCCTGAAACCACGCAACTGGCTCGACTCATGGCCCGCAATGCCTTATCCCAAGAAGCAGCCCAAGCTCGTATGGGTAACCAGTGGCCCCTGGCAGAGAAGACCCAGCGCGCCGACAGGGTACTTGACAATAGTTCCAGTCTGGAGTCTCTCTATCAGCAGGTAGATCACATGCTTGGTAAATAAGCACCCTGTATATTCTCAAAACGTTTCCTCTGAAATCCTTAGGGCTGTGCCCTGCCCGCAGGGAATTCCGAACTCCGAATTCCGAATTTCACCAACCGTTCGGCGTGAGTCTTGCTACTCCGCGATCGCGATCGCCCCCACGGTTCCTTGCACCGCCGTTTCATAATCTGCTGGCGACATCCACAGCATATGACCACGCTTACCAGCCGAAACGGCAATTTGGTCGAACTGGGAAGCAGAGCGGTCCAAATAGACCGGATAGGGCTTTTTGCAGCCTAACGCTGTAACGCCACCTCGGATATAGCCTGTCAGCGCCTGCACTTCCTTCAGGGGGACAGTTTCAACTTTGCGATTACCCGAAAGCTTGGCAAGTGCCTTGAGATCGAGGCGAGCTGAGGCGGGAATAACCGCCAGACAGACCCCGGTGCGATCGCCGCGTGCTACTAGCGTTTTAAAGACCTGTTCGTAACGCAAGCCAAGTTTCTCAGCAGCTCGTTCAGCAGCCAAATCATCAGGGTCAACGTCGTATGTTAGCAATTCGTAATGAATTTTTTGCTGGTCGAGGATTCTGGCCGCATTGGTTTTCATCAGAATTAGGCGTTTACTGAAATCAGGCTATTAGCGCTATGGTACGCTGCGCTAATGCTTTCAGTGTGCTTCATCAATACCGGTATGCTTCTAGACGAGTCTGTGCCTTTTGTTTGAATGAGACTACAGAATGGCTTCGGCAGCTGAACAAGAGCCCTTTTCTTCTTCTAGAAAGGTGTTCAAAGCAACTTGCAAATCCTTCTCAAACAACCCCGCCCACTGATCGAGCTGTTTCTCGACGAGAGGGAAATAGCTGGATTTGACTGAAACACTGCAGAAATCCCTCAGCATCGGGAGCCAGCGCCCACTTGTACCATGCTCAATGCCATTGTCAAACAATGCTCTGTCTGAGGGTGACTGGATAGCTGTTGATTGAGCAAATGCTTCGGTTGTTCTACACTATTGTCAATGAAGACAAGATCACCCTGTAGAGTATGCAAATATAGGTTCAGAATTGCGTCTTTCTGAGGGTTATCTAGTATCGATTGAAGAACTGTTTTCAGGTGAGCAGCAGCGGCATTATTTGCCCAGTTTTGAACTATTTGCGCTTGAACAATTTGCTGTACGATAAGACCCTCTTGACCACTTGGAAAGGGACGCGGATGCTCAAGGATGAGTCTATGGACAAGCTCACACAGGAAAGGCTGATCACCTGTCCACCGGAGTGCTTCCTGTGTAACGCGGTATGAACTATCGGCTTTTTGATAGACTTGCTGTGCAAAGTCGGTAGAAGAGCCATCGCTCCCTACAATTCCCTGCCGTGAATTCATTTCAACTAATTTCTGATTGCCTTTATAGGCTTTCAGATGCGCTGCAATAGGGCAGTTACTAAAAGATTCCAAACAAGTTTTCAGAATGATCAAGCCGCTGGCTTAAACGAAATAATATTAAGTATATTTTGTTGTTTTTGATATCGTTTGCCGCGCCTCTGTGAGTCTTCCTAGAATAATACCAGCCGGGAACTTGGTTTTCCTGCTGTCGCCCTTAAAGCTTCTGTGAGGTTGCCCGTATTAACGCCATTCCAGGTCTCTTTTACTTAGATCTTGCACCCAGCTGGCCATGCCCAGACATCCGCGCCGAGTTGAAAACTCAGCGCTCACTGAGCCAAGTCCCTAAAGGGACTATCAAAGTCTAAATCCATTGATGCATAAGGATTACACGCTCTTCAACCCCTTTAGGGGTTTGAGTCAGTGAGCCCTGACACTTTCAGCAGGGCGGTGTTTAGCGGTTTCCCGGCCAAGTGCAAGATCTGAGGAATACCGATCTTGTGTTCCTTTCCTGAGGATGTCTTGATAGGCTACGGATTCTTGCATCGTGTCCTCCCCCGCCTACTCATCTCGTAGGCGCTCGGACCAAACTCGTGTGGGTAATCCCCAAACGTAGATGAAGCCTTCTGCTGAACGATGGTCAAACTGGTCATCAGCGCTGTAAGTCGCCAACTCCTCGCTGTAGAGAGCATTCTCAGACTGCCGCCCCACAATTTGAGTGTGCCCCTTATGAAGCTTGACTCGGACGGTTCCGCTGACATGAATTTGAGTGTGTTTGACGAACGCATCCAAAGCTGTCTTCAGCGGACTATACCAGAGACCGTTGTATATCAGGCGGCTGTAGGTTTCTTCAAGGCCACGCTTATACTGCGTTACATCTGCCGTTAGGGTTAGGCTTTCTAAATCGCGGTGAGCCGCAATTAGCACCAGCAGAGCGGGAGCTTCGTAGATTTCGCGTGACTTGATCCCGACCAGGCGATTCTCAATCATATCGATACGTCCGATGCCGTGGTTACCAGCAACTTCATTGAGCTGAGTCAGCAGCTGTGTTGCCGGCATTTCCTTGCCATTCAAATGGGTCGGTTCACCAGCGGTAAAGCCAATCTCCACGTAGGCGGGCTCGTCGGGGGTAGCGGCGATCGCCTTGGTCATGGCAAACACTTCTTCCAATGGCTCATGCCAAGGATTTTCGAGCGGACCTGCTTCAATGCTGCGTCCCAATAGGTTGTAGTCGATACTGTAAGGTGATGACTTTTTGACGGGAAACGTGAGACCAAACTTTTCGCCATAGGCGATCGCCTCTTCGCGGCTCATGCCCCACTCGCGGGCAGGGGCAACCACCTTCAAGTTGGGATTCAAGGCCCCAATCGAAACGTCAAAGCGGACTTGATCATTCCCCTTACCTGTACACCCATGGGCCACAGCATCGGCACCGCATTGACTCGCTGCTTCTACCAGGAGCTTGGCAATCAGAGGACGTGCGAGCGCAGTCGAAAGGGGATATCGATTTTCGTAAAGCGCATTAGCCTTGATGGCAGGGACCGCATAGTGCTTAATCAGCGCTTCCTTAGCATCCACTACCAAAGATTCCGAGGCTCCAGCTTTCAGCGCTTTTTGGCGGATGGGTTCTAAGTCTTCGCCCTGGCCCAGATCAGCTGCTAGCGTAATGACCTCTTTGACACCCCACTCATTTTTGAGATAAGGGATGCATACAGTTGTATCGACCCCTCCGGAATATGCCAGAACCACTCTTTCCGCACGCCCCATCGCTCATCACCTCATAAAGCTCACAAGCCATTTATTGTTGCAGACCATGAGCACTTTGGCTGCAGTACAATAACAGACTGCTGACTTCGTATGGAATTCAGGCTACGCCCTACTTAAGGATGCTGACGCTCGCGGCGGCTGATGCCTCACCCCTAGAGTAGGATTGGAATGCTGTTCTGAGGTGTATTGTGTTTCTCAGTGTTGTGATCCCGACCTATAATCGCAAGCCCATTTTGGAGAAGTGTCTGCGGGCGATGGAGCAGCAGCAGTTTCCTTTAGGCAGTCCGGTGGAGCGGTACGAAATTGTCGTCATTGATGATGGTTCTACGGACGGGACAGTCGAGTGGTTGCAGGAAGTTAATTTTCCCCACGTGCGATTGTTTGAGCAAGATCACCAGGGGTCGGCGATCGCCCGCAACCATGGCGTCCACCGATCCCGAGGCGACATTATCGTCTTCGTAGACAGCGACGTTATTGTACTGCCGGACTTCTTACACACCCATGCAATGGAGCTGGTTCAGTTTCAAAAAGAGCACGGCAACGACTGTGTGTTCACCTATGGCCGCATTGTCAACACCTGTAACTTCGACGATCCCACTTCGGAGCCTTACAAAGTAACTGACTATTCCCGCGCCTTTTTTGCGACTGGAAATGTAGCAATTGCGCGCCACTGGCTCGAAAAAGCAGGATTGTTTGATGCTGAATTTACGCTCTACGGTTGGGAGGATTTGGAACTCGGCGTACGGCTCAAAAATTTAGGCATGTCCATGATCAAAGTTCCCGAAGCGGTTGGGTATCATTGGCATCCTCCCTTCTCGCTGGAGGAGGTTCCCAAACTTATCGATCAAGAAATTCAGCGGGGACGCATGGGCGTTATCTTTTATGAGAAGCATCCAACCTGGGATGTTCGCATGATGATCCAGAGAACCTGGATACATCGATTACTGTGGGGTCTCTTGACTATGGGAGGTCGGCTGAATGAAAAAACCATGGCGCCCCTGCTGCAATGGTTGATCAATCAAGGGCGTCCTCAGCTGGCCTTAGAAGTAGCTCGGATATTTCTCAATTGGTATACCGTTCAGGCCGTCTACGCAGCCCATGCAGCTCAGGAGCAGGGAACCTGATAAGGTCTGGCTATCTAGCGTCTGAGTCAACGTGGCCCCCTTTGGCGTCGCTGATGAACTTACTGTGATTCCTTCCAAATACGATATTTCTGCCATCATCGAAGGCTATGCTAAGGGCTATTTCTTGATGGCCGATGAAAACGGTCGCAACCTCGGCTGGTACTCCAGTCGGCAGCGGACATTGGTTCCTCTAGACGAACGCTTTCGCTATCCCAAGTCACTGCGGCGCGTCCTCAATCAGGAGCGGTTCTACACGGCCATCAGCCGCGACTTTGCTGCTGTGATGGATGGCTGTGCCGATCGCGATGTCACCTGGATCTCAGATGAACTTAAGGACATTTACTGGGAGCTTCACCAAGCAGGCTGGGCCCACAGTTTTGAAACCTGGCAAGGAGACGAACTAGCTGGCGGTATTTTGGGCATCGCTATCGGTGGAGCCTTCATTGGCGAGTCGATGTTCTACCGTATTCCCGATGGCTCCAAGGTCGCTATGGTCAGGCTCGTAGACCAGCTGCGATCGCACCGTTTCCTTTTGTTCGATGCTCAAATGATGAATCCTCATCTGGCTCGTTTCGGTGCTTACAACATCTCTAATCGCGACTACCGTCGCCTGCTACAGCAAGCATTGAGGATGCCATGTCGGTTTGTTTGAGAGTGGGTGGGTGTTGGTCGCTAATATCTAGTCGTTGATGGTTGTAGTTTTGAGTTTTGAGTTTTGAGTTTTGAGTTTTGAGTTTTGAGTTTTGAGTTTTGAGTTTTGAGTTTTGAGTTTTGAGTTTTGAGTTTTGAGTTCAATGCAAAAATCAAAACTGAGAATTCATAACTCTCCGTTCCTCTTTCCCCACGCCCCATTCCCATTCCCCTTTTCGCTTCACTCCCTTTCTTCCATCACCAAGGTCAGGCTCGCCCACGCTCCCTGCGCTGTATATTGCCGAATCATCCTTTGGCGGCGGTTTGGAGCTATTAACCAGCCAGCTTCGAGAAAAAGGGGGTGGCGGGGTTTGATGTGGGTAGGGCAGGTGGTGGAGGCACCATCGGAGAGCAGTAAAACCTGTACAGTTTGGGAACCAGATTCAAATAAGATGCGATCGCCCGCAATTTTCCCCTCAGAGCTAATTGGCGATCTTCCTTCACCAATCTGAAGCGTTTGCCGAACGGTATCGTCCTCACGAGTCACCTCTAGACGAGTGGTGTAAGTCTCACTGGGCTGAAAATCTGGATACAGGGTGACGGCTTCGCCTTTCCAGGTACCCTCCAGGTCCGCTAGGGTCAGGTCAGGTCGGTGCGGGGGAGATGTGCCCTCCAAATGCTCGCGAATGAAGGTCAGTGACTTCAGCTGTTGATCTTTGCCAAACACCTGCGCTAGACGCAGCCGTTGCTGTCCAAAAATCAGTCCTAGCTCAGCTCCAAATTCGGAAAATGGTCCCCACTGAATTGATCCCTGCGAAAAGGCTCCATTCTCAAAAAACAAAACACTTTTACCCAGCGAACGATACTCCAAAACCGTCGTCTGAGGAGGTTCCCCCGGCGGTGATTTAGTAATCTCCTGACGCATCGCACTCCCACCGTCCAAGGGATTGAGCGTAACCACTGTCGGCACGTCATTGAGCACTTCGCCCCGAGGCGAAAGTTGCGTGAACGAACCCACCCAGACACCCTCATTTTTAACCAACCGCTCCCATTGAGATGTCATACGCTTTTCGGCATCAGCCACAAGATTCTGAACGCTAAGAACGATAACGCGTCTCGAAGCTGATCATCGCTCGCAACGAGTCATTCACAACAAGGCTATGCTCCTTCGTCTAAGGAGTCGTGTAACCCTCTGGGCAGAGGTTCAGGACATTGCCGTGATATGCCAGGATACTGTAATTCGCCAAGTTACAGAGATCTTGCTGAACGATTGCCTGCTGCTGTTCGTAAGACAACTCGACCTCAGCCTTACCAAATAACAGATCAAACAGGCTCGGTTCCGGGCGGCTGATATCCACCAATTGGTAATTGTCGCCTAACTCTACGGCCTCCGCTAGAGCGGTAATCGTCTCTGTTCGTCCCAGCGTACCGTCAATTAAGTTGTACTGTTCTGCCAGCTCGGTACCAAACACATAGGCCCCCATCTCCTGCCGAAGTATCTGCTCAGAAATTCCTCGGGTTTCAACAATGTGGGCGACAAAATTGTCGTACTCGTTATTGATGCTGCGCTGTAGAACCTGCAGTTCCTCTTCAGAAGGCTGACGGAAGGGATTGCCCAAGTCTTTCCCTTTACCGGCTGAAATGACGAACTGCTGAATCCCGTTTCGTGTTGTCACCCCACCGCCAAGGATGCCGCCATCAACCGCGAATGGCTCATCAAAATAGGCCAACGTCGGACCAATAACGCCAATACTGCCGACGATGCTACCGGGTGCAGCATAGATCGCATCCGCCGCTACCATCGACCAGACCCCTCCCGAAGCCGAGAGTCCTTCAATGTGGGCATAAATAGGATTCTCGGTTGCTTCTTTATATTCCACTAGAGCGTCATAAAGAACAGTGGATCCGACGACTGTGCCACCAGGGGTGGATAGTCGCAGCAAAACACCATTGATACGAGCATCTTCCGCAGCCTTCCGCAGCAGATCGCGCAGCTCATAGGCATAGGTGACGCTGGAATCTAAAGCAAAAAAGCCCGAAGTGGAAGGACTATTGAGAATAGGACCATTAATCCGGACTTCCAAAAGGTAGTTCTCGCTGTCTCTATTTCCCTCTAGATAGGTCAACGTCAGGGTGTCACTGTCAGCACTGCTAGAGTTGGAACCACCAGGAAAACATCCTGCAGCACCGAAGCTAACAACTACTACCCCAGCGAGAGCGGAAACCCAGCGAGTCAATCGATTCATACCAACCAAGACCTCTTCGCAAACAATTGAGTGTGTGACGTGCAATCCCCCTATTCAGCACCCTATGAAGTGCATCAGAGGCAATTCGAGCCGTTCCTAGGTAAGAGGTTGCTTGTGTTCCAGCCTCACAAAGGAGGTACTTGCCAACCCTTTGCCATATCAGAAGTGACTCTATTCTAGGCAGACTTTATCAGTCAGCGCGGCGATAGATGCTCCTATCATGTCTTTAAAGGTAAAAGTTGTGTGCGAATGCACACCTTAGTCATCTTTGCCTCAGCTCCCTATCTTGCCTGGCGGCATTTACGATTCGTGAAACAGTCCCTTTTTCGGCGTCTCTATCGCTCACTGTTAGGTCATCCTGTGGCCCGCTGGTTTGTCATTTTAGGCTCCATTGCCTATCTCTTGAGTCCGCTCGATATCTCTCCCGATGTGTTTCCGATTGTGGGGTGGATCGACGACGGTCTGCTGGCGACACTGGTAGTCACGGGTCTGACTGAAATTGTGCTGGAGCGCCGCCGTGACCTTAAAGCCCAGAAAGCTGAGCGTAAAACAGCAGGTCCGGATACCAATGCTATCGACACCGTAGCAACGAGTGTTGACGATCACACATAGAAATATAGCTTTAGCCATCTAGGCTAGGACACCGAGTAGCATCCGATTGCTCAGCACACAGCCAGATAGCTTCGCTGTCTTGTCCTGACAACTCATGGCCACATCGTTGTATTTGTATGGCAACAATGGAGGGGTTGGGTCGTTGCCATTTCATGAAACTCCTTGCTTTGCATCAGGATCTGAGAATCGAAATACGGGAGTTTTTGAAGCTGGCGATACCTTTGGCGAGTGCTCAGGTAGCTCAGGCTATGACCGGATTCGTGGATACGGTCATGATGGGGTGGCTGGGGCAGACATCGCTGGCGGCAGGGGGGCTGGCGGTGATGGTATTTATGTCTTTTTTGATGACCGGTACAGGAGTGCTTGCCAGTGTCAGTTCGCTGGTAGCAGAAGCCTATGGCGCTCAAAAGCCGCTGCGGGTCGGGCAAGTAACGCGTCAGGGACTTTGGATCGCTCTACTGATAACCCTTCCGAGCCTGCCTATCATTGCCCATCTGGGAGGCGTGATGGCATTTTTGGGGCAAGATCCCGTGATCATTGAACTCTCTGATGCCTATTTGGATGTGGCGCGGTGGGGACTGTTGCCGGGACTCGGATTTGTGGTTTTGCGAGGGATGATCACTTCGCTCTCGCAGGCGCGTCCCATCATGATGATTGTCGTAGTTGCCAACCTGCTCAATATTGCGGGGAACTATGTGCTGGCCTTTGGTAAATTAGGCTTTCCGGCTCTGGGTTTAGCGGGGTTGGCACTGGCGAGTGTCCTGGCTCATGCCACTATGTGCCTGCTGCTACTGGGCTATGTTTTGGGGCGTCAGCGCACGATCCTCAAGCCCTATCGATTGTTTCAAAACCTGTACCGTTTGGAGTGGCCGGTGTTGCGATCGCTCCTCACAGTCGGTCTTCCTATCGGTATCGCGACGATTCTGGAGCACGGCCTGTTCACCATCATGACGTTTATGATGGGAGCCTTGGGAACCCATGTGCTGGCCGCTCAACAGTTAGCTCTGCAGACAGTTGTCGTGGTATTTATGCTGCCCCTGGCGATATCCTACGCCGCCACGATTCGGGTTGGGCAGTGGTATGGACAACGGAATTGGGATGGGGTTCGACGAGCGGCTTTGGTGAGCGTCAGCTCGGCGATCGCGGTTATGCTAGTCGCCGGTATTATTTTCATTCTTTTTCCCCAATCGCTCATCAGCCTGTATCTAGATGTGAATGACCCTGCCAATGAGAAAGTCCTGCAGGTAGGCGTCATTTTGCTAACCATTGGCGGCTTTGGTCAGGTCGTTGACGGGGTTCAGCGCACCGCCAACGGTGTTCTCCAAGGACTACAAGATACTCGCGTCCCGATGCTGATCGGTCTCTTTGCCTACTGGTGCGTCGGCCTACTGTCTGGCTACTGGTTAGGATTCCATACCTCCCTCGGCGGCGTCGGTATCTGGATAGGAGCCTACATTGGGCTCACCATAACCGCGATCGCCTACATTTGGCGCTTTCGAGTTCTGCTGGTGACGAAGCAGGCAGGTTAAGCGGGAGTGAAGGAAAGGGGAACCGTCTTTTCCCCTTTCCCCTTTCTCTTTCACCTGGCATTCCCTCTCCCACAAATACGTAATACTGAATACAGCGTCTTCTCCCACAAAGCCATGAAATACTTCGAGAAACCTAGTTCCGATCTTGCGGATCGCATTCCCCCCGGACAGCATTTGGCGTCGGGGTTTCCGGTACTGACCTATGGCGAGACGCCGCAGGTGACGCAAGAGGCATGGGAGCTGAAAGTGTCGGGACTGGCTGAGGCTAAGACTTTTAGCTGGGCTGATATGATGGCGCTACCAAAGCAGGAATTTACGGCAGATTTTCACTGCGTGACACGATGGTCGAAGCTGGATGTGAAGTGGCGTGGCATTCCAGTACCTGATTTTATGGCGACGCTGACAGTGAAGCCTACGGCGGCTTATGTAATGTTGCACTGCTATGGTGGCTACACCACTAACCTAACGCTGGAAGACTTCAATCTACCAGAGAATTTCTTCGCTTATACCCTGTTTGGTGAGCCACTGCCTGCACCTCATGGGGGGCCGATGCGCTTAGTAGTCCCTCACCTCTTTGCCTGGAAAAGTGCAAAGTGGATCAATGGGATTGAGTTTCTGGCAGAAGAAGAGCTGGGATTTTGGGAGCGCAATGGCTATCACCGTCGCGGTGAACCGTTTGCTGAAGAGCGCTACAGTGGTGCTTTCTAATGCCTGAGGGAATAGGAGTAGGGGAGGCAAAGGGGGAAAGGGGAAAGGGGAAAGGGGGAAAGGGAGATAGGGTGTAGGGTGTAGGGAGTAGGGAGTAGGGAGTAGGGTGT
>JBHJHM010000022.1:0-43319 GCA_050330865.1 Leptolyngbyaceae cyanobacterium
CCTTTAACAAATAACCAAATACCAAAAACAAATAACCAATAACCAATAACCAATAACCAATAACCAATAACCAATAACCAATAACCAATAACCAATAACCAATAACCAACAACCGACAACCAATAACCAATAACCAAATGCGATCGCCTTCCCTCTCATCCGAATCTTCTACAGCTACTACCTCCGGGCCTGAATTGCTGGCTCCGGCAGGCAACTGGGACTGCGCCAAGGCGGCGGTGGAGAATGGGGCGGATGCGATTTACTTTGGGCTGGATCGTTTCAATGCTCGGATGCGGGCGGATAACTTCACCGAGGCGGATTTGCCGGAGCTGATGGCGTTTTTGCATCGGCGGGGAGTGAAGGGTTACGTCACCTTAAATACCCTAATTTTCACAGAGGAACTGCCAGCGGTTGAGCGCTATCTGCGAACCGTGATTGCGGCAGGGGTCGATGCGGCGATTGTGCAGGATGTGGGGCTATGCCAGCTGATTCGACGGCTGTCGCCGGATTTTCCTATTCATGCCTCAACTCAGATGACGGTGACCAGTGCAGCGGGCGTTGACTTTGCCCGGCAGTTGGGATGTCAGCTAGTGGTATTGGCGCGGGAATGTTCCCTCAAAGAGATCAATCGCATTCAAGATCATCTGCGCGATCGCGACGTTGATCTACCGCTCGAAGTTTTTGTCCATGGCGCTTTGTGCGTTGCGTACTCGGGGCAGTGCCTGACAAGTGAAGCGCTGGGAGGGCGTTCGGCCAATCGTGGCGAATGTGCTCAAGCCTGCCGTATGACCTATGACCTGATTGCCGACGGAGAACTTGTAGATGTGGGCGATCGCCAATACCTTCTGAGTCCGCAAGACTTATCAGGCCTGCCCGTGTTATCTGAACTTATCAAAACGGGCGTCGCCTGTCTCAAGATTGAGGGAAGGTTGAAAGCACCGGAATATGTTGCCAACGTCACGCGGGTCTACCGGGAAGCGCTCGACCGGACCAGTGTAGAGTACAGTTCTTCACCAGCCAATGACCCGCAAGCCTATGAATCTTCGACGGATGAGCGTTATCGCTTAGAGATGGCCTTCTCGCGCGGACTATTTACGGGTTGGTTTGAAGGCATCAACAATCAGGCTTTAGTGCATGCCCGGTTTGGCAAGAAACGCGGCGTTTATCTTGGCCCCGTACTACAGGTTCATGCGGATGGTGTGACAGTCCAGTTAGCAGCCCCTGTAAAAGCGGGCGATGGGGTCGTATTCGACAATGGACGACCAGCGACTAGGGAAGAAGGGGGCCGGGTGTATGCCGTCCAGCTCAAGCGAGGCAACGCGGCCTTTTTGACTTTTGGGCGCCGCGATGTGAATCTCAAGCGTGTGCACGTAGGCGATAAGCTCTGGAAGACGAATGATCCCGAGTTAGACAAAACTGTGCGCCAAAGTTATGCCGGTGAGACCCCGCAGTTTCATCGGCCTATTACCATTGAGATTCTAGGATCGGAGGGCCTGTCACTCGTAGCGATCGCTCGTGACTCTCAAGGTCATATTACTCAGGTTGAGTCCACCATGCCCCTGGTCGCAGCTCACAGTAAACCCCTGACCGATGAGCGCCTGACTCAGCAGTTCAGTCGTTTAGGAAATACGCCCTTTTACCTAGGGCAGCTAACGACTCACTTAGAAGGTGACGTAATGCTGCCGGTGAGTGAACTCAATCGTCTGCGGCGGAAATTGGTGGCTCAACTAGAAACACAACGAGCCCAACCGCCGCGATGGCAGCTCGCGACTGATGCTGCCCTGCCCAATTTATTGCCCATACCGAATCATTCGACTCCAGATATCTCACCGCAGCTCGTTGCCTTGGTCAGAAATCAAGCTCAGTTAGAAGCCGCGATCGCCGCTGGTATCAACACCTGCTACTGCGAGTTCGAAAATCCAGCGACCTACAAAACCGCCGTAGCTTGGTTTCGTAACCATCAAACACATTCCCGTCAGACACTTTGGGTAGCGCCGCCCCGCATCACGAAGCCACTGGAAAACTATATCCTCGACCAAGTTTTGCGATCGCAGGCGGATGGCTATCTGATTCGCAATTACGATCACCTGGCCTATTTTGCGGGTCAGCGGTGCATTGGGGACTTTTCCCTCAACGTCGCAAATCCCCTGACAGCCCAATATTTCAAAACCCAGTACCCGCTAGAGCGACTCACTGCCTCCTACGACCTCAATATTGATCAGCTAGAATCGCTGCTGCAGGCGAGTCCAACCGACTGGTTTGAGATCACGCTACATCAGCACATGCCGCTATTTCATATGGAGCACTGTGTGTTCTGTGCATTTCTATCCGATGGCAAGGACTTTCGGGATTGTGGTCGTCCCTGTGAAACGCATACGGTGAAATTACGCGATCGTACCGGGACCGAACATGTGCTGCAGGCGGATGCCGGGTGTCGTAACACACTCTTTAATGGCGTTGCCCAAACTGGAGCAGAATATGCTCAGCGCCTCCTCAAAGCTGGAGCCCGTCACTTCCGTATCGAGTTCTTGAATGAGTCGCCTGCAGAAGTCACTCAAATTCTCCAGAGCTATCGTCAGTTGCTAACAGGCGATCTGACAGGTTCTCAGCTTTGGCAGCGGCTAAAGCTCCAGAGCAAGCTGGGCGTCACTCGCGGACCATTAGATAAATCGCATCGCTGATTGACTTGCGAATTACAGCCGCCGCCAAGTCCTTTAAGACAAGACGGCAAAGCCATCTGGCCATGCGCTAGCAATCGGACGCTACTCGGTGTCCTGGCCTAGACGGCTAAAGCGATACCGTTCACTCTAAGGACTGGACGATACCGTCATAATCAACTTGGCAGAGGCCAGACATATCGCCCGTCAGAGTATAGCTGTAGGCTGAAACACCGGCTTCAGTATGGCTAAATTCCAAAGTCGCAGGTGTACTGAACTCACTTGTGATTGCCTGTTCGCAGGCAGACTCTAGTTCTGCTGCATCACCAATGGCACGAAAGCGAGGTTCGAAGGCGAGCGTCGTCCCTACTATCGAGGGTTCCACAGGTAGTGGCGGTTGCAGGCTGGGATTCAGCGGATAAGCTTGACCATCAAATAGTAAGGCAACCGTCATCGGTGTGATACCTCCTCCTGAAACTTCCAGTACCAGATCCCGCCAACCATTCGTCGTGGAGTCGCTAACCAGGACTGGCTCGCGCACCAAAGTCGTTCGCGATACAAACTGAAAGGTGTCTTCTACTCCCTGAAAAACTAGCAGCGTACAGCCTCCCGTTCCACACGAGTCAGTGAGCACAACCGCATCTAAGGTCGCGTCTTGATTTAGATCAACAAATGCCGTTTTGAAGCGATCGCTGCGGCTACCGTGTTCTGTCAAGTAGCTATCAATTGCTTGCCATAGAGACAGTTGGCGATCGCTGACGGCAGTAATTTCAGCTGCAGGAGCAGTCACTTCTTCGGAAACGGGCGTACATCCAACCGTCCCAATCAACCCGATACAGAAAATGCTGGCTACCCTATGCATGGTTACCATGAATTCGATCAAATTTATATGAAGGTCGCCGATATGGTGATCCAGGCTGAATACGTGGCCCGCGTTTTCAATGATAAAGACGTTGTCTTCGTTGGGGATGGAGACAGTATCGCGCTATCGACTGCCCATCTCAAAGCTCAGGATGTTATTAATTACGGTCCCCAGTCAATTACCCTGCTAGATTTTGATGAGCGGATTGTGAACTCTGTGCGGCGGTTTGGCGAAAAGCTTGCCCCTGAAATTAGCATCTCAGCCCATCTCTACAATATTGCTGAGGCATTACCTCAAGAGCACTTTGGCGCTTACGATGCGTTTCACATTAACCCACCCTGAGGAGCCAGTAATAGTGGAGATAGTGTCATCGCCTTTTTTGAGCGGGGCAGTCAGGCAAACAAGCAAAAAAGCTTAGGCATTGTTGTTATTGCTGATGACCCTGAACTACCTTGGACTCAGGAAGTGCTTAGAGATACACAGCACCGTGCATTTGAACTGGGGTATGTAGTTGCTGAAATGCTACCGCAACTACATACTTATCACCTTGATGATGCTCCTGATTTACGTTCCTGTTCTTGTTTGTTTAGGCGTGTTGCTCCTAAATGTATGCAAGTAACATCAGAACCCTTGGCTCCAACACGGTTGAAAAACTTTTATGGCAAAAATTCTCCCCTACGCTTCCGCTATGTACGAGAGAAACCAACTTTGAACCCAGACCAAGAGTTGGAGCAACTCTACATGCTTGAAAAACTTGAGGTGAGCGATGAACAACACGATTAAGGATGCAGGACTGATCTTCATGAAAGTTAGTCTGCATGCACAAGAAAGTGCAGTCAACCGTTCCGATTGGCTTGGTTGCCCGTGTGAAATCTCCCTATGCAGTGCTACTCAAAACTTAGCTTGGCACCGGATATAGCAACATACCTGTCATATTACGTAAGTCTTGCACATAAGATGTGAGACCTTCCTGAACTGAATTAAAGTCAGCAGGTTCAGAAAAGCCAAATGCGATCGTTAACGCTTTATCCAACCTGGGTTTAGACCGGACACAATCTTGCACATGGGCAAATTGACTATGAGTTATGAGATGTAAAAATAACACCTCCATTGATACAACTCGGCTTTCCCATGCATAAGACACTCCAGCAACATCCTCATGAGAGCAAAGCACAGCAAGTGCACGCTTATCCCCCGTAATAATGACTGTGTCTTTTTCAACAGCCCCCGCTGCTAGCAGAATGGCTTCTCCAGCATCAATGTTTGGGATCGAATTTAAGGTATCCAACAAATCTGGATTAACTGCTTGAGCACTGATCGAGGAGGCAGTCTTCAGAAAATTCTCCAATCTTGTTGCACTATCCTCATCCCTGCAAAAACGTAATCGATCTTTAACAGGTAAAAGACAGTACTTTGCCGTTGCCAGGACAAACACGTCCGCAGAGGAACATCCAAAGAAAGCAATGGTTTCATCAAGTAGGCCGTAGCATGACAACTTGAGAAGAGCATCGTTGTCAATCAGAACTTTTAGCCCCATGAATACCCTTACTCATGGGATGAACCAGTAACTCTTACGAGAAATTCAATCGTGTCTAGCGGCAGGTTTTGTTGATAGATACCACCCCACATTGCCTCGTCAATAACTGCTGGTGCAGACTTATTATCACCTTGCAGTTCCTGCGCTGCAGCAATGCCAATATCCCACTGCCCAGTGTTATTTGCAAAATTCAAGACAATGTGACCGGGATCAACCTTATTGGCCATACCATACTCATACGCAGTATTTGCTAATTCCCTAAAGTTGAATTTATTATTCCCAACAGTATAGGTAGCATCTTGTCTACCATTCAGTAATTCTATAGCAAACATATCAGCATTGCGTTCATCTAAATCTTCGTCCTTTAAAGCATAAGAATCTTCACCAAGTTCCTCATCAATCAAAATTTCACCAGGAGATATATGTCCTAATACAACATGGGCAATTTCATGAGCCAAAATAAATAATTGCCATGCCCAAAGTGAAGATGTTTTTGACAAAATAATGACTGGTCGATCGGCTGTGTAGACAACCATACCGTCCATTTTGGCAATCCCTTTGCCAAGTCCAGCCAAATAAATAACTGGAAGCCCGTACGACCAACAAGCCATCAATAGGTTCCTAAGTCCCAACCATTTTCCACCTGCTGGGGAAAAAAGAACCTCGCTTCGAAGAGCGCTGGCATTACATGGAAATGGTCGGAACTCTAGTCGGCAAGCTGATGCGACAGCCTCTGCAGCGCTGACAGCAATTGTTTTTGCAGCCATCAGATCTTTTGAGTGACTGGTAATAGTCCTCTTATACTTAACGTCACGTCTTCGCAGTGCCTCAATCTGGGGTTTGGCAGCAAAAAGAGGACTGACACGCAGTCCCAATCGTTTCGCAAGGATCACTGCAATCTCTGATGCTGCAGCATCATCTGACAGGACTTCTGGCGTAACCCATTCTGGCAACAGCATATTTTGCAAGCTACGTGGAAAGCCAGCAGACTCTAGTGACTCAAAGATTGTGTCAATTTGGCTATTGGGCTTGCTCAAGTGAGTCTTCTGTGGAGTCATTAGCTGTCCTGTTCAATGCCTTCAATCCTTTAATCACCGCGAGTAAAGCTTGCCCTCCAGCCTGGGTTCCATCCCACGCGTCAATAATAGCCTCTTCTAAAAGCTTCTCGTATCTGTGAGTGTTATCGGTAACCTCCAAATGTGACAAATCATAAAACCTGCATAGCTTACTGAATGGCTTACTCCTACGTTGCCGCGTTCCGCCAGAATGACGCATTCGTGATACGGTTGGCTGACTAACTTGCGCTAATCTCGCAATCTCGCTTGAGGAGCGAGAATCAGCCTGCAAGCGAGATAGAAGTTGCTTTGCTAACGATTGTGATTGGTCATTCTGCATATTATTCATTATGCTATTCATTAGCATTTAATGAATAGCATAATGTTATGATCTATTTCCACGGGGAGGTAGTGCAAATCATGGAGAGCATTCCTTCGACGTTCTGCTGGTCCAAAATGGGAACAGAGTCGGGCGAAGAACTGGCGGAAATTATTTGCCGCAAGGAGTGGGAGCGCCAATTAGGCAAGGGTTACTTTTTTGGGGGAATTGGTCAGTCTCTAGGTAAGAACATCAATTTTGTCACTTCTGAAACGTCTCCCCTAAAAGCCATCTTTTCCCCGATGCTGAGCAAAGCTCGGTCAATCGACTCATCCCCGGGGAGCGTGGTGCTCTGGAACGCATGGGTAGACTCGACAGGAGTAACCAGGCCATTGCCGGTTCACAGTTTCATCACTAGTCGTGCTTTTTTGCCATCTGGTAAACGGAAAAGAAACCACTATGCTCTGGTGTGCTTCTCTGACCAGGAATTAAACACGCAGAGCCATAATCTTTCTATCTCTCCGAGCTATCTACGTAATGTCCAAGACGAATAAGCCTCTAGGCGGTTCGCAAGTCACAGCCGTTGTGCACACAATAGCTCAGAAAGAAGAGCTAGCTCGCAGTAAACATTATGCAGTCAGCTTCACTGCTGAGCTTCGACAACCATACTGTATTCAATTAGCTCAGCCAATTCTTCTAGATGCCGATGATTTGGATGAGATTCAATCGATCACATCCTCAGGTGACATAGCATTGTGGTCTGCTTGGGTGAGGAGTATGCTCTCTCGTCCGGTAGAGAAAGACAATTGGACCCAAGGCACGCTAGACTTCGGCGAGGAGATTAATTTATCTGTTTCTGATAATTGGCCCTTATCTATGAAGCGATATGCCCTTGAAAGTGATGCTAGTAACTACAATCTTGTAGGGCAGTAAAGCGGCATAGCAAATCTTTGGAGCCGACAGTAAAGAGGCTATCTGTGGTGCAGTAGAGATAGGCTATGGCGTCTCAACTCAGGCGTTAAGTGCCCCCAAATTTAGTGTTAAGGTTCCTTATTTTGTCGCCTACCAAGGGAGTGAGCCATGACCCATTTCGGACTACTTTGTCCCACGGCTAGCGGTCATCTGAATCCGATGACGACGCTGGGCTATGAATTAAAGCAGCGCGGACACCAAGTTACTTTGGTTGGTACATTAGATGCACAACCAAAAGTTTTGGCAGCAGGGTTAGGGTTTTACGCGATTGGCAAAGCAGATTTCCCTGCTGGTGCAAGCAAAGAAGCCTTGGCTAAATTGGGTCAACTCAGTGGGCTTTCTGCGTTCCGTTATACAGTTGACTTATTTAAGAAAATTACGTCCACCTTACTGCAAGAATCTCCCGCAGCTTTCCAGAATGCTGGAGTAGAGGCTCTGCTGATAGATCAGACTTCATTTGGGGGTTCAACAATTGCTGAAGCACTAGATCTCCCTTTCATTAGCATTTGCTGCGCCATGATGATCAATCGAGACCCGGATGTGCCGCCTTTTAATACTGGTTGGAGCTATCATCCAACTTGGTGGGCACGTTTGCGCAATCAGTTGGGTTATAGCTTAATAGATAGGCTTGTAAAACCAATTAGAGGGCTAGTTGACGATTATCGTGAGCAATGTGGCTTGCCACAATTCAGAAACCCCAATGATGCTTTTTCCCAATTAGCCCAGATTTGCCAACAACCCGCTGAATTTGAGTATCCGAGGCAATTTTTACCTCCTTGCTTTCACTTTACTGGCCCTTTCTCAAATGCAGCCAGCCGTGAGCCTGCTTGTTTCCCGTTTGACAAATTAACAGAACAACCCCTTATTTATGCATCCTTAGGTACAGTGCAAAATCGCCTGTTGGGAACATTCCAGACTATTGCAGAGGCTTGTCAAGACTTGGATGCTCAGTTGGTGATTGCTCTCGGTGGTGGGAGAAAACAAGGGTCACTGCCTATTTTGCCGGGGGCACCGTTAGTGGTGGAATTTGCTCCTCAGTTAGAACTATTGCAACGAACCACCCTTACCATCACTCATGCAGGAATGAACACCACCCTGGAATCCTTGAGCAATGGTGTGCCAATGGTGGCAATTCCAATTGCTAACGACCAGCCAGGAGTAGCAGCACGGATTGCATGGACTGGAACTGGGGAGGTAGTTTCCCTGAAGAATTTAAGTGTTTCTAAGCTTCGGAGTGCAATTGAGCAGGTGTTGAAAGAGAATTCTTATCAACAGAATGCTCTCAAGCTACAAAAGGCTATCAGGCAAGCTGGAGGAGTCAAGAAAGCAGCTGATATTGTTGAACAAGCTGTAGTAACAGGCAAGCCAGTCATCAAGTGATCGAGATGAGCTTCATCTTGTGGCGCTGAAGCTATGGGCTTAAGTATTTTAGGATTGCTAATTCAGTGGTCATCTAACCTAAGCTGGCAGCGAACAAACTTGGCAACCTAAAATTCAAAGCGAGAACCATGTCACCACTGAAGCCTAGCCCGTTGTGCCGCAAGTTCTTAACTGGAAAGTTTTTCAACCGTTTTTAACGCTTTTAATTGTAACGTTAACTTGGCGGTGTTCGCTCTAGCTAGCTTTATTCTAGGCTCAGCACATTCGGACCTTCGCATTAATTGCGCGCGATTAACGTGTAGACTGCTAACTTCAAACAGAGAAAGGGATGCAAATTATTGCATCCCCAAGATGATTCCTAGCTCAACAAGAGACTTTTCCCACGCACTGCTTGTGATTACTGGGCTTTTTGCTCCATGTTGACCACAGTTCCATTCTCATCAATGACTTCGATATTGACAGGTTCGGCCTCCTGAGAGGGTGTCTCTTGAGTTACCTGGTTACGGTTCGACTCAACCCAAGCAATTAGGCGCTGGAAGACAGATTTGACCTTGCGGTAGCGATCGCCCTTCTCTTCGGACATATCAGCATCAAACTTAGCAGCTTGTTCCTTCAAATGATTGCGGAACTGCTGGAGCCAGTCGCCTTTGCGATCGCGCACAATTCCGAAAGAACGCAAAATCAGTTCACGCCAAGTAGGAATCGCGGCCTCGCCCTCAGTGTTCATCGCATCGGCAGGCTGAGCGTCAACGTTGTTGACAGATTCAACCGACTTAGCTGCTGTCGCTTGCTCTTCGAGCCAAGTATCCATCGACTTGCGCGTCAGAACATTGAGGTCGGCAGAGCCAGCTTTGACTTCGGAAAATGTTTCCAAAGCTGCAGCCTTCAAAATTTCACGCACGCGTGCAGCCCGCTGTTTGTTATCGTCTCTGGCCTGAGTCCAATCAGTCTTGGTCTGTTCAGTGGTTGTCGTTGTCATAGGGTTTGTCCTTAAGTTAAAACGTGTCTGAGAGAGAAGGATTACGATTAGCTCACGGTGACTGACTCAACATCAATCACAGAAACCGCAGCACTTTCAGAGGGAACTGACGGCTTCACACCCTCTTGCTTACGGCGCTGTTCTAAAACAAACTGAGTTAATTCAGTGATAACGATGCTAGCCAATAAGCCGTCATCAATCCAACCGATAACTGGAAAGACATCGGGTGAAATATCAAGTGGACTAACCAAATAAACTAATGAGCCAAGAATGATCAGCCAACGGTATTTTGAATTCCGAATGAGATTAGTAAACCATTTTGAAATTGAGCTTCTAAGCGAGCGTTTCATCGAATTCTCCTCTCGTTTTCATAACTATTCTGTCAAAGTCACCCTAATTAATCAGGTGTTGTTTTCCTGCAGAAATACGCGGTTTTCACACCGAACAGACCGTATAGCGATAGCCGTAAATGGATGAAATAGGCTGTTTGATACAGGTTTTACACCACCTTAATAAGCCTGATGGGGGTGGAAGCGATCGCTCAGGCTGCCAGCTACCGTCTGATTGGCTCTGTACGTTGGCTGTGTTCTCCGCTAGTATTGAGTCAAGCAATCATTTGTATAAAAAAACAAATAACGTCTGCTGAACTGCCCACCCTTCCCAAGGGAGTTCCATTCTCAGTGTCATCTGCATCTCTACGTGCAAGTCCTTCGGCAGAGATTCCCTCTGTATCTGTATCTGAATCCGAAGTTCACACCGCTACGGTTAATGAAGATCCTCTCATAGAGGACTTGGCCTCCCCCCCGGAGGTCCAACTCAGTTTGCCTGTAGAAGAGCCCATTCCAGAGCCGCCATCTATTTCACGAGCGACCTTGAAACTGGCAGCCCAAGATGTCCGCATGGTTATTGCAGAACAAAATGATCAGAGCCAAATCCTGACTACCAAGCTCAATATCCTTTTTGTTGCCAATGGCGCGCTGTTGACAAGTCTAAGTATTTCGCGGCTGATTATTGTGGGGGGCCTCTTTAGCTTGGCAGAGGTCATCGGCTTTTTAGTAAGTTTCTCGTTGCTGATGGGTGCCTTTCTACCCCGCCAAGTAGCGGTAACCCCCAATCTGGAGGATCAAAAGTTTCTAGAAACCTATCTGCTCTTATCCTCTAATGACTATCAGCTGCAAATGCTGGTAAATCTGGCTGAAACGTACAAGGCGAATAAACAGCGGCTAGAAGATATTTCACAGAGCCTCAAATATGCTGCTTATACCATCTGGGGGACAGCTGCTATCATGCTGATACATATTTTGGCAATCTACTTAGTTGGTGACCCAGCCGACTTAATATAGGTTGCAGAGTGTATCTTGGCTTGGCATTACACCGAGCATCTCCTTTGCTGGCTCAGAGCGCCTGCGTATGAGTGATGAATCCCAAAACAACGTCTTAGCGAATCGTGTAAGCTTACCCAAACCGGATGTAGACAACATTACGGTGCTGAGTGAGAACTTGCCTAATGAACCTGTCCTACCTTGGCATCGTTTTGACTCGCCTTGGTTAGAGCAGGAGCAAGACAAGGATTCTGATTCTGCTTGTGCACCAGAATCAGAATCCGAGACGCAACCTACATCGGCTGCCACTCAACAACTCGAACTCGAACTGCCCCAATCAGAAGAGATATCAAAGTTTGCAGCAACTTCAGAGATTGCTTCTGTTGACACTCGAGAGCATACTGACAAAACAGGACCTGACTCAGGCTTCGAGAGTGTGAAAGAATTAGATCCTCATAGCTAATTTGGGTACTGTGATAGTCTTCGTTCTGAAGGAATATACGTAGGCTGCTACGAGTATTGCAAAGATGTCACTGCGATCAAGGGGAAAATCTCATCCTTGCGCTATCTACTGAAATATGCGGCGGCCTTGCTCGACACAAGCCTTTGATTTTCTCAACCTTACTGATGTGCGAAGTAGGAACGATATTGATGGAATTCACCTATAGTACCCTGCAGGCAACTCAAGCATATTCTTTTGCCCCTCAACTAACGAGATGTACTCGACCAAAATGCACAGAGCTATGGTTGGAAGCTGAAAGCTAAAAGTACACTCCAAGATGGCATATAGCAGTTGAATTCCGTAATAGCAGTGCTTTCAACGACGCTAATGGTATAAAAAACCTCCTTAACCGAGGCTAAGGAGGCAGTGTTTTACTTGAGGCTCGTACTGTTATATACAGACAGAAAGAGCACTCAATAGCGAGTCGTCTAGTCCTTATCGAGGTTCTCGCGACGCAGTTCATCGAAATTTGCTGCATCTTTGTCAAGGTTTTCACGACGCAACTGATCAAAGTTGACGCCACCTGAAACGCCTTTCAATTGCTCGTCAGAGATGGCATCTTTATCCAGATTCTCACGACGCAGTTCATCGAAGTCTACTGCATCTTTGTCAAGGTTCTCGCGACGCAGCTGGTCGAAGTCAACGCCACCTGAAACGCCTTGCAGTTCCTCATCAGAGACTTGATCTTGTTGCTTTTTAACTTCAGACATTTTGGTTCCTCAAACGAATGTTTTCTTGGACATTCTTAACTTAACAACTCAGACCACAGGCGACATTACAATTACATTAAAAGTCTTGTATTATGCCTAATTGCTCTCTCATAGAAAACTCATCGTGGCTGATAAGTCAGCAACAAAACAAAGCGGCTCTGCGATGAGCGCGACGTAAACGATGCGCTCCAGATAGCCCTGAACCAGGTTTATTCACTTGCTCGACAAGCCAATAGCTGTATCTAATAGAATAATACGCCTGCGAATTCTATCTCTCATGTCCGAAAATTCCAATAGCCCTGTAAGCTCTAGTCGTCGTAAGATTACCCGCGTTTTCCTGAGCACCAATAAGCAGGCGATCGCTCCTGAGGAACTGAACCAGCTCTTTGCTCAGGCCAATTTTCCGGTACGGGCGCCGGGCAAGCTAGCTCTAGCTTTGCAGCACTCCCCCTTTTGTGTGGTAGCCCGCTCCATTCGCGAAAAGACGCTGGTGGGCTTCGTCCGAGCCACGAGTGATGGTGTTTTCAATACAACGATTTGGGATCTTGTCGTCGCACCGAGTTTGCCGAATGAAGAGGCTACCAAAATATTACTGCTAACGCGGCTGAAGCGCGAAGTGACTAAAGTTATCCCCAACTGTGCCATTTCGATGCTGGCAAACCCCTGGGATCACGAACTGCTGCGTCAGATGAAATTTGTTGAAGACAAAAAAGGAATTCGGGCTATGGCTCTGAAAGCCTAGTTGAATAGCTTACTCTTTCGGTTTGCGATCCTCCAACCGAAAGAGAAAGACCATCAGAGCAACCACACCGATTTGCAGCAACAGATTCGGTAGCGCTGAGGCAACATCGCGCCCCGACAGGACCTGCGTCAAGAAAATGAAGCCCCCAATTGCCCCTGAGGCCCCGAAAGCACCATAGACAAACTTGCGCAGCCCCTTGTAAGGCGCTTTAGCTTCGGCCATGAGGCGCTTGTATTTCTCAGGACTCATACCTGGGGGAATGCGATCGCGATCGTTCATAGCTATCAACCCCACCTATCGTTGCCTGTTATGGATCTGCGGCTCACCACTCACATTGCCACCATACCGGAAAACTACGCGGTAAATTACACCTGCTTGGTTCGGTCGAGCCCACCAGCCAAAAAGCTATGCTGGCAATAGCTAGGATTGCTATACCTCAGGAGACTCGAGCTATGAGCTTATTGGGCAATATCGTCTGGTTGATTTTTGGCGGCTTTCTGAGTGGTGTTGGCTACATCACAGGGGGTATCAGCACCTGCTTAACGATTATCGGTATCCCTTTTGGCATTGAAACGATCAAACTGGGCCTTGCAACCTTCACTCCCTTTGGTCGAGAAATTAAGGTCAGTCCCGAAGCTGATTCCACGCTGGTGCTGATCCTTAACATCATCTGGATTTTTCTTTTCGGTTGGGCGATCGCCCTCAATCACCTCTTCTGGGGGATCCTCCTAGCAATTACGATTATTGGCCTTCCCTTCGCCAAGCAGCACTTCAAGCTCATGGTTCTGGCCCTCTTTCCGTTTGGGCGGAGTTTAGTCTGATCAGAAATTCGGAGAACCGAAATTGACGTTTCTCCCATCCCTTTAGACAATCAGGGTAGAAATATTTTTTGACTACAGGCAAGTTTATGGCTGACCTAGAACCCACTGTTGTTCCCAAGATTGAGCGGCCCAAAGCCGGGTTCACGGCATATGCAGAGCGACTGAATGGCCGAGCTGCCATGGTGGGTTTTATTTTGGTTCTTTTGATCGAGTACCTCACAGGGCAAGGAGTTCTAAGCTGGCTGGGGCTGGTTTGAGTACAAGTTAACCGGAAGCACGTTCTCTATAAATTCTGTGAATTTGACGGTTGAGTCAATCCAGTTTTGGGCTGCCTTTACTATGGGCGCAGTGCCCACCATCGGCAAAGCTGGTAAGTTTTGCTACTGTTGCACTGTTTGCATCATTTGCTCGTATTGTTCGCTGTCGTAAGGAAAACCGCAATTACCTGTGTCCATCAAGCGATTCTTCCGGAAGGAACCTGTTGCGAGTACTGTCGTTACAGCTGGAACCGTCAACATCCTGTTGGGGATGATGGAGGGACAAGCGCTGCTGGCGTTTTTGGGAGTGCTAGCTGTGAGTGGAGCGCTCTCGTTGAGAGGATGGCAACGGTATCTTCGTCCCATCGACTTACCCGAGCGATCGCCGATTCGCTATTTGCCAGACCAGCCGTCCCACCCACCCCTACCGATAATTGAGCTGCCTTCAAGACGCGACTCAACACCCGAGTAAGATGAGGTGCTGAGTCTTAATCATGGTGAGCAGCAGGTCATGTAAGCCCTGATTTATCTTGCCTGCTCGGACCGAGTAGGCGAACTTAATAAGACGGGCGTACCGTGTTGACTGGGTTGAGGACGACGATAATTCCAGACGGGCTCGGTCAAGGGTGATTGCTGAAGCGAATACAGGCTCACACCCTGGCGCATATAGGCTTCTGCTTCCAAATCGGTAAGGTTGTCTGCCAGCAATAGGCATCTTGGGGCTTTTAGTACGTGTTGAGCGGTTCTTAGGCTGGTCAGGACTTTGCCAAACTGACTCGCCGAACCAGCCATCATGACCGGAACCTGCTGCCATACGCCGTAAAAGCAGGAGGGTGCATCTTGGGGATAGTGGTCGCGGTATTGCAAGGTATAGGTACCGTCGCCATAGCAGCGGGTGCGAAACCATCTTTGGAAGGGGAGCCCCAACTGGCCCTGGGGATCAAAAGTATCCCACCATGAGCGATGCCAACCTTCCCATGGCAACTGGAGAATGCGCTGGATCTGCTCTTCATGAAAACCGCCGTGCTGCAGGAGCGCGATCGCTTCCGATAGGTTGACCCGCCAAGCAAGCGTCTTCAGTTCCGACTGACACCGCGTGAGGTACTGATAGTCGCGAGCATTGTACCCTTCAAGGGTGGGGGCTCCTTCCGACAAGACACACCAGATATGCTCGTATGCTAATACGGCATCAATGGCGTCTAAGCCTTTGGTCCCGGGGGGGACACCAACAGAAACCCGTACATGCCCAATTTGGTGCAGTGGGGCGATCGCAGTAACACAGTTGGCCAGTAGCGATTCTAATTTTTCCTCAGTGGCAACAGCTAGCGCCAATTGAATCTGGTTGCGATCCAGTTTAGGGATGTCCTCCCCAAGATGCATCAGGTTGGCAGCAATCATCTTTCCCACCTTTATACGAGTTGTGAAAGCTATGCGAAACCGCCGAGTGGCTCTAGTCAAGCCCCCGACGGCAATGGAGCTAGATACAAAGTAGCTGCTGGTGGATCAGCATGAACGTTTCTCCTCTCCAGTTAAAGGGACTTCTCCACAAATGGGATCAGACGCTTAACAAACTTTGGGCTTGTTCTAAAAACGCAATATCTCAATGGAAAGGATTGAAGGAGTAACGGAGTGGAGGAGTAAGAGGGTGGATGGGTAGAGGGGGCAGGGAGTAGGGACGTGGGGGCGTGATGGCGTGATCCATTCAACCTGCCACCTTCTGAGCTCTCAACTGTCCACAGGCAGCGTCTTTTTCTAACCCACGTGAGTAGCGGACGCTAACCGCGACATGGCGGGTTTTTAGTTCGGTCATGAAGTCGTCAATGCGGCGATCGCTAGGTCGCTGGTAGTCCACTTCGCTAATGGGATTATAAGGAATGAGATTGACGTGGCTTTGGAAGCCGCCGACAAGCGCAGCGAGTTCAGAAGCGTGCTGCGGCAGGTCATTGAGTCCAGCTAGCAGGATGTATTCAAAGGTGACACGGCGACCTGTGAGGTGAACATATTCGTAACACTCTTCAATCAGCGCTTCGAGGGGATAGCGGCGAGCACTAGGAATCAACGTTTCGCGTAGAGGCTGATTAGAGGCGTGCAGACTCACTGCCAATGTGACTTGGAGCTGTTCTTCAGCGAGCTGGCGAATCCGTCCGGGAATCCCTACGGTAGAGAGCGTAATACAACGCTGCCCAATACCGATATCTTGGTTGAGCGATCGGATCGCCTTGACGACACTGCCACTATTCAGGAGAGGCTCTCCCATACCCATGAAGACAATATTGCTGACGCGCTGCCCAAACTCTTCTTGCACTGTCAAGACCTGATCCACAATCTCGTGGGTGGCAAGGTTGCGAAGGAAGCCCCCTTTGCCCGTCGCACAGAAGTCGCAGGCCATGGGACATCCTACTTGTGATGACACACAGACCGTGAGCCGCTTTGTCGTCGGAATCCCCACAGCTTCAATAATGTGGCCATCGGCTAGCTGCAACAGATATTTGACCGTCCCGTCGGGAGATTGGGAACGGAGGTGTAGCTGCGATCGCCCCACCGGAACCGTAGCAATCGCGGCCCGCCACGCCTTGGAAAATACGGTAATGTCTTCTAAGCTTCTAGCGCCTTTGTCATAAATCCACTGATGCAGCTGTTTGCCACGGTAAGCAGGCTGACCGTTTGCTTTCACCCAATCAGTCAGCTCATCTAAGGATTGACCGAGCAGCGGCAGTTCCTTGAGGGCGGTAGACGGAGTCAGAGCGTTATCCGCAAGTTCAGAGACAGGTAGAGACATTCGGTCACTTATAAAGATAAATAGGCCATCAGGGTCACCTATCTATGGTAGTTCGACGTCTCAAAAGTATTAGACGCTCTCAGTCGTCGGCTAGGTTAAATTTCTCGCGGTAAAACGGAATCTGCTTTAGATGCTCACGATTCTGAGCCACAAATTGAGCCTTCTCGGTTAGGAGTTGCTGGGCCTTATCCACCAGAAATTTCCGGTGTAAATTTGGGGCGGGATAGATCCTGACAAAGACCGGTGCTAGATTGCGAAACACAGAACAGTAAGGCGTGGCACTCTCCGGGTACTGACAGGAAAAGGTATTTGCGTCCATAACGGATTTCGGAAGCGGCTTACAGCTACGGGTTTCAAACGCGAGCGGAACTGCCGGCCCAAGTCGCTTGATAGGCCTAAAGAGACCGCCTTCGGTGGTAATTTCACCCACTTCTAAGGCAAAGAGTCTGCTGACGACGCGATCGCGATAAACGATCCACCCCTCACGACTGTATTGCCGTTGGGGCACAGTCAGGAGCAGCGATCGAGAAGCAGACCGTGCGGCCTGAGCCGCCGTAGGCACGATGATTTGAAAATCACCCAAATCAGCAGCTACCACTTCAGCAAAGCTCGATTTTAAGAAAGGGGGGCGATGGAGCGAGATCATGACACATTTGCTGAGAACGACAGAACAAAGGCTTCAAGGGGGTACCCCTCAATTTTGGCATCACAGCACGAAAAGTATCTGACTACACAGAAAATTTTAGACCTTATTATCATTTGGCGAGGCTAATTTTTGTGGCAGCCTACAGATGCGTACACGTAAACGGTATCGAGGCTTCGGGGAAAACTCGGGAAGCCTTTGAAAGCAGCTTGGGAAAGTCGTTAGTTCGGTAACCTCTCGAAAAAGCTAATCTTGGTCGAACTTTGGTGATTTTTGATGCCATTTTGTCACTGGCTCAATTACTGCCAAATTGGCACCATCACGAAAACTCGGTTGTTTACGGTAACTGTGGAAATTTCTTTTCCTTGGCTATATCTCAATCGCAATTCTCGTGTAGGAAAGCTCCCGATTATGCCGCTAACCGAGTTGGTCGCCTCAGTAACTGAGCTTAGTCAAATTTCTGGTAGCGTCGATGCCTTTGTCGATGGCAGCGGTGCGGGGAATCGCAGTACAGCCAGCGCCCTTTCACCCAGTGGCGAGTTACTCAGTCGCCGTGAAGATGTCTTTATTTTGGGGGCAAGGGCTACGACTGTCGGCATTTCTGCCCATGTATTGAGGGAACAGCCACCTGATATCACCGTATTCACCAATGCATTGCCAGTTCCCCATCAGACATCGCCCTCCAATTTCGGTGCGCTTCAGCCCCTCAACCGTACTGTTTACAGTGTTGACACGGCACCCAGACACCTAACGGTCAAACCAAGAAACAATCTTGATGTTCTGAACTCACATCCAGATCATGACGTCCCTATCGACTCCATCCCGGCATCGATACCCCCTGTAGACTTAGCAGAGAATGGAAGGAGCACGCATTCAGAGCAGGTTGTCGGGTTTTACGAAACGGGTAGTAGCAACTTGGTTGCAAGTATTGACGATGTTTCTGGCTCACTCGATCTCACGGTTGGACTTTATGATGCAGATAGCGATGCATTAATTACTCAAATTGCAGCAGGTAGCGAAATTTCAGCCCGGATACTTGCAGGCAGAAAAGTTACGATTGCTGCCGTCATAGCGGAAGATCATCCCCTTTTACATCAGATTGAAAGTATTGCTTTTAATCTGAACGAGGGACAAGTGACTCAGATCGAGAGTCTTGAGCCTTACGCATTGTTTGGCGATCGCAATGGTAACTTGCAAGGAAATGATATAAGCTTTCTGGCTCACGGTGAAAATAGCATTACTTTCGACCTCTATTCAAAAAATGGAGCTAACGGCACTCTCCTAGGGACGGTTACCCGAAGCTTCACGATCGCTTAATGCCTTATCGCAGTGCTCAGTTACCAGAAACGTAGCATTGTAGATTCAGAGGGGGTTTAGCAATGACCACCACACATTTACTCCCACCTCATGCGGAAGAGGTTATTAATCTTCTGAAAGAGGATTTGCGGCTCAAAAAAAACTACGAGAGAATTTGGCGCCAGAAAATTATTGAAGAAGTCGCTCAGGCAAGAAATCTCACGGTTACTTCCGAAGAAATTCAGGAGGAGGCCGAACAACAGCGCCGTAAGCAGCGGCTCGAAAAAGCTGACGACACTTTGAAATGGCTGGCAGATCATAGGGTCACAGAAGATGAGTGGGAGGCTGGAATTCAAAAGTATCTGCTATCCCAAAAATTAGCCAAGGCGCTATTTGACGATCAAGTAGAAAAACATTTTGCTCAAAATAAAATGAGTTTTGAACGTCTATTACTGTATCAGATTGGCGTCGAAGACAGGAAAGTTGCACAAGAGCTATTTTATCAGATCGAAGAAAAAGAAATTAGCTTTTACGAAGCAGCTCATCTTTATGATATTGATGAAAATCGGCGTAATCGATGCGGCTTTGAGGGGAAAATCTATCGCAAGCATCTAAAGCCCGATATTGCTGCGGCTGTCTTTGGCGCACCTCTAAAGGAGGTTATTGGCCCTCTAGAAATTGAAAAAAAACACTATTTATTTTTTGCTGAAGAATTCATTCCTGCTGAGCTAACTTCTGAAAGATATCAGGAGATCATCTTCAAGCTTTTTGAAGAGTGGCTTAACGGTGAGCTTAACTATCGATTGAACTGCACCTGACTGGGGAAAGCTCATCGCAACACTGATAGCATCGAAAAGCTGCTTCAATCACCGAGTCTTACTCACAAGAGATGGCCCCTCATCGATCTATTTCTAGGCAGGCTATCAAAACATAGCCTAAATATTAGAATAGCTTATTTCCAATATTTAACGACTGTTTAATTTTCAGCAGAATTTAAAGGCATTAATAAATCAATAACAAAGTTAACAAACTACTTGAACATATTCAAGGATTTCCCTTTAATAAAGGAACTAAAGGGGAATGTAAGAAGTAAAAATTCTGACTTTATCATCTATTTCCTCTTATGAAAGGCACTTGTATCTGCACTGTTGAATCAGACCTTCATAATTCTACGGTTTCCACACTTAGACAGTGATTGGCATCCCAGTTTTTGGGGAAATTATTTTAGGATCTGACTCAATTCTTGGGCTAGCTTGTTTGATTTCTCTATTATCAGCGGTGTCCAACCATTAGTCGGCACTCTGATTTTTCAATGCTTTCGGAACTAGATACATGGCTTTATCGGCGATTCGGAAGTTGGGTTTGCCGAGAGCTATCTCTGGCTACTTTATCTAAGACACTCAGTATGCATCCGACGCTAAGCATAGAAGCAAAGCGACTCGCAATCTTGTCTCAATTAGACTAATGACTGCGACAGCTTGCGCTTTAGATTCAAATGTGGCTCGACACAAAATCGTAAGTTCAGAATTCTAAAACAGTTTATTTATGTGTATGAATCATGAGTTTGAATGTAAATCTCCCTAGTTTAGATGCTTTGAATGGGCATAAATCTAGTAGATTAGAAGTCTTTAGTCTGTTTCCTGATATTCAGCTCGATTTCGATTCAGTAGCAGCCTTTAATAAAGATTTTGACAGCGTCCATTTCCAAATAGGCGATGAACTTTGGCAGCATCTGCCCGAAAATTTACAGTCTACTGCTAATCATCAACGTCCTTTCACGGGGCTGCCAGAGAAAGCTCTTTATGTGGTTTATCAGGGACGCGTTCGCTTGCTGAGTTTTGATGCTGAACGCAAGCGCGATGTTTCCGTTGCGGTTTTGGAGCCCGGCGATATTATTGGAACTGATTTACCAGGATATGCTGGCACATCCGCCTATCATGCAGTTGCCTCGACGTCAGGTCAGATTGCCTACATTGCCGGGAACCAGCTAGCACCGTGGCTAGAGCGACTTGCTCCACTGCGTGAGCATTTTCAACGTCAGATTCAGGACCGCGATCGCTTAATTTTCTTCAAAACCTGCACCGCTCTAAAATCTTTCTCGTGTCATCAGCTTCAAGAACTGGTGCCGCTTCTAACAGAACACGCTATCCCTGCGGGTGAATCCCTAGCTGATGCCCTTTCAGATTACTCCGGAGGACGGTTTTGGCTGCAGAGTGGTGACGTCCAAAGCGAAGACGATGAAGTTGCGCCTCCTGCGATCGGGACTACCTGGACAGGTACAGATGCTGTTATGAAATCTTGCCTAACTCAGACAGCCGTGTGCGTTTATCAGCTGCCAGTAAAACATTGGGAAACTATCCAAGCGCTGATGCCCCCATCGCTTGCCGAAGCGGTTACAGGCAATGTCTTAGAAAGCAATCAAGCAACGGCTGCAGCGATACCTAGCCTCAATGTCAGCTCTACCCTCAATGGAAAACGAGACCAATCGCGGTTACTTAACCCGTTGAAGCCTTCGCCGTTGTCTCAAACAAGCGTCGATCATCACCGCGATGTCAGCAGCAAGCCCATAGTACAGGTTAACTTTCCTAAGCCTATTCACCGGCGCCTTTTGGATTTGCTTGAGCGGTATCCCTTTATTCGGCAGCAAAGCTCCTCTGATTGTGGCATTGCTTGCCTAGCGATGATTAGCCGCTATTGGGGCAAGCGATTACCCATCTATTTTCTGAGGGAATTGGCCGATGTGAGTCGTGCCGGTACGTCGCTAAGAAATTTAGGCAAAACTGCTGAGCGCATTGGCTTTCAAGCGAGGCCTGTACGAGCCAGTTTCAGTCGATTAGCCGATCAAACCAAGCCTTGGATTGCCCATTGGCAGGGAACTCACTACGTCGTGGTCTATCAGGTCACGGGCAATAAGGTTGTCATTGCTGACCCCGCGATTGGTCGACGTTCCATCACGCGCCAAACCTTTCTGGATCATTGGACGGGATATGCGTTGCTGCTAGATCCAACCCGCCGCCTTAAAGCGACCGAAGCAGACAAAAGTACGATTTCCTTAGGCAAATTCTTTGAGGTGTTGTGGCCCTATCGCTCGTTGGGGCTACAAGTCATCTTGATTTCCTTGCTAATTCAGCTTTCCGGGCTGGTTTCACCCTTATTTACTCAGATCATTCTTGATCGCGTTATTGTTCAAAAAAGTCTGACAACGCTCCATGTATTCACTATTGGAGCCTTTTTGTTTGGGCTGTGGGGCATCTCTTTGGGGGCAACGCGTCGCTATCTCCTGCGTTACTTCTCCAATCGTGTCGACCTCACCCTCATCAGCGGCTTTATCAACCACACTTTATTGCTACCGCTCAAGTTTTTTGAGTCGCGGCGAGTGGGCGATATCCTCACACGCATTCAGGAAAATCAAAAAATTCAGCGCTTTTTACTGGGCCAGGTAATGCTGGCTTGGTTGGACTTGGCTATGGGGTTCGTTTATCTAGCGCTGATGTTCTACTACAACTGGCGGCTGACATTGTTGGTTTTATTGCTGGTTCCACCCATCGTGATTTTTACGCTGGCCTCCACGCCGCTTTTACGCAAAGTCTCACGCGAAATCTTTAATGAAGCCACTGAAAAAAACTCGACCCTGGTTGAAATGCTCAATGGCATCAACACGGTTAAAACAGCTGCTGTAGAGCGGGAATTTCGGTGGAACTGGGAAGACAAACTGGTAAATTCCATCAATGCTCGTTTCCGGGGGCAAAAGTTGGGCATCACTCTAAATACGGTGGGCGGCCTCATCAACTCTGTGGGAGGCACCGCCTTAACGTGGTATGGGGCCATGCTAGTCATTCAGGGTGAGCTGACGATTGGGCAGTTTGTAGCCTTCAATATGCTGGTAGGCCGAGTGATTAGCCCCGTCCTCGTGTTGGCAAATCTCTGGGATGAATTACAGGAGATTTTGATCTCGATTGAGCGGCTCAATGATGTGTTCTCGACAGAACCCGAAGAAAGCCCTCAACGCCCCATGCTCACTTTGCCAACCATTCAAGGGAAGATCGTGTTTGAAGACGTTACCTTTCGCTATGGCGAAGAGGATGAGCGCAATACACTGCAAAATCTTTCTTTTACGGTTCAGGCAGGACAAACCGTTGCCATTGTTGGCCGCAGTGGTTCTGGTAAGACAACGCTGGTAAAGCTGCTGCAGGGCTTTTATCATCCTAATAAAGGCACCATTTGGATTGATGGGCATGATATTCGCCATGTGTCGCCTCAGTCTTTACGATCGCAGCTAGGGGTGGTTCCTCAAGAGTGCTTTTTATTTTCCGGAACGATTACTGAAAATATCACCCTATATCGCTCTGAATTCGCACTAGAGCAAGTTATTGAAGTGGCCAAACTTGCGGAAGCCCACACTTTTATTCAGGCAATGCCCCTAGGGTACAACACCAAAGTTGGCGAACGCGGCACCACCCTTTCAGGAGGTCAGCGGCAACGAATTGCGATCGCCCGGTCGCTGCTCGGAGCTCCCAGAATCTTGATTCTAGATGAGGCAACCAGCTCGCTTGACACGGAATCAGAGCGACGATTTCAACGCAACTTATCTCAGATCAGTCAGAATCTGACCACGTTCATCATTGCCCATCGACTTTCCACGGTGCGGAATGCTGACTGTATTTTAGTGCTCGATCAAGGGCTCTTGGTTGAGCAGGGTACCCATGAGGAATTACTGGCTCAGCGAGGTATTTACTACCACCTCGCTCAGGAACAACTTAGCCTCTAAAGCTCTAAATAATCATTCAGCAAGCTTTGATCAATAGGGAGAAACCCCCTAAATTCTGGGGGTTTCTCCCTATCGATTGAGAAGCGTCTAACCTGCTTTAAAGAGCAGCTTAAATCATGTCTGATTTGTTAGCTGGAGTTGCTTCCTGGCCAAAAAATGAGGATCTAGATCTGGGCGGGATACAATCACCATAAAGAAATAAAGATACGGTAAAGCTATCAGAATTTCTTTAAAGATACGATGAAGTAGATACAGATGCGAAAATTCGCATAGGAGCAGTTCAAGAGCGCATTAGCGAAAGATTAAGCCTCCGTATAAGCTATATGAAGAAAGATAAAGCCAAAAAATTGTGCAAATTTTGCATAAGAAGCGTATTGTCAGAAGTAATCAGCAAGGGTTGAAAAAGCGTTGGGCTAAATACTTCCAATAACTTCAGAGAATTGAACGGAAAATTCAACCCTTAGAAGAAATAAAAAATAGAATCGGATGCAAAAGAAATATTATGAGGAAATTATAAATAAGTGTAAACATTAATGGGAGACTGTAAACAAGTGATGCAAAAAACTTGCGTCTTCTCCATGAAAGGCTATTCTTAACTGTATCAAAGCTTACGATTTTGAAGAAAGACCTGTGGCGACATCCAGTGTCCAGGTGTTATTCAACTCGATGTCAGCTTGTAGTCAGTCTTAATAGCAACTGAATTGTTGATCACTGTGGCAATGCTTGTCTGAGTTTGTGCCTGGCATAAACTAACAGCTTTCTCGGAATCTAAGCGCATTTTCCATAAAAGCTAAGCCCCCTTAGCTTAAGGTGCAAGCCTTCAAAAGCCTGTTTAAGGACAACTTATGAAGCCCTCATTTATTAATTCGACCCAGAAGCGGGTTGTTAGAGTGGGGAATGCGGCGACTTCTATTTCTACTGTCGTTTTCTGCTTCGATAATTCAGTAGATTGCCCCTCATTTCTCCAATTTAATCCTACAGTCAGTAATTCTGCCGAAGTCTTTGAAACTGCCTGCACTAAGACTTCGGCAGCTAATACTCCCTCTCATTCCCGATCAACGAGGGACACGCTGTTATTGATATCCGACGCGGTTGCTGCTGGGATCTATGGTGGCACGGCAGTCCCTACGGAAGTTGCGCCGGAGGCGCCTACCGAGACGCTACCCTCTTTAGAACAACCAGCACCTGAAACACCGATTACCCAACGACATCCAACGACACCTCACTGGAGTCCAGCCGTTCAGTCCACCCTTGATCAGCCGCCAGCTTCCTTTCCCCGGCGCTTGATTCTGGGAGGGCTCTGCTTTATTTCTTTAGCAATGGTGTGGGCGTACATCGGACAAGTCGAAGAAATTGGCCATGCCAAAGGTCAATTGATACCCAAAGGCGAAGTCTTCAAAGTTCACCCAACAACGATGGGCCGGGTCGCAGTTCTCACCATCGATGAAGGACAACCTATAGAAGCAGGTCAAATTATTGCTGAGTTGGAAACGACCTTCGAGGCCAATGAGATTGAGCGCTTAGAAGACGCTCTGACTGCCGACCAAATACAACTGGCCCAGCGCGAGACCTTGTTGGAGCGAATTGAGCTAGAGGAGCGGACTAATGCTGAAATTGCAGCCGCTAATATCCGCGCTCATGAGGCGGCGATCGCCCAAGCCGAAGCCCATATAAGAGTATCGCGTCAACTCCATAGCCAACTGCAGCATGACGTTGCGGCTAGTGAGATTCGGGTGGAACGTATTAAGCCCTCGGTCGAACAAGGCGGCATCTCCCAAGAATACTTTTTTTCGGCAGAGCAGACGTTGCGCGATCGGCAACAGAATCTGACCCAGCAGCAGGGAGAGATTGAACGGTCCACAACTGAAATCACTCAACTTCAAGCTGAACTGGATCAGAAGCGGGCAGAGGCAGACAAGGTTCAGCATGAAATTCAACAGCAGGCTCAGCGGCTAGCGGTAGAAATTACTGAACTCGAAGCAGACATTACTGAAAAAGAGCGTTTGTTAGCGCGAGCTGAGGCAGAACTTGCGCAACGGTTTTTGTATGCTCCTGTTGATGGAACGATTTCCTCTATCTCGGTAAACAATGTCGGCGAAGTTGTGCAGCCTGGGCAAACAATCGCTGAAATTGCTCCGGAGGGTGCGCCTCTGGTTCTATCCGCTTTTTTGCCGGATAAAGAAGCTGGCTTTGTCGAAATCGGTATGCCTGTTCAGGTTAAGTTTGACGCTTATCCTTTTCAAGACTATGGCATCATATCGGGTCAAGTAACTTCCATCGCATCAGATGCAATTGTGGATGAGAAACTTGGCACCGTTTATCGACTTGAAGTGACCTTGGAACGCAGCCATGTTGAAGACGATGGCAAAACAATTCCCTTCAAAGCCGGTCAGACGGCTGATGCTGATATTGTGATCCGCAAGCGTCGGGTTATTGATATCTTGCTAGATCCGATTAGAAAGCTCAAGGTGAGCGGCATCGATCTGTGAGTGGCGAAGCCCCAGTACACTCACCACTGCAAGTCTGATAGACATCATCGTGGATTTCAAAGAAGTTTATTTTTCAGAAGGTACTCAAGATGACTATTGATTTTGAGCAAAAGGCCAGTCAGAAAGTAAGCCAGGATTCATCCTCTCAGAGCTTGAGTGAAGAGCAATTCTCGCAGGTTTTATCAGCTATTATTGACGGCAAATATTCTTGGGCATGTGCTTTGCTTCTGAGGTTTACAGGACATGATCCGAGAAATTACCTCCCATATCGTACCTATATTCGCTTAATCAAAGAACGGTGTCAGCGCAGCGAAGCCAGCAGCAATTTGAAAGGTAGTCCATCGAAGACGCTGTCAGGCTCATCTGGAATGAAGAAAAGGCAGAGAAAAATCGTTGACCTCAACCACATGGAGACACTTGACGACATTAGTTCAAAGGTTGTGGGTGGATATCAGTATTTTGAGGACTGGGGAAACGTCGCTGGCGAAGAAAATTCTGTGGCAGAAGTTATGATGAGTATCCCAGCTTTCTCTTAACGGATTTTATGTTGATTGGCTATTTGAAACTTTGCCAAAATGGCAACATTACTCTGATTAAGACAAGTAATCTACTGTTAGCAATATTGAGTAAGGTCTAAATCATTAATGGGTTTTACCAGGGGTCTTCTGTTACTGGTTGAAGCTCATCATTACTAGCACTTCGCTTCAACCGCTTGAATGGTTGCTTGACAGTTTAACGCTTGGGCTAAGTAGGAATTAGTCAGAGTAGCTAGTTGCGAAATGAATGTGATCGAACCAATTTCTGATAACCCTCTGTAATTTGGGTTATCCCGTTGCGAAGCGGGGAAGTTGTGTCTTCGTAACTTCCCTTTTCTTCCCCGGCATTGTTTAGGACATTGCTGTCACAGAGCGTTTTATCATGGCGACAGTTTCAGAATTACTCCAGCTAGCAACTCAGTATCATCGGGCCAATCGCCTCCCTAGAGCTGAGCGAACCTATCGCAAAATTCTAGGAAAACAGCCAACGCACCCAGATGCTCTGCATGGATTAGCGGTTATCGCCAAACAAGTTGGGCAGTACCAAACGGCTGAAGAATTGCTCAATACCTTGCTTGAGGCGCATCCCGAGTCTGTTAAGGCTTGGTTTAGTTTGGGGAACTTGCGCCAAGCTCAAGCGCAATTGCCAGACGCCATGATCGCCTATGAGCAAGTCTTAAAGCTGCAGCCGGATGCAGCAGCAGCTCACAACAATCTCGGCTATATATTGCAACAACAGGGCAAAGGGAATGAGGCGATCGCGCATTACCGTAAAGCCTTAGAACTTCAGCCAGAATGCGTTGAAGCAGATGTCAATTGGGGCAATACCCTACATGCTCAGGGCAAACTTTCCCACGCCAAACAGATTCACTATGCCGCCTTAAACGATCGGCTTGGCGTCGAGCGTTATCAACAGGGAGACGTCGAAGCGGCGATCGCCTACAGCCAGCAAGCGATCGCGCTGAATCCTGACTTGGCTCCGGCTCACTATCATTTAGGCATCGCCCTGCAGGCGCAAGGCAATCCAGACGATGCGATCGCGTGTCACCAAAAAGCCCTGGAGCTTGCCCCTGACGCCAGAGCTATTTACTTCAGCTTAGGTCGGCTCTATCAAACTCAAAACGAGCTAGAAACAGCAGCCAAGGTTTATCGCGAAGGACTCATTCGCACCAATCCTCACTATGCGGCTGCGATCAACACTCGAGAATCATCGGCAACCGCCGAGGCCCATCGTTCTCCGGAGCTTACGCTTGGCGAAGTTACCTTCAAGGGGCACCGTTTTCCGGCCATTCCCCCCGTGACCTCAGAGGAGCATCGTCCTTTTTGGAGCGTCATTATCCCACTGTATAATCGCAAAGCTTATCTGCTCGAATGTTTAGCCAGTGTCTTGGCGCAGTGGTCTGGCAGCGAGCAGATGGAAATTTTGGTGATGGATAATGCTAGTGACCCGCCTCTCTTCGACCTGGTCGACTCCATGGGTCGAGGCATTGTTCGTTACTATCTCAACGCTGAAAATATTGGTCCCCGGCGCAACTTTAATCGGGGCATTGCCCTCAGTCGAGGGCACTGGATTCACTTACTTCCCGAAGACGAATATGTCTTACCGGGATTTTATGATCGTCTCCAACGAAGCCTTGAAAACTGCCCAGACTCTGTAGGAGCTGCCTTCACTGGCTACGAAAACATCAATGCAGCTGGCAAAGTAATTTTCTCGCAAACGCACCGTGGTTTGCACCGAGGTATCAACTCTGATTGGCTCGAGCGTATCGGTGTATCTAATCCCCTCAATCCTTGTGCTGTGTTAGTGAAACGGAGCACGCACGAAAAACTAGGCGGATATGACCTGGAGAATTTCTATACCCCCGACTGGGAGCTCTACAAACGCATTGCAGCCGTAACGGATTGGTGGTGTGAGCCGGAAATTTTGGCACGCTATCGCGAGCATGCCCACAATATGTCCACCGAAGTTTTCTCAGCCGGTGCCCAAGGGGCTCAATACCGTTTGGGTATCGAAATGTCGGCCAGTTATCTTCCCGAAGAAATTACAGCCAAATCGCGCCGCCACTACTTTAATGTGTGCCTCCGGCAAACCAGTATCCCGCTTAAAGCCGGCAATATCGTGGGCGCCCTGCGGCTGATTCAAGAAGCCCTGAAAATCGATTCATCGCCCCAAGCGGCCCAAACGCTGTTTACTTGGCTGGCAACCGAGGCAGCGACGCCTCTACGAACCGAAATTATCACCAAGTTGAGAGACATCTCAGTCGCTGAGACCCTCGACGACTTCTATTTCGCCTATCCCTAACGCGATCACTAATGGCTTCACACTTTGTCCTTTATCTCCAGGTCACATATGAAGGTAGGAATTCTAGCCGGTGGCTTAGGTACGCGCCTAGCCGAAGAAACGGAATCGAAACCCAAACCCATGGTGGAAATCGGTGGGCATCCGATCATGTATCACATCATGATGCATTACTACCACTATGGGCTCAGGGACTTTGTCATCGCCTTAGGCTACAAAGCTGAAGTAATTAAGAAATACATGGTGGACTACTGTTCACTCAATAGCAATCTCACCGTTAATCTGCAAAGCGGTGAAGTCAGAATGCATGGCGGCTATCGCCCCGATTGGAACGTTGAACTGATTGATACCGGACTCCACACCAATACGGGAGGACGCATCAAACGTCTGATTCCTTACATGGGACGCGAAACCTTCATGCTGACCTGGGGCGATGGGGTTTCTAATTTGAATCTGCTAGATTTGCTGGCCTTTCATCGCAAGCACGGCAAATTAGCCACCATGACGGTTGTTCGTCCGCCGGCGCGATTTGGCCTCCCCACCCTTGATGGCGACCAAGTTGTCAGCTTCTCTGAGAAACCTCAGATCAAAGAAGGCTGGATCAATGGGGCTTTCTTTGTCTTAGAACCAGGTGTCTATGAATACGTTGATGGCGACGACACCCAATGGGAAAAAGATCCTCTGGAGCAACTTGCCGCCGATGGTCAACTGATGGCTTACCGCTACACCGGCTTCTGGCAGTGCATGGATACCTTACGTGACAAGCGTCGTCTGCAGACGCTTTGGGAAAGTGGCAACGCACCTTGGAAAATCTGGGAGGAACAACATGCGAGTTTTGCTGACGGGACATCAAGGGTACATCGGCACCGTAATGGTGCCTATGCTCTTAGCCGCCGGGCATGAGGTTGTTGGCTTAGACAGCAATATTTATAAGCGAAGTACCTTTGGCCAACAGACACCCACTATCCCCCAAATAGTCGCAATCCCCGAGATCATAAAAGACGTTCGGGAAGTGACCGTTGAAGATCTTGAAGGGTTCGATGCAGTCTTGCATCTAGCCGGACTTTCCAACGACCCCTTAGGTAACTTCAAGCCTGCTATCACCTTTGAGATCAACCATCTAGCCGGGGTTCGTTTGGCTAAACTGGCCAAGCAAGCAGGGATTGAGCGGTTCATTTTTTCGTCTTCCTGCAGCAACTATGGGGCCGGTGGTCAGGACTGGTTAGATGAGCAGTCTCCCTTTAATCCCGTGACGCCCTATGCCCATTCCAAGGTGCGGGTCGAACAAGATGTGAGTCCGTTAGCCGATGACACCTTTAGCCCAACCTTTCTGCGCAGTGCCACAGCCTATGGAGTTTCGCCCCGGCTAAGGTTTGATTTGGTGCTGAATAATTTGGTCGCTTGGGCTCTGACTACCGGTCTCATTTATCTCAAAAGTGATGGCACCCCATGGCGCCCAGTTGTTCACATTGAAGATATTTCGCGGGCCTTCCTGGCTGTTTTGCATGCTCCCCGTGAATTGGTTCATAACGAGGCCTTCAACGTGGGCACCAGCGAAGACAACTACCAAATCCGTGAACTGGCTGAGATTGTTCAAGCAGCAGTACCCGGATGTCGGCTGGAATATGCGCCGGGGGCTGGCCCCGATAAGCGATGTTATCGCGTTGACTGCAGCAAAATCCTGCGCACCTTACCGGAATTTCAACCTCAATGGAACGCGCGGAAGGGGGCCGCGGAACTCTACCAAGCCTACACGGCGGTGGGAATTACGTTAGAGGAATTTGAGGGGCCGCGCTACAAGCGTATTGCCCACATTCAAAAACTCATTGAAGATAAACATCTTGATGAAACGTTGAGGTGGAAGGTGTCGGTAAGCATGGCTGCTTGAGAGGGCTAAGCGATGCACCCAGATCTCGGAAGGTGCGTTGGGCTAACGCCATAACGCACCCTACAGCGTTATTTGTTTCTGGATATCCTGCTCGTGATGCACCAAAGTCTCTCGTGGAGATGCGTTGGGCTAATGCCTCAATACACCCTACGGCGTTATTTATTGCTGGACATTCACTGAGAACCTGGGGAACTTTTTTGAACTTTTTTCAAAAGACATTTACGAGGGATCAGACTCCATGGTTGGACTATTAGCCCGCGACCAACTTCCCCCTTGCCGGTTAGGAGGTAAGCGTGACTTAGAAGTTATTCTTTCCTTTGGCGAGACTCCGCTGGCAGATGCACTGCTAACTCAGGAGCAACTCGATCAACCGGAATATATTGCGCCTTTAGAACTTGCTTTTTCACCGAGTAGTCGCCTGCTCCAAATTACGGAGTCAGTCCCGCCAGAGACTTTATTCTGCCGCAATTATCCTTATTTTTCTTCCGTTTCACCTTCATTGTTGAAACACTTTCGCGAGAGTGCTTTAGCCCTCATTGAGGCAAAGCAGCTTAATGGAAATAGCTTTGTGTTAGAGGCTGCTAGCAATGATGGTTACATGCTGAAGAACTTTGTTGAGCGGGATATTCCAGTGCTCGGCATCGATCCTGCTTCGGGTCCCGCTGAGGCAGCCCAGCAAGCGGGAATTCCGACGCTCTGTACCTTCTTTACCCAGCAATTGGCGCAAACGCTTGCAGCCGAAGGCAAGCAAGCAGACGTCTTTTTAGCTAATAATGTCTTAGCCCACGTCCCCGACTTAAATGGTTTTGTCGAAGGCATTCGCATACTGCTTAAGCCAACAGGCACTGCTGTGATTGAGGTGCCCTACGTCGTTGATTTAGTCGATCGCTGTGAGTTTGACACGATTTATCACCAGCATCTTTGCTATTTTTCAATGACAGCGCTGGATCGCCTATTCCGACGTCATAACTTGTTTCTGAATCGCGTGCAAAGAGTCCCCCTGCATGGCGGTTCGCTCCGTCTATTTGTGGAGCCTCAGGATGCTGTCGATGAATCGGTGACTGAATTACTGCAGCTAGAACATCGGCGAGGCGTTGATACTATTGAGTACTATCGTGATTTTGGTCATCGCGTCGACCAGATCAAGCAGGATTTGCTGAAAATTCTCAGACGTCTTAAGCAGCAGGGTAAACGGATTGTAGGATACGGAGCTGCCGCCAAAGCAACGACCCTGCTGAGCTATGTAGGCATCGACAAGACCCTTCTAGACTACGTAGTCGATCTGAATTCCATAAAGCATGGACTTTACATGGGGGGCAATCATCTTCCCATCTTTCCTGTAGAGAAATTGCTTGAAGATCAGCCTGATTATGTGTTGATTCTGGCCTGGAATTTTGCTGATGAGATTATGCAGCAGCAGGCTGTCTATCAACGGCAGGGAGGACAGTTCATTATTCCGATTCCCTCCCCCCAGATTGTTTGATTTTTTCCCGCCCCCCGTTGTCCCCTCGCCCCTGACTCCTATGGCTACTGTCACTGAAGCACTGCAGCTTGCGGCTCAGCACTCGCGAGCGAATCGCCTACCCCAAGCTGAGCAGATTTATCGCAAGGTACTGACCAAACAACCCAATAACCCGGATGCACTTCACGGACTGGGGATGGTGGCGTATCAGGCGGGTCAGTATCAGGCGTCAGAAACATTGTTGAGTACTGTTCTACAGGTCCAACCGAATTCGGTTAAAACCTGGTTTAGTTTAGGCAACTTACGCCAAACGCAGGGACAGTTGGCGGAGGCGATCGCGGCTTATCAAAAAGTGTTAACCCTACAGCCCAATTTAGTCCCTGCCTATAACAACCTGGGCTATACCTTCCAACTGCAGGAAAACTGGCAACAGGCGATCGCCTGCTACCGCAAAGCCTTAGAACTTCAGCCCACGTGCACAGAAGCGGATGTCAACTTGGCAAACGTCCTCCACAGTCAAGGACAGCTTGCCCCTGAACAAGCAGCGCACTACGGAGCCATCAACCATGACCTGGGCCTAGTCCGGCAAAAAGCGGGGGATTTGCCAACCGCTCTTACCTATTATCGGCAGGCGATTGCCCTGAATCCGGGACTGGCGATCGCTCAGTACCACCTGGGGATGGTATTGCAGGCCCAAGGCCAAACAGAGGCTGCCATGGACGCCTATCAAAGGGCAATAAAACTCGATCCCCTAAAGGATACTGTGCAGCAGCACATCATCATCCAAAAGCTGGCGCGGCTACAGCAGAGTCAGAAACGTCGGGACTCGGGACGGCTGCGGTCCAAAGTAGCTTTCGTTTGCCAGCCCTTTGTGCGAACCTCATTCCCCAACCCTGGTGACTCCATTGGGATTCTGACCTACGAGCTTATCCGCCGCTTGGCGGCTGACTGTGACGTGATTGTCTACCTAGCGGGGGATACACGCCAAGCGAAGACGCATGAGGGGATTCAGTATCGTTCTATTCCAGTCAAATTCGACCACGCCCTACAGCACTGGCTGGGCAAAGTTCCGGGCCTCTACCATCGAAATCGTCCTGACTTTGCAACGAGTGAGTACTACATCGGGTATGCCTTGCAAGTTGCCAAAGATTTGAGCCGCGAAAATGCCGATATTGTTCACATCCATAACCTTTCTCAATTTGTGCCGGTCATTCGCGCTATCAATCCGCACATTAAAATCGTGCTCCACATGCACTGTGAGTGGTTGCGGCAGCTGAATCGATGGGCGATCGGACGCCGACTACGTCAGGTTGATTTAGTCCTCAGTCCAAGTCAGTACATTACGGATGGCGTCCGCAATCGTTTTCCGGCGATCGCTGATCGGTGCCAAACAATTTACAACGGCGTATCGGTGGACCATTTTCTGACAAGGTCAGCCCAGCCAGCCCAGCCGCGCCCCAGCACAGGGCCTAAACGCCTGCTGTATGTCGGTCGGGTTTCGCCGGAAAAAGGAACCCATGTCTTACTAGAAGCCTTTAAGCAAGTCCGCGATCGCTATCCTGAGGTTCATCTCGATATCGTCGGCCCTATTCAGGCACTCCCCTACGAATACCTCGTGGCATTGAGTGACGACCCCAAAGTCGCTGACCTCAAGACCTTCTATCAGGAGGAAAGCTGGCTCAGTTATTTGAAACGGACCCTAGCCCAATTCACCGATCAAGATACATCAGCAACCTCAGACAAACACAACGAGTCAACGTTAGTCAGCGATCAGCCCTTACATCTCCCCCCCACTCCCCTGGCCTCCCCTGCTCCCCCGGACTCCCCCACTCCCCCACTCCCCTCCCCCTGCCCAGATTCTTTCATTGGCGCGGTTCCCCCCAGCCAACTCCCTCAGTACTACCAGCGAGCCGATATTTTTGTCTTTCCCTCCGTCTGCCATGAAGCGTTTGGGATGCCCATTGCTGAGGCTATGGTGGCGGGTTTACCGGTTGTGGCGAGTCATGGCGGAGCCTTTCCGGAGCTGGTTGAGGACGGCGAAACCGGATTCATTGTGGAGCTAGGTGACGCCGATGCCCTGGCTCAGGCCATTCTACGTTTATTGGAGGATGAGACTTTGGGCGCGAAACTTGGCACTACTGGGCAAGAACGGGCTGTAACCCGGTTTGCTTTTGACACTGTAGCCCTGGATCTGCTGCGTCAATACGATCGCCTGCTGGGCATCGGGGGGGGGGATGCATAACGAGACGCGATATATCGCGTCTCTACGTCATTCCGTTATTCCGTCCCCGTTCTCCCTCTATCCCCGCATTTCCTCCTATGCCTTATTCCCCGCTCAAATCTTGGTTTCGTTACCTCTATCGCGCTCTGATACAGCGCCGAGGTCTCAGGGATGCCCCGAAGCACTTGGGATGCTCTGCCATGGTCTTCGCTCCGCACCCGGATGACGAGACTTTGGGCTGTGGCGGGACGATCGCGCGCAAAAAGCAGGCGGGTGCCGATATCAAGATCGTGTTTATGACGGATGGCTGCCAATCCCATGCCCATTTGATGCCAGCCGCTCAGCTTAAGGAAATTCGGGCCAAGGAAGCGATCGCGGCGGCTCAAAAACTGGGCATCCCGCATCAGGATGTCTTTTTTCTGGGCATTCAAGATGGCACTCTGGCCCGCCATCACGATGGGGTCGTGGCTAAGGTCGCGCCTCTACTCCTGCAATGGTTACCAGAAGAGGTGTTTGTTCCCTATTTCCAGGATGGTGTTCCCGATCATGATGCTACCAACCATATTGTGGTCGCAGCTGCGAAGCAGTGTGGACTGGCAGTCACCCTTTACGAGTATCCAGTTTGGTTTTGGACTCACTGGCCCTGGGCTACGACGGATACCCCCCAACCGTCAGGGACTCTCCCTGTGGTACCGACATTACGCACCATGGCCCAATTCTTGCGCGACTTCCAATGCGCGATCGATGTGGGCGATGTGCTGGAGACAAAACGGGTTGCCTTGCAGCAACATGCTTCCCAGATGACTCGGCTCATGCCCCATCCCCGCTGGTTCACCTTAAAAGATGTCGCCGGCGGGGACTTCCTGGATTGCTGCTTGCAACGCTATGAAGTGTTTCATCGCTATCCACTGGGGAACGAGCTGTTGTCGTTCTCTGCTGCGCGCCATTCTGCAAACATTAACCGGGTCGCAAGATGGTAACTCACCCTCCTGTTAGGCGAGCCTGTTCAGCCCCGTCCTCTCCAGAAGAGCGGCCTACGGTCTGGACGGATTCCTACACCGATACGCGAACCGCTGGTAGAACCCTGAGTAGTCTCAGTCCCAGTGGCGTTCGCCGTCAAGGAATTGATCAGGAAAACTGCATGGCGGTGGACAATGGGGCGCTACGACTGCAACCGCTGATTAATCCGGGGTGGGGGAAACAAGGGATCGCCTATGGTCCGTATCGTCGTACCAACGGTTTGGCCTTGGCGGTCTTTCTGCTGAATGGACATAATGCCTCAGGCATCAACACGATTGAGCATCTCAAAAACCGTCTCCAGCGCTGGTGGGTGGGCAGCGAAACCTGTCCACCCCGCGAACGGATGCAGCGCTGGGTCTTCAGCTCGCACTGGCGCCGCATGGGGCGACGTTTGCTGGGGTGGATGCGCAGCAGCCCTGAGTTTGCTAAGCACTTCCAAGCGAGGTCCCTACCGAAGTTGGATGAAAATTTAGCCGTTGGCTGGTTTTCCCAAGCAGTTCCCAAGGATCCGCGAACCGAGGGGCATGGATTGATCATGCATGGCTCCAAAGCCCATAACGGCGAACTCTGGACGCGCACCGGCGGCAACCTACTGTCAGCCATTCCCAATGTGCAGAATCTGCCGCTGTATTGCATTGTGATTTTACGGACCCAAGGGGCTGCCTATTATGTCGCTTCTGTAGCAGGCGCTCAGGGATTCGGCGTTTATCCTGACATGCGACCGATCGCGATCGACCCCAGCGGCACCGAAGCAACCCTCTACGCAGCGGTGTACCAAAGTGTTTTGGGCCAGATTGGGTTTCGGGTAGACACGCGGGTGTATGGTACCCAAGTCATTCAGGTTCCTGAGTTCGACCAATGGTTTGGCACTGCCCACGGCGCGGATTGTCTGACTGGAACGGGTGCGTTAGAGAATCGCGATGCTGACATTGGTGGGCAATGGCATCGGCAGGGAGGCCAGTATCGACGAACGGCTCAAGGAAGCATTGCTTTGGCAGCCGGTAGTGGGGCCGTTCTCAACCTGAAGCAGCCATCGGGACTCATTCACCTGCTGGTGACAACAGCGGATCGGGTAACCGGAGCCGCTTTGCGCTGGCGGGTCCAGGATGACGATAATTTCTGGCAGTTCCGGGTGGATGGGGAATGGAGCAAGCTGCAGCTGTACACAAAGGGGCAATGGCGTACCGTCGCCGTGAGTGCACTCTGGCACTTACAGCCGCATCAGACCCACTCCCTACAAATTTTGGACGAAGGGACCACTTTCAGGCTTTATCTCGATGGCGAACTCGTCTTTGGTAAAGCCTTTCATCATTCCCAATTGCGGGCAGCTACTGGCGTCGGCATCGGTGCTTCAGACCCAAATGCGACCCTCTACTTGCGGGCGCTTGAGGCACATCCTCGCAGTGTTCCCATACCGTCAGGGTTGGATCTGGGGGCTCCTTGGGCGGCTCAAGGCAGTCACGTGGCGATCGCGGATACCTTCAGCGGGCCAGCGGGAGATCTGCACGGACAATCCACCCCGACAGGGCAGCGCATCTGGCAACGGACCCTCGGTCGAGGGACCTTTGAGCTTACCGGGCACGATAGCCTGCAAGTCCGAGCCGATGCCCAAACGCCCAATCCCGGTCGCACGGCCTACACAGTGCCCTGGAAGCAGCCCCACTTAGCCGATTTAGAAATCACCATCACCCCACCGGGGACTGGTCGCTGGCAACGACAAAAAGGTCGGGGCGGCTTGATTTTCTGGCAAGACCCAGAGAATTACATCGTCATCAATAACTGGTTAGATGACGTGTACAGCGGTGCGTCTATTTCCTCCTTTTTCCATCTCAACGGCTTTGAAGAGCTCTACGACGCCGTCTGGACGAACGTTCATCACCGCGTCTTTTGGGGGACGGCTCATCGCCTCCGGGCGGTCTTTGATGGTCTGCACTACACCGTCTTTGTGAACGATGAGCCGGTGCTATATCGGGCGCTCACGGATGTGTACGCCGATGCCATCCGGTTGCAGATTCGCCAAGTGGGGATTGTCGCCAATTGGGAGTGGGGTAACGATACGGGCAGCATTTTTAAGGACTTTGTTGCCAGGGCATAGAGATTTGTCGCGTTTAGGGTGCAGATTTACCGTCATGTTTCGATCACTCTCGGGTCACTTTTTAAGCTTCCTGGCTGCACGGGTAGAGCAGTTTCACCAGCATCAGGTGCAGTCAGCATCATCCTCTGCCCTGGCAACTCCCGCTGTCTCCCGGCAGGTTCAACCATCGCCCGTAGCCATTCGCCGGGGTATTGCAGCGGGTCTTAAGTTTGAGGCCGATAAAGCTCACGCGAACTACATCGCCGGCACCTATGAACGCCCGATTCAAAACATCCTAGAAGATTGCCTCCAACCCGGTGCAGTCTTCTATGACATTGGCGCCAGCCTCGGGTTCTTCACGCTCATTGCAGCCAAGCTGGTTGAATCTTCAGGGCACGTCTATGCCTTTGAACCGGTTCCAGAAAATGCAGCCAAAATTCAGCGCCATGCCAAACTCAACGGCTTTGCCCAAGTAACGGTACTGGCAACAGCCGTGACTGACACGAATGGTCGCGGTGAACTTCTCTTGGCCCATCATGCGGGGGGAGCCACGCTTGCGACAGTCGGCACGCCTCCCGATTACAAGGGACACCTGGACGTAAGCCTAGCCTCAATTGACCATCTCATCGCGAATCAACAACTGCGTCCGCCCACTGTCGTCAAAGTGGATGTCGAAGGGGCCGAAATCAATGTCCTGCGAGGCATGGCCCAAACCCTAGCAGCCCACAAACCCGTTCTCATTTATGAAATCGATGATGGCGATCGCACCGCTTTCCAGCACAAGAACGCGATCGTCGAAACCTTTATCCGCCAAAACGGCTATCAAATTCTGCCCTTAGCAAAAGCCTACGCCACAAAATCCTGGCATGTGAGTCACAGCCTCGCGCTACCCATCGCCCCCGCTTAAGCGTTTTGAATTTTGAATTTTGAATTTTGAATTTAACTGCAAACTCAAAACTCCCCTGTCCCCCCTTTCCCTTTCCCCCCTTTCCCTTTTCCCCCCTCTATCTCAAACCCGTTATCTCCCCCAAACATCCCCCATGACTATCCCAACTCAAGCACCGACCCAACCTTTTACCGACGCGACGGCTCAGTTCCGTTCGCCGATTAAACATCCCTGTCCAAACTGTGGGCACCCAGAAGTCTGGCCGTTTTATGACGTTAGGCAGGTGCCCGTCCATAGTTGTCTGATGCTGTCTACCCGTCAGGAAGCACTCGATTTTCCGCGAGGTGACGTTATTTTGGGCTTTTGTCAAGAGTGTGGCTTCATCACCAACATTGCCTTTGACACCCAATGGTCAGCTTATGCGCCCAACTACGAAGATCAGCAGAGCTTCTCTCCTACCTTTAATCGATTTGCTCAAGATTTGGCCCAACATCTGATCGAGACCTATCACCTCTATGACAAAGACATTGTCGAAATTGGCTGTAGCAAAGGCGATTTTCTCATGCTGCTGTGTGAATTGGGCGGTAATCGGGGTGTGGGCATTGACCCCAGCGCCCTACCGGGAAGAGTTCAGGCAGACGCGGCTAACCGCGTGACCTTTATCCAGGATTACTACTCTGCAAAGCATGCTCAATATGTCGGTGAGTTTATCTGCTGTCGCCATACCTTAGAGCATATCCAGCCCACAGCCGAGTTCCTGCGAACAGTGCGGCATTCGATTGGCGATCGCCAAGATACCACTGTTTTCTTTGAAGTGCCCGACACCATTCGAGTTCTGCACGATCTGGCCTTCGAAGATATCTACTATGAGCACTGCTCCTACTTCACACCCGGTTCCCTCGCCCGCCTGTTTCGGGCCTGCGGCTTTGCCATCACTGATTTGTATCGCGCCTATGGAGACCAATATTTACTGATTGAGGCCAAGCCCACGACAACGCCCTCTAAGCAAGTCCACCCCCGCGAAGAAACCCTGTCTCATTTGACTCAGATGGTTCATGCGTTCACCACACAAATTCATCGCAAGCTAGCCCACTGGAAACAAATGCTCGAAACATTTCAGGCTAACGGCGATCGCGGCGTGGTGTGGGGGTCTGGGTCCAAGTGCGTTTCGTTTCTAACCACACTGGATACGGTTGATTGCATCCAATATGTTGTAGACATCAATCCCCACCGGCAAGGCAAATTCATTCCGGGCGTAGGCAAAGAAATCATGCCACCAGAGTTTCTCAAAGACTATCAACCCGACTATGTGATTGTGATGAACGCTATCTACAGCAACGAAATTCAGCATAGTCTTGATGCCCTTGGGGTGAATACTCAAATCATTGCGATATAGGAAATTGCTTAAGCCAGAAAATCCTGGTTGGATAAGGCATCAGAAGTCAGGAGTCAGAATAATTTTCAACATCAACACAGGAGTATCTTGGGGGTAATCAATGGCAACAGAACCCTTCTTCGAATTGTTGAACGTTCCGATATATTGCAATCTTCTTTGGTCTGATCAGCAGGCTGCTCGCAATTGCCCCAAAGGCGATATCAAACTGGCCTTTCATGCGGATACGGGGTTAATTACTAACGTGGCCTTTGATCCAGATCAGCTGGGCTATGACCAAGATTATGAAAACTCCCTGCATTACTCGCCTCGATTTCAAGCATACGCTCAGACGCTCGCTGCCGATCTGGTCGAACGTCATCGCCTTTACGGCAAACGGATTATTGAAATTGGCTGCGGCAAAGGGGACTTTCTGATATCGCTTTGTCAGCTAGGACAGAACCAAGGCATCGGCTTTGATCCGAGCTATGTGCCCAGACCTGAGCATGAGTCCAGGGCCGATCAGGTTCAGTTTATTCAGGACTATTATTCAACGCACTACGCAAACTACCAGGCCGACTTCATTTGTTGTCGGCATATGTTAGAGCATGTACCGTATCCTACGGATTTACTCCGATCCGTGCGGCAGGCTCTGGGCGATCGCCTCGATACGATCCTTTTCTTCGAAGTACCGAATGCCGCATATACCTTTCGCCATCTAGCGATTTGGGACATCATTTATGAACACTGCTGCTATTTCGTTGAGTTCTCGCTAGCGCAGGCATTCATCAGGAGTGGATTTCAAGTCGAGCGAACATACACGACGTTCAATGACCAGTTTCTTTGTTTGGAGGCCCGCCCTGTTCAAGAGTCTACACACATAGGAAGTTCGCAGGATGAACGATCAGCGATCGCTGCTCTAAAGACTGACTTGGTTCACTTTAATACCCAGTTTCAAACCAAAATTCATGCCTGGGAAGACGCCATTGCCCAACTGTCAGCCAAGCGACAACGAGTCGTGGTTTGGGGGGCTGGCTCGAAAGGAGTAACTTTCTTAAATCTGCTGCAGAATCCAGCGTCAGTTGACTACGTAACCGATATCAATTTGCGTAAGCAGGGTAAATATATTGCTGGAACGGGGCAAGAAATCGTGCCTCCGGATTCTTTAAGAAATTATCAGCCTGACATTATCATCATCATGAACCCAATTTATCAAGACGAGATTCAATCCATGACAGTGAAATTAGCACTAGAACCCGAATTCATCTGTGCCTAACAGGATTTATGTCTAGCCTAAATTCCAGCTAGATAGCTATACAGACAACCATAACATTGTAAAAAATCATAAATCCGAGTGTCCATTGATGAGCCGCTTATGCTGCCCTTCTTTTAAGGAGTTAAATTTTTGAGCTGTGCTTGCTTCAGGTTAAGGATTGGTCAATAGGTCACATCAGGCTCCTACTCAAACAGCTTTTATGGTATGCGATCCTTGCTTAACTATTGCATATGGATTCCGTTTATTATTCATCCAAAATTTACACTCCGAACATAAAAACCTGCCATTTTGGCAGGTTTTGAACTTTCAATCTTTTGATGATGACTATAGGCGCTCATCATTAGATTTAAAGATAAGGAGATTAAGTAAATGGCTTTCTTTCGAGGTGGCAATGGGGATGATGAAATTCTGGGTACGGTAGCTGCAGATACTATCTTTGGCCGTCGTGGAAATGACTTCTTGCAAGGGTTAGAAGGGGATGATTTTATCCGCGGCGATGATGGCGACGATACCATCGAAGGGGGCGATGGTGCCGATCAGCTCTTTGGGGGGAGAGGAGAAGACACCATCGACGGCGAAGACGGCGATGACTTTATTAAGGGTGATGATGGCAACGATACCCTCACGGGTGGGCAAGGGAATGATTCCATATTCGGCGGCGATGGCGATGATGTCGCTAATGGCGGTATGGGCGATGACTTTATTCGGGGTGATGACGGTAACGACACCATCGACGGTGGGGATGGAGCTGATCAGCTTTTTGGCAATGATGGGGATGATGTCATCATCGGTGGCGATGGCGATGACACCATGTTCGGCGGGGACGGTCAGAACGTGCTTGATGGCGGGGACGGCGATGACCTGATCGATGGTGGCATGGGGGTTAGAAATCCCGTCAACGGCATCGATGAACCGCCGTTTATTGCTGGCAGCGAACTCCAAGGAGGTAATGGGAACGACACTATCCTCGGCGGCTTTGGACCGGACTTAATTGATGGGGGTGCAGGCGAGGATGAGATCATCGCTTCCCAAGGCAATGACACCATCTTTGGCGGTACTGAGGCTGACTTCATCAGCGCTGGGCTGGGCGACGATATCGTTTTTGGCGAGAGCGGTAGCGATACCATCCTCGCGAGCAACGGTAATGATATCGTTTACGGCGATCGCGACTTTTTAGGGGGCGATGATGCCGATGATGAAATTCAAGGTAGCAGCGGTGACGACACGCTGGTAGGCGGTGGCGGCAGCGATACGATTCTAGGCGGCCTGGATGATGATTTTATCGATGGCGGGGATGGGGAGGTTGTTAACGGGAACATCAACCTCGCAGTCAGAGACATCGGCGGCAATGATAACATCCTAGGCGGCACGGGCAACGATACCATCACGGGCGGTTTTGGCGATGACCTCATCAATGGGGGCGGCACGCAGGCAGGCGAAATTGACTTTTTGTATGGGGGGCAACTCTTGTACGACGACAATTTCCAGCCATTTGGCACCGCCCTCGACTTTGGGATTGATCTCGATGGTGCCGATACCTTTGTCCTCGGCACTGAGACTGGGTTCTTGTATGGAGGGGGGGCTGGTGATGTCATCACCCTCGGCGACGGGACTAACCTTACAGGACAAGGCGATCGAGCTATTATTCAAGACTTTCAGAATGGGGTCGATAAAATCCAGGTAACGAACCCCGATAGCGTCTTTACCGTTGTGATAAGTGGCGATACGTTCCTAGTCGTTCCCGCTGCAGGCGGATTTGAGATCATCGGCGAACTAGACGGATTTAGTGCGCCCCTTGCGGACGGTACTTTCGTTACGCCTCCTTTCGACAACAGCGGCGACGATATTATTGAGGGCACTGAAGGAGATGATTCCCTCAATGGTGGGCCGGGCAATGACCAACTCAGTGGCCTGGAGGGTAACGATACCCTTGAAGGGGGCGATGGCAATGACACCCTTGACGGAGGGACCGGCATTGATACTGCGACCTATGCCAACGATCCAGCGGGTGTCCAGGTGGACTTGGCCAACCAAACTGCGACGGACGGGTTTGGCACCACGGATACCCTCATCAGCATTGAAAATGTCATCGGATCCGCCTTTGATGACTCAATCGTCGGCGACGCCGCAGATAATGTTCTCAGCGAGGGTGATGGGGCAGATACCCTCGAAGGAGGGGCCGGTAATGATGACCT
>JBHJHM010000023.1:0-27093 GCA_050330865.1 Leptolyngbyaceae cyanobacterium
CCTTCTTCATGCCATCGAGTTCGATCGCCTCAATCACTTTCTTGCGGAGGTCATAACTGTAAGCATTGGACATCGGGGTATTTTCATAAGCACCAACTTAAGCTTACACCTTATGTCCTGATTATCTTGGCTACTGCTATATCTGAATGGAATCCTTGATGGACGTATCCCGACTCGAACGGGAGACCCCCACGATGTCAACGCAAATATCTAGGGGGTTAAAGCCTTTATATTTCAAGGTTTTTGCCAGTCTTCAATTTTACGACGCACCTATTACGCACCCGTTTTCGATCCTATGAAAATGCGCTTTTAGGACGTGTCATCAATTAAGCCAAATGACAACAGCGGCGAGATAGACAGCACTCAAGAAGTTGCGAGCTGTCTTGTCGTAGCGCGTTGCAATCGCCCGGTATTGCTTTAACTTAGCGAAAAAGTTCTCGATCAGATGCCGTGCTTGGTAGAGGTGTTTGTCGTAGTCAATCGAGTCGTTGCGATTCGACTTACTCGGAATCACCGGTTCAATGTCTTGCGCTTTGAGCACGTCTCGCATGCGCTCATCGGCGTCATACGCTTTATCAGCTAGCAGTGCTTCCGCTTCAAGATCAGCGATTAAGACATCGGCACCTTGCAAATCATGGGCCTGACCTGCCGTCAGAAAGAACCCCGTTGGATTGCCCAAGGCATCACAAGTGGCATGAATCTTCGTGCTCAGTCCACCGACGGAGCGACCGATGGCTTCATCGCCCCCCCTTTGGCCCCAGCAGCATGCTGATGGGCGCGCACAATCGTCGCATCGATCATCTGATATTCGTTATCGCTATCTTCGCAAAGCATAGAGAATATGCGCAGCCACAACCCTTTCTTCGCCCAGCGGCTGAAGCGCGTGTGGATGACCTTGAAGTGACCGAAGCGCTCCGGGATATCGCGCCAGGGAATCCCGGCTCGGTACCGATACAACACGGCTTCAACAAACAAACGATTGTCCTTGGCCGTCACCCCGACATCGCCGGGTTTACCGGGCAGCATGTCTTTGATCCGTTCCCATTGGTCATCGCGCAGGGCATAGCGTCGGGTTGTCATCGTCCTCTTATCATCATCAGCACCTTAATCATAAAAATGTCTGATGATTTTTTCATCTATCTAATTGGTGACACGCCCTATATTTAAAGGCTGTGGAAATATGCAGCGTAATATTCCACTCAAGCTTTGAAGAATATTGGTAAGTATTAAATTACAGGCTCTATGAAGACCGGCATGGAAACGTCCCTCAAGCCCAAGGAACGCTTACGCCTCATTAAACAGCTGAATGCTTTGCCTCAGACTCAGTTTGAGGAAGTTGTGTTTGCCCTCAACCCTCCGAATGGAGTGATTTCGGCTTCAGCAAGTGCTCAAGGGAATCGGGCGAAGGAACTTTTGGACTGGGCTGAAGGACCGACGGGTCCAAGTATCGAGAGTGTTCTGGAATTGCTGGCCGATTACGTACCTCTTGACGACATTCGTCCGACTAAATCAAATGAGACAGCCGTAACACCGCCATCAAACAAAATCAAAACAGGCGTTTCACGCTCTTCAGCCAGCGGCCAACTCATCTTGGAGGAACCCGAGGGCTTGGTGCCCCTCGACTCGCCCTTTTACATTGAGCGACCTCCGGTTGAAACGGATTGCTACGACGCCATTGAACGGCCAGGATCCCTCATCCGAATCAAGGCACCCCGGCAGATGGGCAAAACCTCCTTGATGATGCGGATCATGCATCATGCTAAGCAGCAGGGATACGAAGCTGTGCGCCTGAGTTTTCAAACCGCCGAAGCAGATACCCTGAAAGACTTGGACAACTTTCTGCAGTGGTTTTGCAGTACCGTCACCGAAGAACTGGATTTCCCAGACAAGCTGGCTGACTATTGGCAAGGGTCGCGAGGTATTGTGCGACGCTGCCAGCGCTACTTCGAGCGCTATTTGCTACCAGAAATCAATGCTCCATTAGTATTGGGTCTAGATGAAGTAGACCAAGTCTTTGAGCATCCTGAAATTGCCACCGACTTTTTTGGCATGCTGCGGGTCTGGCACGAAGAGGGCAAAACTGATGACCGCTGGCGCAACCTGCATATGGTGATTGTCCATTCCAAGGAAGTCTATGTGCCCCTCAGCATTAATCGTTCGCCTTTTAATGTGGGGTTGCCTATCGAATTACGGGAACTTTTGACCGAGGAAATTGAAGACCTATTGCAGCGACATCAGCTGCAACTGACTGAAGCCGACCTGGAAGAACTTGTAGATTTAGTCGGTGGCCACCCATACCTGTTGCGAGCCGCTCTCTATCAGCTGGCAAGAGGACGAGTAACGTTGCCAGATCTGCTGACAACCGCGCCTACTGAAGGCGGGCTCTACAACGATCATCTGCGCCGCCATTTACTGAACCTGGAAGCAGATGCTGATCTACTAGCAGGGTTTAAGCAGGTGATTGCCGTGGATGAACCTATACAAATCGGATCCACCGAAGCCTTTAAGTTAAACAGCATGGGACTGGTTAAATATCATGGCAATGAGGTGTTGCCCCTGTGCAATCTTTATCGCCAGTATTTTCGAACTCGCTTAGGTGTATAGAAACAATTCAAAATACTCCACGAGAAGAGCAAAGCTCTACAAAATTCAAAATTTCTGCTCCTTATACTCCTCCATCCTCCCAATGGCTCAACCGCTAACCCCTAACTTACCAATCCCTGTCACCTATCCTGAGAGCGATGGTCAGCTGATGGCAGACAATACGAAGCAATTTCGCTGGATTGTGGTCATCAAGGAGAATCTGGAGCGACTGTTTGCGGAGGATCCTGAGGTGTTCGTTGCGGGCGATTTGCTCTGGTATCCCGTTGAGGGACAGCCAAAGATGCGTCAAGCTCCGGATGCGATGGTGGTGTTTGGTCGGCCCAAAGGCGATCGCGGTTCTTATCAGCAATGGCTGGAGGACGATATCCCACCTCAGGTAGTGTTCGAAATTCTGTCTCCGGGCAATCGGTTGGGTGAAATGCTGCGGAAGCTGAATTTCTATGACCGCCACGGGGTGGAAGAGTATTACATCTACAATCCCGACACGCTGGAGCTAACGGGCTTGATGCGGTCTGAGCAGGCGCTGCAGTTGTTGGATGAAATGGATGGCTGGGTGAGCCCCCGCTTGGGGATTCGCTTTCAACTGACAGAGGACGGATTGGCAATTTATTATCCCAATGGCGATCGCTTTTTGACCTATGTGGAACTGGGGCAACAGCTAGAAGCCGAACGGACACAGCGACAGGCAGGGCAACAGCGCATTGAAGCGTTGGAAGCCAAGCTACGAGAATTGGGTGTTGACCCAGGCACTTTATAAGTGGGGGGAGGGAGAATCGATGGCTGAGTATCGGTACCAGGTAGGGGGCAGTCTCCCGGCAAATGCTCCAACCTATGTGAAGCGTCAGGCCGATGATGATTTTTATGCGGCGCTAAAGGCGGGGGAGTTTTGCTATGTGCTGAATTCCCGGTAGATGGGCAAGTCCAGCCTGCGGGTACAGACAGCACAGCGGCTGCAGGCTGATGATATTGCCTGCGTCCCGATCGACATCAGCGGCATGGGGACGACCAGCATTACCCCGGAGCAATGGTATTTCAGCATCGTTGACAAGATTGTCGATGACCTGGACATAGATGACAACTTTGACCTGGATGATTGGTGGGATGCCCGGAAACGCCTCACCCCAGTCCGCCGCTTTGGTAAATTTCTCAGCGAGGTTTTGCTGGCCAAAACCGCCTGCCCAGTCGTACTCTTTATGGATGAAATCGACAGTGTTAATAGCCTGGAGTTTGATACCGACGACTTTTTTGCCATTATCCGCGAGTGCTACAACAACCGCTCCGAAAACGCAGCCTTTAACCGTCTCACCTTTGCCCTCATTGGCGTTGCCACCCCTTCTGACCTGATTACTGACAAACAACGCACCCCCTTCAACATCGGTCGCGCTATTCAACTCACGGGGTTTGAGTTTGCCGAAGCCAGTCCTTTACTACCAGGACTTGTAGCGTATACGGATAATCCGGAAACCTTGCTGCAAGCAGTGCTGGATTGGACGGGAGGCCAACCGTTTTTGACGCAGAAGGTGTGTCAACTGATCCAGACGCAGGAAACTTCCGTGCCTGCTGGGCAGGAAGTGGCTCATGTCGCGGACCTGGTAAACGCTCGCATTATCGATAATTGGGAAGTGCAGGATGAGCCACCCCACTTGAAGACGATTCGCGACAGGATTTTGCAAACCAGTGAAAAACGCCGGGGACGCCTACTGGGGCTATACCAGCGAGTGTTACAGGGGACTGTGGCCTCGGATGGTAGTTCGGAGGAGCAGATGGCGTTGCGATTGGCAGGATTGGTGGTGGATCGTCAGGGGCAGTTGGTGGCCTATAACCGGATTTATCGGGCAATATTTAGTGATGCTTGGGTGAATGCGGGGTTGGCGGAGTTGCGGCCCTATGGAGATGAGCTGCAGGCGTGGGTGGATTCGGATTGTGAGGATGAGTCGCGACTGTTACGGGGCAAGGCGTTGGAGGAGGCGCAGGGTTGGGCAGAGGGGATGAGCTTGGATGAGGTGGATTATCGTTTTTTGGCAGCGAGTCAAGAGGTAGAGAAGCGGGTAATCCAAGAATCCAACCAAATCTTAGCCGTAGCAAAACGTAAGGCAGATCGAAGACTGAAGCTAAGTGCGATCGGCCTAGCTTTGGCTGGTATTGGTTCTATATTGAGCATTATTGGAGTGTTTCGTGCAAATAGTGAAGTCTTTAAGGCGAATCAAAAAGTAGTTGATGCGGATAAAGAAGTTCAGTCTTTAAGGACTGAAACCATAAATTTAGAGGATCAAAACCGCAACGCTCAAAAATCACTCAGTAATGCAATAGAAGATGCAAATTCTGCCCAAAGAACTGCAGAAATCGCTAGATTGGAAGCCAGCAAAGCAAAGAAAATTCTGAACGAAGCTTTACAAGATGCAGAAGAAGCCAATGAGCAAAGGGAACAAGCACTTACAAAGCAAAAGGAGTCCGAACTGAAGCTGAGTGAAGCAGAAGCAAACATAGAAAGTGCTGAGGCAGATCTGGAAAGCGCTGTAAGAAGGCTAGCTGAACTACGTGAGGAGCAGAAAACTTCTGAGGCCGAAATAAAACAGGCTCAAGATAGCCTTTCCCAAGCTCATATTCGTCTTACACAAACCCAAATCAAGGCCCTGCAAACTCGTGTAGAAGCAAGCACATTAAAATTCCAGGCTGGTTCCGCTGACCAAATTGAAGTCCTTATCTCTATATTACGATCAGCTCGGGAGTGGCAGGAAATATCCAAGAGTCTATCACCCCAACAAAAGAGCTTGAGTAGCCCTTCCCCTGCCCTGAGAGAATCTCTTCAGCAAGTATTATCTAGCATTAGACATTCATTTAGAGTAAAGAGAACTAACACGATCGATATTAGCTTTCATCCATGGAAAGAATATTTTGCCACACTAAGCTACAGTGAATCACAAGGAAGAAGAATAGTCGAGCTATGGAAAATTTCAGATAGAGAACGAATCTTAGTTCCTGATTCTAACCCTTTTCAAGGGGATAGTGAATCATCTGTCAATTTCAACACCGATACATTTTCTACAGAAACCTTAGATGTTTTTGATCTGACTGAATTACAACGTGAACTTTTACAGTCGAGTATTACTAATTCTGTCCAACTTGGAGAAATATGTTGGGCGACTTCTGGAGGATATGGAGTTCGATTTTTGAATTATTCAGGCTCAATTCTTGAAGAAATCACAGACGTCAACGTAGAAAAAATAGCCTTCAGTCCTGACAACAGATTCCTTGCAGTTGTCAGTGACTCTAAACTTGAGTTGTGGGAAATTGAGAATTGCTCAGTTAAGACATCCAAACAACTCTTCGACTTTGACGCAGAAAGCAACTCAGTTTCTCACCTAGAATTTAACGCTAGTAGTGACACCATTTTTTTGACTCTAGATTCCTATCCTGAAGGAACTCCTAAACTTTACCAACGACAAACTGCAAATACTTACTTCCATCATAAACCCAGTTCTTCAAGATTCCTGTCATTCAGTACAAGTGGAAGTTTCCAAAGTGAATTGGACTTTGAATCACCTATTATGTCAATAAACCGCATTGCAGATAAACTAATCCTTCCAGAGAGAGATGGCAGGGTTAATTTAATTTCAAATAGTCAACAAGAGAATATATATGATGTCACATCCATCTCAACTCAAGATGAAAATTTAATAATTGATCATTCAATTTATAATGATAGATCTATTGCTCATTTCCTGCAAGAGCTACCTCTTAGTGAATCAGGAAATCTAACTTCTATAAGGCATGGACTTGATGAGCTAATTGAAGCTTTTCCACGTGTTTCTGTAGGTACTGCCTGTGCCAGTCTTGAGTCTGAATATCTCCTAATTCTATCTGCAATTCCGGCCAATCAATCGTGTGCATATGGTACTAGTGATCTTTCAAGATATGATGCAAACATTGCGTCCGATTTAAGAAATCATAGCACGAGTGATTTTTTGTTTTCCAATGCTCAGAACAATCGAGATATCTTTATTGGCAGTGAAGCTATATTGCTATCAAGCTATAGCGGTGGAAGAATTGTCTTTTGGACAACCCCACTATTTTTCCTTTTCAACTCGAATGAATTCAGAAATTCCAGTTATCTTCCATATACGGAAACTTTTAGTGTTGAGAATTTCTACGCGAACGAAATTGGCTTCAGCTCTAATACTCGGCATGTTTTTTTGATCGGTCAGGGAGGATTATATCTTTGGAATGCAGATGAGCGCGGAGCCAAAATTGTTTCTAACCCTATATTTGATCTTCCTACATTAATGTTTCAGAGTTGTGATTGGTTAAGTTCATATTTTTCTGTTAATCCTGACGTTGAAGAACAAGATAAAATATTATGCAATCAACAAAAAAGTGGTGAGGCTTTCGAGTTTATTACATCCTTGAGTCCTGAAATGTCTCTAAATCCAAATGCTTTAGCTGATGCATGTTGGAACGCAGCTGTGGCTGGTCTGTTTAGAGAAAGCCTTTCTGTTTGTGAGCAAGCAATTCAGATAGCAGAGGCACAGGAAGATTTCAGTCCTTCAAGACTTGCCGTAATCTATGATGTTCGTGGAGTAGTGCGGGTATTGAATAATGATATAAGTGGTGCAATCTCAGATTTCACATACTATCTCCTTGAATCATCTGCCAATGATAATGCTAAGCAGATACGTCGTGAGTGGATAGATGCGCTTAGAAGGGGAGTGCCTACTAATGAAATTTTCACTTCTGAAGTGTTAAATGGTTTTCGCTCTACTTTATCAAGGAATGTTTATTAAGCCATTAACTTATCCTTCTTCGGCACCAAAATCACTCTTCAAACAGATAAACTGATGACACAAACTCTAACTCTAAAAATCCCAGAAGACCTCTATATTCCCCTAGTTACTTCTATATTCCCCTAGTTACTTCGCCGAAAAACAAGGCCAAACCTCTGAAGAATTTACCCTACAATGGCTCGCATCGATCTTCAAAGACGATCCCGTAGAAGCCTTCATCGGTTCTATCCAAAGTGATGTCCCTGATTGGACCAAAAACCACGATCGTCACCTTAGTCAAAAACTCCTGAATACCCAGAAAAATAATTAACGTGAATGCTCTTTTTCGAACGTTTTCTGGAGTTCCAAAATGGCGGTCTCCGCTAACTGAGATTGAAACTCGCCCCGATGGAAAGCAGCAAGCGACACCTTTGCGTCCTGGGCAATTTCTTTGAGCCGCGTTTCGATAAGACGATTCTGAATGATTTCAACCAGCATAGCCTGCTGTTCAGTTGGTAGCTGACTAACTGTGTTGAGTGCGTCTTCAACTCTCGGTTCGCTCATTTTTTTAGCGTGTTCAGAATTTATGCTAGCGCTACATGTAGCGTACTATTATGGCTGAATCTATTTTGCGGGACAGGGAAATAGAAACTGGGTATTGGCCCCAATTTGTCAATAGATTCGCCAAATTCTTTCAGCTTCTGAAAGCCTCATGCTGCCGTCGATAATTCGGAAGGCATGCTCAAAATGAGCGAACCGACAGTTCAAGGGAAAGTGCCATAAGTTTAGATTTTTCGTAACCGTCCCAGGAGGCTCAAGAAAACTTAGGAAAAATGGGAGACAAGCTTCGCTACAGTGACGGTATGAGTGAAGAAATCGACATTGCTGGAATCAAGGTACCGAAAGCAGACTGGGCGGCAACGCCTGCTAGTATCCAAGCCTTGGTGGTGGTGCTCAGCGAGCGCTTACAGCAACAAGACGAGCGTATTCGGCAGCTAGAAGAGCGCTTGAATTAAAACTCAAAGAATTCATCAAAACCACCATCAAGCGATGGTTTCGGCAAGTCTAAAGGCCATCAGAGGCAGGTCAAAAGCCGCAAATCTCAGGAAAAATCAAAGCCCATATCCCGTCAGGTCCGCAAGCTCAAGCCGAGTGAAGCCTGTGAGCAGGTTCAAGACGTATTGCCCTCGTCATGTGCAGCGTGCGGGGCACCCCTGAGGGGGCATGACCCGCACCCTCATCGCCATCAAGAGATAGAACTGCCCCCGATAGAGCCACAGGTGATTGAATATCGACTTCATCAACTCAGTTGCGGAGCCTGTGGTCATCAGACCCGAGCCTGCCTGCCGACGGGGGTATCGCCCTTGGGCTATGGCGAACGTCTCAGTGCGATAGTGGCGCTGTTGAGTGGTCCCTATCGTCAGAGCTATCGCCAGGTGTGTGCATTGATGGATGACCTGTTTGGTGTGGGTCTTTCGCGAGGTTCAGTCGGTCGCTTGCGCGATGAGATGAGTGCAGCCCTCCAGGCCCCGGTTGCCGCCGCCAAGGACTATGTTCAGGCCCAGCCTGTCCTCCACAGCGATGAAACCAGTTTTCCTCAAGGGAACCGTGATGGCGGCAATCCCAATGGAACCAAAGGTTGGATGTGGGTTTTGGTGACACCACTGGTGAGCTTTTTTGAGGTCGTACTGAGCCGGTCTCAGCAAACGGCCAAAGACCTCATGGGCGACTCCTACAGCGGTATCGTTACCTCTGACCGCTACAGTGCCTACAACTGGATTGCGCTGGAACAATGGCAAGTGTGTTGGGCGCATCTCAAGCGAGACCTAACGGCCATGACAGAGCGCATTGGCGCATCTCACGAAATCGGAACGGCTTTGTTGCGCCGCCAACATCGACTGTTTCGCTGGTGGCATCGAGTCAGAGATGGCACCTTATCTCGTGAGCAGTTTATCGCTCAAGTCTGCCATCTACGGCAAGGATTCAAAACGACCTTGGCAGAGGCCGCCGCTCTGCCGATTGAGTCTGATGAGAAGTCCCCGCTGGCTAAAACCGTCAGAACCTGTCGGCGCTTGCTTAAGGTGGAACCCGCCTTATGGACGTTTGTTGCCACCGTTGGGGTTGAACCCACCAACAATGCGGCAGAACGAGCTTTGCGACCGGCTGTGATTTGGCGCAAGACCAGTTTTGGCTCCCAATCTCAAAGCGGCAGTCAGTTCGTGGCCAGATTGCTCACGGTTACCACCTCGCTCAAGGCTCAGGGCAGAAATATCCTCGATTTTCTGACTTCCGCCTGCTTGGCAGCACGGACTGGAAATGAGGCCCCTTCTTTGCTCCCACCACAGCAACGCTAGGGACGCTTACGATTTTTCTTTCTAGTAGGGACGAATTTATCTATTTCTACGATATAGAAAATGCTAAAGGAAGTGAATAGGTCATCGCAATGTATCCAGTTGTCGCTTAACATCCTGTCAACTGGAGCCAACTTCTGGGATTTGTCGATATTCTTCCAGTCGATGCTCTAATTCCTGTTTCTGCTCATCAGTTAAAGGTAGCGCTTCAGGCTGGGCAAGAATGCTATCCCAAAGATCCTCAGCGAGCTGTATCCGTTCAGCGATGCCTACTTTGCTCAATATCAACATTCAAAAGAGGGTGCATTGCGATCGCGCTACCGGAGTTGACTCAACTTCAATATATCCTAAACTATCCTTCTGATTGCTGATGTAAAAACTTGGCAAAAGCAATCAACTCAGCGGAAATTTGCCTAAACTGATCGTTGAGATTGTCAACCAAAATTTCAACTTTAGCTGCATCCAGCTTCGTAGCATAGTTATGGCGAACTAGATGTCGGAATCGACGCCATTCATCCAGATATTGAAGGCTTCGAGACGAAATAACGGCAGGACGGATAGGGGCATTTTCCGGGGCTACCTGCTGAAGCAGTTGCTTGTGCCAGCCTTCACCATCAAGACGTGATCCATCAATATGCTTGGCTATTTCTTCAAAGAGACTCTCTAGCCCTGTGTAAACACTTTGAAGATTCAAAGCAATGCTGTCAATGTAGAGTTCATCTCCTGATCGAGTAAACTTTTGCCATCCTTGCACGGCGCGATCAACTGCTATCAGAATGTCGCCCAATTCTGCTTCAATCCTGATAGCAAGCTGTTTCAAACTTCAATGCCCTCGCGGTCAATTGCACTTTTCAATCCGGGGCGACAAAAACACGGATTGACTAGATCTATCGTAAATTCATCACTGTATTCATCTACCTTGGAGGCAGCCTGTAAATACCATTCTGGAGGAATATCCCAGGCTGCTAAGTCAATATCAGAATCAAGTAGAAAAGAGTCAGCATATAGGACCGAACCGAAAACCTTTACCTGGGTTGCCCCAAATTCCTCTCGTAAAAGCTGGGCTAGCTGAGGAATCAGTTGCCAGGCTCGATCGAAGCGAGCTTTTGTCTCAGGTGTGGCTGATCGCTTTGGTACCGTGTACTTTTTCCACTCTTCTGGACTGAGCTCTAGTGCTGTTTTAGCCATGGCTGAGAGGTCGCGATTATCAGCTTAATCCTAACGATATTTAGATGTATCACTCAACTTGCTTGCGCTAGCCTCTACGCTAGCTATGAATACGCGGTTCGGGGTGCAGTGTTGTCAGTAAAGAACTCTCGACTTCCGCCAACTCTGCCAACCGAGCATTGACGATCGCCCGTTCAAAATACGTCGTCGCCAGTACCCAATAGGCCCCATAATGTCGCGCTTCTGAGGCCATCAAGCTGCGGTAGAACTGAGCGAGATCCGGCTCTGGGCAGTGCATACCGAGCAAACCTAGCCGTTCGTGACTGCGGGCTTCAATCAGGGCAGCTACGAGTAGCGAATCCAACATGCGTTGGGGTTCTTCGCGGCGTATTTGAGCAGATAATCCTGAGCCGTAAGGCGGGGCCGGTAGCGGGCGTAAGGGAATGTTACGGCGTTCCAGCCACTGATTCACTAGCTCAAAATGGCTGAGTTCTTCTTGGGCAATGGCTGTCAGCGATCGCACTAACTTTTCGCTGGAGGGATAGCGGCACATCAGGTTGAGCGCGAAACCAGCCGCTTTACGTTCGCAATGGGAGTGATCCAACAGCACCATATCCAGATTGCTCAGCGCTTGGTCAACCCATGCCTGTGACGTCGGCGCTTGTAACAATTGGATGGTTGGATATGCCTTGGCAGCTGCGACCATAGACCTGCGAATATCTGAAATATAGCCCTCTTATTCTACCGAGTGAGATTCGTCCATTAGGGGAGGAACATGAATACAAACGAATCGCTGCAATTTCTGCAGTTTTTCCAGGAGGCAGAACGTCTCAAGAATGTGTATCGCACCTCCTGGACGTCGGGAGGTCAGCAAGAAAATGTGGCCTCACACTCATGGCGGTTGTGTCTCATGGCCCTCGTTTTGGAGGAGCATTTTCCGGATGTTGATATTGGGAGGTTGCTCAAAATATGTATTGTCCATGATTTGGGTGAAGCGATTGGCGGCGATATTCCTGCTATTCATCAGCAACCTGGCACGTCCAAGGCTGAGCAAGAGCGGCAAGACTTGATGACGCTTTTAGAACCGTTGCCAGGCACTACCACCGATGCGATCGCATCTTTATGGGATGAATACGAAGCTGGCATATCCCCGGAAGCCCGCATTGCCAAAGCCCTGGACAAGTTAGAAACGCTCATACAGCATAACCAAGGAGCCAATCCACCCGATTTTGATTACGCATTCAATCTTAGTTACGGTAAAAAATGGACCGATAAGGTTCCATTAGTGGCTCAGTTACGTGCAACTGTTGATGCCGAGACACAGCAGAAAGCTGGAACTGCAAATGGATAATCTACTATCTTTGCGGCTATTGGCAAAATGTTTGAACTACGAGGCGTGCGATCGCAAGTACGCGACCAATGCCTGCAGACCCAAGCGATAGCTATCAGCCCCGAACCCACTAATCTGACCAATGGCAACCTGAGCAATATAGGAATGGTGCCGAAAAGCTTCACGCTTGTGGATATTGCTCAGGTGAACTTCGACGGTCGGAATCTGGACCGCGGCGATCGCATCACGAATAGCGACACTTGTATGGGTATAAGCCCCCGGATTAATTAAAATACCGTCATATAAACCAAGAGTGCTCTGGATTAAGTCAACCAAAACACCCTCATGATTTGACTGGTGCAAAGACAGTTCAACCGACAAGCGCTCACCCTCCTTGAGGAGTAAAGCATCAATATCGGCTAGCGTTTGCACACCATAGATACCTGGCTCTCGCTTACCTAACAGGTTCAAATTAGGACCGTGCAAGGTAAATACTTTTAACAATTTCACAGCTACTTAGGATTCATCACGAAACCTATCGTCTGCTGCGGTCGTCCACTGGAACAGGAATCGGCTCTGGCTCTGGCTGAGTTTGAGGCCCGAATAGCGCTTCTGCTAAACGATCCAACCATTCCTTAAGCTTTTCCAAAGCCTTTTCTATGTAATCCATGAATGCGCTACTCCTTTCAGCAACGAATCCGCCCTTTTGTATCTTAGCTTACCCAGAACAGGACGAGATGAGCTTGTGCAACGGTATGGTTGCCAACTCTATATGTCAATGTTTGTCTGATCATAACGAATCCCTCAAAATGGTCAAGGTTAAGTAAAGATGATCAGGACTGTAGGACACGTCGCAGCTGATCAAGAGCAGAACAGATGCTGAGATGGCGAATCCATTCCCGGCCTCGTAAGTTCCCAAAACGATAGACTTGCACGCTTGCTGTTCCATTAGGGCCTGAAATGCCTACGTAGACTAGCCCTACAGGTTTTGCTTTAGTTCCACCACCGGGCCCTGCAATGCCTGTAATGCTGACTCCCCAATCCGTACCTAAGCGCGCTCGGACTCCAGCGGCCATCTGAAGCGCTACAGCCTCGCTGACGGCTCCCTCGGCTTCCAGTACATCAGGTTGGACACCTAGCAGACCAATCTTGACTGCATTGCTGTAAGAAATAATACCTCCCATGAAGTAGGCGGAGCTTCCTGAAATACCTGTGACCATCTGACCAAGTCCTCCGCCGGTGCAGGATTCAGCCACGCTTAAAGTTTCATTTTGCTGACGCAAGTGATCGCCAACTACGGAGGCAAGCGTATCATCGTCAGTTCCATAGCAGTGGTTTCCAGCAATCTTTAGAATTTCTTCAGCTATAGGGTTGATAAGCGCGATCGCGTCTGCCTCTGAAGCTGCCCGTGCCGAAATCCGAAGTTTCACGGTTCCCTGACTTGCGTAGGGGGCAACGGTGGGATTTTCTCGATCAAGCAGCGGGGCTACTTGTTCCGCGAGGGTTGACTCGCCAATCCCCCAGAATTTTAGGGTGCGGCTATAGATTGTCAGAGCCGACCAGCCCTGTTGCTTTAGATAGGGCACAGCTGTTTCGCCCCACATGATCTGCATCTCCTTGGGTACCCCCGGAAATGTCATGATGACTAACCCAGGACGCGGTTCCCAAATAACGCCAGGGGCACTCCCAGCGGGATTAGGTAGAACGTCAGCACCCTTAGGGAGTCGCGCCTGCTTGCGGTTACTGGGCGACATTTCGCGTCCCCGACGAGCAAATTTTTGACGAATGTCTGCTAAAACGTCAGGGCGCTCTTCCAAAGGCACCTGAAAGAAATCGGCCAAAGTCGCCAAGGTCAAATCATCAGGGGTTGGTCCTAAGCCTCCGGTGAAGAGCAATACCTGCGATCGCGCACAGGCAACTTCGACAGCTCGTTGAATTCTGGCGGGGTTGTCACCCACCACAGTCTGGTAATAGTGAGGAATACCCAGCTGCGCCAACTCTTTGGCTAGAAACTGGGCATTTGTATTCAGAATGTCTCCCAGCAATAGCTCGGTCCCGACACAAATGACTTCTGCACTTCCCTTCATAAGTCTCTGCCGTTCCTACGGAGATACGGTGTCTTCATAGTGTCATGATTAAGAACGCCCGCATGATATTCCGCCACGTTCGCTCAAAAGGTGGGCTATTGTGGCGCACCACCCTGTAGAAAATAGCCTCTATTCATGCTGTTTAGTCGCTCCAAGATCAGCTGGCCCCAGATTCCCACCGCTATTTGGCTATGGATAGGCGGCGGTTTTCTGTTCCGTACCAGTGTCGCTGCGCTACTGCCTGTAGGATTTGACGAGGTGTATTACTACGCCTACAGTCGGCACTTGCACTGGAGTTATTTCGACCATCCCCCTATGGTTGCCCTCACAACGGGGCTAGGCTGGTGGCTAACGGGTGCCCTTGTTCCCCTAACGATTCGACTAGGAGCGCTAGGGCTGTATGCAGTGAGCCTGCTATTGCTGTACCTCGTTGCCGACTACCTTTTTGATTGCAAGACGGGCCTGTATGCCGTGGCGATCGCCTCCATCACCCCCCTGTTCTGGATTACATTTGGTCTCCTCACGTCCCCTGACAATGGACTTATTCTGTTTTGGACCCTGACGCTGTTGATCGCAGCTCATGAATTTATTCCCAAAAGCATTGCGACGCTTACACCGGCTAGTGAAATTCCCTATCAACCCTCTCCTCGCATCGCACTTTTTGGTCTCACGTTAGGGTTAGCCTGTCTGAGCAAGTATCACGGTTTTATTTTGGGTTTGGGCCTTGTGGGCTTTTGTCTTACATCAAAGCGCACGCGGAAGGCGCTTTGGTCTCCCTGGGCAGCCTTGGCATTACTGGTCTTTTTGCTGACCCTGACACCCCTCTGGATTTGGAATAGCCAGCATGACTGGATTTCTTTTCGCTTTCATTTAGGGCTGCGATTCGAAGGCAGTGACCCTGCACCGTATCGCATTTTGGATGCCCTGGCGACCTGGCTACTTGGCATTGTCTATCTCTTTCCCAGCATTGGTTTCCCCCTGTGGCTGTGTACCAGTCGATCGCTGTTATGGCAAATCAATGCTTGGCGATATCCACCTTTCACTGCAGCAGAGGCCTTGACTCGCGATCGCACCGCACTAATTTTGTGGGTTTCATTGCCGATTGCTTTAGGCTTTACGCTCTTAGGCGGCAAGCAGGCTATTTATCCAGCATGGCCTGCTCCTGGTTTTTGGGGGCTTACCCTATTGCTGGCACAAGCAGCTAGCCATTGGCGATGGGTCATTGTCAAACGCTGGCTTATGGGGACAGGGCTAGTGCTGGGCATGCTGGTAATTGTTGCGCTGCTGCATTTGTCGCTTGGAGTTCTCCAAAAACCTGGCAGCTATAGCCTCTTAGGCGGCTTCGTTCCAGTTACACAGGATGGTTCGACAGCGCTGCTTGATACCGTACAACTGCGATTGCGCGCTGCCAGTACTGCTAGCTTTATGCAAGCGCTTCAGGAAACCGACTTTGTCTTTACCGATGAGTTTTACTTGTCATCATATATTGATATGGCTTTGTCCCCCTTGACCCGGCACCCCATCACTTGCTTCAGTCAAGACCCACGCGGTTTTGCCTTTTGGACCTCACCAGGAACTTGGGTTGGGCAGGATGCTTTATACCTGACGCTCGACAGTCTTCATCCTGATCGAGCATTGCTGGTCGCTGAATTTCACCCCTTCTTTGAAGTGATCGAGCCAGTACAAGAAATCCAGCTAACACGGGCTGGAGCGGTTACCGATACAGTCTTAGTTTATCGAGCAACCACGATGCAGCAGCCCTACAGCTACCCGTATCCTTAGGACTTTGGGGGTGTTATCGGCTAGCGATGAATTTTCATTCAGGCAACACATTCACCAGCATATTTTCACTTTAAGGTCTATAAAGCTGATATTTAGACCAGGGGTCATCCTACTTTGAGTTGTGCGTTCCTGCTTTATTTTGAGTAATGAGCCTATCCTTGCGATCGCTACTCATCATTCTGTTTCTCCTACAGACTGTGGGGATAGCTTTTCTGTTTGGTTCTCGTCTCCATGGGGCTAATCAAGAAATATTTGGACTCACCACTTTCTCCTATGGCCTCCTATTCCTGATTACGACTGGGCTTGGAATTTGGTTGATGCGTCTTGCCCTATATCCCCAAGAATTGATTGAGTGGCGCGATCGGTACGACATTGCAACTTGGGCCGGTAAACAGGTGATTTATGAGTACAACCTTGCCTGCGATCGCTATACATGGGGACGGAATGCGCAAAAGATTCTGGGATGTAGTCCCGATGCGCTGCCATACTCTCTGCCCGAGAGCATTAAATTTATTCATCCTGCTGACCGTCGAAACTTTTTGCGTTTGCTGAAGCGAACTGATTCGGTGGGGCCTTTCAGTCTTGAGTTTCGATTTCGTAAACAAGACGGCACCTACATTTGGCTCGAAGATCAAGGGATGCCGCAAGTTAATAGCAAAGGTCAAATTGTCAAGATCATCGGATCGCTAAAAGATATCAGCGATCGCAAGCGTATTGAGCAGGAACTTCAGGAAAGTAAAGCGAAGTTTCAGCGTCTCGTTGACGATATTGGAGACAAGTTTGTCATCTTTAGCCATACGGGCCTCGAGGGACGAATGACCTATGTTAGTGGTGGTTTTCAGGCTGTTTTTGGTAGCAGTAAAGAGCAACTTATTGGTCGACCTTGGGAACAGATCATCAATTGGCTACCTGAAGATATTAAAACTGCCCAAGCTGCCGTTATTCAGCTGGCTGAAACCTTGATCGATTTTCAGCAGTTTGAGATGCGTTTTTTACACCCCCAAAAAGGACTATGTATAATTTTGGTTTCACAACATCCAGTTAGAGATAAAGCTGATCAGCTCATCGCTGTGGAAGGGATTGTAGAAGATATTACGGATCGCAAACAAGCAGAAATGGCCTTGAAAGAAAGCGAATCAACGTTACGTCAAATTACTGAAAACTTGCCTCTTCTGTTTGGACTGCGACCGCTTGACTATAGCCTTTGGCTTTACATCAATGCATCCTACGAAACGGTTACAGGTTATCCTGTACAGACCCTATATGACGATCCTAAATACTGGCAAAAATTCATCCATCCAGATGACCTGCCGACGCTAATCGCGAGTTGTGTAGTCCCCGACAATATCAGAGAGACAGACCAAACGTTTCGCCTGTTCAGAGCTGATGGCGAAATGCGCTGGATTCATCTGATTGAATTTCCTGTTTATAACCAGCAACAGGAACCTTACCGAGTGGTTGTTTTCGCTCAAGATATTACTGAGCAGAAAAGATCAGCCCTAGAATTGCAAAAGCTCAACGACCAACTCCAAGAACTTGCAACTACTGATAGCCTGACTCAAATTGCCAATCGTCGCCAGTTTTTGGCAGCTTTGGAGCAGGAATGGAAGCATCATCAACGTGAAAATTTATCGATTGCCTTCATGATGATTGATATCGATCACTTCAAGGCTTACAACGATCGCTATGGTCATCCAGCTGGCGATGCTTGTCTGGTCCGAGTCGCCGATAAATTGAAAATCTGCGCCCATCGAACCCGTGATTTAGTTGCACGCTATGGGGGGGAAGAATTCGTTGTTCTCTTGCCCAGTACCAATAGAACAGGGGCTGTTGCAGTCGCTCAGCGTCTTCAGGATGAAATTGCAGCGATGAAGATTCCTAATGAGGATGCTTCCACGCATCCTTTTTTGACGTTGAGTTTGGGGATAGCAGTGGTCAATATGCCTGTAGCGGTGACATCTGATACGGTCATCGCTCAGGCTGATGCAGCGCTCTATCAGGCAAAACAGACGCGTAACACGTTCCAGGTCATCGAAATCGGTCCCTGCGAGACCCAGAAATCATAGGTCTCAGCCTACCGTGCCTGTGACGCCTCTAAAAGTGGATGTGATATCGAAAAAAGTCAGGATTTATACAACTAAGTTGAGAAGAGTAAGCTTGGTAATGTGATTGTTAGCATCGGAGTCTATCATGGTGTTCCCTCAGTTTGCGGCAGCTCTGTTAGCTGCACCTATCCTGGCTACAACGACGCCTGCTCTAGAAGTCGCTCAAAATCAAGATCCCTACAGCGATTGGATTTACCTCTACGAAGATACCTTCGAGAGCAACGCTGGCGAGGCAGTCACCCAACAGTGGTGGTTGAATCCGGATATTCAGCAGCGGGATAATCTTTTAGAGTTCACGCTTTTGGCTCGACGTAGCCCGATTAGCAGTAACGGAACGGCTGCGGCTGTATTTAGCTATGTGGCCAATTGCGATACTCTCAGCTATTCAATGGAGAAAGCTGAGTTTGTCGATAGTAACAACGCCACTATCGATACCCAAACTTATCGGCGAGTGATGGAAGCTGCTAGCCCTGGTACGGAGTTTCATGGGGTTTTGAGTGACGTGTGTAGCGGTACATACTAAGGTCTCGGAAGTTACGCTGCCTTGAGATTCTGCCGTCCCCTCTGTAGACTCAACAAGCGAAGTGAAATCTAAGACCATGCAAGACGCGATCGCTTTTTCTCAGCCTTCTGAAAATATAGCCAGCCCACCCTTGGATGAGCTGCCACCCGATGCGTATTTGGCGGTGGAAGATGTCCAGCGGCAAATCAAGCGATCGCGTGCCTCTGTCTATCGCTACGCCAATACTGACCCTAAGATTCTTAACCCTCCATTTGATCCTGCCCGACTCAATCCAGAGGTTCGCGACGATCGGGATGCACCGCTCAAATTTCATCCTCAAGAAGTCCGTCGATTTGCGCGGGATGTCCTGGGCTTAAATCCAACCATTGCTGTTCAACCCTCTGAAGAAACCGCAACCCATGAACTGCTGCGGGCTATTTTGCAGGAACTCAGGACGATTCGGGAGCATCTAGAATCTAGGGAGACTTGACTTCAGAGAGAACTTCATCTTGCTCGCTATGGATCCATCGACGACGCCAAAAGGGGCATACTCTACGTTTATTTGACGTGTGTTATCTAGCTCACAGCTATGCTTTTGGCTGTTCGCTAGTCTGTATGTCGAGGGGCATGAGTAAGAAAGCAATATTGGACGAAACATCAAGAAAACTGCAGTTTTCCTTGAGATGTTCTTATAATGAGGCTTACTTCTGCCAGTTGACGCAGTTAGGGACCTGTACCCACGCGTATAGTCTTCAGTTCAGGTGCCGAATTACACCGCATTTATGGAATCAGTTAGTTCTTCTGAGAACCCTCCGGAACCTCCGAGTAGTCGTTTTGCTTTCATTGTTGGAACGGTTGCTGCTTTGCTAACGCTGACGTTGCCGTTAGTCGTCATTGTTCACTATTCATCTACTGGGCTTTCTTCTCCCCCTGTGCCTAGTTATCGTTTTTCGCAGTCACGTGAATGATTCGTGAGGATGGTTAGGCCCCCTTCTATGAAGGAACCTCATCGCCTAAAATGCGTAAGCGGAGAGCAGCCTAGCAATTTCTCATTGCGAGAGCTCTCGTGATTCATCGGAAAGTAAAGTATTTGGAGACGCGTTGTGGACTTATCTCGTATTCCCGCTCAGCCTGAGGCTGGCTTGATTAACGTCCTAATTGAAATTCCTGCCGGCAGTAAGAACAAGTATGAGTTCGACAAAGACATGCAGGCAATGATACTAGACCGAGTGCTCTTCGCTTCAGTCCAGTATCCCTTCGATTATGGCTTTGTCCCGAATACGCTTGCTGATGATGGCGATCCTCTGGATGGTATGGTGATGATGGATCAGCCGACCTTTCCAGGATGTGTTATTGCAGCACGTCCAATTGGCATGTTGGAAATGATCGACGGGGGCGATCGCGATGAGAAGATTCTCTGTGTGCCTGAGGAAGATCCTCGTTATGCCCAGGTGAAGTCTTTGGATGACGTTGCATCCCACCGGCTGGATGAAATTGCTGAATTCTTCCGCACATATAAGAATCTAGAGAAGAAAGTAACCGAAATTCTGGGATGGCAAAACGTTGATAAAGTCATGCCTCTGGTTGAGAAATGTATTAAAGCTGGCAAATAAGCGGTACATCGAGCATTGATAATACTGTCTGGATGGGTATCTTAGAGGAAAGGTTGATTGATTCTACCCTCTTCGGTTAGCTTCAGTCATATCCTAACTACCCCAAAGAGTTTCCCTTCCAGATACCTTTTATAACTGTAAGGAGCATAGACCGGGTGTTTCTGTATGGATTTGTCCTTTGATATTGAGAAACGGCCAGAGTTTCCCGAAAAAGCATTAGAGATGCAGAATATACATTAACGTCGAGTCTCTAATAGCCCATACTTTTATACTCGTATTATCTTTGGCTATATACTTCCCAACTGCTAACTGTGCGATGTCAGATCTACATGCTTCAATGCTGACAGGTGAATCATTCCATGCCTCCTCGACGGCGGAGGTTTCTCTGCGCCAAGACTTCACCGTTCGTTTTTGGGGCGTCAGAGGGAGCGTACCGACGCCAGGAGCAGATACTGTTCGATATGGGGGGAATACAGCCTGTGTTGAAGTGCTGATCGCTGGGCAGCGGCTGATTTTTGATGGTGGTACGGGCTTAAGAGCGTTGGGCAAGCACTTACTGCATGCCGAAACCCAAATTCACGCCCACATTTTCTTTACGCATGTTCACTGGGATCGGATTCAAGGATTTCCTTTTTTCATTCCAGCTTTTGCTGCTGGTAACCATTTTGATATCTATGGTGCGCCTGCACCTAATGGAGCCTCAATCAAACAGACCCTGATGGATCAGATGTTGCGGCCTAACTTCTTTACGCCGCTGCAGAAAATGGCCGCTGAGATGACGTTTCACAATATTGCAGCTGGTACCGTCATTCAGTTACCCAATGAGGCTACTATCGAAGCGATCGCGCTTAATCCCAATACCAGTGCCTTAGGATTTCGGATCAGCCATGCCGGACGAGCCTTGGTTTATGCCACAGATACGGATAATCTCGCTGAAGGAATCAATAAAAATCTGCTCTATCTCGTGCAGGGGGCGAATCTCGTTATTTATGACGGGACTTATTCCGATACGTCTTACCACGATCTAAACGGAGGCGCTAATCTTCCTTGGGAACGTGCCATTGAGATGGCAAAACAAGCCCAAGTAGAGGAACTCATTCTGTTTCACCATAATCCGGCCCATGATGATGATTATTTGGAGCAGATGGAAAGCGAAATCCGCAATCGATTTTCAAACATTCACCTAGCCCGAGAAGGGATGGTTATGCAGTTGGTGCATGTGTAGGGGCAGGGAATGGATGTATGAAGTTGAGAGCGGCGGGCTAAATTGTTTTGCTATGCCACGCCCCTACCGTTTCCGTTACATGGCCACCCAAATTTCTGAGCCCGTAGGCAGCTTTCTAACATCAATGCGAGTTTGAAACGCCTCGCGAAAATGGGCGATATGAGTGACTGCCAAAATACAGGCAAAGTCCGGTGCGATTGCGTTAATAGCTCCGATTAGGCGATCACACCCTTCCCGATCCTGGGTGCCAAAGCCCTCATCAATAATCAGCATTTGAAGCGGCGTTCCTGAACGTTGGGCTAGGAGGCGAGCGAGCGCGAGCCGAATCGCAAAATTTACGCGGAACGCTTCGCCTCCTGAATACGTTTCATAGGGGCGGGTGCCTTGAGCATCGGCAATCAAGATGTCGAGCGTGTCAATTAGCTTTTCCGGGCGCCCCCGCCCTGCTCGCTGCGTCACAAATCGGACATGGAATTGATGATTGCTAAGCCGACCCAAAATATGGTTTGTCTCGGCCTCCAACTGTGGCAAAACTTGCTCAATCAGTAAAGCTTGCAGGCCATTGCGACCAAAAGCCTGAGCCAGTTCTTGATGCACTCTCAGGTTATGTTGAGCCTGAAGCAGGGTTGCTTGCTGCTGTATGGCCTGTTCCTGAAGCTGATCAAGATGCTGGAGTCGCTGCTGCAGTGCGCCTGCCTGAGAGAGTGCCTGCTCCCGCTGCCGCTGGCGATCGCGCATCCGCGTCTGTAGGGCCTCAATTTGTGGCTGGGGATCAGGACACTCCTCAAGCTGTTTGATTAGGACTTCAGTTTGAGTTGTTAGAATCGCAGCCTGATTCTGAAGCTGTAACTGCTCCTCGGTCAATGCCATGAGCTGACGATCAACCTGAGGCATTTCCTGACGGGCTTTCTCAAGATTCTGATATTTCAAACGCCACGCTTGAGCTGTGCGCAACTGAGTCCGTACCTGCTGGTGTTGCGCAAGATCGTAATCTAAATCGGCAATTTGAGTCTCCAGTGTGACGATTTGGGTTGTGGTTTCTGACTGCGATACAGCTTCAATCGCGCTTTCCAAAACTGTCAGTTCCTTCAGCACTTCAGGATGCTGCTTTAGTAGGCGGGTATGCTTACGCTCTGCTTGTTTGATCTCCGCCTGTTTGAGCTCAGCCCACCGCAAGCGATCCACTTGCCCTCTCACCAAAGCATGGTCACGCTCGTCATAGGCTAGCTGTGTCAATTGCTCGACAATGTGTTGTAGTTCGGCTCGAATCTCCTGAGCATAGGTTTGTTCAGCGAGGCACCGCTCTAGATGCGATCGCTCCTGTGCAAGCGCCTGTAGTTGTTGATTCAGAGACTTCCGCGTGTTCAGTTGAGCCATCAGATGCCCCCGCTGCTCCAATATCTGTCCATAGTTAGCGAGCGACTCTTCTAGTTCTCGATATTCTTGTCTAAGAACCTGAATCTCTCGCTCCGAGACTGCTAGCTGTTCGCGGATGACCCAAATCTGTCGCAGTAGGTCTTCTCGCTCTTCTCGATGCTTGGCTAAAACGGTTTCCCAATTGTGCTGTTTGAGCGGGCGATCGCACACTGGACATTGGGCATCAGGCTGTTTGACAAGCTCCAGCTTCTGCTCAATACGGGCCAACTGCACTTCACAGCTACGCTGCTCTGCCTGCAGTCTCTCCATAAAGTGCCGTCGCTCAACGCCTTTTTCTCGTACCTTTTCCTGATATGCCTGTTTATCAGCGAGTTTTTCCAGCATTTGCCCCACATCCAAGACGGCTTGCTGGAGCTGAGGATATTGCGCCTGCTGCTGTTGAAGTTGATTTTCCGAAGTGTCGAGGGCTGCGAGTTGAGCTGCGAGTTCGGCGTGCGTTTGGTCAAGTTGTCGCTGGAGAATTTGCTGGCGTTGTTTGAGGGGCGTACTCTGCAGCTGCAGCCTATCCAAACTTCTTAGCTGTCTGCGAGCCTGATTGAGTTCCTCCATGGCTTCTATGGTTTGCGTCCGTTTTTGCAGCACCGGCTCCAGCTCCGCGATTTGCTGCTCGAGAGCAGTCAGGTAGAGCTGTTGTTGTTGTCTTTGGGTGTGCAAAGACTGAACTTGCGTTTGATGCGTCTGCTGTAGCGGTTCAAGCTGAGCTTGCAAGGCCTGTTGCTGGGTAAACTTTGCCGACAGTTGTTCTTCTTCAGTCTCCAGTATCTTGAGCCGCTGCATACCGCCTTCGATAGCCTCTGACTCAGCAACAATCGTCTGCAAGCTGGCCTGATGTGATTGTAAACGGCTCTGTTCCTGCTGTAAGCGATCATGATCTACCGCTACGTGCGCTGCCTGCTGTTCGACAAGGGCCTGAGCTTGCAAAAGCTGTTGTCGTTCCTGTTGCTGCTGTAAGTATGTTTGCAGCGTCTGCTGATCGGTCTCCTGAGCCACCTGAAAATCGGCTAACTGCGTATCCAAAGCCTCAGCTTCCTGCAGAATATGACTGCGCTGTTCAATAGGAGCCGCTAGGCTCTCCTGGGAGGCTGCTAAGAGGGTTGCCTGGGCTTTAGCGTCTCGCGATCGTTCTTTGGCTCGTTCGGCTAGCTGGTCATATTGTCCTAGCTTTAGCAAGTCAGCCAGAATTTGCTTGCGTTCACTGGGACGCTTCAGCATGAATTCATCGGCGCGCCCTTGGCGTAAATAGGCTGAATTGGTGAAAGTCTCATAATCTAGCTTCAAGATATTGCTTAGCAGCTGCTGGGTTGCTCGCATCCCGCGCTGAGTCAGTGGACGTAGTCCTTGCTCTGTTTTGACTTGGAGTTCTAGAGTCCCGCCTTGTTTGCGCCGCCGCGATCGCAGGACACGATAAACTTGCTGCTGATGCTCAAAGGTGAAATTCACCTGGGCTTCTACTGCACCCAGATGAATGACATCGTCTTCGGCAGCAGCTCGGCTTTGCCCCCAAATGGCCCACGCGATTGCTTCTAGGAGCGAGGATTTGCCAGCGCCATTAGGCCCTGCAATACAGGCCACCTGAAATCCTTGAAAGTCTAAGGCTGCTTCACGGTAACTCAGGAAGTTCCGAAGCGATAACTGCAGAGGAATCATGCATGAAAACAGCTGTACTCCTTTCAGTATAGCAGTACGCGCGCACTGCAGTACGGATGAACTTTTCTTTAGGAAATAGACTTAAACGATTTTGTCCGGATCGACAGTAAAGGTTTTTGACGCTGTGAGATAAATCTTGGAAAGATACTTTCTTGGTGTGCTAAAACGCCCACAGAGTGTTCCTGAATGAAGCGCCTCAAAACATTACCGGATTCCAGCTCAAATGTTTGAGGGTTCCCTGAATAAGTCTCGCCAAAGACCCGGAAACCTAGATATTTAGCTGTAGTCAATAGCGCGATCGCTTCTGAGTATCGTTTATCCATATGGATAAGCGATCATCCACCAGCATTCCTCACTTATCAAAATCAGGAGAGCTAGGTCCATGGCAAAACGAGACACCTCCAGGGATGGATTTGGGAATAAACTGTTAACCTTTGCCCTAACACATTTCAGACTTCTCTGGGCAATCGTTCAGAGGATTCGCCCCCTCAAGCGTCGAGTCAACAAATTTCTGATTAACAGCCTGATTAACAAAGTCCCGAATCGGCCTTATCCTTACAGCCTAATGACTCTGGATCCCCATGTTCCAGATACGAATATTCCTAAAAAAACCGACACCTATACCTCCTGGGATTCCCTTACAGATCGGACGTATACGGGCCGACATCTGCCGCCGGATCCTGACTTCAACCGCGAGGATAATCTGCCGAACCTAGCTGATCTCAAAGTCCTGTTTCAGAAACGCGAGGGCGAAACCCGCTATTCGCCAAAATCGACATTACTTTTCCCCTACTGGGTGCAGTGGTTTACCGACAGCTTCTTGCGAATTGATCGCCACAACTGGCTCAAAAATACGTCTAATCATCATATCGATCTCGGCAACGTCTACGGTCTTAGCCGTAAAGAAACCCACTTGCTACGGTCTTTTGAGGGGGGCAAACTTAAAACGCAGCTATTGCAGCGTTCGGATGGAACCGAAGAAGAATATCCGCTGTTTTACTACGCTGACCCCGAAAATGGCGTTATTGATCCTCAATTTCAGGGGTTATATACCTCCTTAAACGTTGAACGAGAACAGTCTTCTGAACTCAAGGCCAAGCTCTTTGCATTGGGAGTGGAACGTGCCAACGTACAGCTTGGCTATGTGATGTTTAACACCCTTTGTGTGCGAGAACATAATCGTCTCTGTAACATTCTCAGCCATCACTATCCCGATTGGGACGATGAACGACTCTTTCAGACGGCTAGAAATGTTCTGATAGTGCTGATCCTGAACATCATTATGGAGGAGTACATCTATCACATTACGCCCTACTATTTCAATTTCTTTGCGGACCCAGAGGCCTTTACGAATGCCAGTTGGTTTCGCCAAAATTGGATGGCAATTGAATTCAGCTTCGTCTATCGCTGGCATAGCGCAATTCCGGAAACGATTACCTACGAGGGAGAAAAGGTCTCGCTGGGCAAAACGCTTTGGAATAATCAAATGCTGATTGATCGAGGGCTCGGTACTTTGATGGAGGAAACTTGTTCACAGCCCGGTTCCCTCATTGGTTTGTTTAATACACCTGATTTCCCCATCCGCAAAAGCGAAGATGGCATCGTCACCTTCATTGACTACACGGAATTAGCCACGATTAAGCTAGGACGCCAAGCACAGTTGGCTAGCTATAACGACTATCGTGAAATGTCTGGATTTCCTAGGGTGACAGACTTTGACCAAATTACAGGTGATGAGTATGCTCAGCAAAAGCTGAAAGAACTCTACGGAACCGTAGATAAAATTGAGTTCTTTGTTGGCCTTTACGCCGAAGACGTCCGCGAAGGATCGACAATTCCTCCTCTGGTGGCTCGACTTGTTGGCATTGATGCGTTCTCACAGGCTCTTACCAATCCGCTGCTTTCGCCCCAACTGTTCAACGAAGATACGTTTTCGCCGGTTGGGATGGACGTTATCAAGCAAACCAAAACGCTGTCAGATATTGTGAATCGCAATGTGCCGAAGGGCGATCGCACCTATAAGGTCACGTTTGATCGACACGGCGATCGTTGATGGCCGATAACTGTTAATTGGTGGTTGGTCGTTGTTGGTTAATGATTGTAGTTCGGAGTTTTTAGTTCCTAGTACATCACGGCAGAAGTATGCTCACCATTCAGAATGCTGGGAAGGCTTATCTGCCTTAGGTTTGAATTTTGAATTTTGAATTCCGCCTAGCGGTACTAGTTCTGAGTTCAATTCAAAAATCAAAACGGGTAACTCATAACTCCCTCCCTATCCCTTTTCTCTTTCTCCCTTCCACCGTTCGGCTGAGGGCTAACGCCGAAGCCCTTCCACCCTTACCCCCGACTAATGAGCGACGCGGGGGGCAAGGGCAGGGGGGGGGCGGCGAGCGAGAGGGGGGGAGGGAGGGAGAGGAGAGGGGAGGGGGGGGAGGTGGGGTGGGGGAGGGGGGGGGCGGGGGCGGGGGGGGGGGGGGGGGAGG
>JBHJHM010000024.1:0-69742 GCA_050330865.1 Leptolyngbyaceae cyanobacterium
CTCGATTCAGCTTTCGGGGGCGACTCATGGCTCACTCAGGACGGCTCAATGACTCGGTTGCTCTGAGTTTGACAGGATTTGACTCTCTGGAAAAGCGCTCACTTGACAAATCTCCTATTCCCTTAACTTGTGGCCAATGCCCCGCAACTGGGACAACAGCGACATCCAAGTTCTGACCCAGGTGGCATCTCAGCTAGGGCAGTCTTTAGAACAGGCACAGGTATTCCATCAGCAACAGCTGGCCGCAACGTTAGCGCAACAGCTGACAGCAATTGTTTGCCAAATGCAAGCAGCCCTGGAAGAGACGCAACTTTATCGCATCGCTGTGGATGGAGTCCGCCAGGCATTAACAACCGACAGAGTCTTGCTCTATTGGATAGACGAATCAACGACAGGAAGCTTTGTGGCCGAATCACTCGACGAAGCATGGCTTTCCGTCCGGGGTGCTGAGATGCCAGATTTGACCTTCATCGAGCCTTATCTACAGCCACATCAGCCAGACTCACTGAATCAGGTAGAGGGGATTGCCGATATTCAGCAGGCAGACTTCTCTGAGACTCATCAAGCACAGTTGCGATCGCTGGCAGTTAAGGCCAGCCTCGTAGTCCCGATTGTGGTTGCAGCCGACAGAGCCGGTCTGCTGATTGCCCATCAGTGTTCTCGTACCCGCGTTTGGGACGCGCTCGAAATTGATTTCATCGAGCAGGTTGCCACTCAACTCGCTACGGCATCATCCCAGTTACGTCGACGAGCTGCCAGTCAAGCCCTCCTAGCCGAACGTCACAGAAGTCAGGAAACTTTGCAAAATCAGTTAAATCAGCTAACTAATGAGGTTACAAGGGTTTCGCAGGGTGACCTGATGATGCGGGCTGAGGGAGCTGCAGGCAAAATTGGCAGCTTGGCGGACGTCTTCAATGTTATTGTGGCAAACCTGCACCAACTTGTTGTCCAAGTAAAGCGGGTTACCGAGCAGGTAACGACCGTGATGCTTGAAAATGACGAGGCCATCGAAACGCTATCCCAGGATTCGCTCTTGCAGGCTGAGGAGGTCACCCGCACGCTAACGTCCCTGGTTCAAATGACCCAATCTATTCAGCGGATCGCAGAGCAGGCTCAACACGCAGCTGTTATTGCTCGCAAAGCTTCTAATAAAGCTGAAACTAGTGGCGAAGCAATGGACCTGACAGTGCAGAGCATTCTCAATCTGCGTGAAGTCATTGGTGAGACTGCTCACAAAGTCAAACGTCTAGGAGAATCATCGCAACAGATTTCGAATGTGGTAGCGCTGATTCATGAAATTGCCGTGCAGACCAACCTGCTAGCCATTAATGCGGGCATTGAAGCCCATCGGGCTGGGGCAGCCGGCAAAGGATTCTCCATTGTGGCCGAAGAAGTCGGTGAACTGGCCTCTCGGGCAGCAACAGCTACCCAAGAAGTTGAGCGGCTGGTCAGCGCCATTCAGGAAGAGACATTTGAGGTGGTGGAAGCCATGGGACGCAGCACCGAAGAGGTCGTTATTGGCACCCGTCTCGTTCAAGATGCCAAATATGACCTCAGCCGGATTCTCGAAGTTTCACAACAAATTGATCGGCTGTTGCAATCTATCTCAGAGACAACAACCTCCCATGCATCGACATCGGAAACCGTTACCCAGCTCATGCAAGACATCATCCAGCTAGCGGAATGTACGTCTGAATCTTCGGGCCAAATTTCTGAGTCTTTGCACCAAACCCTAGACGCGGTTCAAACGCTTCAGGTGGCAGTCCGTCCGTTCAAGACAGAGGGCTAGGCAGAGAAGGGGGAAGGATATGGGTCAGGGGAAAAGATAGAGGGCGAAGGGGGAAAGGGAAGGGGGGAAGGGTGAAAGGGAAGGGGAGAAGGGTGAAAGGGAAGGGGGAAGGGACAGAAGCACCTTAAACCTTGAACCTTGAACCGCCTTGAACTAACACCCAACACCCAACACCCAATAACCATCAACCAAAAACGAATAAACATCATCCCGATTTCACAGCCTCTAAAATCCAAAACCCATAATCGCGATAAACTTGGCACACACATCAACTTTCATCGAAATCTTTCATGACCGCGATCGCTCCTATCGTTGTGCAGTCGCTGCAGAATGCCCTTGCTGCCTACCTCAAAAACTATGGTGGAGGCGAGTCACTGCAAGCTGTCCGAGCGATCGCAGGGGCCCTTCTCTCGGTTAAATCTAAAGCCCAAGCAATCTTGCTACGAGGGTTAGAGATTGAAGCTTGGGTGGATGCCGTTGTCCGCGACTTCGACCCGGAGCAGATAGCAAAGCTGATTGCGAACCAGGCAGAACAGGCATTAGCTACCCAGGCCAAACTTTGGCGCGAGAAAGTGGAACTTAAAGTTAGAGCCACCCTGGATGCTTACATTCAAACCTATATCCCTGACCTGGATACGCATCAAATTCAAGCCACGATCGCGACGATTCTGCCTATCGTCGAAGATGCTCAAATATCGCGCGACGAAGCCCAGCGCATCATTCATTTAATTGCTCGGCAGTACGACTGGCGATCGCCCATCCAGCGCATCATTGATCCGAAATGGGTCATTCTCGCAGGCAAAGCCTGGAAAGCCTTTCGCAATCGCGATGTTGAAGCTACGGTTCAAGATGTGGTGCAGGTCTACATTCGTAAGTTCAAACCCGCTCTGGTAGAAATGGGCGAAGGACTCGCAGAGCAAGCACTGACCGCCCTTTTCAATAGCAAAGCTCAGCTCGACCTTGACCTCAACCTTGATCCTGAATCGCAGCGTCTGATTGTGCAGCAGGTGAGCTTCAAAATGAAACTCATGGAAGCTTCGCCGCCCCCTTCCAAAACAGCTTTAGAAATCGCTCAGCAGCTCCACGAGGCCATCACGCACTATCGCACCCAGCAGGGATTTAATAGCGTTTCTCTATTTCCTCCTGTCATCCGTACGGATGAAGCAACCGAAGACGTTTCCAGCATTGGTGGTGAAATGAGTATCGGGATTGAGATTCTTCCCAGCAGTGCTGCCAGTCCAGCGGAGCCAGCCGCAGGGGCAGACGAACCTCAAAATTGAGCATTCTTAATAAAAAAGCGAGTCAGCGGTAGCAAAGCGCGATCGCTAGCAACAACCAGAATTCTATTGGTTCTGATAATCGTTGCTGCCTATTGGCAATCCATCGGCACCGATGGCGGTGAATCGAGTGCAACCAGTGCAATCGCAACAGCCAGACTCAGACTCACCGCTGCTGGGGCGATCGCTCTTGCCCGCCAACATTAAGCTAGCAGCCGCTCATTGAACCAATCCCCTTTTTTGTCTTTTGTTTTCATATACCTTAAAGCCAAACGTAAAACCTTTCTGAGACTGAAAAAGCAAGCCTAGCCAGTTTTATCAGCGATCAGATTCTTAAAGGAAGCTCAAAGCGTTCCATAAACCTCCTTACACCACTTCTCATCCTGAGTGCCCCTTACATTTCTCCCGTCATTTGACCATAATGCTGAAAGCCGAAAACCCTCGCTGCACTCACGCAGCGATTTTGTCTTTTCCAAAGAACACGGACGTATCAACAACGCATCAGCCCGTCGCCACATACGCTCCGAACTAAAACACATATATCTAGGAGACTGCTTCTGTGAAACTCTCTGTCTACGGTAAAGGTGGCATTGGCAAATCCACCACCAGTTGCAACATCTCTGTCGCACTCGCCAAACGCGGCAAAAAAGTTCTGCAAATTGGCTGTGACCCCAAACACGACAGCACCTTTACGCTGACCGGGTTTCTCATCCCCACCATTATCGACACGCTGCAAGAAAAAGACTTTCACTACGAAGACATCTGGCCTGAAGATGTGATTTATAAAGGCTATGGTGGCGTCGACTGTGTGGAAGCTGGCGGCCCTCCAGCAGGTGCAGGCTGTGGTGGTTATGTTGTCGGTGAAACCGTCAAGCTTCTGAAGGAACTCAATGCCTTCGACGAATACGACGTCATTCTATTTGATGTGTTGGGCGACGTCGTCTGTGGTGGATTTGCCGCTCCCCTCAACTACTCCGACTACTGCATGATCGTCACCGACAACGGCTTCGATGCCCTATTTGCCGCTAACCGTATCGCTGCTTCCGTGCGGGAAAAAGCCCGGACCCATCCGCTACGATTGGCGGGGCTTATCGGCAACCGAACCTCTAAGCGTGACCTGATTGACAAGTACATTGAGCATGTCCCTATGCCAGTGCTTGAGATTCTGCCCCTCATTGAAGATATTCGCGTCTCGCGGGTTAAGGGTAAAACGCTCTTTGAGATGGCTGAAACAGACCCGTCGCTGGAATGCGTGACTCAGTACTACCTCAATATTGCTGACCAGATCTTGTCCCAGCCTGAAGGTGTTGTGCCCAATGATGCCCAAGACCGAGAGCTGTTCTCCTTACTATCTGACTTCTACCTCAATCCCCCTGAAGCGGCTCCCCCAGCACCCTCCGAACTGGACCTGATGATGGTTTAATCGATCGCTACGGCAGTTGAGACACGCTCAGTCATCACATTGCAGCGTACGAAGCAGCCCCCTCCACAGCACTATGCAGGCAACTCAAGTACATCGCTTTCACCTTTCACCCCCAACCCACAAGATGTACTTGCCCCCAATGCATAGAGTTAAGTTTTACATCGTCTAAAAATCCACAACAGTTCGTTCAAGCGTAACGTTGCTGCGAAATTCTCTCCCATACAGTGGATTTCCTCTATCATGAGGCGATTGCAAGCAACGGATTGAGGCAAAACGATGGCCTTTTTCGAGAATTTCGTATCGGTGATTCGCCAAAAGTGGTTGGACTATGTTCGGTCTAATCGCCCTTGGCTCGAGCTCCAGATGCGTCAGACCTCTGTAAGAACGCCGGATGGCGGTCGTCGTCCGTCTTCGTTCCTGATTCTCGGGGTGGTAAACGCACTGGAGCCCAAGTTAGGCAACCTGATGGTACCGTTCTATCAGCTCAACTCAGACGAAGACGCTCTGGTAGAGGTGCTGGGTCTGAACTTTGACCCGGAAATCGCCCTAGACAACAGCAGTGTCCCCACAACGCTCGAAGCGGAGAATGAAGATACGCCGCTATTACCCGATTCTCCTGATGAGCTGTCTGACTTACCTGAATAGTCGCGTTACCAGAGGCAGTATTGCCAACGTTGGGTTTGCGATGCTGCCTTCCCGATCCATCGATCGCTGCCTGCCCGCAACTGTTGTGAACTCCTTCATACTCCTTTCAGCGAGGCACACCCATGACCCTAGCCCAACCCCAGACTCCGAATTCACCCCAACCCCAGACACAAAACCTGGAGTTCGACTGCGATACGGGCAATTACCATACCTTTTGCCCCATCAGCTGCGTGGCTTGGCTATATCAAAAGATTGAAGACAGTTTCTTCCTGGTTATCGGCACCAAAACCTGCGGCTATTTTCTGCAGAATGCGATGGGCGTGATGATTTTCGCGGAACCCCGCTATGCCATGGCAGAACTGGAAGAAGGCGATATCTCGGCTCAGCTAAATGACTATGCCGAACTGAAGCGCTTGTGTGAGCAGATTAAGCGCGATCGCAATCCTTCAGTCATCGTCTGGATTGGGACCTGCACCACCGAAATCATCAAGATGGATTTGGAAGGGCTGGCTCCCAAGCTCGAGGGAGAAATTGGTATCCCCATTGTGGTGGCACGAGCAAACGGACTGGATTATGCCTTCACTCAAGGGGAAGATACCGTGCTGGTAGCCATGGTACAACGCTGTCCCACGAGCGCTCAGATCACTAGCGAAACCGAGAAAGAAGAGCGCAACGGCATTCAAAAGCTGCTCAGCTTTGGCCGCAAGAAGGAGGAGGCAACGACTGCCGAAGCTGAATATAAAGACCATCCCAATCTGGTTCTATTCGGCTCAGTGCCGGACCCCATCGTCACCCAGATCACTCTGGAACTGAAGAAACAGGGCATCAAGGTAGGTGGCTGGCTCCCGGCCAAGCGCTACACCGAACTGCCAGTGATTGACGAAGGCGATTACGTTGTGGGCATCAATCCCTTCTTGTCTCGCACCGCAACCGGACTCATGCGCCGCCGTAAGTGCAAACTCATTGGCGCCCCCTTCCCCATCGGCCCGGATGGTACTCGCGCCTGGATTGAGAAAATTTGCTCGGTATTCGGCATTGAGCCCCAGGGGTTGGAAGAACGGGAAGCCAAAATCTGGGAATCGCTCGAAGACTACCTAGCTCTGATTCGCGGCAAGTCGGTCTTCTTCATGGGCGATAACTTGCTGGAAATCTCCCTTGCCCGCTTTTTGGTTCGCTGCGGCATGACTGTGCCCGAAATCGGCATCCCCTATATGGACAAGCGCTATCAGGCAGCTGAACTGAAGCTGCTAGAACAAACCTGTCACGATATGGGCGTTCCCCTACCGAAGATCATCGAGAAGCCTGATAACTACAATCAGCTGCAGCGCATCAAAGACCTACAGCCAGATTTGGTGATTACCGGTATGGCCCACGCCAATCCGCTGGAGGCGCGTGGCATTACGACCAAGTGGTCGGTCGAGTTCACGTTTGCTCAAATCCATGGCTTTGGCAATGCTCGCGACATCCTGGAGCTGGTCACCCGGCCTTTACGCCGCAACAATAGTCTCAGCGATCTGGGCTGGGACAAACTGGTGAAGGAAGAAGCGACGGTTTAGAGCGCGAGCGAAGCGAGGGTTTTGCGAAGAGATGCTGCACTTGATGCAGAGGTTTTCTAAAAATCCTCGCTTCTGGGGCGATATTAAGGTTTGGGATGGGCGATCGCTCATCTCATTTTTATGCCCAAAGGGACATCAGCTGGCAGCCAACTTGAAGCAATATTTTGCCACAGGTCGGCAGCAATACATCGTGACAGATGGCCTCCATTCGTTGTTGCAATCACGACATCTGAGACTCCTACACAGAAAGAGCTATCACACCCAGCGACAAAACCGTCGTTGGATTCGTGGCTAACGAGAATGCAGCCTCCTGCAATCTTAAGCAAGTCTCGCTGAGAATAGGGAGCGATCGCCCCCGTGTAGCTTGATGCAGCCTGCCAACTCATCTGCTGTTTTGAGCAGCTTCAACCAGCCACTCCCCGATGCCTCGTCACACTCGTCGTTCCCTTCCCAGGTAAATTCGAATCTTTCAGTTTTACCTTCTTTGACGATCTCACCATCAATACCACCGGACACTAATCCGAACTGAAACGAGCCACCTAGACCATCGATAGTGACGTGGGCTTGCACCTCCATGTTGAAATAGTTCTCATCCCACAGTTCCATTTCGTAGATGTGCCAGATTCCGTCAAACGTCTGCACTGTTCTGTTCCTCTTCGTGAGCGTTTTGGATGGAGGCGACAGTCCCTTCGTAAGCAATGCCCTCTGCGTCTAGCCAATCAGCCGCAATTCGCTCGAGGGCAGCCTGCTTATAGCGATACCAGGCATCCGCAACTTCGTATCGTTGGATTGCATCTTTGAAGCGTCGAAACGCCCCCGATCCGCGCAGTAGCTCCAGCAGGTTGAAGCTAAGCGGTTCATCCAGCGACTGGCAGAACCGCTCCATGATTGAGTATTCATGGATCTCGAACTGCGTGGGAAGCTGCAAATAATCTTCAGACGTCAGCACTTTTGCAGCTTCTTGAATCGTCTCTTTCTGCCAGTCTGGATAGTTGGAGAGGTCTTTCTCTTCCTCAAAGGCTGATATGTCTTCATCACCGATCATGATGATTTCCCCCGTCTGGCGATTCAGATAGGGGTGCATGAAGTCATTGCCCATGTCCATCATTTCTGCGACTTCACTCAGCTTTACCATCTGCAGGACCTCGATACTTTTGTCAGCTATCTCAGTTACCAATCATCTGCTTCAGCCTGGCGTTCGATTTGATTGATAGCGACCTTAGCCAGGGTTTGAATCACAGTTGACTCGTCGGTAAGCAGAGCATTCAGAGCATTCAGCGCTTGCGTATCCCCCAGCTTGCCTAACGAATTAATTGCTGCTTTGCGCACATCCAGATCGGCATCTTGCAACGCCAGGATGAGGTGAGGAACGGCTTTAGGATAATTGATTTGGCCCAAAGCGGCGGCGGCTTCAGTCCGCATCAGCGGTTCTGGATCGGTCAGGGCTGATACCAAGAAATCACAGGATTTTTCGTCGGATTTCTCCTGAGCGACGTGGCCCATCGCTCCAACCACAGCACATCGCACATCTAGAGAATCGGAGTTAGCGGCTTTGTACAAATAGGGTTCGGCTTCGGCTCCCATGAAAGCCAGCGCCCAAGCAGCGTGACCTTTGATTTCTTGAGGATGTTCTGGGGCAGCGAGGATATCTAACAACGAGGAGGCAGCGGCTTCGCCTGTACGAGCTAGCGCTCCTGCGGAAGAGCCTCTAACAACAGTATCCGCATCCTTCAAGAACGACTCGACCAAGGCTGGAACGGCTGCCGGATCGGCGATTAGTGTCAGCGTTTTGGCGGCTGCTCGGCGCACAACCACGTTCTCGTGATGTTTCAGAGCATCTACTAGAAATGGAGTTGCGGGTTCACCAATATCGCCTAAGGTTTCAGCAAATCGCAGTCTTACCATGCCGCGAGTATCCCCCAGTCCCTCAACGAGCTTGACCATCGTTTCGCGATCGCTGCTATCAAAGGTTCCTAGCGTAATTTGCTCGTTGACCTCAGCAACAAACGTATCATTAGCTGCCTGGACCGCTAGCGCAAACTCGTCTGTATCTGAGGGTTTTGAGCCGATAGTCTGACTCATGGTGATGTCCTCTTGGGGGGTCAGTTGTTGGTTTTTGGTAATGGGTAGTTGGGTCGTGATGGGTTGAGGGCTGAGGGTTCGTAGTTGGGTTGTCGAATACGGTGTGAACTATCAACTATCCGCCATGAACTATGAACGAGTAATGAACAACCAATACCGACTAATTGCCTGCCGTAAGCGCTGCTTGCCGCTGGCGCAATTGCTCAAGCATGGCATCAATATTAGCTAGCGCCGGTTCTAGACCGGCTTGAGCCTGGGACTTCATCACCTTCGCTTTCTTGGCAGCAGCCAGCGTGTCACTTACTAGGCGATCGCGATACTGCTCGAGTTCAGCGATCGCCGCATTCAGTTCTTCCAGCGTCGCTTGCTCGAATGACATCGATTGCACGAGTTCAGTCATGGTGAGATATCTCCTTTTGCAAATGCTGATCTAGATTCGGCTTATTCCGGGAAGGTTGAATTGCCGCAATACCTACAGGGGAAAGCGCTGAAAGCTGCCGCTACGTGGCTGAAATCGTTGTTAAAAGCTCGCGATAATTTCTGGGGTCGCCCTCTGGAATCGTGGCTCTTTCTTCCTGCTTACGCTGATAAAGTTTTTCTAAAATTTGCTCCCAGTCAGTTGCGGACAAGGGCGAATGCTCAGAGCCCGAAGACTCAGCTCGATGATGAGTCATTTCTTGGAGTTGTTGCTGAGCTTTCCACACCCGTGCTCGTACCGCTGAACTTCTTTCCTCCTCCACCATTTGAGCAAATTGTGCTTCAATCTCTCCTCGCCCAGGTGCATTCTTAGAGGCAAACGCTAGGGCCAGGGATTCCAGACCAACAACGGCAGCATACCGTACGACCCATTCTTCATCCTGCCGAGCTACGAACAGCAATGATTCCAAGGCTTCTGCTTGCGCAATCTCTAGTAAATGAGGCGGAAAACGATACCACTTCATGCTCCCCAGTCCCCTTGCAGCAGCTCGCCGAACACTCATTGAAAAGTCTGCTGTAGCTGCACCTAAAAGGGTCACCAACCCTCTGGGGTCACCAATCCCTGCCAGAGCACGAATAGCCCAAGACCGAGCCGTGTAATTATTGGAATCAAGCTGTTCTAAAAGCTCAGGAACCGCTGGTTCGCCCAAATTTACGAGCCCGTCAACGGCAGCCACCGCCGCGCCGGGGTTGTTATAGCTCAAAGCTTCTATCAGGGTAGGAATAGCACCTGACAAGCAAGCATCCGCTAGATCCTGAACCGCGTCTGTCAAAGCGGTTGCAGAATCGGCCCTTTCTACTGCACTAGTGAGGGAAAACAAAGGATCAGACATTGCTAAAAGGAAATAAATATGTAGATGAAATGACAAAAGCGCGTATCAAGTAGCAGCAACTATCCCTATGATTCTGTTGGCTAGCTCCAGAAGAGCCCTTATATGTAGACTACGCTCAGCCCAGCTGACTGTACTTAGCCAATTCCACGGCTGCTGAGGGAATATTGGTTTGACTCTTCTAGACGTTGAAGCCAGCAGCCTTTGGCGTAATTACATTCTCACCTATGTGTCGCATTGCTTCACGAATCAGTGAGCTGGCACAAAAAAATTAACACCAGGGCTACAGCAAACCATCCATCAGCGTCATGACTCGCTTGGCGTCATCAGAGAGTTCTTGCGGGGCTGTCTTTTGGAGTTCTTTTTCCAATAAGCCTTTTAAGGCAATCAGCTTGAGACTATTTTCAGCGAGGGTTTCAGAAATGGCTTCTGCGGCTGGCAAATAACCAATGGCTCCCAAATCGGATAAGACGGCTCGGCGCAGTTGCAGGTCGTCATTCGCGAGGGCTACTACCAAACGATCAGCATAGCGATGCGCTAATTCTGGATCAGGGGTGAGCTGATAAAGGGCGCGGGCTGCGGCGTACTGCACACGAGGAATCGCGTGATCCAAAAAAGGCTGGATATCAGCGATCGCATCTCTGGCATCGAGTGCCCCTAAAGCTTCGATGAGGGCATCAAAAGGCTGCGATAAGTTGGGAGGCTCTGCAGCAGGGAGCGTTCCTGGCACCTGATCACGAAGTAAGGCCAGCAAGTAAGCCGTTGCGGTTGGATTACCGAGCTGCTCTAAGGCTTTAGCCGCCGCTTCACGTACATAGAAATCTGAGCAGGTCAGCGCTTGGATTAGAGGGGGGACAGCTTGCTGATTCCCGAGTTTGCCCAGCGCTCTAGCCGCATTGCGCCGCAGGGGATAGCCGCCTGCTTCTGTGCGATCGTCTTCATCCTCTAATGCCGCAATTAAAACTTGAATAGCGGATTCACTTTTGATCCGAAAACGCCCTAACCACCAAGCTGCATAGACCCTCAGCCCCAAATCTTCACCCTGAAGATTGATCAGCGCCTGCTCAACCGTTAGTTGCCCATCGTTGTGATTTTCGGATTGATCGTTCATTGAGAAAGCTCTACCGGAATCTTTGCTTTAGCCAGATTATGCCTTCTACAAAGATGCTATGTCTGTCTTCGAGAGTGGCAGCAATCTTACGGCTAGAATAAATCCCTGAGACATAAACAACGCCTAACCAAAGTCAGTTGCTGCATACCCCTCAGGGATTCAATTATGCTAAATCAAGCAAAGGACAAAACCCTAACTAACTTAGCTAAGTGCGTTGATGGCGTAGTCGATGTAAGAATTCGCCTCAACAGCAGGATCACCACTCAATCCGTGGCTAGCTTTGATGTGCTTCAGAGCTTCAACATACCAGCTAGGAGACAACTCAAAAGTCGAGTTGATTTCAGCCAGACCACTGATTAAATAGTCATCCATAGGACCCGTGCCACCCACAATCAAGCAATAGGTGATCATCCGCAGGTAGTAACCGATGTCACGTACGCACTTGTCCTTACCGCGCTGGTCAGCAGCATAAGCAGGTCCCTGCATCTGAGTTGTGTAAGGGAACTTGTTGTAGACCGCTTGAGCAGCACCGGAAGCCAGACTAGAAGACTTATCAGTCAAAGCCTTAGCGGCCTGCAGACTAGCAGATGCTTGCTTAAAGCGACCAAACGCAGTCTGCAATTCGGTGGAGGACAAGTAGCGCCCTTGGGAATCAGCCGCAGATACAGCCTCGGTTAGCGGGGTTTTCATCGTTAAATTATCTCCAAATAGCGTTCGTTTCGAATGGAGTCAGCCTACTCTCAAACATCAAAAGCCCTGAATAGGTTGGCTTTTAAGGACTACGCAACTGCTGCTGCGGCAATGTCGAAGTAAGAAGAAACTTCCGACATGAGGCTAGAGCAATCGCCCTGAGTGATGCCGTTGGTATCGTTTGCGATCGCGATCGCAGCTTCCTTCATCTTTTCAACACCGACTGCCACGGAAGAACCGGGGGTGCCCAGAGCGATGTAAGTCTCACGCAAGCCGTTCAAGCAGCGATCGTTCAGAACGCTGGCATCGCCGCAGAAAATAGCGTAAGTGATGTAGCGCAAGATGATATCCATGTCACGCAAACAAGCAGCCATACGGCGGCTAGTGTAAGCGTTGCCACCCGGTGCAATTAGCTGAGGCTGCTCAGCAAACAAAGCACGGGCAGCATTTGCCACAATTGCCGAAGAGTTGCTGGTAATGCGGTTTACGGTATCCATACGCTTGTTGCCGTCAGCAACCATTGCGCTCAAAGCATCGATTTGGTCTGCAGAGATATATGCACCGCGTGCATCCGCTTGGGAGACCACTTTCGCAAAAGCGTCAAACATTAAACTCAATCTCCTTGGTAACTGGAAATGGTAAAGGGGTTTACAAGCTGCAAGCAAACTGGCTTGACTTAAAATTCCTCAAGTCATGGGTGCGCTCTCACACATCCCACTAATAAGAGGGCACTGATATCGTAAAAAAACACCTGCCCGCCTTGCAATGAGGAAGCTTAAAAACGTTTACACTTCTTAACGAACTGAAGATAAAGCCTCAGTCCACGAAGGCCAATCAACTCTTCACCTGATTCAAGCTCCCGATATCTTGTTTATACTATGTCGTTGAATCAATTGCTCGTTACGAATTGTCAATTAGCTTACAGATTTCCGGAGGGCATGGCGTCCTGGTTCAAGCACGTGTTAGAGTCGGCAGCTGCCGTTCTAAATCGAAGAGGAATCCGTGAATATACTCCTCAGTCCATTCGGGGCCGTATAAGCGCGTGAGCATGCCACGGGCCGGGTCTTTTTCGGCCCGGTAACGAAGATACTTCAAATGCGCTTCTTGGATGGTCGCCAAGCGCTGCGGATCGGTAATGGGCTCAGCCTGTTTCACAAAGGTCAGGTACGCTTCGAGATATGCCTTGAATGCCTGAAAGACATGAGTCTCAACGTCTTCGTTTTGTGTCGGGCGAGTCCAAAGGAAAGCGGGCGAGAAAAACGGTTTAGCCTCATCGGGAAAATCGCCACCCCAGGGTAAGTGCTGCTGTGCCGCGTGGAAAATTGGCAGAATCGGCTGTGTGTATTTGGCCTGATAGTCAGCACTGTCTCGAAAGAGCGGCTGCATATCAATGGCAATCAAATGCCCTCCTGGCAGCGTTACTAAATCAGCTCCGAAGAAGGGCAAGTCGTAACTAAGGTGCGGAAAAATAACGAAATTGAGCACCTGTAACGAGCTGCCTCCCTGAACATGGGCGGCTCGAATTTGCCGCAGCTTAGGCGACTGATAAGCATGACTAGTTGTCAGCACGGTCGCTTCGCGCTTGCCCTTACCTGTAACTGTTTCCTTCGACTCAAATCCTGCCGGAATGGGATAGGGCTGCAGGTCTAGGGACTGCTTCAGCTGGGCGATCGCGTACTCCAAAAACGGTTGATACAGTGTTGTCATAGGTTTCCTATCATCCCACTGCTGCTAGGGGCACAGCCTCTTCAAATAAGAACTCATGCAAAAAGCGTTCCGACCAGTCGTGACCAAAATAGCTGCTAAACAGTCCTGACGCCGGATCGCGCTCGGCACTGTATTGATCGTACGCCTTCTGAGCCTGAGCAACGCGCTGAATGGCTACCGGATTAGTCAATGGTTCAGCCGCATTCAGCATCTGCCAATAGAGCTGTAGATAATCCTGAAATGCCTCAAAAACGCGCGTTTTTACAGTCTCAGCATCCGTTTTGGCGAACAAAAGATACTTCGAGAAATATTGGTTCGCATCGTAAAACTTCATCTCTAAGTCCTGGCGTAAATCAGGGTAGCGATCGTGGAGCGCTTTCAGGGGAAAAATGTATTTCTCTAGATAAGCGTCATTCTGGAACAGCGGTTGAAAATCCATCACAATCAGGTTCTTGACCTGCCCAAAGGATAGGAAATCAATCCCTAATAGGGGCAACTCAAAATGATGGCTAGGATAAATGACACTGTTAAAGATCTGAGAAGTTGCCCCGGCATCAATGTAGGTGTACCGAATTTTCCGCAACTCAGAACACTGATAGCACCAGCTCTGAATGGTTGCAGGACAGCGTCCTCTTTCACTGACTCGACGCTCTAGACCTACAGGAATCGGGCGACTCTGAAGGCTAAACCGCTCCTGGAGCGATGCTTCTAGATACTCAAGAAAGGGCTTATACATTGATTAATCAAAGTGTCTTGTATCTTACGTCAGAGGTTAGAGGATCGGTTAGCGCCTTGTCTCGCCGCTCCTCAGGAGCGTAACTTTCCTTAATATCTGAGCGGCAATAATTTCATGACACTCTAGCAAGGTTATTTTCTATCATCCGAGTCAAATCCTGCTGTGAAGCCAAACGACGTTCTGAGCAATAGGTCATCAGATAGACGCCATTGAGAGTCCGTACCGTACTGACCCGCACTCGGAAATCATCCGTCAGAAACCAACAGCGCTCCTGACCTTGGTTTTGAGCATACTCAGTGTCAATTGTTAACACGCCGTCTTGTCCGAACCAATACCGACAAACGACAGGAATCCTCTCGATATAGCCTTGGTTTCGCAACAGCTTACCTGATCGCCCCGTCGCATCGTCAGGAATATCGACTAATACAGCTGCTTGGTCAGGATTCGGGTCACCGTCGTCTTCGTGCGCCTGCCACATAAAACTCGCACCGCCTTGAGCTCGGGTTTCATCGATTCCTTGAGCCTTGCAGATTTTGCGGATACGGTCATCTTCCGAGGCTACGACATTGACATGAAGTTTTGACTCACCCGACTCATCGGTGACCGCATCAAAATGATGAACTGTGCGCTGCGTAAACCAGGTTCCTTCGCTCTTGCGAAAGAAATCCATCATTGTCATGGGGGGTACCAGCAACGTCCAAATCTCCCAAACTCACTATTGGCTAGCTTAAAGCTGCTTGCAAGGTATCAGACGAGAACCCATCTATGTCTACAATTCAGCCGCCGCTTTTTCTTTATCAAGAAATGTAAACTATCATGAGAGGGTAGAGGCTCTGGAGAACACTATGGATTTTCAGAAAATTGAGTCTTATCTAGAGAGTCCTAATCCTCAGACGCGGATGAAAGCTCTGGTTGAACTCAGACACCACGATCCTGAAGTCGTCGTCCCCTTGCTGAAGCAACGTATGTACGATAAGGAATTTGTGGTGCGCTCCTTTGTCGCCATGGGGCTAGGCAACAAGCAAACGGAAGAAGGGTTTCAGGCGCTATTGGCTCTGATTGAATACGACACTGATCCCAACGTCGTGGCAGAAGCCGCTAATTCACTGGCTAAGTTTGGCGATCGCGCCTATCCCCACCTCATCAAATTATTTGAGCAAAACTCGCACTGGCTGATTAGGCAGAGCATCTTTGGTGCCCTAGAAGGCATCGCCGAGCCTACCATCTTATTGCGCTTATGCCGATCTGGTCTGGAAGGTGAAGACCTGGTTGTGCAAAGTACTGCGATTGCAACTCTCAGCCAGCTTCACGGCACGGATCAGGCTAACGCAGCCCTGGAAATTCTTTTGCAGGCTGCCCTCTCAGACATCGCTATGATTCGAGCGCAAACCGCTCGAACCCTGAAAGACTATGCCGATGACCCTAGAGCCAGCGCAGCACTCAGCGAACTCCGTCATGACTCTAATCTGCGGGTCGTTGGTGCAGCGATGGAGAGCCTGCTTTAGAAAAACGAGACCCATCCATGCAACCACCCTCAGTTCAAGCGCCTGTTGCGATCTTGGGATGTGGCTATGTAGGCACAGCGCTCGCTGCATTCTGGAGTCGATGTGGCATTCATGTTACGGGGACAACGACTCGCCCAGAGAAGGTTATTGCTTTAGAGCAAACAGTTGCCCAAGCGATGATCGTTCAGGGTGATGATTTCGGGGCCGTGCAATCCGTTTTTCAGGGGCAGGATACAGTCGTTGTTAGTGTGGCGCCAACAAACGCCTACACGGTAGATGCAGCCATTTATGCGGCGACCTACTTACCCTTGGTAGAGAATCTTGTAAAGGCCATTGGTCTTTGTTCCAACGTTAGCCAGGTGATCTATCTCAGCAGTTGTTCGGTATACGGCGATCGCCAGGGTGCCTGGGTAGACGAAACGACTCCAATCTTGGCGACTGATAAGCACGTCCAGATACTGCATACTGTAGAGCAAGCGTTGCTCAAGGCCAGCCGACAGCAAAATCAAACGGTCTGTATTTTGCGTTTGGGGGGTATTTACGGTCCCAACCGCGAGCTACGACAGCGGTTCGAGGGGATTGCGGGTAAGACATTACCTGGAATCGGCGATCGCGTCGTTAACTGGATCCATTTAGAGGATGTGATTGCCGCGATCGACTTTGTCCGATCTAATCGGCTTGCGGGTATTTACAACCTAGTGGATAACAGCGTGATGACGATTCGCGAACAGATTTCGCAGGTTTGTCAGATATATCATTTGCCCCCAGTTACATGGGATGCCTCACAGCCTACCCGTGCTCGTAAGAGTCTCCGCGTACGCAACGAAAAACTCAAGACTGCAGGCTACAGATTATTACGCCCCACCCTAGCCATCTGAAGCCCTGAGCCTGAGTTGCACTCAGGCGTCATCTTAAGTCAACTCAAGTTAAGTCAGCTCAAGTCGGGAACCTGGGGCGGCGGGAAAATCGTATTTACGAAAGCTTTCGTTTTTTAAGATTCTCTTTATTTTTGGGAGATGAGTCAATCTCTCGCAAGGTAGGTGATAACTTAATAGTGACCGTAATATAAAGAAAGTATTAAATACTTGAAACCCCAGCATTAGAACAAGAATACATGCATCCCTGTTTAGGGAAGGACGTACCGCATGAATGCTGAAATTTTGCGGCTCCTCTGGTCTATCATTTCTGAGATCTCGCCAGATAGGGCTACCGGCCTCTCTGACGATGACTTAATCAGCAGCCTGATTCATCACATCAATAATCGAGTGTGCTTGAGTCTTGAGGATCAAACAGCAGTTAAGTCATATCTCAGAACGCGTAAGCCGCTCATTCGCGATGTGCTGCAGAAGTAGCTAATCTGAAAGCGGGGGCTTTTTGGGTAAGCATACCGTAAAGCAACTGCCTCGCCCCAGGCGACTGCTAACCGCAAGCGTGCCGCCATGTAATTCAACTGCGACCTTGACAATATGTAGTCCCAAACCTGTCCCCGTGATTGAGCCTACATTCTTCCCTCGACTAAACGGCTGAAAGAGGTCGTCCTGGTCTTGCTCAGAGACCCCGATACCTTCATCCTTCACCTGACAGATAATCTGTGACGTTTCTCCTACTAGATCGACCCGTATATCCCCCCCTTCTGGCGAATATTTGATAGCGTTATTGAGCAAATTCGTGAAAACTTGGTGCAGTAGCCCTCTATCGCCAACAAACTCCTCAATATCGCCTCTAATCTTGAGCTTTAGATAGTGCTGCTCGGTTGCTATCATTTGCTGCTCGGCAATCAGTTTCGCCAAAAATTTATCTAATGAAAAAGCAATAGGCTGCAGCTGCAGCTTGCTAAGCCCTGCTTGGTTTGCCACCAGCATGTCATTTACAAGAACAGACATATGCTTGGATTTTTGCTCAATAATGCTGAGAAATCGGGTCTGAGTCGCCACATCTAGCGTTTGATAGTGCGCTTTCAGCGTTGCCGCTGCCGTTTGAATCGCCGTGAGGGGAGCATTGTATTCATGGGAAACTGTGGCAATGATTTGCGATTTGAAGTTGGTTAGGGATTTCTCTTTCACTAGTGCTGCTTGCGTTTGAGTCAGGAGCTCAGCCTGCTGAATCGCGATCGCCAAATGAACCGCTAACTCATCGAGCATCTGGATTTCATCCGCCTGCCATTGTCGCGACCCTGAGCATTGATGCGCAACTAAAAGCCCCCAAAGTCGGTTGGTTGTTGGCTGATCGCCCTTGATAAGAATTGGCATCACCAGGCTTGCTCTGACCTCAAACTGTTCGAGTAACGCAATATGGCACTCATCCAACCCAGACGCATAGATATCAGCCACAACCTGTTGGCGACCATGACAATATGCCTCGGCTCCATGATCTTCGAAGTAGGTATCGCGAACCTTTCTGCCCAAAGTCGGCGTCCATCCCTCACCCACCGACTCAGCAATTATTTGGCCGCTCATATCAGCCATAAATTGGTACGCCAAGACGCGATCGCACTGCAGCAATCGGCGCACCTCAGTTACAGCTGTCTCGAGCGTTTTCTCTAGTTCCAAAGACTGGCGAATCCGCAATGCAATATGAGCCAGCAGGCTTTGTCGCTCCTGATTTTTCCGCAGCTGTTGTTTGAGCTGAGCCTGCTGGATAACCGTTCGTACTGTGCGCTGTAGACCATCGCGTTTAAGACTATCTTTGACAAGATAATCTTGAGCTCCCCCCTTCATAGCTTGAACGGCAATCTGCTCATCGCCATGACCCGTTAGCATAATGACTGCAGTTTCAGGATGCTGAGTTTTGACCTCATCTAGCACCTGTAAGCCGCTCATGTCCGGCAATTGAAAGTCTAGGAGAACAACGCTGAACTGCTGATGCTGGCACTGTGCCAGACCCTGCTCAGCACAATTTGCCTCAAATACAAGGTAGTCCTGATGCGGATCTTGCGACAAATATCGCCGATAAATGGTTCGATCTGCCTGTGAATCATCAATGATCAGTAGGGTCCAAGTAGTCTCCATTGAAACGAGTAGTGTTTTTGGGAACCTGAGCAGCACTCAGGCAAGGTCATAGGTCTAGCAATCCTGATATCAGAGACCCCAAAGCTCCTTAGGACTCAACTGAAAACAAAGAATGGAGAGGTGTTGGCACCTAACCAATAATCAACAAATGCTTGCATCATTTGCTTGAACTCTGGCATCCCCAATGGCTTAACCATGTAGCCGTTGGCTCCCTGCTGATAGCAGTATTCAATGTCATCAGGGGCAGAAGATGTCGTAAAAACAATGACAGGGATTTTGGCGAATTCCCGATCCTGCTTTAGTCTGGACAACACAACCCGTCCGTCCGTCCCAGGAAGATTAAGATCCAACATGATGATAGCGGGGCGAGCGATAGCCTCAGAGTTTTGATAACGGCCCGTCTGATACATCATTTCAAAAACCTCGTCACCTGTCTGACAGCGATAAATAGGGCTTTGAACATCCATTTGTCGCATCAACCGCTTCAGCATCCGGAAGTCAGCAGCGTTATCTTCAACAACTAAGAGAGGCTCAAAAGGAATCGCGATCATTCGAGTTTTAAAGATGTAGTATTAAGCACTTTCCTCACAGCAACATAGCAGCTAGACACAGTCTTCGGAGAATAATACAGGTAATTTTTAGAAATCAGTTGAATGTAGAAAGGAGGTGGAGCGTAAGTGAACATGGAAGCGTTATGGAAGCAGGGAGATCAACATTCGAGATGACGATAGTTAGTTAGCTGCCTACAGCCAATGACTCATCCCCCGAGATTGTCACCCATTAACGAAATAACGGGATGCTCATGACGCCTCAAGTATTAACTACCCACGGGTAATCAATAACCAGTAACTATTCAGAGAGCGTGAAATAAAAGGTACTCCCCTCTCCTGCCGTGGACTCTATCCATATATGTCCGTCATGGCGTTCGATAATTTGGTGAACGATCGCGAGACCGATGCCAGCTCCGCCCCCATAGTGCTCTTGCGGATGCAGCCGCTTAAAGAGCTTGAAAACTTCTGATTGATGTGTTTCGGAAATGCCAATACCGTTATCGCGAACATAGAATATACAAGTAGCATTTGTTGATTCTAGTTCCGTTTTAGAAGATGCATCTTCTAGATTTTGGTACCCGACCTCGACCCACTTTTCAGCCTGATTATTATACTTAACAGCGTTACTAATAAGATTACGGAAAACCTCATTTACTAGGACTGGATCACACCAGGTCGGAGGCAGCGATCGCGATACGACAACCTCAAAATCAACCTCTGGTCGACTAGCGCGTACAACCTCAACGGCATTTTCTAGTACTTCGTTGAGGTTTGTACGCTGCATCTTCAAGTGGGCCTGGCGCAGCTGGGAAACTCGTAAAAGGGCATTGATAAGCGTCTCCATGCGTTGAGAAAACGCCTGAATTTCAGTTAAATAGTCCAGTCCCTCAGCATCTAAAATTGGGGTGTAGTCTTCTATTAATACGCTTGCGTAGTTGTAAATGCCTCGTAGAGGCTCCTTAAGGTCATGGGCAGCGGCATAAGCAAAGGAAGCTAGCTGCCGATTACTATGCTGTAGTTCCTGATTCAGTTTCGTCAGCTCCTCTGCTTTTTTGAGGACAACTCCTACAAGCGCATTGCGGAGATCAACAGCACTACTGATTTCAAGAGGATGCCACGGTAGTGAAGTGTTGCGGACGATTTCTTGCCAGCTAGCGAACGAGTTGCGAGGGCATAAAATAGACTCACCTGCGGCATTTACCTGTACAGAATCATCGGGATTGCCCCCCCAGCTAACCGTTCGCAGAACTTCTGGTCGGAACCAGAAAATGCCATAGCGCTGAACTTTTGAGATACGTAAGAACAGCAGCCCACTGGCGATCGCGGTAAATGTCTCAGCAGGCGGATAAACTTTGGCAAGGGCATCCGTGTGGTAGATATTGTCAAAAATTTCTCGATCAGCCCATTCAATTAGCTGGTAAGTCTGCTCTAGTGTAGGAGTTTCGCCTAGCAAGGTGATATCGTCTCCTAGGCAAACTGCCGCTCCTTGAGCATCTACCAGGCCCAATAAACGAATCTCTGGCTTGATCAAAGCCTCGATAAAATTGTCTGCTTCAGCAATGGACTGTAAAAAGTCTGACTGCAGTGCATGAATTTGAGTTTGATGGACGAGATCGGCTTGTCTCAGCTTACTTTCGATCTCTGATGCCCCCATTTGAACAAAAAATTCACAGGTTGCTCGCATGTTATACGAGACCTGTTTCGGTGTTTGATGATGACATGTTAATAATCCCCATAACATCTGCTCCTTCAAAATAGGCGCCACTAACAAAGCTGCCACCCCCATATTTTGGTGGTATTTCACGCAGCAGGCATCAACGCTTCGTAGGGTTGCAAGGCTCAAATCAAAGGGATAATCTGCTTTGGGAAACAGGGTAGGGACCAAGGCAATAGGCTGAGCTGCCAAGTCTGGAATATGTCGCAGCACACCTAGGGCATATAGCCGCTTTGCTTGCTCAGGAATGTCATGCGCTGGGAAATGTAATCCCAGGTATGAATCAAGATCATTTTGTCTGGCTTCAGCCACGACTTCGCCGGCACCATGCTCATCAAATCGGTAAACATGAACTCTGTCGAAACCAGTGATCTGCTGCACCTCGTGCACAAAAATCGAGAGTAGTTCTTCGAGGGAGCTGGTTTGCTTGATGCGAGCGATCGCACTACTTAAGATCATCTGGACATCTGTAATACTGTCCTCTTCAGAGAGTAAAGGGGGCTCTAGCTCTAGAACGAGAGCATCTTGAGTGCGGAAAAGCCCACCATTAAATGGGGTTGAACAATCCTGCGCTTGCAAAGACAATCTAATAGGAATTCGCTGATGATGATTTCTAGGAAGATGCTGCTGCAAGAACTGCGCAGAGTCGGCAGTTAGCCAATCCTGAAGTGATCGACCTAAAATCCGATCAAGGCTAAGCCCCAAGTAGTCGTCAGCGTTGCTACTGACTTGAAGAATTCTGAACTCAGGCTCTTCTAAAACAAATAAGATACCGTGTGGCTGAATCGACCCCGGCGCGTGAATAAGGTCTGATTCGACCAGCGATCGCACTAGATCCTGCCTGCGTGCCTGCGATTGACTCATGACAGCATGAATATCGTAAGTCGCTGGAAAACAGCTATTTTTATCGCTAAATCTAAGTTATTCAAAAATTTCATCATGGTTCAATTTGCCGATAGTTGCAGGGAAGTACCTCGACGAGCGTGACTTTCCCAGATTCAGTTGTGTAAATTTCTATCATCCCTTCGGTAGGAGATTTAAACGTTAAACGCTGTTGTGGAAAAACGAGCTTTTCGAAGTACCAATCTGGGATATTAGAAATCCGCAATATCTCTAGATAAGGCGTACGGTTTGAGTAATAGCAGGTTGTGAGCAGATTTTCATCTTCAGTCCAATTTCTGCACTGAGGAAGCGGCGAAGTAACAGTACTCATAACATAATCTCCATAAAATTTAGGATTACCTCGGCGCAGTAGGCAGTATGTGTATCAATACTCGAACTCTTGATTCCAGAGAGCTTAGCTCAGGCGAACTTGCCATACGCCCTTAAAGTAATAGTAACAATTCTTCGCAATTTGGGATGTCGCGTGTAAAGGCCAGGTTGATACTCGTTGTGTAAACGAGACATTCATGCAAGGGAGCCTTCCGTGACGATGACTGCAGACAGGTAGAATGCTGTTGGCGTTGATATTGTCCAGAGCTTTTGTCAACAAGCATGTTAGACACGGATCCCTTAACTTCTGATCGCATTTTGGCTGCTGTAAAGGCTGGTGAAAGCCTGAGGCAGCAAGATTTGTACCAGTTCGATCTACAAGGGCTAGATTTACACCAGGCTAGCTTTGCTGAAGCAACTTTGGTCCGCGCCAACCTTCAATATACGCGACTCACAAAGGCCGATCTGAGTGGTGCAGATTTGAGAGCCGCAAATTTAAGGCAGGCCAACTTGAGCGGTGCCAATCTTAAGGGAGCTTGTCTTTACCGAGCTAATTTACATGGGACAAACTTAGATCAGGCCGAGCTAGCGGATGTTCAACTGCGAGGGGCTCACTACAATCACCAGACAATCTTTCCTGAGGGATTTAGGTATACGTCTTCAGGAGCTATTGGCCCTGGCGCTAACCTGAATGGTGCAGCGCTAAATACGGCCAATCTACGCTATGCCGACTTGCAAGGGGCTAACCTTTTGGGAGCCTATCTTGGGGGGGCTGACCTGACAGGCGCCGATCTTCGAGGTGCTCGCTTAGTCCAGGCAGACCTCCGGCGAGCCATCATGACCGGCATTATTCTCAGGGGTGCCCGTATTAACAACGCCAATCTGTCGGGGGCCGATTTACGGGCCGCTGACTTAACTGGTGTTGAGTTTGACGAGTTAGAAGGCATTGCAGGAGCCGATTTTACACTAGCTCAGGGACTCAGCCAGGAACTGCGATCGCGTCTCTTAGGTCAGCCTGCTGACCAGTTAGATGAGATGCACCCGATCACCCGCAAAACCACGCGAGAAAGCCTCAATCCGTAGCTTTGTTGAGGCTTTGCAAAACTACATGCGCGTTTCCAAATACTGCCCAATCATCTGCTCCTCACCAGCACGAGAAATAATAGTCTGCCGTGTGCGATATTGGTCACCGATGAGTCTGATTTCTTCCTCAAAGACGTTGCCGCCGTATTCGGTGCGTAAGCACATCGTCCCCGGATCCCGCATGGAGAATGTAGCAATAATAGGCTTCGAGGTTGAAAAGCCGCGATCGCGATAGAGCTGTTTTCCTTTCACACCAAACACAGTCGAGCCGCTTGTTTGGCGAGGACTGGGACCCACGTAATTGCTTTCCCAAGTTGTTAAAACGCCTGAGGTCAAAATCGCTTCATCGGCTTCACCATGGGCATTGGCTAGCCGACGAAGTTCTTCACATCCTGGCTCTAGAATCTGAACCGTTAGATGGCTGACAACTTCCTGCACCTCGCCGCTCTTTAGGGTGTAGTAGCGACGCTGCGATCGCCAACTTCCAGTTGAGCGTTGGAAAAAGCCTTTGACGATTTCATCCAGCGAAGCATTCAGAATCGGGGTTGTAACTTGCATGCGCGTCAGTTATGTCTGTGGGCAAAAATGATGGTTGGGTTTAAGCACTCCCAAGTTTGCCAAGGGCCAGGGTTCCCCTTCGGCTTGGGATCTTTTAGCAATGGACAGCCTGAGTCAGGCAATCGACAGAAAGGTCAGCGCTAAGATTTGAGCGTGACCCAGTCCTGCTTTAAGAGCGACAAGAAGGTCGCAATTCCCTTAGAAAACCCCTGAGGATCAGGCTGAATGTACTGCGGAAACTCTTCGTAGTGACGCCAGGGCTCCGAATCGTTATGGCGCAAATGTAGCACCCGATCCTCCCCGACCAGCTTCCAATGCATCTGACCACCTTTTATTACGTCAGCCATAGCTGTCTCCTCATTCACAACAACACGGGCCTGCCCAGCTGGCTCAAATTATTCTGCCAGGAAAAGCGTAAACTTTTGAAACAATTTATACAAATACACTAGACACGGTTGACTGTATGGGCATCTCGATTGGTTCAGAGCGTAACCTACAAAAACAAAAAACCGCATCCTCTAGAGGGGATGACTTTACAGTTGCTTCACACCCAAACTTAGAACCGTTCTCCTGCTCGGATACGTTCGGACAGAATTTTGAAGATCGGCTTCAACCAATACAAATTCAACCAATACAGACTGCCCAGCAGGAACGGCTGCAGAGAATCGAATGTGGCGTGCAACTGGCAGGTCGGCTAATCGCAAATCATCAGCACGATGGGCATTCTAGGGCTCGAGGAGGGGTTCCATAGCAGCTCCCACAACAGCATGGTCGCTGTCTTCTCTCAGCTCTGCCAGCGCAGCCTTGGCTGCAGGGGTGTCGAAGTGTTTCAATGCGTAGGCGACTCGGACGCGAATGCGTGATGACTCGGATGCTTTGAGGATAAGTAGATGAGAGAGCGCCCTATCTTGCTGGCTGGCATTAGCCAAAGCCCCCAGCATATCGATGGCTGACTCTTGCACAGAGCTATCTTCGTCGGCCATAGCCAGTTCGCAGACTTCCAACAGTTCCTCAGGACAATCCATTTCAACTAAGGCGGCCAAGATGCTGCGGCGTACCAGCCAATGCTTGTCTTGGGCAAAGGTTTGAATCAGATGGGCAACACTAGCCCTGCCAAATAAAGAAAGTGAGTTAGCCGCTTCGGCTCTGACGTTCGGCGTGTTATCAAACCGCATGATTTCTAGCAAACCCGCAAAAGCGTCGGCTGTCCTTTGATGCCCTAATTCCCGAGCGACAAAGGAACGGACTAAAAATTCTGGATCTTGAATATGTTTAATTAACAGCGGTAAGGCAACTTCTGAGCTGTGGTTTCTGAGTGCCGCGATCGCCTTAAGACGATGTCCATAGTCTGAATGCTGGAGATTTACCTTGACTTCATCAATATCCATGATGTCAGCGCGACTACTTCAGTTGACTACTATAGTCGTTTGTCATTGCGCTTGAAATGAGAATCGATTGCTCTAGTACCGCTACGCGGAATTCAAAATTCAAACCTCAGGCAGATAAGCCTTCCCAGCATTCTGCATGGTGCGCCTACTTCTGCCGTGATGTATTAGCGATCACTCCCTGTGAACAGGATTGACAGAAAACTACAAGATACCCCCGTTAGATAACCCCAGAATGGCTCCGATGCCCAAGAAATGTTTTATACAAAAAGAGATATATCGTTATCGAGCGCTAAGGACTGGCAAACATAAACACTATTCTGCAATATCGGGTGAACTAGCGCTTTTAATACTGATACGAAATCCTGGTGGCACATCGCTGTTTCGGTAAATAGCTCAATCGGTTGCGGTGCGATGGCTACGCCGAGCACACCCGACGATTATTTAAAGGGTCTAGACATCGGATTTGGTATGAGCCCTTAAAGCAGCGATCGCTGAAAAATGAGAAAATAGTCTTTGTCCGAATTGCAGGCTCTAGTGTCAGGCTTAACCAATGACTCCTCCTCAACTAAGCGAAAAAGTACGAGAGCTGATCAAAAAATCTCGTATTGTCAGCTTCCAGACCTGGCATGAGGCGTATCCCGTAGAAGTTATCCATCTTTTCCAGGCAGCAGACGATCAAAGCCGGTATCTCACAGATGAAGATTTGGCCCAAATTCGAGACCTCCTCCCTGCCATAACCAATTCAACCGCTACTGTTCAACAGCTACGCGACCAGGTTAGCGATATCGTTGATCAGGCCCGGGCCTCTGTGATGGCAACCTTTCCAAACATTACAGAACCGGGAGGTGGACTTTATCCAGCCGAACGGGCGAGCGCTTGCTGGCGCGATTTCTGGCATTTTCTACGCTGCATCACCTACGGCATTGCCGGTCAGCGGACAGATTACACCAGTCCCAACGGGCTTTATCATATGCAGCTTTTATATCAGGAACTGAAAGTTCCGCTCGATGCCATGGTGGTTGGCCTGGAAGGGATTAAGCAATCTAGCCTACAACACCTGCAAGGCGAGACTGCCCACTTCGAGCCTTACTTCGATCATCTGATTACTCAACTGAAGCAGTTTCGCTAGCGGCTCCATCAGCCTATCAAGCTTCTAACCGCTCTAACGCCACTACCGCTGCCTCGACAACCTGAGGATTTGTGTCAGTGCTGAGATATCGCAAGGCGGATTGGCTTTGGGGACAGGGTAGGTTCCCCAGCGCGTCGGCAATGCGCTTGCGCATCATCCAGTCCGGGGAAGACACGAACGCGAGAATTCGGTGCACCTGATCGACGGCTCCGATTTCGCCAAGCGCTATGATAGCTGCTTCTTGCAGAAGCGTGCGATCGCTCTCCAGAGCTTCCAGCAAAACACTAATCGCTCGTGCATCCTTCAGATTTCCAAGGGAAATTGCCGCACTGAACTGGACCAACCAATCGGTGTCCTCAAGGAAGGCGTGGCAGAGCGCGTTCAGGGCTCGTGGGTCCCCTAAATAGCCCAAGGCACCTGCCGCCATAGCGCGAACATTGTGGTCAGGGTCTACTTCTAAAACTTGAACCAGCTGCGGTAGGCTTTCTGGCGTTGGTTTGATACCGAGGGAAAAAGCAGCCATTCCACGAATTTGAATCGTCTCATCCTTGAGTGCTTTTTGAATGAGAGGATATGCAGTCTGGGCCGGCATCGTGTCTTTCTGCAGCTCGACCATCGCGAGGACGCGGTCTTTCACATTGGGACTGCTGAGCTGGGCCGACAGGTATGCCAGAGTAAGCGGGTTATCTTCGCTTGGTTGGGACGATGTCACTCGTTTGGCGCTCCGTATCCATATCAAACAGCATGGTGCTCATATAGCGCTCGGTCCATTCTGAGCCAAAGGACTTTTCGAGAATACGCCGAGTTTTGTCATTCTGCTGTTGTTTGCTGCAATAGTTTCGCTGGCCGCTTACAACATTGAGGATATCTTTGGGCGATACCAAGGGTTGAGAATTCCTTGCGACCTGACAGTGAAGGGTCAAGAAATCCCACACTCGCTGTAAAAACAGATTTTCTTCTTCAGCGTCGGCGGGTCGAATAAACAAGCAGAAGTCTGAGAAAATGTCACCCCATTCGGGTAAGTCACGGGGCTGCGAGAAGGCAAGGTGCGGGAGCTCTGCAAGCGCTGCCTGATAGGCTGCAGGGAGAGAGCGATCGCGACTCACTGGCGACAGGTCAACAATAGCCGCACTGATGGTTCCAGTTCGCCGTCCCACCAGATCTACCCCAAAGATAGGTAAATCATAATCGGCGTTGGGAAACATGACGCAGTGCATAATGTCTAAGCCATTGCCTATTTGCGCCAATTCCAGGTGTAGTTTCCGAAACTGCGGGGTTTGATAACAGCTATTTTCGATGACCACCTTTTCCTCTTCAAGACACCCTTCGATGTATCCCAGATCTTCTGGAATGACGTAGGGAGATAGCTCTAACCCTTGTCGCCAAATGCCTTCAATACTTTGAGAAAGCTGACGGATAAGAGGATGTTGGCGGCTTCGCAGTGATGTTTGCATAAACTTCGAGAGAGGCTTTCAGTCTTGGGAGTACTATGTCGCCTGACAATCAGCGATAGGCAGAGCTTGCGAAGGGAACTGAAAAACAATTTCCCTTTACCCAGATTACCGTTTAGTTCAGCAATCAGCGCTATTGGGCCTTCACAAATCAATACTTGATCACGCTACATGAGTCCACCGATCACGAAGAGTTGTAACGCAGCGTGCCTGGATTACTCAGTGTTAGAACACGCAAGCCAATATCGATTCTTAACTATCAGCTTTGCCAACGACCGAATCATGAGCACCTATTTGAAAGAGCTCTCGTAACCATCCTGCAAGCACAGTTGGCTTTTTGGATTTGGCTTTTCCGAAAGCCTTGCCTAATAAGTATTATGGGGCATTTGCTGAATAGCGGGGTGTTTTTGCAAAATTTCGAACGAGGCTTCACGGCTTTCAACAATCAGTTCATACCCAGAATCAGCCACGCCTATTTGGGGAACTACCAACCCCAATTTTCAGATTTGACGCTGTACTAACTATCCTTTCAACCTTTTAATTTTTCAATAAAGCTTTCAAAGCCTTTGCTGAGTAAGGAGATTAGTGTATTGAAGGTTTTTATCTCGAGCGGCCATTGAGGCCATGTCCCGAAATCACTGACAGGATTCGGATCTCGAAGTTGAGTTCCTTACCTGCCAGGGGATGATTAAAATATAATGACGACTGTGTCTTCACGAATCTCATGTACCCGCATCAAGCCTTTAGCTCCTGAAACCTGGAGCACAGCACTTACTGCACGTGCCTGTTCCGGAATTTGATCGATTGGCACATCCTTGAACAGGTCGGGCTTCACTGGTCCATAAGCTTCCTCAGGGGAAAGCCGTATTTTAATTTTATCATTGACAATGTGACCCACGAGCACTGCTTGAAGGGCAGGCAAAAAAAGTATTGTGCATTACCTCTTGCCTCAACACGCAGGGGCTTTTGCAAGAGGCTCTTGCGTAATGCAAGAGCCTCTTGCGTAATGTCATAACTTACCAATTACTCCCATAGCCGCGTGTACGAGTTCTTCGGTTGCCATGCCCGGATGAGCCTCGCTCTTCCCGAGGCTGTGCTTTATTGACTTTGAGCGTGCGCCCGTGCCATTCGCTTCCATCTAGTGCAGTAATTGCCGCTTCTTCCTGAGTTAACGTCTCTAATTCCACAAAAGCAAAGCCACGCATTCGTCCGGTTTCACGATCGCTGGGCAAATGAACTCGCCGTACTGAACCATATTCAGCAAAAACTTCGTTGAGGTCTTGTTCGCCAACCTCATAAGATAAATTACCGACATAAATCGACATAGATTTTCTCCGTCAAAAAGAAGGTTAAAGCTTGGGATTTCGGAGAGAACCTTGCTAAGACGAAACGGTGAAAACCTGCTTAGTGCTAGAACTAAATTCTTCTGCCTATTCCTAGATTCAAGACTAACAGCTATATCAAAGAGTTGTCAGAATTTCTGACTGACTGCCTAGCCATAGATATAGTCTAAGAGAGTCCGGTGAAATTCCTCAACCCTCTTGCCTGTGTTGGGATACAGCTAATGCTTATGTCTGCTTATGTCTGCTTACGTCGCGAAAGATAGACGTGTAAAGTTTTTTTTGAGTGCCTGCTAGTACAGAATTCTTTTGTTTAGGAATTTTCTGAATCGGTTAATGCAGGTACTTGTGTGTTACTGTGATGGCAGTCAAGAGCTGAGTAGTATGCTTCTTGTTAGCTTGAGCTAAAGGCGCACGCTATTCGAGTAGTCGGTTACCTCACGCCTCAATCTAAGGTATCCAGTGACAAACAACTCTTCCAACTTTGAAATTGCATTATCTGCTTATCAGGAGATTTGCGACCGCAATAATCTACCCTTCCAACAACCCATTGAAGAATACTCTAAACAAATTAATGATGTCCTTTATCTGCGTACAGGTCCCACAGGCTACATCGCAAGGTATGACATACGACGACAGCGAATCTTAGTTTAGCCAATTGCTTTCTTTTGGACTATTAGATAAATCTCTAAGCAAGCTTTGGGAGCTATCAATTCCTTGCAACAGATTTTTGATAGTGTAATCTGAGTGTAATTGAGCTTGGGTAAAACCATAAGGTTTTATTTTATAAATGCGGAACCTTTTTTGCTCTGTTAGGATGGCTCAAAGATGGTAAGTAGACTATGCTCTCTTGTGCCTAATTCATCATCACATAGCCCATTTTCACGTAGCCCATTTATTGAGTCTCTATAAGATGCCTTCAAAACTAATGCATGTTAGAGAAGTGTTGAGTCGATATGAGGCAGGACAGCGGGATTTCCGCAATCTAAATTTGATTGCAGCTAATTTGCGAAATCTGAATTTAAGTGGAATTAATTTGAGTGGAGCTAACCTAGCTAAGGCTAATTTAACGGGCGCTAACTTAAGCCAAGCAAATCTTACGGATACAATACTCGTTGGAGCAAATCTAACAAATACCAACTTGACTCGAGCCAACCTAGAAAATGCAGATCTGAGTAATGTTGACTTGAGCGATTCAATTCTTCGAGGTACGATTTTCAATAGGAAAAGGTAACACGAACCATTCCTTTACTTAAGCGACTCTACCAATCAGAATTAGTCAGAGGGTCCCCAAAATCTTACTGAATCACTTAGATAGCCGAAAACCGTCTACGGTAACAGTGGCGTGGTAGCCAGTATGCTTTCCTATCAAGATACCACCTTGTTCACCAACCAGTTTATTAGTCCTCCTCGATAGGGATGACAAATTTTGTGTATGAGTGCAGATGCAAAGTCGCATCGATAAAAGCTTAAGATATTTCCATAAACACCATGGGTGTAGAACGGGGTTGTATAACTCAAATCCATGGTTTGCAAGTCAAATATTCTTGCCTCTGTGCCCCAAGCATAATCAATCATAATGCTGAAATCATAGCCCCTCTGCTGAAGCGTTTGTAAACAACTTATGGTTCCGTCTAGAAATTTGGGTGACCAACCTTTTTTGCCGTCTTTGTGACTGCAACCGCCCCCATACTCAAACATTACAAGCTTCGGCAAAAGCGCTGTTGGCAGGTCTAGAAACTGTTGAATAACTAATGGTTCCCAACCCTCGATATCCAGCTTGAAGCAGGTGATTTGAACTGCTGACACATTCTGCAACAGATTTGCCAAATCAAGGGTGGCAACTTGTTGTACTTGCGCTGAAGCACCAAACCAGTCTGGAGCCAAGGAACTAAAGTTAGCGTTGGCGACATGGCCAAACTGGCCTATGTAAAGCGATTGAGTTCCGACTCGATTAGACAAACACTGTTCAATTAGCTGAATAGGGTACCGCTGACAAACAAGTCGGAGCTTATCCGTGGGTAATGGCTCCACCGCGATCGTCGTAAAGCCGAGTTGGGCAAATAGTTCACAGTAAAAGGCAAAGGTACCCACGCCGATATCGAAGCACAGTCCCTTTTTATCTGGGTCGATATCAGGCAGAATTTGTTTCAATAGTGCCTGACAGCAGTTTTCTACACGCATAAGGTTAATCTTCGACAGGCAAATGCTAAATGGGGTTTATACACCTTGAAATCTTCAACCTAGATCAAATAAAAAGTTTAAGTTTTTCTTTAGCTTAATGCAAAAACTTTTCTTTCTGCATTACATCAGGGGGCAATCCTTAAACTGAAAAATCCTGAAAGCAGGTGAGTGTATTTCTATCGATACCACAGCCTACATTCAAAATAATTTTGATTCTACGAGGAATAAACGACAATAAGCGATTAGTCATGAATTTTCCCATCAGGCATTTTTGTCCCCTTTAAGTTGGCAGACTGTAAATCCGCTCCCTCTAAGTTTGCCCAGCTTAAATCTGCACCTCTTAAGTCTGCCCAGCGCAAGCTTGTCTGACGTAGATCCGCCCAGCGCAAGTCCGCATGACGTAAATTTGCCCTTACCAGGTTTGCACCTTGCAAATCTATACTGCTGAGATTAGCTGAACTGAGGTCAACGTGATGAAAATTTCTCTCCCCTGCTGCGTACAACATTTGGAATTCAGTTATGTTCATAATTCTAACCCTAACGTACTTCTCCTACTATTCTTAGTCTCATGCTAATATCTCATTAAGATTTATCTTCGGTCGTGTAATTCGTTTTACAAGCGTTTCTCCGAATCTAACTCTCTACACTGTTTGATTCCTGGAGAATCTGTATGTCAATTTATGTAGGGAATCTATCCTATGAAGTTACACAAGATGACTTGATCATGGTTTTTGCAGAATACGGCACGATCAAACGCATTCGCTTAACTACAAACCAAGAAATAGGTCATCTATCTCGTAGCTTTGCTTTTGTCGATATGAGAGCCGATGCAGAGGAAACGATAGCTATCGAAGCATTAAATGGTGCTGAGTGGATGGGACGCGATCTCAAAGTTAATAAATCAAGATCTTGTGAGTCATGAGGCTTTCTTGCGAGTTACTAGAGACATCAGCTTGTCTACTACTACTACTACTACAGCATTTCTGAAGCTAGTGAGGTACACAGATCGGCTTAGAACCCTTGACTTCAGCAGATAAGCTGTACCTCACCCGGAAGGGAAAGGCTGTATGAAGCTCGAAAGTTTAGATAAGATTTTTAGGCTGAAAAATTTAAGAGTATTTATGAGTGAGTTTCACCTCTCAGCAAGTATTGCTCATTAAGCTCTTCATCTGTTAATTCATGAGGAAATTAGATGGCTCAAATTATTCCTGGAGAAGATGAGGGAATCGAATCAGTATTGCGTCGCTTTAAACGCAAAGTGTCTAGCGCAGGAATTTTTCCAGACATGAAAAAACATCGTCACTTTGAAACTCCAGCTGAAAAACGGAAGCGCAAAGAGATTGCCAAACATAGACAGAGAAAGCGGCGAACGCATCGCTATTGACTGTCGAAAACCTCTCTATGCAAAATCGCAGAAACGATTAGGGGAACAAAATTCAAGAAATAGTTCCCATCCCAATAAAATTTCACTGTTTTATTGGAGTTGTGACCTAGAAAGCAGCGCTTAGTGACAATGACTACAACGCCAGTACACATTCCCTGATTTTATGTGTCGAAGGAGGATGTGAGAACAACATAAGCAAGTATGTTGATTCGCCATATTTTCATCAACCGTTGCGATGATTTGTGAGTTCAAATTCTGTGTCAACGAAGGGGTTGGTTTTGAGACTGTAATTGTTGAATTTGGCATTAAAAACATTTCCTATCGATACGGTCGTGAATCACCAAACAAGAAACTGTTGCTGAGGCTGCTACTGCTGAACATCACCAAGGTTGAATAAGAGAGGAAAATCTGGCTCTTCGTCTCCTCCCATTACTAACACTTTAAGCATTCGGAATCTCCCTTATCGCCACGCTTGAATTGCTTCTTTTTGCGGAGTATAACACGTTCTTAAATAACCTTTCTTGGGGTGTGATTGTTTAAGGTCACTCATGCTTCATTGGAATCAAAACTTCAGAATCAAAACTTTTAGAGAGAAAAGAGCTCAGCATAAGATAGATCTAGAGAAGTCACTAGAACACCCTTTTTCCCTAATTGACCGCATCTATAGCCTGTTTATGTATAACGTTAGAAGTGGGTGATCTTCTGTCGCTTCAATTCAGCACTAATGAATGATTTATTCCATCGCTAAATACGCTTGTAATTCATTGCGATGACATCTCAGTTTCCTAAGCGCTTGATGCTCAAGTTGCCGAACCCGCTCACGGCTGATATTCAAAAGCTTACCTATCTCTGCCAAGGAAAGTGCTTTGCCATCTTGCAAGCCAAATCGCAAAGCAAGAACTTCTCGTTGTCGGGGTTTGAGGATGTCCATCAAGCTTTCTAGATCAGACCGGAGAAAACTCTGGGTTGTAAAATCTTCCGGCGATTCGCCGTTAGACTCTAGCAATTCTGTAAGCTCGGTATTGTTGTTTTCCCCAACTCGCATTTCTAAGGAAAGAGGATTACGACCATGGCTCAAGCAATCCCGCACCCGCTCAGGGGTAAGACCTAGATGCTCTGCGACTTCTTCGAGCAAGGCTGTACGCCCTAAATTTTGAGCAAGTTCACGCTGTGTTTTTTTAATCTTGTTGAGGGTTTCTGTGATGTGGATAGGAAGACGGATAATACGGCTCTGCTGGGCAACCGCCCGGGTCATAGCTTGTCGAATCCACCAGTAGGCATAAGTGCTAAGCCGATAACCTTGAGCCGGATCAAACTTTTCTACCCCTCGATTTAACCCAATGGTTCCTTCTTGGACAATGTCCAAAAAATCGAGGTTGCGCTGGGTATACTTTTTCGCTATCGAAACAACCAAGCGAAGATTGGCCGCGATCATCTTGCGCTTAGCGCGCTCACCTGCAGAAATTACTGCTTTCAGGTTATCAACACTGATGTCAGTCCGTTCAGCCCATATTTCCCAGGCAGGCTCGTGCCCTAATTCTTCTTTCAGCTCTTCTCGAATGCCCTGGAACGGCATCATAGCCTGAACCTGCTTACCGTAAGTAATCTCTTCTTCGTGGGTTAGGAGGGGGACTCGACCAATAGACTTCAAGTAGGCGTGTACAGCGTCAGAAGATTTCGTGTTTTGCATAGGGCCTTTGTCTTAAATGCCTGTTGGATATCTTATTGAGAGGTTCAGAAGCCAAAGCCATAGTCAGCGGCAAAGGTGTTGCAAAGTCTAGGATTAATGGGCCATCAACTCACCAATCACACATCAAAAACTGGGGTTATCTGTTCTCACCCATCAAAACGTACAACCAGCTTTTGTATGCCCAAAATTGTTAGGACCGCTTGGAACTTCTTCCAGATGTCTCAAGTAGCTTTAAATGAAATGGGCGGAAGATCTTGGGGACAACAGCACAGAGATGGAAATTAACCTGGCCACAGGAAGAACCATGACGTAAACAATGCAGCAGGTTTCTGATACCGCCGAAAACTGGTCAGTCCCTGGATTCAAAGATTCGGCGTCATTGCGCTTGTCCCCTTTATTCTAGTTTGCTATTGCCTGCGTTAACCATCGAAGGGTTCATATGTCTGAACCGACACCTTCATTTCAATTAAAGCTAGAGAGCCAAACTGAGTTGCTAAAGCGACATCTGCTGTGTCTTGACCATTGGCGATCGCAGCGCGATTTCCACATAGCTTCGTTTGGGTTGCGTCAAAGGTATACGAGCACCCCCATATAAGGCTTCGAACCCGGCATACAGCCTCATCGGCTCTAGTCGACAAAGATAGCCAACCTCAAACTGCCAAAGCAAAACCGAATAAAACCTTAAGGGAGTACGTAGTATCTTGCGGAAAAAGAAGGGGGGATCTCCGCTATCGCAAAACATGCCCCTGCGACACACTGGAGACATAACAACGCAAGCAGCCTATAAAGCTTGCCCTTTATATATTTCTCATAGCGGCTTCTTTCGGGAGGCCGCTATTGAATTTCGCGGATAATGTTGTGGGCACGACTCCGCTCAAGGGACGCTTATCTTCTTTCTACTTTCTTCATCGAATTTCTGGAACTCTTTCTGCCTCATCTAGCAAGCACAATCGGGCCAGATTTGATTCGGTTCCTACCGCAGGAATACGCCTTAACTTTTCAGCCAATCAGAAGATTGTCGATTTGCTCGTAGAAGTCAAGCAGATTCAGAAAGATATGGCATTCTCACAGGTGGTAGTCTAGAAAGGCAAACTCGCTTCGAGGTACATGTCCTTGGGTACTTCTACAGTCGGGCGAATGCTGCTTTCTCACAACTTTGATGTCTCGCCTGACGATTTTCCGCCCCTTAACCGCGAAGCCTTTACTGAAGTTTTTCGAGCAGGTTTGAGCCATGACGCTCAGATTCAGTGTCGGCAGGTCAGCCATCCTCACTGGATTGTTGAAATCCGCTTTCCTGCCAATACCTTCTCACCAGCGCAGATTGGTGATTTGTGTGCCAAGGCTCTGATGGCAAAGCGGCGATCGCAGCATCAAGCAGGCCTCGTTCCCAACATTTTAGTTCTGGGCGGGCTGAAATCCACGCCGACGACGAGCAGCTCTCCCGAGGCATTGCAGCCCGGCGAGTGGGGGGTCGATGTCGTTGAAACGCCAGACGGTGCAGCCTTTTTGCAGCAAATTGCCTGGGCAACGACCATTTCTCAGCGTCCTCATGACACGGTTTTTAAGGTCGAATTGAAGGGTGACTAACCATGCCGTTAACAGAACGGGACTTTACCTTCGCGGTCATTCGAGGGGATATTGTTGCGGTTAAGCAAGGGCTCGCCGAGGGCGTGAATGTTAACGCTCGTGGTGGCGATCCTTCTAATCAGATTCAAAATACGGCGCTGATGTGGGCTACCGCTGAAGGGCATCTTGAGATTGCTGAACTGCTCTTGTCCTGCGGTGCCGAAGTAGAGGCCAAAAATGCTAGTGGTTATACCGCGTTGATCTTTGCCGCTGAGGGCGATCGTCGCCAAATCGTATCCCTCTTACTTGATCAGGGGGCTGACATTAGCAATCGCAATCCTTATGAAGAAACGGTACTGATGATGATGGCTCGCAACGGTCAAACCGACCTCGTCGAGCGACTGATCCAGATGGGAGCTGAAGTCAACGCCACTAACAAAATCGGAGATACAGCGCTCTATTTGGCAGTAGAACGCGGTCAGCTTTACACGGTACAAGCTCTGATTACGCACGGAGCAACTGTAAATACGGCCAATATTGGGGGGTGGACACCCTTGATGATGGCAGCAGCCCAAGGTAGCCTCGAAATCATGGCCCTTTTGCTGAATCATGGTGCTGATTTTCGGCCCCAAAACCGCTGGGGCGACACTGCTTTGAGTGAGGCGCGCAAATCTTTTCGGGCTAATCGAGCCGTCGAGCTATTAATGCGTGCGGGAGCGACGGAATAGAAAACTAGCCTCAGCAACAGCAAAGATACGCGGCAGAAGGTGCATCAGGACGCGATAACCCATGAACAATGCTGATCGTCTAAATCAATTAGAGTCTATGCTACGCGACGGCTCTATCAATGAGAGTCGTATAGCCTTGGACGAGCTCGCTCAAATGCCCCCAGAGAAAGCGGTTCCGGTTCTGCAGCGGCTTACTCAAGCAGCCAACTTCCAGACCCGACGTTTAGCCATGATGGGGCTAGGCAGTCATCGCACCGATGAAGCGCTTCAAATCTTAAAGCAGGTGCTGACGCAAGAACAAGACGCCAATGTGTTGGCAGAAGCGGCAAATTCGCTGTTTGAGTTTGGCCCAGCTTCATTACCGCTCTTACAGGATTTATTTCTCTGTAACGCCCATTGGCTGCTGCGCCAATCGATTCTGTCGATTCTGATGGAGGCTGAACACGGAGATGTGCTCCTAACAGTAGCCCGAGCAGGACTAGAAGACGCAACCCAAACGGTAAGAGAAACCGCAATTTTAGCGTTGGGTCCGCTGATGAACAGTCCGTGGGAGGCCGAAGCCTTGGCATTGCTGGCGCCGACAGCTACCGCCGCAAACTGGCGCGATCGCTGGCGTTCAGCCACAACGCTTAGTCTTTCCCACAGCCCGGAAGCTAAACGCTTGCTAGCAGTCCTGCGCCAAGATGAGAATCATTACGTGGTCGCCGCTGCCTTAGAAGGGAATTTACAAAACAACGGAGCTGGTAACTAGTACCGCTACGCGGAATTCAAAATTCAAAATGCAAAATTTAAAACTAAGGCAGATAAGCTTTCTCAACATTTTGCAGGGTGAGCATGTTTCCGCCATGATGTACTAGCCCCTTCGACTAAAAGGGACAGCAAACCACCCTGATGTGGCTGTGCATCTAGATAGCCAGCTAGCGAGCGAAGTTTGTAGGAGCCAAAAGTTTAGAGTCGTTATGTCCTCTACCGTGAGACAGAATAATCTGACTGATGAAGTCGACACTTACGGTAGATGTCAACAGTGGGCTAAAGCGTGAACACTTGCTGGAGCAACAGCGTTTTTGGCTTATGCATCCTGTTAAAAGCTTGAACATGATTGGTCGGAGGCGCTAAGAATGCCCGTAGAGCTTCTTGAAGAAACAGTTTTAGGAAACACCATTGCTGACTATTTGCTGGCGATCGCGATTCTGATTGGGGGCATCCTGCTGACAAACTTGATCCGTATTGTCGTGATTGGTCGCCTCAAACGGTTAACCCAGTACAGCACTACTGATTTAGATGATCGACTCTTGCGCTTAATTGAGCGGCCTACCGTCTATCTGCTTTACCTTGGCAGCTTCTACATCAGTGTTGGCGACCTCCGACTGCACGCTATCTTGAGCGATTCTGTTGATGTCCTTTGTATCGTCTTGGCAACGTTACTCGGCGTCCAGCTCACAGGTTCCTTGGTCGAATATGCGGTGCGAGTTTATTGGGTAACTCGCCGCGGGGATGCCACGTTAGAACAGAGTTTGAATGCTATCATCCCTGCGATCAAGATTGTGGTGTGGGCGATCGGGCTTATATTTCTATTGGATAATCTGGGCTTCGACATTTCTGCTGTCGTGACCAGCCTAGGCATCGGCGGCGTTGCAGTAGCGTTGGCATCTCAGGGCGTCCTGGCCGATCTATTTAGCTATTTCTCAATTCTGTTTGATCGCCCCTTTGAAATTGGCGACTTTTTGATTGTGGGTGATCTGGTTGGCACAGTTGAACACATTGGCATCAAGACAACTCGACTCCGCAGCATCGATGGTGAGGAACTGGTTGCCTCCAACACAGACCTGACGAGCTCTCGGATCCAAAATTTTCGTCGCATGCGACGTCGCCGGATTGTATTTACCCTCGGTGTCATCTACGATACAGCGCAGAATAAGACAGAGGCGATTCCCGGTATTATTCAATCCATCATTGAGGAAACAGAAGGCGTCACCTTTGATCGAGCTCACTTCTTATCTTTCGGCGACTTTAGTTTGAACTACGAAGTCGTCTATTACGTTGAAACTAGCGACTACACGGCATACATGAATGCTCAGCAACAGATCAATTTGGCGATTAGAGCCGCATTCGAGGCGCAAAATATCGAGTTCGCTTACCCAACTCAACTGCTTTATCTCAGCCGAACGGATCAATCTTCTGTAACGAGCAGTAATGGCAGCAGTCCTGAAGACCAAGCGATGGCGACGAGCTAAATGGAATATGTGAGATGATGTGTCGCGTTCAAAGCTAACTGGAGATTCCAACCGCGTGACGTTTTCAGCCAGACCACGCAAACGATTTGGCCAGCACTGGCTGCAAAGCAAAACAGTTCTCGGTGACATCGTAACTGCCGCTGAGCTAATTGACCGCGATCGTGTTTTGGAAATCGGTCCTGGCACTGGCATCCTGACTCGAAGGCTTCTGGACAAGGCTGCCGCTGTAGTAGCGATAGAAATCGACCACGATCTCTGCCGCAAACTAGAGCAGCAGTTTGCAGAAGTAAACACCTTCTTGCTTTTGCAAGGCGATATTTTACAGCTGGATTTAGCAGCCGCTTTGAAGAAACATCCTGATTTTCAAGCGCCGAACAAGGTTGTTGCCAACATTCCTTACTACATCACGGGGCCAATTCTGGAAAAGCTTTTGGGGACATTAGCACAGCCGAACCTAGCCCCGTTCGATGCCATCGTATTGCTAGTGCAGCAGGAAATTGCTGCCCGCTTAGCAGCTGCACCCGGATCAAAAACGTTCAGCGGACTGTCGGTGAACGTGCAATACTTGGCAGACTGCGACATTATTTGTGAGGTGCCGCCCACGGCATTCAAGCCACCACCTAAAGTTTTTTCAGCTGTGATTCGTCTCCGTCCGCGCCCCTTTCCCCTGCAGGCGCGAGATCCCCGCTTCCTTCAACAACTCGTCAAGCTTGGATTAGCTAGCAAGCGCAAAATGCTTCGCAACAATCTCGCGAGTGTGATTGATCGAGCTAACTTGCTGGATCTCTTCCAGGAACTGGATATTCCAGCAAACGTGCGAGCTGAAGACCTCGGCGTGACAAATTGGGTGACGTTGAGTAATAAGATGCTGGAAGGGCGTCAGCAAGATTCTATGCAGGGGCAGTAATTTCAACCGTAATGCGCTTATATTCTCTATCGGCTGCGGCCAAAATCAACCTTTATCTCGAAGTCATCGGCGATCGCCCAGACGGTTATCACGAACTGGTGATGATTATGCAGAGCATCAGCTTAGCGGATCGCGTCACTGTTCGAAGTCTGCCTACGCCTGAGATTCGCATCCGATGTGATCATCCCCGGGTTCCTACAGGCTCTGAAAATCTTATCTATAAGGCCGCAGCCCTATTGCAGGCAAAATTTCCGGATGTGGTTAGACCTCGTGGTGGCGTGGAGATTACGCTCGAGAAACAGATTCCGATAGGTGCAGGACTTGCGGGTGGATCGACCAATGCCGCAGCTACGCTGGTCGGGCTTGACCTGCTATGGGAGTTGGGATTAACGCAGGGAGAACTCCAAGTTCTAGGGGCTGAAATAGGATCGGATGTGCCGTTTTGTGTAGTGGGAGGGACGGCCATCGCCACCGGGCGTGGCGAACAAATTGATTCGTTACACAGTGTCGATACCTTATATGCGGTTTTAGCAAAGTATCAGGACCTTGCAGTCTCAACCCCATGGGCTTATCAGACTTACCGCGAGCAGTTTGCTTCAACCTACACTGATATCACGGCTGAGGGGCCAAGTCGCCAGGACTCAGTGCGATCGCGACCGATGATGGCTGAACTGGCCAAACAAGACCAACAAGGCATCGGCAAACACTTACACAACGATCTAGAGAAAGCTGTATTGCCAGCCCATCCTAAGGTTAAGGCCCTCAAAGATACCCTGGCAGGATGTGGTGGATTGGGAACTTTGATGTCTGGTTCTGGCCCAACTATATTTACCCTCGCGGCTAGTCAAACACAGGCAGAGGCAATTGCGGAACGATTGCGATCGCAGATTTCCGACCCAGACTTGGGTGTTTGGGTTACTCAGTTTACGCCCACCAGTATCCAGCTCACGACTTAACAGAACTGCAAAATTACCACCATGAAAGTGCAATTTCGGGAATGTGATTTTTTCAACCTGTGGATTTGGCTAAACTTCGCAACTATTCCCTCAGCGATGGAACAGCAGTACGTTGATGAGATTTTCAACTCTTGGTTTTTTCTGGGCAAGCTGGGGGGGTTCAATGCTGAGAACCTGCAGGTTCAGGAAACAGGTTTGGAAATTAGCTACATGAACTACACCGAACCTCAAGCGGGAGAATCACTCGTCTCTCTAATGCATAATATGGGCGAAGTTGAATACCAGGGAACTTGGGCTCGCTGCTGGTTTGACCTAGGAACAACCGATGCTATTGCCCTTGACATTCTCGTTAATGCTTTAGAGCAATTCAGCAAAGAATATGTCGCGATCGAAACGCTGATTATTGGTGGCGAAAATCTCGATTGGCCTATCCCTAAGCAGTATCGACCCGATTTTATTGCCGATACCGACATGTAGTTGAGACGCGATTAATCGAGCTTGTTGAGACGCGATTAATCGCGTCTCAACTACATATCATCGGAACATGCTGCTGACAGAGCTTTCTTCGTGAATGCGCCAAATTGCTTCGCCCAAAAGATTAGCCACCGACAACGTTGTCAGCTGTTCAAATCGACGCTCTTCGGAGACTGGAATCGTGTTCGTAACGATCACTTCTTCAAAAATGCCACTAGAGAGGCGATCGCTAGCAGGTGGCGAAAATACAGGGTGGGTTGCACAGGCATAGACCTGCTCAGCTCCTTCACGCCTGAGCAACCGTCCTCCCTCGCAGATAGTGCCAGCGGTGTCAATCATGTCATCGACTAGCACTGCCGTTTTGCCCTGAACGTCGCCGATTAGATTCATCACTTCAGCGACGTTATGAGCCTGTCGTCGCTTATCGATGATAGCTAGGGGAGCGTCGTTCAACTTCTTAGCAAAGGCTCGGGCCCGAGCGACCCCACCCACATCAGGGGAAACTACCACCAAATCCGAAATATTCTTACTGGCAATGTAGTCAATCAGAACAGGGGAGCCGTACACATGATCACAAGGAATATCGAAATAGCCCTGGATCTGAGCCGAATGCAAATCCATCGCCAAGACTCGATTAGCACCGCCTTTAGTCATCAGGTTAGCCACCAGCTTAGCCGTAATCGACTCTCGCCCAGCTGTTTTGCGATCAGCCCTGGCGTAGCCATAGTAAGGAATTACCGCCGTAATCTGACGCGCCGAAGCCCGACGACAGGCATCGATCATAATCAGAAGTTCCATCAAATGATCGTTTACCGGCTGGCAAGTAGGTTGCACAAGATAAACGTCGCAACCTCGAATTGATTCCTGAATTTGGACATATAGCTCGCCATCGGCAAATCGCTTGCGAACCATCGGACCTAGATCAATACCAAGATAGCGAGCCACCTCGCGTGAGAGGTGTACATTCGCCGATCCGGAGAACAATTTCAGTCGACTGTTGTCACTGAGGGTTGGTAGCGTTGCCTGAAGCGGCAAAGTGACAGAACGGATCACAGCAGTCCCCCAAGGCCTGAAATCGTCATGGCAATGCTAACACTCACTTGTTTAATCTTTACTGAGCAATTATTCCTATCTACCAGCGCTTAAAAATCACAGCGATCGCTTGTGCACTAATGGGAAACCTTGTCAGAAATTCACAGAAGCATCATGTCACTTTAAGGCTTCTTAATCCTAACCCGTGCCGCAGGCCCCCACATGTCACTTATCAAAAGCAAATAGCTCTTTACACAAAAGATGTAGAAGTTCCTTCCTAAGTAATCGAAAGATTAAGCAAAGATTGCCATTGTCTTAAGAGACTGAACCAAGGTTTGCTGATCACAACACGCACAATTAGTCATTTGACAGTAGGCATCGCTAACCAAGGTATCCGTACTTCAGGTATCAATAGTTTGCAGTACTGGAACGTATTGCTCAGAAATCATCTAGTAACCATTCAGAACTACGCTCGCCTAGATCCAGAGGAATGCTGACAGCTTTTCCCAAGCGAGGGCGATCGCGGGTATCAGCAATCACCTGCCGAACGTGTTCTGCCTGGCCCCATCCCACCAAGTAAGTTGCAATCTCATTCAAATGCGTCAGATACTCCTCTTCTGACAGGGGAAACGATACCTGTTCTAAGTACCGCCACATAACCTGCAAAAAGACCTTGTCTTGAAGACGTCGAAACTGGACATCGAAGGAATATCCCCACTTAGACACGATGAGCTCGTGCAATTCTTGGCCAGTCATGGGCGCTTCCCTCCAATATGGCATCTAGCAATATTTCTTAACATCGTTTTTCACAATTCAGTTGCACGCTACCACAGTCACAGTTGGTTACTCCCTCCAAAGGGAGAACATGTTGTTCCACAAGGCATTGAGCGATTTTCTTGAGAGGAGCAGACGACTTTTTTGGCAACCATTAACGTGCATTAATACATCACTAAGCGCAGTTTTTCTCTCGCAAAAGGCTGCGTGGGCTATGGGCAATGCGATTGGGCCACATGGCAGTGCAATAATACTTAGTGGTATGTTGACCCTTCTTCATCGAATGCGATTTAGGGACTGTAGCCCATTGGGTACTTAGAACTCATAGGTGCCTGCAGGGTCTGGTTAGGCAGGTTTTAGATCTGTTTGACCTCCCTAAGTTTGTTTGCAGCGGTCTGTATTAAATAAGTTCATCCTGGAATATGACTCAAGCTTCTGGAATGTCGGACGTGCCTAACTTAGGACGTCGTCAATTTATGAATCTTCTAACCTTCGGGGCAGCAACTGGCACAGTTGCTGGCATGTTGTACCCCGTCGTTCGTTACTTTATCCCACCAGCTAGTGGGGCAGCCGGTGGCGGCACCATTGCCAAGGATTCTCTGGGTATGGATGTGGTTGCGAGTCAGTTCTTGGCCAACCACACCTCTGGCGAGCGCGTTCTGGCTCAAGGGCTCAAAGGTGATCCTACTTATCTGGTGGTTAAGGAAGACGGCACCCTGGAGAAGTACGGCATCAACTCTGTGTGCACTCACTTAGGCTGTGTTGTACCTTGGAACGCTAATGAGAATAAGTTCATGTGTCCTTGCCATGGTTCTCAATACGACGCAACTGGCAAGGTGGTCCGGGGTCCGGCACCGCTATCTTTGGCACTCGCTCACGCTGACATCACAGAAGATGACAAGGTCTCTTTGTCGCCCTGGACAGAAACTGATTTCCGTACCGACGAATCTCCTTGGTGGACTTAGTCCTATTTGTCTGCAAGCTGATTTCAGCAAGCTCCTAATGCTGTGTTGTTCTATATAGATGTGGGTAGATAACATCCCAATGAAGACCCGAGTTGTGAAAAGCTGTTTTCCCCTGATGCTGGCATCCTGGTCACAATTTGCAGCGCGTTTATCTGTAGCGATCGCAGCCGCTGCCTTGATTCTGACAGGCAGCATGATCATGCCTCAACCAGCCCAGGCATACCCTTTCTGGGCTCAGCAGAATTATGAATCGCCGCGCGAAGCCACTGGTCGTATTGTCTGTGCGAACTGCCACTTAGCAGAGAAGCCAACTAAGGTTGAAGTTCCTCAGTCCGTCCTACCGGGCTCTGTATTCAAAGCTGTTGTCGAAATCCCCTATGATCTCGATACTCAACAGGTTTTGGGTGATGGTAGCAAGGCTGGGCTGAATGTTGGTGCGGTACTGATGCTACCGGAGGGCTTCAAGATTGCCTCTCCCGACCAAATTCCTGAGGAGATGAAGGAAGAAGTCGGCAGCACATACTTCCAGTCCTACGCTGAAGACAAAGAGAATATCGTTATCGTGGGTCCTTTGCCGGGTGAGCAATACCAGGAGATCGTGTTCCCGGTGCTAGCCCCCGATCCCGGTCAGAACAGAAATATCAAGTTTGGTAAGTACGCAGTTCACGTTGGTGGTAATCGTGGCCGTGGCCAAGTCTACCCCACTGGGGAAAATAGTAACAACACGGTTGTGAACGCTAGTGCTACTGGAACCATTACCAGCATTTCTCCTGCTGATGCAGGCGGCTACGACGTCACAATCCAGCCTGACTCTGGGGATGCTGTGGTTGTTGCAGTTCCTCCGGGTCCTGAAATGACTGTTGCCGAAGGCGATGCTGTTACAGCAGGCAGCGCTATCACGACTAATCCTAACGTCGGTGGTTTTGGACAAATGGATACCGAGATTGTTCTGCAGAGTCCCAATCGCGTGAAGGGACTGATTGCGTTCCTGGCTGCTGTAATGTTGACTCAGGTCATGTTGGTACTCAAGAAGAAACAGGTCGAGCGAGTACAGGCTGCCGAAGGCATGAGCCTCTAGTCCAATTCATCCGGCTCTGTTCACACTGAAGTTTTAACCGTCATGGTTATTAGAGGGCGCCTGGTGGCGCCCTATTTTTGTTTGATTGAACCTTGCCAAGCTTTGGATCTTTCAACAGACTGGCAGACATCATCAAGGCGGCAAATACCCAGGTTCGTAAAGACGTATGGATCTAAGGGATTTGCCGATAAATAGCCTGCGATTTCCACGCCCCTTGAATAATCGGGTGTGCTCGGCGTAGCCAGCGCACCTTAGGGGATTTCCAGGAAAGAATTTACCAACTGTAGGGTGTCATTAGCGGAGCGCGATGCACCGCAGCCCGGTATTTTTATTCCTGGAAATCCCCTTAACCAATTGAGCTGGGGCATAGTAGAGCCGCCACAAAGTCCGTTAGGACAAAACGACGAACCCTGAGTGCTTACAATTCACGCAACGCCTACGAGCTTTTCACTCAGTTCCCAGAGACGCTTAGCTTTATCGTCATCGCTGCCTTCAGCCGATAATTCTTGGACGAAAGCCTCTCGCCCCTGCTTTTGACGATTGCCCCAACTCCAGTGGACACCCGACTCTTTGTAATCTGGATCAACCGCCACTGCTGCCACTCGTTCGCCGGCAAGCTCCTGCGAAACGTACCCTTTTGTGACGTTTTTTTGGAACCACGGGAAGATAATGCGGAAGAGCGCGAAGTGATTGCGGAAGAGGGGGGTATCCGCTACACAGCCAGGGTATAGCGAATTAAAGATAATGCCCGTGCTGTCGTGGTAACGGCGATGTAGTTCACGAATTGTCAGCATATTGCAGAGTTTGCTGTCCTTATAAGCCTTGCCTGACTTGAATTCCTTGCCGTCAATCATCGCGATCGGAGCTTTGAATCCTTTAGCAAAGCCTTCTAAGTTGCCCAAGTCAGGCGGAGCTGGAATTGGGATCTTGCCGCCAAGTTCTTTGCGGTTAGCCGTCACCGTCCCTAGGATGATGAGGCGCTTATCTGCTGCAGACGACTGCTTTAGGTCTTCTAACATCAGTTCGCAAAGGAGAAAGTGCCCTAGATGATTGGTTGCTACGCTGATTTCATAACCATCATCGCTCCACTGTGGCTCTTTCAACAGCGGCAAATAGACGGCTGCGTTGCACACCAGGGTACGAAGTGTTTGGCCACTTTCGCGGAATGTTTGGACGAATTGACGGACGCTATCTAGACTTGCCAAATCAAGATGGCTGACGCTGTATTGCCCAGGTTGCATACCGACTTCTTGAGCCGCTTTTTCTGCCTTGTCCAGATTGCGACAAGCCATCACAACGGGCACACCTCGCTTAGCAAGTGCTTTTGCTGCATAGAGCCCCACACCCGAGGAAGCTCCTGTTACGATCACCGTTGGCTGATTTTGATCTGCCATTTTTCTTAGGGTATTGAAACATTAGTTTGTGTAAGTACTGATTAGGATCGCATACTGCAGAGCGCTTATTTACCCATGAAATAAAGCTTAAGCAGACGGAGTGGGAAGGGATATCAAATCTGCATTCAATATTCAATAGAGTCTATTCAAAACAAATGGAGACTTTAGGAACACAAGCCATGCGCCCTTCGATGGCGAGGCCAGTAAGTATGGGGTGTGCAGCTAATCTAGCCCACGCTGTTTCCTATTCCCTGTTCCCCCTCAACCAAACGACAGGGGCGTGTCGCTTACCGGTGCCAGAGCGTCGATAAACGACAGATTTTCTACTTCAGACGCCGAGTCCTGTACCCAAGTTTGGACTGATTCTAGTGCCTGTACGGCTTCTACGAATTGTTGGGCTACTGGCATAAGTTGAATTCCGTAGGTTACGAACCGCAGTGCAACGGGGGCATACATGACATCAGCAATTGAGAATTCACTGCAAAGCCAAGGACCTCCATACTTCTCGTAGCAGTCTCGCCAGAGCATTTCGACCCGATCAATTTGGGTTTGGGCGGCGCTTGAAAAGTCATCTCGCGATCGCTGCTGACGCATCCGAATATTCTGCGGTAGCTCCTCTCGAATAGCCAAAAAACCAGAGTGCATTTCTGCCGCAATAGAGCGCATATGGGCACTACAGGTGCGATCGCTGGGCCATCCCACGCTACCTGGATAGTGTTCGCGCACATAGTCCATAATGGCGAGTGAATCCCAAACCGTGATCGCGTCATCCAGCAACACCGGTACCCGTCCTGCAGGCGTATATTTGCCGATCTCCTGCTTCCACTGGTCCGTAAACATCGACAGCCGCACCTCCTCAAACGGCAGTTGACTTTCTTTGAGATACAGCCATGCCCTCAAGGACCAAGAGGAGTAATTTTTGTTGCCGATGACAAGCTTCAGAGACACGGAGAATTCCTAATGGAGTCACACGGGGATCTTAAAAACTCCCTCAGCGGCTGTGTGTGCATGAGGCACAACTCTTCATGATTTTTTCAGAGATTTTCGTCCGCCGCATTCAAGCGTTAGCCTTGCCTCAAAGTCAGGCTTCTAATTGCGAAAACTGAGCTGCAGCGTCAGTAGCATCAAGTCTGTTGGGATCGGGTCATTATTTACGGTAGCGGCTATTAGAGGCGGAATTTGGGCTTTTAGAGAGGCGCTATTCAGGCATTTCGCTAAATCATCACCAATTTGCTCATTGCTGCTGCTCCAGAGACCAACATTTGAGATACGCCCATCCTCCTCAACTGTTAGCCGAAAGATGATTTCTTGAGAGGAAGCAGCAGACGGCAGACTGGCATAACAGGCAGAATTCTCGATTAACGCAATGACCGACTGTTGCCAACCAGAGGGCTCCTGGGGAAAAGCGTCGGGCGAGTCAGCACGATATTCAGGGGGGATAGGCTCAAGCCGCAGTGAAGGAAACAAACGCGGTCTTGAATCAGGCGTTTCGGGAGGTGAAGGGGAGGGCGGTTTAGGGTCTGTTGGAGGTGACGTAGGCGATGGTGACGGGGATGTATTGGGAGAAGGAGATTGTGTCGCTGGGGAAGGCGGGGGAGGGGTTATCTGAGACGGTGCAGGCGAAGGCGAACTGGGCTCTGGCTGAGGTAATACAGGCGCAGGTTCGGCGGGCGTAAACGGATCGGGGTTAGGGGATTCTACTGTTCCAGAAGGTGGTGGTTGGGATATGGCCGGAGCCGATGTAGTATTGCTGGCTGGCAGTGGCTCCGGCGGTGTATTGGGAGCAGCTGACTGGGGGATGTTAGGCGCTGTCAAGGGATTATCCGTAGCGTCTGGAGGAATCGCGATCGCCCCTACTTCTGATTCAGAGATGGCAATGACTGCGATCGCAGCTGGCGTAATAACATCGCGGCTGCTTTGCCAATAGGTTCGCGCCCACCACAGACCGCCCGCATGCAGAGCGGTGGCTGCGATCGCACTAACAGACCACACGTATCGCGGCGTTCGAGGGGCGTCAGACCACACAGGCACAAACATGTCAAAAACTTGACTCTAGCTTAGCGTCAGAAACTAGCCTGGGTTCAGACGAATGTGACAAGCCCGTATGGGGGTCGTTAATCCCCGCAGTAAAATATCGCGAGTTTCTAAAATCATCTCTTCAGGGAGATGCCGTGCTAACTCCCAGGACACCAGCAAACCGTCGGGTTCGGCCACTTCCTGAAGCCGCGAAGCGATGTTAACGCAAGGACCGATCGCGGTGTAATCAGACCGGACAGTGCCCCCAAACATCCCTACGACAGCGTCGCCCTGATGCAGCCCGCAGCGGACGCGCAATGCCTGGATGCCTTGACTTTGCCACCGCTGGTTCAGGTCGGCCAAGGCCTTATGCAGCTGATTGACAGCAGCTAGCGCCTGCTTAATCTGTTGGGCTGGTGGCAAATACTCCGGGGCTCCAAACAAAGCCATGACGCCATCACCAATGAACTTATCGACCGTGCCGCCGTTAGCAAAAATAGCATCGGTAATGACCGCCAGATAATCGTTCAATAGCTGGGCAATCCGACGCGACCCTAACTGATTTGACAAGGGCGTAAAGCCCACAATATCCGCAAATAGCACAGTGATGACGCGCGGTTCTGGTTTCAGATCAAGCTGCAGTTCACCGGCAGCGGCTTTGCTCACCAGGGACTTGGGCAAAAATCGCCGCAAGACAGATTCCGTCAGATATTGATTAAGTTCTGCTACACGCCGTTCGTTGGCTTTCAGTGCGAGCAGATTCCGTACTTCTGCCAGCAGTTCGCGATCGTTGAAGGGCTTGCCAAGATAGGCATCAGCTCCCTGCTCGACTCCTTCAATACGAGTCTCATCATCTACTTTAGCTGTCAATAGCACTACTGGAGTACTGCTGAGCCGGTCATCCTGGCGCACGTGCTGAACCAATTCCAGGCCCGACATACCGGGCATCATCAAGTCGGTCAAGATGAGGTCAGGTGTATAGGTCTGCAGCATCTCCAAAGCTGCCTCGCCATTACGAGCTGTGCGTACGTGATAATTTTGGTGCTGTAGGACATGTGAGATGTAGGCCCGCAAATCGCTGTTATCATCCACAACTAAGATGTAACGGGCCGATGGATCAGCTGCGGCAGATGATTCTGCTACTGCCGGCTTCCAGGTATTATCTGTGGCCGTAATGTCAGCTAGTTCAATCGCAGCGCGGCTGGTCTCGGCCCGGGCTGTATTCTCTAGTACCTGATCATTGGGTAGGTGATTGCGCCCAGCGGGAATTGTGATGCGGAAAGCAGTGCCAACGCCATAGGTAGACGCCACCGTAATATCGCCATGATGTAATGTCACCAGCTCTTTCACTAGCGCTAGCCCTAAACCAGTTCCTTCATAATGCCGATTCGTTGAGCCATCCGCCTGTTGGAAGCGCTGGAACAGATAAGGCAGTTGGTCTTCCCGAATGCCAATACCTGTATCTTGCACCGTAAGAATACATTGATCCCCTTCGGAAGATAAGGTGACCGTAATCGTGCCTCCTTTAGGCGTAAACTTGACCGCATTTGACAGCAAGTTGTACAAAACTTTGTCAAACTTTTCTAAATCGAGATAGACCGTCGGACAGGCATGCAATTGAGTATCCAGGAACAGCCCTTTGCGATCGCAGTAGGGACGAAAGGCAGTCACAACCTCATCCACAAAAGCCTTCGGGGTAACCGGTCGGAACGTAGGCTGCATACGGCCTGCATCTAAGCGCTGCAGATCCAAGAGTTGATTTACCAGACGCAGCAGACGGCGAGCATTTCGCAACGCCACCGTAGACTGCTCGTAATTCAGCCCTTGCTTTTGGTCCACAGCCGCTTCTAGGGGACCCAGCATCAATGTCAGCGGTGTCCGGAATTCGTGCGAGATGTTTTGGAAAAACTCAGTCTTCTGCCGGTCCAGAACCATGAGCTGCTCTGCCTGCTCCCGAGTGGTCTGATACAGGCGTGACTGTTGCACGGCGATCGCGGCTTGTACAGCGACAGCCTTGGCAATGGCAATCTCATCACTATTCCAGATATGCGGCTGGTGAATGTGCCGCAGTGAAATGCTGCCAATAATCTGGCCTTCAGTAATCAGTGGAACGACAAGTAGCGATCGCGCAGTCGAGTGAAAGGGGCGATCCTGCACAGACATCTCAGGATGCTCAGTCAGGTCATCAATCGCGATGAGTTCCTGAGTCGCCAACAGTCGCTGCAAAACCGGATTGCTGCTGATAGGAACCTGCGACTGTGGAAGCGGCAGCTCTTCCTTGCCCCAACAGTCCTCTGAGGCAGGAGGTGCCGAATGTTCAGCAGGAGCCGTATTATGACTGCCACCTTCATACAGCCCGACACACTGCATGTAGCTATCAGCTGCGGTCCACAGAGACAGGACACAGCTATCGACAGCAAGGGCTTCGCCTAATTCTTGAGTAATTGCGGCAAAGATAGCCTGCGGTTCGAGACTCGATCGGATCGCCTGGGTCACAGTGTTGAGCAGATGCTCACGCCGCGCTAGAGCCTGTACCTGCTCGTAGGTAATGGCCTGAGACATCGCTAAAGCCGCCTGATCAGCAGTTGTCACCAGCAACTGCATTTCGCTACTTTGCCAATTGCGGGCGACCTCACAGTGATGCAGAGCTAATACCGCCATTAACCGCTGCCGCGCCATTAGAGGGACTAACAGCGTTGATTGAATATCCAAAGACTGATAAGCCGTAAGCTGCGGTGCCAGCTCCGGTATCTCAGCCATGGTAGCTGGCGTTAGAGAAACCACTTCGGAGACCTGCCATACCAGAGGCGAGTCGCACTCCTGTAGCCTTTCGAGGGATAGATCGCGCTTGGGGGATACGTATTGTGAACAATCAGCTGCTGCCGCTGCCTCGTAAGACTGCAGTGCGCAGATATCGGCGTCCATCAGTGTGCCGATGGTTTCGACAATAGTTTGTCGCATCTCCTGCGAGTTCGTCGCTCGACGAATCGTATCAGTGATGGCGTTGAGCAAGCTCTCCTGCTGCAAAATTCGCTGTAGCTCTTCGGTGCGCGATCGCAGAACTTGGTGGGTTTCCAACGCTTGCATTACCACCGCACGGAGGTCATTGCCTTCCCAAGGCTTCGTTACGTACTTGAAGACTTTGCCTTCATTAATCGCATCCACCAGATTCTCGACATCGGTATAGCCAGTCAAGATAATCCGAATGATGTTGGGGTGCTTAACAGCCGTCTGCCGCAGAAATTCAGTCCCGCTCATCCCCGGCATCCGTTGATCAGAAATGATCACGGCGACATCCGGCTGTTCCTCCAGAATTTCTAGAGCTATATTCCCACTTTCGGCTCTTAAAACCTTGAATTCGCGATAGAACGTCCGATAAAGCAAATCAAGATTGTCTGGCTCGTCATCGACGACCAGAAGCTTTGGCTTTTCTCGTTGCTCACGACGCTGAACTTTAGACAACCGTATGCACCAGATTGGACGACTCCGACCGTGGGGGAAAGGGTGTTGTTGTATGCCCCATTATGACGACTTGCCCTAAGGGGAGGGCATGGGGGGACGAATGTCTTAGACTGTGCAACACATTAAGTTACATCTAGCTTTTCAAAAGATAGAGCAATCCTTCAAAAACTACAGTTTCTTCTAATGTCAGTCCGGGGAGTTCCCAATGTCCCACCTTGCCTATTGTTTCTGAGCTCAGAATTAAGCAGCAGGTCTGAGGAGCCTGAGACGATCTGAGGATGGTGTGTCCCTAACGGTCCCCCATAAACTTTGCACATTTCAAGACGCGGTGTGATGAGATCTCTAGCTGCGGACGCTACACTGACGATTGTGTCTCAGCTTAAAGCAGGCACCCGCTGGTTAGGATGCCCACTCTCAGAATGATTGACACCATGGTCACTTCACCAATCTGGTCTCCAGTGCCCTCACTCATTTCCCCTAGCCCAATGCGTTGTCATATTCGGTCAGCCAAGATCCGTGATCTGCCGCAGCTTGCTGATGTTTTGGCAGGCAGCTTCTATCCACCTCTGGGATGGCGACGCTGTTTTTACCCCCTTCTCCGTTTCAGCATCTACGAAGATCTGAAACAGCGCTTACAAGCAGCTCAGAAGCACTACCGCTGCCTAGCTGCGATCGCTAGCTGTCAAACTCACCTCGACGACCTTGTCGTTGGCACTGTCGAAATGTCCTGTCGCCGCTACAGCTGGTACGCTTTCAATCATCCCCAGCAGATTTACCTCTCCAACTTGGCTGTGCGCGAAGACTATCGGCGACGTGGCGTGGCTCGGCAGCTTTTGCAGTCTGCGGAACACAAAGCCATTGATTGGGGCTTTCGAGAAATTTATCTCCATGTCATGGCTGACAATAGCCGCGCCTGTCATCTGTACGAACAGATGGGATATCGCTTACAGCACGCAGAGGTGACGCTGTTATCACTTTTGAATGTTCAGCCCCCAAGGCTGCTGCTGAAAAAGACCCTTTCCCACACTAGGGCAGCACACTCAGGCAATTCGCAGTCGCACCCAACCTCTTTGGGGATGCCGACATAAAGGAGTCGTCGGGGAACACTCCACGGCAGAACCTTCGACCATAAGAGACATGATAAAAGATGAGCGCATCCGGTTAGCTTTGTTGGGTGTAGGGCGATGGGGTAGCCATTTACTGCGAAATTTTCTGGCACTGCCCACAATTGATGTAGTGGCGGTTGTGGACACCACGGATGATAAGCTAGCACGAGTGCGCAGCAGATTTGACCTGCCTTCTACAACTGAGCTGACCTCTGCAGCAGAGGCTGTTCTGACGCGATCCGATATTGACGCAGTAGCGATCGCGACCCCTGCCGGGACCCACTACAGTCTTATCAAAACGGCTCTTATCCATGGCAAGCATGTCTTAGCCGAAAAGCCCCTAACCCTAAAGGTATCTGAGTCTGAAATGCTGTGCAAACTTGCTGCCCAGCATCAACGACAGCTGCTCATCGACCACACGTATTTGTTTCATCCTGTGGTGCAAACAGGACAATCAGTGCTTTCAGCGAAGTCCCTTGGTCCTTTACGCTACGGCTACGCCACCCGTACTAACCTCGGACCTGTCCGGCCTGATGTGGATGCGCTATGGGATTTATCAATTCACGATATTGCAATTTTCAATCACTGGATCGGTGAGCAACCTAGTGTCGTCTCAGCTCAGGGGCAGGTTTGGCTACAGGCACAGGGTCTGATTGACAGCCATTTTCCCAACGGATTGTCAGACACTGTGTGGCTGCGGCTGTTTTATCCCAGTGGTTTTCAAGCAACCATCCATGTCAGCTGGGGCAACCCTGATAAGCAGCGTCGGCTCTGTGTAGTGGGCGATCGCGGTGCGCTCATCTTTGATGAAATGCAGACCCAAGCCCCCCTAGTGCTGCAGCGGGGATACTTTGAATGCGAGGGCAAATACTTTGTACCCACGGGACTTGCCCGCGAGGAAATTACAGTTCCTACAGCGGAACCCCTCAAGCAAGTCTGTCAGCATTTTGTGGACTGTGTAGAGCGCAATCAGACATCCGAAATTTCGTCTGGTGAGGTTGGTGCTGACTTAGTGAAGATTCTTGTTGCTCTTTCTCAGTCGCTCAACAATGCTGGCGAGCAGGTAATGGTAACGACGCTTTCAGCAGAACATACGGTCACATAAGTATTCAGTAAAGGACACTGAATACCGCCGCCTCATTCTGGGCGGGAGCAGTTTCATTACATGCCTAAATTTGCTCTGCTGTATCAGAATCGAGAATCAAGAGAGCGCGTATCCTAGACTCGTAGAAGTCATCGTTAGCGATCGCGCTTCTCAAAATCTCGCCGCTTTGACAAGCACGCATTGTTACCCAACAGGGTGGCGAGGTGCCTTACACTGTGAACCCTCAATAGGAAGAAACTGTCATGCGCCTGTCCCAGATGCTGTTTGTGACCCTGCGGGAAGACCCAGCCGAAGCGGAAATTCCCAGTCATAAGCTGCTAGTGCGCGCAGGGTATATTCGGCGCATTGCCAGCGGTGTGTATGCTTACCTGCCGCTGCTGTGGCGGGTGCTTAATAAAGTGTCGGCGATCGTTCGGGAAGAGATGAATGCGACCGGAGCCCAAGAGTGCTTACTGCCGCAATTGCAACCCTCCGATCTCTGGAAGGAGTCGGGCCGCTGGGACACGTACACTAAGGCCGAAGGCATCATGTTCTCCCTTGTTGATCGTCGCGATCAGGAGCTGGGGTTAGGGCCAACCCATGAAGAGGTCATCACGACTGTTGCTCGCGACATGATTCGCTCCTACCGGCAGCTGCCGCTTAATCTCTATCAAATTCAAACCAAATTCCGCGATGAGATTCGGGCCAGATTCGGTCTGATGCGAGGGCGCGAATTCATCATGAAAGATGCTTACTCGTTTCATGTCAGTGAAGCGAGCCTGAAACTGACGTATCAAGATATGTACACGGCTTACACCAACATCTTGCAGCGGTGCGGGCTGAAGTTTCGGGCGGTGGATGCCGATTCTGGTGCGATTGGGGGCTCTGGTTCGACCGAGTTCATGGTGCTAGCCGATGCAGGCGAAGACGAGGTGCTTTATACCGAAGACGGGAAATATGCTGCCAACGTTGAAAAAGCTATCTCCCTGCCAGCCGATGCAGTCCCTTCCACCTTTGAAACGTTTGAAAAACTAGAAACACCCAACACACCCACGATTCAGACCCTAGCGGACTTTCTGAAGTGTTCACCCACCCAAATTGTGAAAAACGTCCTCTATCAAGTGACGTATGACACAGGACATAGCGTTCTAGTGCTGGTAAGCATTCGCGGCGATCAGGATGTCAATGATGTGAAGCTGCAGAATGAGCTGACAAAGCTAGCTAGCAATTATGAAGCCAGCACTGTAATTGCGCTGGATGTCCCAGATGAAACCGCTCAGGCTAAATGGGCAGCTAAGCCGTTGCCTTTGGGATACATCGCACCTGATTTGGAAGATGACTACATTCAATCAGGTAATGACCATCTGGCGTCTAAGTTTCTGCGAATGGTGGATCAAACAGCCGTCGAGTTGAAAAACTTTGTTACCGGCTCAAACGAATCTGGTTTCCATACCGTCGGCGGTAACTGGGATAATAGCTTTTCGCTGCCTAAGCTGGTTGTTGATGTCCGGGAAGCGCAAGTCGGCGATCGCGCTGTTCACGACCCTACCCAAACCCTCCAAACGGCCCGAGGCATTGAGATTGGCCATATTTTCCAGCTGGGGACGAAGTACTCGAAGGCGATGGGCGCGACCTTCACGAGTGAGTCTGGCGAAGAACTCCCCCTATGGATGGGATGCTACGGGGTCGGTGTATCGCGCTTGGCCCAGTCCGCCGTTGAACAGTCGCACGATAAAAATGGCATTGTTTGGCCGGTCGCGATCGCGCCTTATCACGTGATTGTCGTGATTCCCAACATGAAGGATGAGGACCAAATCAAAGCCGCCGAAACTCTCTACGCCGAGCTCAACGCAGTCGGCGTTGAAACGCTACTAGACGATCGCAATGAACGTGCAGGCGTCAAGTTCAAAGATGCCGATCTTGTCGGGATTCCTTTTCGGATCGTGACGGGACGATCTTTGAAAGATGGCAAAGTCGAAGTTGTGCAACGCGCTACCCAGGAATCCCAGGAGATGGCGCTAGCGGATGTGGTATCAACGGTGAAGGGATGGGTAGAGGAAGGATGATGGCGTAAGGGAGGGACGAGGTAAGGGTAAGGGTGAAGGGGAAAGGGTGAAAGGGAAAGGGGGAAAGGGGGAAAGGGGAAAGGGGGAAAGGGGAAAGGGAGAGTTATGAGTTCTCAGTTTTGATTTTTGAATTGAACTCAGAACTGTAACCAACAACCAACTACCAACAACTAATAACCAACTAAGTAGAAAAGCACAATTGTTTATAAAACCGGGCTTCGACTTCGCTCAGCCCTCAATGCCTCGACTGGTGGGGTGAGCGGAGTCGAACCCCAAACTGATCATGAGTTTAATTCTGCCCACCTACTTACCAAGACCGCATGGAACTTATCACCATCATCCTCTCTAGTCTGTTTACGCTCATCTCGCCGGTTGGCATCGTGGCGGATCAGGTGGCAGCGGGAGTGATTCGCGATCGCATTCATCGAGCGGAAGTTTTGGATGTCCGGATTGATAATTTGCCCACTTTCCAGCTGACGGGAGGGCGCGTTGATCGAGTTCGGCTAGCGGGGCGAGGGGTGTACCTAGTGCCGGAATTTCGGATTGCCACCATTGATGTGGAGACCGATCCAATTGATGTGGATTTAGGGGCGCTGCAGGCCGGTGAACTGGCGTTGGATGAGCCGATTCAGTCAGCGGCGCATTTGGTGCTGAACGCAGAAGATATCAACGAGCTGCTGCAGTCAGAGCGGGTTCAGGACCTCTTGGATACACTGCGCTTTAGTCTGCCTGGGGCAACTGAGCGAGAAAGGAATCGGTATGGTTTGGCCAATCCTCGAATTCAGTTTTTAGCGAATAACCGGGCTCGGATCACGATTGAGCTAGAAGACAGAGTGCTGTCAGAAGAAGCCGAGGCTGTGGTCGAAAGCGGCTTTACAATTGTTGATGGGCATCGCCTAGCGCTGGTAGATCCGACTGTGGTGATTGATGGAGAAACTGTTCCACCTCGGCTACTTCGGGCTTTTACGGACGGTATCAACCCCAGGTTGACGCTCAAACAATTTGAGGCAGTGAGCGTAACGGCTCGGATCCTCCAGTTTGAAATTCGCCCGGAGGCGCTCGAAACAGCCATTTTTGTTCGGGTCGATCCGGATTCCCCCCTGCTGGATTGAGGATTGAAGTGGCATAATGAAGCCCTCTGCGGGGCAGGGGCTGTGCCATCTTAAAATTAGAATTGAGGACTTGGGTTATGGAAGACCGATCACCACGTCGTCGTCCCCCATTAGGAATCTTGCTGGGAGCGCTCGCGCTGGCCTTAACGGCAGGAAGTGCCACAGCCTGGTTTACCTGGCGCGCCGTTGTCTCGCCAGACGTTCCTCAAGTGGCTTTTCCTGAACTTGAAATTGAGGGTGAGACGGTTCCTGAAGGCTACGAGGCACCGACTTCAGAGCCTATTGAGGTTCCTGATCCACCTGCACCTGAGACAGACATTGCCGCGGAACCCGCTCAGCAGTCCCAAGGGACGGTCTATTGGGTAGCCCCTCAAGACCAAGCGATCGCGCTCGCCCCTGCAGAAGTCGATTTATCAGAAGGTGCCTCACCTACGGAGACCCTGACGCTTGCATTCAACGGTCTTATGGATGGCCCTGCTGATCCGAGCGGTGAAGCAGCAACAACGATTCCCGAGCAGACCCAACTGTTGGACCTGACGGTTGAGTCTGACGGTGTGCATGTTGATCTTTCCGAGGATTTTACCTACGGCGGCGGTAGTGCTTCCATGATTGGCCGCGTAGCTCAGGTTGTTTATACAGCTACGACGATAGAACCTGATGCTCCGGTCTGGCTCTCTGTGGAAGGCGAACCCTTGACATTACTGGGCGGTGAAGGACTAGAAATCCGCCAGCCAATTACTCGCGACGATCTAACGACCGATTTTGGCGTACCCGATCCGGCTATCCGCAATGAAGGGCAGAAGGCAGAAGGCAAAGAGCCGAAAGGCAATGCCTTCTGATATCAAGTCCGGCTGATCGCCTATGTCATGTCGATGTAGTGAAACAAAGTCGAGACATCTCGATACCTTGTCACAGATAGAGGTTCCACCTGCGGGAAGCCGCATAGCGTCTACGTTACGTTACACTCCGCTTCATTACTTCTAGTGGAGTCGCTTCGCGTAGATATAGCCTGTCTGAAAGACATACGGAATAACAAATTGTGCACATGTGAACAGACTTGATAGGAGAGGGATAGCCGCTGGCTTTGCCGGTGGCTTCGCTTATACCGAAATAGCCCTTCGTACCAGAATTGCCACAATATCGTAGGCAAGAGGAGCCAAAATTTAGTGGCTCTTCTGCTACAAAAAAATCAAAAATTTTCCTTATCCTAGCCGCGATCGCTTCAATCAATCGATCCGCCTGGATAGCCATTGCGCCCAGCTGAAGCTAGACTGAACGCCCTAAAGCTCTGGGCCTGTTGCTCAATCCGGGTAGCCAGACGATCGCAAACCATTGTGCATAGTTCAAAGGTTAGATCGTCTTCAACACTGTAATAAGCTGAAGTACCCTCGGCACGACGCGAGAGGATGCCTGCCTGCATCATGACCTTAAGATGCTTCGAGACATTGGCCTGACTGGTGGCAGTTGCCTCGACCAGATCCTGAACACATTTTTCACCATCCTGCAGGAGGTTGAGGATTTTAAGGCGCATCGGCTCACTCAGAATACTGAAGTATGCCGCCACCTGTTGGACCACCTCTATGGATACAGGCTCCATCGGTTTGACTCCAAACGTGTGCGAAACGAACGATCCCCGCTATTCTAACAGCCCAAACAAGGTTGACAATATCTTCATCCTCTACCGCTCAAGGGGTGCATGGTGTGACTCAATGTCGGCCTCAGCCGCATGGGCAATCGCGCGGAGAGCATCCAACATCGCTGGTGCAGCTGATGTCCACAGACGGCGCTGATGAGCTTCCAGTAGGCGTTCTGACATATCCCTGAGAGCCCAAGGATTCGCTCGTTGAACAAACTGCCGGGTGGTTTCCTCCAGCAGATATGCCTGAGCAATTCCTTCATACATGTGGTTGGCTACACAGTGAGTGGTCGCATCGTAAGCAAATAGATAATCAACCGTTGCCGCCATTTCAAATGCGCCCTTATAGCCATGCCGCATGACGCCCTGAATCCACTTGGGATTGATCACTCGCGAACGATATACTCGCGCGATTTCCTGCTCAAGCGATCGCACCTTAGGATTTTCAGGCACCGCATGGTCTCCAAAGTAAGTGTGCGGCGATTCCCCCCGCACTGACCGTACAGCTGCCGTTAGCCCTCCCTGAAACTGGTAGTAATCATCTGAATCCAGCAGGTCATGTTCACGGTTATCCTGGTTTTGCAATACCACCTGCATCGCCTGCAAGCGGGATTGAAACGCCTCGGGTGCGGATCGTCCCTGAGATTGACGACCATAGGCGTAGCTGCTCCAGTTGATGTAGGCCCTTGCCAGGTCAGCGTCGTCCGTCCAATTTTGGGCCTCAATGAGTCCCTGCAGACCGGCCCCGTAAGCCCCCGGCTTAGAGCCAAAAATGCGGTAGCGCGATCGCGCCTCTGCCTGCACCGTCTCCAGCCCTTGAGCTTGCCAGTAAGTCGTCTCTTGCGCAACCCGAGCCGCTAGCGGGTTACCTTCTGGTGATTCAGCGAGTTGGCTGACTGCCACAACGGCCTGATCAAACAAGTCGATCAGGTTCGGAAACGCATCCCGAAAAAAGCCGGAGATTCGTAGTGTCACGTCCACGCGGGGGCGCCCTAGCACTGCAACTGGCAAAATCTCAAAATCTACCACCCGACGCGATGGACCATCCCAAATCGGGCGTACACCCAGCAACGCCATGGCTTCGGCCAAATCATCGCCACCCGTTCGCATCGTCGCCGTTCCCCACATAGACAGGCCGATAGATTGGGGATACTCGCCATGCTCTTGGGTGTAGCGCTCAACTAGGACTTCGGCAGCCTTGCGTCCTACATCCCAAGCACTTTCGGTCGGAATCGCCCGAATATCCACTGCATAAAAGTTGCGCCCGGTTGGCAACACATCGGGCCGATTACGGGTTGGCGCACCTGCGGGTCCACTCGGGACATACTCACCTGCTAGCCCTGCCAGCAGCGCCTGAATTTCCTGTGACGTTTGTCGCAGCGTCGGCAACAAATGTTGCTCAATCCACACTAATTCCCGCATGAGCTGAGGATACTTTGCCGCCGTCAGCCAATCCGGTAAAGAACGTCCCGTAATCAAAGTCTCCACCCAATCCGCCGCCTGCTCCTCCAAAACCGCCACACCATCTCCCACCGTCCGACACCCACGGAGAGCATCCCCCCCCGCCTCCGGCACCTCAGATCCACTCCTCCACTCTCCCACTCCTCCACTCTTCGATACTCCCTCTATTCCCTGTTCCCTATTCCCTGTTCCCTGTTCCCTGTTCCCTGTTCCCTGTTCCCTATTGCCCCACTCCCACGGCTCCCCCATTTCTACAACCAGCGGATCGAGGTCAAGCTGCCAATCCGCCGCGATCGCCCGCGTTAGCCCCAGGCGACCAGAGGCAGGATGCCGAGCGATCGCAATCAGCAAATCACGTAATTGTTGCCCCTCAGGGCAGTGCCCAAAGACATGCAGCCCATCGCGAATCTGGGCCTCTTTGAGTTCGCATAAATAGCCATCTACCTGAGGCAACAAGTCGGCGAAATCGCGATCGCTGCTTAACTCCTGTGAGTCTCCCAATAGGCATTCCCCTACGCCCCCACTCCCCTGCTTCCCAACTCCTGCGACTTCCTGTACCTTTGCTTCTCCCCCTAACCCCCTTAACTCATCCAGTACCTGCGTTTCTTCAAGTAGCGCCAGAATACGATCGCGAATATGCGGTAACCGCGTGGGATCCAAGCCTTGGGCTTCGTAATACTCATCCACCAGCCCCTCTAATTGTTGCAAGGGACCATACAGCCCAGCTCGCGTCAGCGGCGGTGTCAGATGGTCAATAATCACAGCTTGACTTCGCCGTTTGGCCTGAGCTCCTTCGCCTGGGTCATTCACAATAAAGGGATACAAATGTGGCAGGGGTCCCAACGCCACCTCTGGATAGCAGTCTTGAGACAGCCCAATGCCCTTACCCGGCAACCATTCCAAATTGCCATGCTTGCCCACATGAACGATCGCGTGAGCCTGAAAATGATTTCGCAACCAGGCATAGAAGCCTAGATAAGCATGGGTTGGCTCTAGATCGGGGGCATGGTAATTCAACGATGGATCGCGATCGTAGCCGCGGCTAGGCTGAATACCGACAAATATGTTGCCCAATGGCAGCCCCGCGATCGGTAACTCTCCTGCTATTGGCAAATCATCGTGCCGTCTTTCATTTGTCTCATAGCGCGCAAATTCTTCGTCAGGTCTTCCCCAGCGCTGTTGTACGCCTCGCTGCACAGCCTCAGGTAATGCCTCGAAGAACCGACTATATGCCTTCAGGGTTAGCGACTGCCAAACCGGTCGTAACTCCCAAGATTCTGGGTCATTGGTCACTGCCGTCGTTAAACGCTGCATCAGCGTATCCCCATTTGCAGGGATATTAGGGACGGTATAGCCCTCGGCCTCAAGGGCTCTCAAGATTGCAATACAGCTCTGGGGCGTGTCTAATCCGACTCCGTTAGCAAGGCGTCCATCCCGATTGGGGTAATTCGCTAAAACTAGGGCAATGCGGCGTCTGGCAGGCGGCGTCTGGCGTAGTCGGATCCAGCTAGCAGCCAAGTCAGCGACAAAGTTGATGCGATCGCCAACAGGCTCATAGGTGACAACATTGGTTTCTAGGCGCTCATTTCGGGCGGCGGCTGTCTTAAACGAAACCGCTCGGGTAATAATCCGCCCATCCACTTCTGGCAGGGCCACATTCATGGCGATATCACGGGGACTTAGTCCTATAGGAGTTTGCTGCCAGTTTGCTTGGGTTCCCCCGCTTAAAATGACCTGCAATACTGGCACATTCAGCTGTCTCCAAAAGTCCAGATGAGGCGCTGCCGTGTCTAGTTTAGCGACGGCGAAACTGGTGGTGTTCAAGAGTAAATGAATGCCAGCTTGCTCTTGGGGCTGCAGCAAATCCAGCAGTTCGGCCTGAATCTCAGGATCCTGCAGCGAGGCCACATATACCGGCACCGGAGTCAAGTCACGGTCAGTTAGAGCCTGACAAAGGGCGTCAATGGGGGCCGTATTGCCAGCCAGATAATGAGCTCGATAAAACAACACGCCAATTGAAGGAATATCGGCATTTGAGGGGGATGTGCTTACTCGGGAGGTGGCTTGAGCAAACGGGTATATACCTACTCTGGGCACAGGTTGAGGAGCGGGGGGATGAAATTGGGTTCGCAGGCAGCGATCGCAGACATCCATAAGACCATGCCGCAAATTTGCCACGCCGCCTTCTGTTAAGTAGCGCCACAGACGATTCGCAACCGCCAGAGGTACGGTGGAATGACTCATGAGGTCAGGATCAGGGCGATCGTCTCCTGGTAACACCACTAATGCTGTACCCGACGCTTCCACAACTGCTTTAGTCACCTCGAGACCGTAGGACCAGTAGGCCCGTCCACCGAGCAGACGCAGGATGATGATTTGGGCTTGGCTGAGAACAGCGTCAGCATAGGTATCAATCGCTAGTTGCTGCTGCAACTGTAATAGGTTCACTACGCGTACCGCAGGCATGGACTCTGACCAATGATTGACCACGCGTGCTAAACACTGAATGTCCGTATCCGCCATGGTCATAAAGATGATAGGAGCCGGGGTTTGCTCAACAAAAATGACGCCATCCGTGTCAGGCGTCCATCCACCCGGAGTTGTAGCCAATCGATGCATGAGCAGAAATCTAAAGCGATCGCTAAATCTGAAGGAACTCTAGTGTAAGCGGCAGATGCCTTCTACCGACCGCTACTATGAGGCTATCCAAGTGTTCGGCTAGTCATAGTTGAACGCTAACTGCTGAATTGGCTTGCTTATGCATGTTTTCTCTGTTTTTACAGCAAAAGACTGACGCGGTTGCATGATCTTTTTTGCTTTCCTTAGGCTCCAACCCTGGATGTTCGATGCTGAATCAGCCGATATCCCGAGCGGTTTGGCTCAGTTCCCGGCGTTGAAGCAAGAACACCCAATCCGAAGGGTCTCAGAATTAAAGCCGATGGCGAAATCAATGAAGTATTGGCAATTCATGGATATTTTCTAGACTCAGCGGACTCCTATCACCTGGCGTAAAAAGAGAAAGTTTCCTATGAAAATCAGGGCTTTCAGGAGACTTTTCGTTTGTTCGTAACTCAGCAGGCAATCGTTTGGGTTGAAGCCGCCGAATGTCATGCTTATGGCCCCCTCATTGTCCAATGCTTGAGTAGAGGCAGCCTCTACTGTCTACGCGTTATGGCTCAGTTTTTAGACAACTCAGCGTTTGCCCGCCGAACGCTATCGATGCAGACTTATCGTCAGCTGCGGCGATCGCTATCAGAGCAGGGCCAACAGCCCGACACGCTTCTGATAACCGAAGCCGATGTCTCAGTCGCATGGCTGATGGAACGTGATTGGGCTGAGTTGATGCTATTGGTAACGCCTACGACCCAAGGCCTACTCATCCAGCCAACCTCAGAAACTGACGATTCTCTGCATGATGGCTCGCAACCTTCCTCTGCGTATTTGTGTGCCGTTGGCATGATGACAGAGCCCCAAACTTTGGTGGGGGTGATCGATAGTTTGCTTCAGGGCGATCTGAATAGTGGGTTGCGACAGCAGTTGTTGCAATGGCAGCAGCAACTCGGCGATCGTCCAGTCCATTCGTGTTCCGATCTGCTTTTGTCTTTGTTACCGATGCTTACTGAAGCGGCATCCGCCACAACGTATCCGGTGTATCAACCAATGCAGCAGGCTCTCGATCGGCAGGTAGAGCAAAATCTGCTTCTGAATCAAGTTATTACCAAAATTCGTCAAAGCCTGGATTTACAATCCATCTTGTCTACCACTGTGGAGGAAGTGAGAGCTTTCCTGGCTGCTGATCGACTTTTGATTTACCAATTTCAGTCGACTGCTGACATCGCTTCCAGCGCGGTTGTCGATGCGAGCGCGGCAGAGCCTATCCAAAAGACCCTAGATACAGGATCCATAACCTATGAATCCTGCGCTTCACCGGATGTCCTCTCAATATTGCACACGAGTGAGGGACACTGCTTCAATGAGAAAGCCCAGAAGCAATATTTGTCCGGTCAACCGATCGCGGTCAACGATATCCAACAGCGGTACCAGGCTTCTTCTTGTCTCTTGGATTTTCTGCAAAAGGCCCAAGTCCGAGCGCTGCTCATTGCACCTATCGTCATTCAGGATGCATTGTGGGGTTTTTTGATCGCCCATCATTGCCATACTCCTCGCCAATGGCAATCGCGGGAGCTAGCGTTCTTACAGCACATTGCTGAACATCTGTCGATCGCGATTCAGCAAGCAGAACTTTACAGGCAGTTACAAGAGCAAGCCCAGTCACTTGAGGTGTGCATTAACAGTCAAACCCAAGATTTACGCGATGCTCTGACAGCGGCACAGTCTGCCAATCTCGCCAAGAGCGAATTTTTAGCTACGATGAGCCACGAATTGCGAACCCCTTTGACCTGCATCATTGGGATGTCAGCAACACTACTGCGCTGGTCTTTGGGGGAGCTAAGCCCACGGCAGCGTGACTACCTCACAACTATTTATGAAAGTGGTGAGCGCCTGCTGGCCATCATCAACGACATTCTTGAAATGGCTAAGATCGAGTCTGGGCGCACTGTTTTGGAGGTTCGGTCGTTCTCCCTCACAACGCTGGCTCAGCAGGCTCTAGAACCCTTTCAGCAGAAGGCTCGCGATCGCGCCATTGAACTCACCTTCGAGACTCACTTATTGCCTGAGCAAGATATCTTTGTGGGCGATCCGCGACGCATTCAGCAAATTCTGGATAACCTCCTGAGCAATGCCCTGAAGTTCACAGGCAATGAGGGCCAAGTCAATTTGCGTGTACGACGCGAAAACCAAACAGCGGTTTTTCAAGTAGAAGACACGGGCATCGGTATCTCAGAGGCACAGATCCCATTGCTCTTTGAAAAATTTCAGCAGCTCGAAGCCGGTCGCCAACGACAGTATTCTGGAACCGGCTTAGGATTAGCATTGAGTCAACAACTTGCAGAACTCCATGGCGGCAGTATTCATGTCAATTCACGGGTGGGTGTTGGTTCGGTATTTACAGTCCGGTTGCCAATCCAGCGGCAGCAGCCTACGCTTCCTTCGAGGAAGGCGATGCTTCCGCCTGCCCCGCTAATTCTAGGGCGCATTGTCTTGGTCGAAGACGCTGAGGAAACTGCGGGCATGATTTGTGACCTGCTGACAGCAGCAGACTATCAAGTCATCTGGGTTATTGATGGCTCGCAGGTCGTGGAACAAGTGGCGTTACTCAAGCCAGCCGTCGTGATTCTCAATCGACGGCTCAGCGGCGTTGACAGCACACATATTGTTCATGCCTTGCGGGATTCTCTGCTCACAAATCACGTCAAGATCTTGGCGCTCGGTCCCCTTCAAGATGAATCTACTGCGATCCAAGATGCTGATGCCACTTTGGGTTTGCCGTTAGATCCTGAAATGCTTTTAGACCGAGTGAATGCTCTAGTGGCCGCGACGTCGGCATAGCAATTTACGCAAAATAAATAAATGATTGAAGTCTGTATAAAATACTCGAAACTTGTATGAAACCTCTATGGGCATCTTCGTAAATACCTGCTCAACGTTTCACGGCGATCGCCCTTTTTTGATGATTCTGGCCCAAGCTGAGCTATTGTTATCGGTTGATCACGTTGGGCTTTCTAAGCACACCCCGGCTACGAATCTTGGTCGCTGTGTTTTTTCTAACCTCATCTCACACAATTACTTACTATGAAGCCTCTGTTCTCGAAGTCTGTACGACCCTCTCCCCCGCTACCAAGTCGTCCTAGGTCACGGCGTCGTCGAGCATCTGTACTGGTGCCTTTGGGTCTTTTGCTAGGAGGAGTCATCACAGTTTGGGGGGTGACCGATATTTTCTCGCGTGCTGTTGTTGAAGCCGTAGAACCCACAAACGATACTTCAGCAGCTGTCGTCGAAGATGTGTGGAGTCAGGCATCTTTTCCTGTCGAAAACTTTCAAGCTTACACATCTCCTTTTGGCTATCGCCAAGACCCTTACAATGGCGGCCAGCGGTTTCACTATGGTTTAGACTTGGCTGCACCCTCGGGTAGCTACATTCGCAATTGGTGGCAAGGTCAGGTGATTGAGGTCTCGGATGACAGCGCCTGTGGTACGTCTGTTGTCGTGCAGTCAGGTAATTGGCGACATATTTATTGCCATATGCATGGCTACACTGCCAGTGATGCTAACGGGCGGTATCTTGTCGACAGCGACGGCAATCTACAGATTCGCGAAGGGCAGTATATCGAGACGGGAGCCCGTATTGGTCGGGTTGGCATGACCGGACGCACAACGGGTCCTCACTTGCATTGGGGCCTTAAGTATGACGGCACCTGGGTCGATCCGGCTTTAGTCCTACGCGCTATGTACAGCAGCCAACGTGCTGCTATGCAGCCCAATTAATTTCAATTAACGCTTCATTGCTAGGGTCAATCCATCGGCAATGGGAACCAGGCTGAGCTCGATGCGTTCATCCGCGTGAAGTTTGCGGTTGAAGGCACGCATACGCTGGGTTCGGTTATCAGTAATGCTTTGATCAGCGACCCGTCCCGACCAGAGGACGTTGTCGATCGCAATAAGCCCACCGGAACGCACCAATATCAAGGCTTGTTCGTAATACGTGTCGTAGTTACGCTTGTCGGCATCGATGAAAGCAAAGTCAAATGTATTTACGCCTCCCGCGGCAATCAGCTGCTGCAACGTTGCGATCGCATCCCCAATTCTCAGGTCAATCTTGTCAGCGACTCCGGCTTTTTCCCAAAACTGGCGGGCAATGCTGGTGTGCTCTTCGCTGATGTCGCAAGCCACCAACTGTCCTTCAGGAGGCAGGGCTAAGGCGACGCACAGCGTGCTGTAGCCGGTAAATACGCCCAACTCCAGGGCCTTTTTCACATTCATCAACTTGACTAGCAGTGCCATAAACTGTCCCTGCTCTGGCGCAATCTGCATTTGTGATTGAGGGTAGGTCATGGTGCGATCGCGCAGTGCCTGCAAAACGGCATGCTCTCTCAGCGAGATCGATAGCACATAGTCATACAAAACCGATTCCAGGCCCAGCGTCCGATTGGACATTGCAATCTCTCCTTATCCAGCAACCCTCAACTACCTGTGTGAATGCGATTACCCCCTTGCACATAGCCATCATTCGTGAACGTTTCAGTCCGGTCGTGGCGTTTGCAGCATCATTGTTTAAGTTAGGCCTCATGGGAAAGTAGGAGAGTTCTCACGGAGCGCGTTTGATGCTTCCCTGAATCCCTTGCCTGGTGGCAACATCGTCTGGCATCTCAGCACGTTAAGATCGAGTTGAGTTCAGACTACCCTATGGAAACTAGCAAGTTTGTTCAGCTATCTGCCATACCGGGCTGGATCATTGGCGTCAGCCATATTCAGAATCAAGGCTACCAGTGCTGGGTGATTAATTCCGATCTTGACGTTCTCAATGACGGCACTCTCTACAGGACTAGCATGGCGGCCCTAGCAGCTGGGCGGACCTTCATTGAGCGATATTCTTAAAGCGAATCGGGTTCTGCGAATGAATGCTGTTTGGAATCTCTGGATGAAACGTATCCTTTGGTCAAAATCCGAACAGTTTTTGTGAAGTTTTGGCATGAAGAAGGTCCAGTTTACCCCATTAGACTTTAAAGCCTGTACAAAAAGCCATCTAGGTTACAGTCTTTCCCCTACAGAATGGCGGTAGGGTTATAGGGAATGAATTCGTAATGTTTGAGGTTAGCGAAACCTTAACCATCTCGAATCAGTCAAGACAGTAGGCTATAAAGTCCGCGATCGCAGACCCAGCCTTTAATCAAGAGGTTCAGCATAACTCGGCTGACGTTTTGTGGCATTCTGCCACCAACCCTGAGTATGCCGCGCAGACCTATACGCGCGTTAGATAACCCTCGTACACGCAACGTTAGGAGATGAAAATAGACCATGGAACATCGTGGCGTAACTATTTGGTTTACTGGATTAAGCGGTTCAGGTAAGAGCACTATTGCCCATGCTTTGGCACAGCATTTGCGCGAGCGCGAGTGCAAGATGGAGATTTTAGACGGTGATATCGTCCGTACCAACCTGACCAAGGGCTTGGGATTCAGCAAGGAGGATCGTGATACCAATGTTCGTAGAATTGGCTTTGTCTCCCACTTACTAACTCGCAACGGTGTTGTGGTACTGGTTTCGGCAATTTCTCCTTATCGTGAAGTCCGTGAAGAAGTCCGCGAAAAAATTGAGGACTTTTTTGAGGTCTTCGTTAGTGCCCCTGTTGAGGTCTGTGAATCGCGTGATGTCAAGGGGCTATATAAACGAGCTCGCGCTGGCGAAATTAAGCAGTTCACTGGTATTGATGATCCTTATGAGGCTCCCCTAAATCCTGAGGTTGTTTGCGAAACCGACAAGGAAACTTTGGAAGAAAGCGTCAATAAGGTTCTTAGCAAACTTGAGGAACTGAATTACATCAAGCCAATGGCTGCTGCAGTATAGATCCTGATACAAGCAGGTCTATTCATAAGATAAGTAGATCGCCATAAATATCTCCTATGCGTGTCATATCGTATTTCTGTGGGCCAGCGCAATCAAGATATATCTCATCAGCGTGAGTTTTCTTCTGCAGTCGAAGTGACATGTTCGAAATATTTGTGGCTCCTTACTTGAAAGGTGTAGAGAGACACGGCGTCACAGGTCTTTTGAAAGGCTTTTGATGTCGTGTTTCTTTTTCTCTTAAGTTCGACAGAAATTTTGGATTTGTCTATCCATCTGCCCACCCACTGTTGATTAATTTAGGAGCACAAGCCTTGCGCCTGTACAGACTTCATCTGTTTGGCACAAGCAATGGCTGGTTTCAAGATGGTTCAACACCAATTCATGTCAGCATCAGTGAATGCTGGCTGCGTTAAGGTAATTTCTCGAAATGACTGTACCGCAGTAGGTTGGTGTCGAGGTACAGGCCCCAACGTTGCCCAGGGCTGATTCACTGTGATGAGATAAAAATTATGCTGTCAGATATCCTCTATCGCCAGTGTTACCATGACCCTCATCGAAGCTTTACAGGGTATCAACGTAAGGCGGGAAACCAAGATATTAGAGGGGGTGTATCGATAAGCATCCAGCTAAGAAGAGATAAAAGGCTCTGCGGCAGAGCCGAGAGCCCGGTATCGTTACCGGTACGAATTCAAAACGGGAACGATG
>JBHJHM010000025.1:0-16607 GCA_050330865.1 Leptolyngbyaceae cyanobacterium
TACCATCCTTTCCTGGTGCCTATGGCGGTGTGGACCCACTCCGACCCATCCCGAACTCGGGCGTGAAACGCACCTGCGGCGAAGATACTTCGGGGGTCGCTCCGCGGGAAAATAGCTCGGTGCCAGGTCAATCTTTGAAAAAGAGCGTCTTTAGTCAACGTAACTGTGGCTGAAGACGTTCTTTTTTTGACCTTCTGAAATGAATACCTACTGTTGGCAATTTTGATTTTCTTCAAGTAGCTTTGAGGTCACTTGTGATTCCGTGTCTTTACTGATGCATGGGTCCATACACACTTGAAGAAGTAATGATTGACAATGCCACAAAATAGCAATGGCGTTAGCTTGGTCTTTGGGGATGCGATCGCTCCCGGATATCGCTGTGATGCTGTTCATGCAGACTGCTACCATTCTAAAAGCTGGAACCGTTCACTTCTCGTCAACCTGAGAATTACGTTTGAGGGCCTCGGCAGACTAGGGTTAACAGCGATACTTGCGCTTGCATCTGTAGGGATTGATCCTGCATTGGCTCAGAGTGTTGTATTTGATGGCAGTTTCTCCAGTCAGGATTTAGGGAATGGTCCTGTGTACAATATTTTCTCAGGAGAGGGATTTGTCTCAGACAATGCCCAAAATATCTTTTATAGCTTTGAGCGATTCTCCTTGTTCGAGGATGAAGTCGCAAATTTCGATAGTGGTGGTGCTCTAAATATCTTTAGTCGCGTCACTGGAAGTAATGTATCTTCTATTGCTGGTAGGATCAGCGCGGACGCCAACTTCTATCTGATTAACCCCAACGGACTTATCTTTAGTGATGGTGCTGAGTTAGACGTAGCAGGTGCTTTTGTTGCTTCAACATCGCGTGGACTATTTTTCAATAGTGACACAATTGAATTTCAAGCTGTTGATCCGCAAGCCTCAAGTGATGCTCTGTTGACGATTACTGAAGACCCTGGTTCGTTCAATCAAATTGGGCGGCAAGGAACTATTGAGATTAACAATGTTATGCTTGCTCCTTCAGGTCTTCAACTGGGGCTTGATGCGGATACAGTGACGTTGAGTGATGCCGATTTATTTGTTCCTAACGGTTTGATTGGTATTGAAGCGCGCAATATTTTTATCTTAACTGGTTCGACATTGGATACAGCAACTAGTGGGGGAGAGTCTGCTGGTGTAATCTCGCTGGTCTCTGATAGTCAGGTTTTTGTTGATGATAGTGCCTTGTTTGCGAACTCAGTCAATGGTTCAGACGGAAGCGCGGGCTTGATTTTTATTGAGGGCGAAACGCTTACATTTGATAATGGTTCTGAACTTCAGGCGCAAACAACTGGCGACGGACAGGCAGGCATCATTGCATTGAGGACTAGCGAACAAGGGACGATTACCTTTAACGATGGAAGTGCTGCTTTTAGTAGCATTGAGGAAAATGGTTTTAGCCTCGAAATCGGGGTCCCAGAGATATTTGACAGTAATCTAAACAACTTTTTTATTAGTAGCGAGCTGCTGGACGGTTTTGCCGATGATTTCAATACATTCAACATTGTGGTGGATACTGGGACGCTCAATCTGAGTAACGAATCCACACTCCAGACTGTTGTGCGGGGAGCTAATGAGACTGAATCATCGGCTGGAGTAGCCGGTTGGATAGGGATTGCGGCGAATAATGTCAGCATTGTGGATGGCAGTGAGCAAGCATCTTCGGGGATTTTTAGCTCAGTTGGGGAAGGTGCATCACAAGAAAGCAGTGCTGGAGCCATTATTTTAGATGTAGAGAATCTCACTTTAGAGAATCAAGCTGTCATTTCTACATCGATTGCTTCTGATGGAACCCCTGGCTTAGTAGCGATTGTTGCAGAGGGAGATGTCGCCGTTCGCGGTGATAGCTTAATTGCTAGCGTTACGTTGGAGACCGCTAACGCCTCAACGCTTCCTGATGCCTTTCCAGGAACAGTTGTGCTAGGTGCGGATCGTTTGGCTATTACGGATAGTTCAGCAGTTACGGTGACGAATCTTGGTTCTGGCGTTGCGGGGGATATTTCTGTCTTTGCCGGCGTCGTTGCAATTGATAGTGATAGTGAAATTAGTGCTGAAACTTTGGTTTCAGGAGAGGGGGGGAATATTGAGTTAGCGGGCGATTTCCTTATGCTGTCTGGTGATAGTAACGTAACAACTGCTTCGGGCGGTAGCGGAGGCAATATTACGCTGAATATCCAGGACGCTATCTACGGAACCCCTTCTCAAGACAACAATATCTTGGCTCAGGGAGGCACAGACGGGGGCAATATTGAATTCTCTAACGCCCTGTTTTTACGAAACATCGCTCCGAGGGATGAAGATTTTCAGGACTCTAATGACATCACAGCTTCTGGAGAGTTCTCTGACGGCACTATCGATTTTCGTTCGGGTACCCAAGATATTAATCCAGTCCAGGAACAGGTCAACTTACCGACGAATTTGATTGATTCCTCGCGCTTGATTGCTGAGGGGTGTGCTGCCGGAAATTTGACGGCGGCCCAAGAAATTGGTGAGTTGGTCGTGACGGGACGGGGTGGACTACCGCCCTCTGCGGGCGAACAGGTAAGGGACGCAGGTATGCTGCCGGATTTGATCGAGTTGCCTGACGATCGCAGCATCGTTGCTCCAGATAACGTGGGTACTTCAGAAACTGAGTCTGGGGGGCACGTTGACGAGGAGACTATGGATAGGCCGCCTGTTTTTGTAGAGGCTCAAGGGTGGATTTATGGAGCTGACGGAGAGGTGTTGCTCACGGCGACAGCACAGACTGTAACGCCTCATGCAACAGCTTGGTCGGTGCCTGTGTGTGGTGATGTTTTTTAGCGTGTTGCCATCGACTGGTATGGGGGCGATCGCGCTTGTGGCGCTTTTCCCAACTCTAGCTCAGGCTGGAGTGGATAGTCCTAGGGCGATGACTAAACCATCGTCTTCGCTGCTGACTGAATCTGCTGCCCCGCTGACGCTAGCACAAGTCGTGCCACCAATTGAGACGCTCCCGCCTTCGCAACAACCGCAGCCAGATCCAGAACTTCCGCCACCGCTACCTTCGTTGGACGAATTGTTACGACCTGGACAACTCGTACCTGAGACGCCACTGCCAATTCCAGGTGAGATTCCAGAGACCGTTGTTGTAAATCGCTTTGAAGTCATTGGTAGCACTGTCTTTAATGAAGCAGAATTGGCTGCGGTAACGGCTCCTTACACACAGCGACCATTGACCTTTAATGAACTGTTTGAAGTGCGATCGCAGATTACGACCTTGTATGCCGAGGCGGGCTATGTGACATCAGCGGCGATTATTCCCCCTCAGGCTTTGACAGAGGGGGTGGTCACCATTCAGGTTATCGAAGGCGTTTTGGAAGATATTGTGGTTGAGGGAACAGAAAACCTCAAGCCCGATTATGCTAGCAGCCGTTTGGAACCTTATGTGACGCCACCGCTGAATGTGGATCGCTTGTTAGAAGGACTTCAGCTTTTGCAGGTTGATCCTTTGGTTCAGCGGGTTTCAGCAGAGCTATCAGCCGGACCACGACCAGGTACCAGCTCATTGACCCTAGCAATTGATGAAGCCAAAAGTGGTAGCCTGACCCTCGATGTAAATAACTTCCGCAGTCCCAGCGTCGGGACCTTTCAGCAGATTCTGGAGCTGCAAGAAGACAATTTGACAGGCTTGGGCGATCGCTTCCGACTAGCTGTGAGTAACAGCGAAGGGAGCAACTCGCTACAGCTGGGTTATCGCACCTACCTAAATCCTCAGAACGGCACCTTTGAAGTGACAGTGGGCGGCTCTCTGGGGGAGGTCGTCGAAGGAGATTTGGAAGCGCTGGATATTGATTCTCGCCTCTTCTTTGTCGAGGCGACTTGGCGACAGCCTTTGCGCCGGACGCCAACCTTAGAAGAAGCCATCGGTGTCACGTACACACGACAGCAGAGTGAAGCCTTTTTTCTGGGGGATGTGCTGGGTGAGTCGGTACCTTTTCCGGCTGTTGGGTCGGATGATAACGGAGTGACGACTGTTTCGGCGCTGCGATTTTTTTATGAAAATACTCGTCAGAGCGATCGCGAAGTTTTAGCCTTGCGATCGCAGATCAGCTTGGGTTTGGGCGAGTTTCTGGGCGGTACGGTTTTGGATGATCCGAACCCCAGTTTGTTCCAAGACTTTGTCGAACCGACTCCAGACAATCAGTTTGTGGCCTTTCAGGGGCAGGCACAGTGGGTGCGCTTAATTGAGCCAGAGACCTTACTGATTTTGCGAGGGGAGCTGCAATTGGCGAGTGATGCCTTAGTGCCAGCAGAACAGTTTCGGCTGGGAGGAGCATTTGGCGTCCGGGGATACCGTCAGGACTTTTTGTTGACCGATAATGGCGTTCTAGGGACAGCAGAGGTGCGCCTTTCTTTATACAGTAACCCCGCGAATCAGCAACGCTTACAGCTAGCTCCGTTTGTGGAAATAGGTACGGGATGGAACCATGAAGGGAATTCCCCTGCCGATAATGTGCTGGCGTCTTTGGGAGCGGGACTTATCTGGGAACAACCTAACCTGACTGCCCGAATTGATTTAGGAATTCCCTTGATTGAGGTTGATCGTATTGGCGATACGATCCAGGAGAATGGCATTTATTTTTCCCTTGTCTATCGACCCACTTTCTAGCGTCTGGAAGGAGTCGGAGGTGACCAATGAGCCGCTTTGGGAAACGCTTTGTATCACAAGACTGTTCGCATCGGAATCTATGGCCTAGACGATGGATGCAATTGGGGAGAAGATCGCTGCGGTTTTTGCTGATTCTGGTTTTGGCTTTTGCGTGCAGTGTGATGCTCCCATCCTCTGTGCTTCTATTTCCTGGAGCCTTGTCAGCCGCCGCGCAGTCTACCCTTAGTCAGTCTGCTGCTGATTTGGCTGCTCAGGCCGAGGAGCACTATGAAGCTGGAGAGTTTACGGCAGCCGCTCAACTGTTTGAACAAGCAGCCACGGTGACGGCAGATCCCTGGCAGCAGGCAGCTCTATTGTCAAATGCCTCTTTAGCCCATCAACAGCAGGGGAACTGGGATGCGGCTCAGGATACGATTCAGGCAGCTCAGCAAGTAATTTCGCCGCAAGAGGACATGCCAGAAACGTTGGCGATCGCGGCCCAGGTGCAAGATATTGCTGCCCGCTTATTGTTTAGCCAAGGGGATGTTGAATCAGCAGCGGTAACGTGGGAGACGGCTGCGATCGCCTATGAACAAAGCGGTAACAGACTCCAATCGCAGCAGGCACAACTAAGCCAAGCACAAGCATTACAGGCAGCGGGTTTTTATCGACGGAGTGTGGATCTACTGAGCAAACTGGCTGCTGCTCTCGCAGCTCAATCGCCCAACGAGTTAGCGGTGAGAGTGTCCCTCAGTTTGGGAGAGGCGTTCCGCTTGACAGGGGCTTTCACGGATGCAGAGAGGCAACTGCAGCGTGGTCTGCAACTTGCGCAAGCAGTATTCTTACCGGATCAGATCAGTACAGCCTATCGAAGCCTAGGAGATTTGGTTTATCAGCAAGGATTAGCGGACAGTTCTCAAACGGCCCGAGCGTATTACGACCAGGCTATTGCCGCAGCGACCAGTCCCTTAGTGCAGATGCAGGCTCGACTCGCACGATTACGCCTATGGATTGCCGAAGCTCAGTGGCAGTCGGCTTATGATGAATCGCTACTGTTGTGGAACGCAAGAACAACCCTGCCACCAGAGCGAGCCGGTCTCTATGTTCAGATTGATCTGATTCAGCAACTACAGGTGGTTCGGCAAGCGATTGCCGATACACTGTCGGATGCCAATCCGGTTCCTGAAGTTGCCTGGTATGTCTTCGTGCAGGAAGTGTTTGCTGATGAGCTCAATACGTTACGCAGGGGGACAACTAGTACCTTTAGCCGAGCGCTGGGTGACAGTCCGCTCTGGCATGTCATTGATAAACACTTCCCGCCCTTAGCGGATGTGGCAGCTCACCTTAGGACACTGCTTCAGGCCGCTCAGGATTTGGGCGATACCCAGGCAGAGGCTACGACTTTAGGTGTGCTGGGCAATCTTTACGAACAAGTAGAAGACTGGGAAGCGGCTTTGCAGCTGACCCAGGAGGGCTTGATTTTGGCGCAGAGCTACAGCTTGGGACAAGTTGCCTATGAACTACAGGCTCAATTGGGAAGAATTCAGCTGGCGCAGGGCGATCGCACCGCCGCGATCGAGGCTTATCAGGCTTCAGTGCAAACCCTGCAGGATTTACGGGCAGATGTCGTGGCGGTCAGTTCCGAAGCTCAATATTCCTTTCAGCAGTCAATTGAGCCCATCTATCGTGATCTCGCTGCCTTGTTATTGGCGGAGGATACCGGCGAGACATCAGAAAAGAACCTGCAACAGGCTCGGGAAGTGATTGAGCTGTTGCAGTTAGCAGAACTCGATAACTTCTTCCGCGAAGCCTGCCTCAATGCCAAAAGCGTAGCGATTGATCAAATTGATACACGAGCAGCTGTACTGTATCCCATCCTGTTACCTGACCGTCTCGATGTGGTGGTGAGCTTGCCCGACGATGAGTTTCAGCATTTTCCCGTTGCGGTCGAGCCAGAAATGCTAGCGCAGACCCTTCAGACCTTGAAACTAGCCCTGGAGGATCCTCAATCGGATATTGATAACCCGCGAGGATTGGGCATTCAGCTCAATCAAGCAGCTCCCCTGCGCGGTAGTCAGTTGCGGGTTTTGCCCCTTGCGGCACAGCTATATGACTGGTTAATTCGTCCAGCTGAATCACTCTTAGAGGCTGCGAACATCGAAACGCTTGTGTTTGTTTTAGATGGCAGCTTGCGAAGCGTTCCCATGTCGGTTCTCTATGACGGTTCCCAGTTTTTGATTGAAAAGTACGCGATCGCCCTCACACCAGGACTGCAGTTACTCGACCCCAGACCGTTGCCCAGACAAGAACTCAGCGTCATTGTGGGCGGGTTATCTGAGGTGGGGGAATCGCCAGAGGCTACTCGCTTTCCAGCCCTGCCAAATGTTGAGCAAGAACTCGACACGATTGAACAATCTTTTCCCAGCGTTGTGATGCTCAACCAAGAGTTTAGTGTCGATAATTTTACTTCTCAGGTTGGGACATTACCAGCACCTGTTGTTCACTTAGCAACGCATGGGCAGTTCGGCTCCAATTTGGAAGATACGTTCGTTCTTGCCTGGGATGATTCCTTAGATGCAAATCGATTCAGCAACATTCTACTGACCAGTGAATTGAGTCGGGGTTCAGCGATCGAGTTGTTAGTCCTGAGCGCGTGTGAAACCGCGACAGGCGATGATTTGGCTGTACTTGGATTGGCGGGAATTGCGATGCGTTCTGGGGCCCGCAGCACTTTGGCGAGTCTTTGGCAGGTCAGTGATCTTGCTACTGCTGAATTAATGGGGGAGTTTTATCGTCAGCTTGGAAATGCACAAATTACAAAAGCTGAAGCCATCCGGCAGGCACAATTGACCTTACTTGAAAACCGACGATATCGTCATCCTTTTTTCTGGTCAGCTTTTGTGCTGGTGGGTAACTGGTTGTAAGCAAGTCCTGCATCAATCTACCAAGTGATGATCGATCGCGAAGCGAACGAGTTCGGCTCGATTGCTGGTTTCTGTTTTGCGAAGAAGACTGGTTACGTATTTTTCAATCGTTCGCGGACTAAGGTAGAGACTCGCCGCGATTTGAGCGTTAGAGAGCCCTTCTGACAGTAAATCCAAAACATCCTTTTCGCGCCCAGTGAGTGACACCGAGTGACTTTTGAGCAAATCCTCTGCATTGATGGGGGCAGAAGGTTTCATGGGAGTGATTTTTTCGTCAGTCGGTTCGCGATACTGCAGCCAAGCGGTTTGAATAAGCTGCGATCGCTCCAATAGGTTACGAACAATTGCCCCAATTTCTTCGAGCTCGAAGGGTTTTTCGAGGTAAACATCGCAACCTATCTGGTATCCATGAACCCTTTCCCGTGTAGCTGTGCGCGCAGTCAGCAAAATAACTGGCAGAAGACGCCAGGCAGGTTTCTCTCGCAAGCTCTTCAAGAAAGCATAACCATCCAACTGAGGCATGCTGATGTCGGTAATGACTAGCTGCGGCTGCGATTGACCGACTACTTGGAGGGCCTCCCAGCCATTCGTTGCCGTGGCTACGATGTAGCCCTCCGACTCAAGATAGTCATGGAGCGATAGCCGCGTCCCTTCGTCATCTTCTACAACAAGAATCGTCAATGGCATTGCTTTGAGCCAGGCTCATGGGCCCTTAAACTTTTCAACCCCTCATCTACAGCCTAGAGGGATTTGCCAAATAAGCCACAGGCTTGTTGTTGAAATTAAATAAATTTTTGCAGTATTAAAACGACCTAACCTTTCATGGCAGTCGAAAGGACGGCGGGGGAATGTGAGCAAGGCAAAGAACGTTATGCAGGCGCCTTGGTTTTAGATGCGTGCTTTTCAGGAATATCGGTGTATTCTCTGACGATGCTTCGAAAGTCCTCGCCTTCAATTGTCTCCTGTTCTAAAAGACGATCTACCAGGTAATCAATGAGCGGTCGATATTCTCGAAGCGTTTCACATGCTCGCTCGTAGCAGTAGTTCGCAATGTCTCGGACTTGTCGGTCAATTTTAGAGGCCATGTCTTCGGAGTATTCGAATCGAGGCATCAGATTCCGACCTAGAAAGACCTCACTGCCCATGCTCTCTAGTGCAACTGGCCCTAACTTAGACATGCCATAGAGCGTGACCATTTCCCTCGCCATGTTGGTAACGTTTTCAATGTCACTAGTGGCACCGACAGTAACTTCCATCTCCCCAAAAACCTCAGCTTCTGCAGCTCTTCCTCCAAGGGCAATAGTGATACGGTCAATAAACCAGTTGTAAGTGCGGAGTGTGTTATCAATCATGTCTTCACTCGGAAGAGACTGACTAAATCCTTTAATGCCACCAGAACGCGGAATGATGGTGACTTTGTTGAGTTCATCGGCGTGTTTTAGCAGCGTTTGTAGCAAAGCGTGTCCGATCTCGTGATAGGCCGTCATCCGCTTTGCTTTGTTATCCAGTAGCGGATTTAGACTGAGCCCGATGGTGAGACGATCAATTGCGTCTTCAACATCCTGCATTGTCACACAGTCTTTACGTCGTCTGGCCGTCAGGATGGCAGCTTCATTTAGCAGGTTAGCAAGTTCGGCACCTGAAAACCCGGGAGTCCGTCGGGCGATCGCCTCAATGGAAACCTCTGGGTCCATTTTTTTATTTCGAGCATGGACCTTGAGTATGTCTAGACGACCTTGATAAGAGGGGAGGTCAACCGTTACCTGACGGTCAAATCGTCCCGGTCGCAGCAAAGCTGTATCGAGTACATCCGGACGGTTGGTCGCAGCAATGACGATGACGCCGCTATTCCCTTCAAAGCCATCCATCTCAGTCAAAAGCTGATTGAGGGTTTGTTCGCGTTCGTCATTGCCGCCGCCAATTCCAGCCCCTCGCTGACGCCCTACAGCATCAATCTCATCGATAAAGATGATGCAAGGGGCATTCTCCTTCGCTTTTTTGAACAGGTCACGAACGCGTGAGGCCCCTACGCCGACAAACATTTCGACAAACTCGGAACCCGAGATACTGAAAAAAGGAACCGCCGCTTCCCCTGCGATCGCTTTGGCTAGCAATGTTTTACCCGTTCCAGGAGGGCCAATGAGTAAAACTCCTCTAGGGATTTTGGCTCCGATCGCCGTGAACTTCTCAGGATTTTTGAGGAAAGAGACCACCTCCTGCAGTTCTTCCTTTGCCTCTTCAATACCAGCGACGTCGTCAAACTGAACGCCTGTCTTGGCTTCCATTTGGAAACGAGCCCGCGATCGCCCAAAATTCATCGCCCCCCCTGCGTTATTTGCCGTTCGCCGGAGAATCGTCATGACAACGAAGAGCAGCAGGAGCACTAAGAGTATGTTGATAGCAATCCAGGCATAATCAACCCCATTTCCCTGTTGTCTGATTTCAACGTCAACCCCGTTTTCACGGAGACGCTGGACAAAATCAGGGTTATTGCGGCTGTCGCTGATGAACAAAGTTACCTCAAGTGGGTCAGCATCCTCGGCGGCACCTTCGAGCGTGACTCTAGCAATGCCTCGATTAGGGTCGATGTCAACGCGCTCAACTTCCCCTTCCTCAACTTTTTCCAGAAATTCACCATAGGAAAGCTTGCCCTCGTCTTCAGCCTGGGCCAAAGCGGGAGGAAGGGCCGCTACGCTTTGAATCAGAAACCAACTAGTCGTCAACAGACCAGAAGCCGTCATCTGAAAAGCTCGACGGAGGGACCGCCGTTGACGCAAATGGTGTGCCATAAATTCTGCCTTTTGGTGCTTTCCTATGTTTACTGTTGACTGCGCTTGCACGAAATGCTGCAGCAACGAATATAGCTCACTAAACAGTCTAATCGCTCTCTTGGGCGCTGTGGTGCTCATATCAGTTCTTACAAAATGCGCTAAAATTAAATCGTACTCGTTATGAGTTTGCTTTGAAGGTCGGTTTGTAATTTTTACAGTGTTTAACAGCAGTTGGGAGGATTTTTATGGTGCGGCTAGTAGGAGTTGCTGGCAGCCTGCGAGAGGGGTCGTATAGCCACCAAGCACTGGCACTCGCGGTTCAAAAGGCTCAGGAGTTAGGAGCTAAGGTAAGACTTCTCGATTTGCGAAAAATGGAGTTGCCATTTTGTAATGGCAACAATGATTACATTGGATATCCTGATGTGGCGACGCTACGGCAGGCAGTAAGGGAAGCAGACGGGCTGATTTTAGCGACCCCGGAATATCACGGAAGTATCAGCGGCGTGCTGAAGAATGCGCTCGATCTGATGAGTTTTGAAGAGCTTTCCGGCAAGGTGGTGGGTGCGATTAGTGTTTTGGGCGGACAGTCAAACAGCAATGCCCTGAATGACCTGCGAACTATTGCTCGGTGGGTTCACGCTTGGGTGATTCCAGAGCAGGTTGCGATCGGGCAGGCCTGGAAAGCATTCAGTGCCGACGGTAAGCTGGTGGACGAAAAATTGGACCAGCGATTAGACAAACTTGTGGAGAGTTTGGTCGAAAATACGAAAAAGCTGCGTTGATTTATGCCGTGCTAGATCACTTCAGACCAAGTCTGTGAGCGGTAGGTCAGCCGCTGGGATAGCGACATAGCTGCCGAATAGCTTTAGCGTTTCGGTACAGTTTGCCAATGCTTGCACGGTTCTTTGTGTATTTTCGGACGCAAGACTTGCTTCTAAATCGAGGAAGAACAGGTACTCTCCCAAAGACCGTTTAGCTGGCCGTGATTCGATGCGGCTTAGATTGATGGTCGCTTCGGCAAAGATTTCCAGGGGTCTGAGGAGTGCTCCTGGTTCGTTAACGGGTAGGCTGAACGCTAAAGAGGTGTGACTGCCTTCTGTTTGTTCGGACTGTCCCAAGATCCAGAATTTAGTGCAATTATCGGGTTGATCGTTGATGCCTTGCGCCAAAATCGGGACTTGATGGAGTTGGGCGGCTCGCTCCGATGCGATCGCTGCCGCAGTGGTTGAATCCTCCAAGTGTTTTAGCGCTTCCGCAGTAGAACGCGTTGGGACTAGGGAAGCATCCGGACAATGCTGAGCGATCCATTGCTGACACTGACCCAGTGCTTGGGGATGAGAGTAGAGTGTCTGGATCTGATAAGTATTGTCGGCGTGCGTTAGCAGCGTATGTTTGATGGGCAGAACTAATGCCCTTTGAATACGGAGCGTATCTAGCTGCCACAGTGTATCGAGCGTGACGCTAACGCTCCCTTCAATCGAATTTTCAACCGGGACGATCGCCAAGGTGACCTGAGCTTCAGCCACGGCTTGAATTGCCTGGAGGATGCTCGGATAGTTTTCGAGCCGGCTGTCAACCCGCGTCTGCTTTTGTAGCCAGTCTCGGTAGGCTAAGCCTGCCTGTTCGGAATAAGTACCGTGCGGACCCAGGTAGGCGATTGAAAGTGTCATAGGAGCTCTCTAACTATAGGGAGATTATCAGGGTAGATGAGTTGAGAAAGGGACTCTGCCTCTCTGAGAAGTTGATTAAGAGGTGTTACTGTAAAAAAAGTTAAGTTTAAGTGATCCAACAATTTCTGGATTACAAGCACCTCTAGCCTTGCCGAATCCGCTGATTTGCCTCCAAACGTTAACACTTCTATGCTTTATCTCTCTGCTCAACAGTCTGTGGAGATGCAGGTTCTCCGCAAGTCTGTTTCATTGCATCATTACCTAAAGCAACCCCGTCGCTTAGTCTATGCGTTGATGAATCCAACCCAAGTGCAAGAGCTGGGGCAGGGTTGTTTTCGACTCAGTCTGAAGACAATTCAATTCTTGATGCTGAATATCCGCCCTGTCGTTGATCTCCGCATCGATGCTGGCCAGGATAGGGCGCTTAAGGTCGAATCCATCGATTGCCAGATTCATGGCAACGAGTTTATCAACCAGCGGTTTGACTTATCGTTGACTGGAGTACTGGCGCTAGACGAACAGGAAAGCGCTACCCAGGTGACAGGGCAGGCTTATCTCAAGATTGCTGTTGATTTGCCTCCGGTCATGCAGCTGACTCCACGTCCCATTCTAGAAACAACAGGTAATCAAATCCTTAAGGGTGTTTTGGCGACCATGAAACAGCGGCTAGTACGTCAATTGGTTATTGACTATGACCGCTGGAGTGCTCAGCAGATTCGTGAAAAACAGCCATCGCTTTCTTTAGGACGGCGGACAACCCAGGCTTCCTGTCTGGATGGGTAGATTAGCCGCTAATTTTTACTGATCGCATTCTTATTCTTAGGGTAAAAATAGAACGTCAAGCACGTAATGTTTGCTTAAATAAGCAAGGCGATCGCGTGTTCTCTGGGAAGTGCAGAGGGTCTTATGGGTAAGGCGTCAGTAAAAACCTTCGTAAAACCGAAGAAACGGAGGTTGTGGCTGGGTCCGTTATGTTTTTTATGTTTTGCTGCTGGGGCGACTACGTCAGCCTTTGTGACTTTTGACATGCCGGTTCCCCTTAGCTGGGACACTGCTTCACGTTCACTTAAGTGGAACGGAATGCCTATTAGCTGGGACTCAATTGACTGGGACTCAGTCAATTGGCAGTCTTTACCGCTTGATTGGGAGGCTTTGCCGTTTGGCTGGGGGGCTGCAGCCACTGCAACTCCGGAAGCTGCAGGCCTAGGGCTCGTTGCTCAAACGTCTAACATCCAAGGGGTCGATGCCTTTCAAAGAGAGGTTTCGGCTAGTCACTTATGTGCTCCCCGGACAGAGGAGACCGACGACAGTTTCGTAAGTACTGAGAGCAATAGTTTTGTGAGTGATGAGTCCAATGCGTCAGCGGTTCAGGCGACAGAATCGAGTGAAATAGAGGTGTCGAGTGGTCTCATCGTACCAGCACTCCAGAAAGTTCAAATTGGGGTGAGCCCCGACCTAATACAGCCTTTAGCTGCGGCACCCTGGCCAGAGCTTCACGAAGCGTCTCTGACTGCCCGCGTACCCGTTTTGATGTACCACGATGTGCTTGAGGAAAAAGAAGTTTTCTTTGACGTTACCGTTGAGGAGCTTGAAGAACACTTCGCACGCATTGAAGAAGAGGAGCTTACTCCGATCACGTTTGATCAGCTTGTCTCCCATCTTCGAACGGGGGCTCCCTTGCCGCCCCGACCTATTATGCTTACGTTTGACGATGGTTATGAAGGACATTACACCCATGTCTATCCCTTGTTGAAGCAATATCAGTATCCTGCTGTCTTTTCAATCTTCACTGGCAAGATGGACGGGGAGGTGGCTGGGCGTTCCACCATGACTTGGGAGCAGGCTCAAGAGATGGCTTCTGATCCCCTCATTACCATTGCTTCTCATGGGGTTACTCATCCGCCCGATCTGCGGGTCATGAATGACGAAGACTTGTCACGTGAAGTGTTTGACTCGAAGGCAAGGCTTGAGGAAAAGTTGGGGATTCCCATTCGCTACTTTACCTATCCGGTCGGCCATTATGACGATCGCGTTGCGGCAGCAGTTGATGCAGCAGGGTACGGGGCGGCCTTAACGATGAGCAACTACGATGACTGGTTTGCTGGTGAATCGGAAAGCATGCTGGCGATCGGACGGTTTGGGCAGTCTCAGTTGGAAACGGTAATTCCTGAAGCCTGGGAAGGACTGGCCATGTCGATCGTCCCCGACGACACGTTTGACTTTTCCTCGCCAGTGCGAGTTGTGCGCCGTCTGGAAACCGAGGAGGTTCCACTAGCGCTGATTACAGGCGGACGGCCTGTAACGGTTCACGCCGATAGTCGCTATCAGCTTCCCGAAATTCTCGCGCGGACGAATGCGATCGCAGCTGTAGATGGAGCCTTTTTTTCCTTGGAGTATCTCGATTCCAACGTTATGATTGGCCCCGTATTGAGTCAGGCAACCCAGACGTTTATCCCAGGTAATGTAGGCGAAAATCCCTTACTCAACAATCGACCTTTAGCACTTATCAGTCCTGATGAAGTCAAGTTTGTTCCCTTTGATGCGGATATCCATAACACCTTGCAGGGGCTTCAGGCAGAAATGCCGGATGTAACCGATGCCTTTGTAGGGGCTGCTTGGCTGGTAAAAGAGGGCGAACCCCAAGCGGCTGAAACGTTTGGTACTTTGTTTGATTTTGAGGCTTATCGTCACCGAGCCTTTTGGGGTATCAATAAGGCTGGACAGCCCGTGGTAGGTGTGACAAAGGGCCGAATTGATTCAGTTGAACTAGGAGAACTCCTTCACGAAGTAGGATTCCGAGAGGCCATGATGGTCGATTCCGGAGCAAGTACATCTTTGGCCTACAAGGAGGAATCTTTGGTAGATTACACCCCACGCCCGGTTCCTCATCTCATTGCTCTCCTGCCGCAGGAGGAGGCTAAGGGCACGTGTCCCCTTACTTTTGAGGAAGCTCCTAATTACGAAGATGACTGGAGTACTTCTTACTGGTAGGGAAAGCGATACAGAGCATCAGAGAGTCTGTAACCTATGGGGAGCCATCTTTTGGGAGGGGCGCCATCTACGAAGTAAGTTTAATCAGACATTTCATCTACTTTTCTCAGAATTTACTCATATCAGTCTGCAAAATTACGACCGAAGGTAAACACACTGGAGATGTTTTGGGCGGCTTGCCCGTAACGGGATGTTGGTTCTCATACCCATTCTCGCTGTAAACGCAACATATCTGTCAGCCCCGTGACATTTCACGAGGCTACATTGATTCCTTTTTAGTAGCTGTGATTTTAGAGAACTGGTATTAGATGAATCTCGTAAATGTGGCATCTCCGTGGTGGTTAGCTTATGCACTGGAGAGATTAGGTCAATGGAACTGATAGAGCATCTGGAACACGGGCTGGCCAATTTTGTGACGATCGCCAAACTCGTATTTGAATGCGTCTCGGTTTTTTGTGTGATTATCGGACTGGTAAAGACATTGCAGCTCACCGTCTTCCTCAATCGTCGCCATCGCACTAGCGAAGCATTCCCGTTTAATCAAGTGCGGATTCGATTTGGAACTTGGCTAGCGTTGGCTCTAGAGTTTCAGTTAGGAGCTGATATTCTCGCTACAACGGTAGCCCCCACCTTGGAGGCACTCGCTGAACTCGGCGTTTTGGCGCTTATCCGTACATTCCTGAATTATTTTCTCAATAAGGAACTTGAAGCTGAGCTCGAAATGGAAATTCGCGATCAAGAGCGAGAAAGAATGCTGACTCAAAAATACGGGGTAGGGGAATAGGAGCCCTCGGAGAAATGGACATCATGCTAGCTTCAACACTGTGAACATCTATAACAATTTTTCTTGGAATTTCATGTTTCCTTCAAGCTCTACGCATCTTTCCTATCTAGCCCTCTATCTCCGGTATGAGTAGGCGTAGAGATGAGTTATTTCTCCGGACGCAACTTTAAACAGATTAATTCTGACTTAAGATATCGCATATCCTCTTCTAGGGGAATACAATTCTTCCATGACAGGGGTATTCAAGTACCCCGCTAAATTATATGGAGCCAATTCGATGGGTTTTCTAGGTAAGCTTTTCGGGAAAAAAGAGGAAGAGAAAGCAAAGGCCGCTCCTAAGATTTCTGTGACGAAGGCTGCTAAGGATAATGCGATTCCTCCTGAGAAGGTTGGACTGGATGGCAACTTCGACGAAAGCGGTTTGGCTAAGCGAGTCGCCAAGGCGCTGGACGATGCCAATATTTCTGATGATGTTGGCTTATGGGTTGCCCAAACAGGCAGCACAGTCGTTTTGAAGTATAACGACGATGCCCAATCTATTTTGGCTAGGGCTAAGCAGGTTGCGATGTCGGTCGATGGAGCCGATAAGGTCGAAACAGTTCCTAACTCCTAAACATGCTTGTTTGTGACATCCTTATCACCTAGGGTTGCGACGAAAAACAAAAGGTAGAATAGCCTACTCTCGGTGAAATATATTCAGCCTTGTAAGCATTCGAGTTGCAGTAAGAGCATGATGCCAGAAGCGGTTAAAGGTAAAAAAAAAGATGAGTAAACAGAACCCCATAACAAAAAATTAAAAAAGCAAATTAAATAAGGTACAAAAAT
>JBHJHM010000026.1:0-8238 GCA_050330865.1 Leptolyngbyaceae cyanobacterium
GCTCCTGCAACCGTGATGTCATCGCTGCCTGTCAGAGTGCCACCACTCTGAGTAAACGTATCGGCGGTGAGAAGATTGCCCGTACTGAAATTGACGGTGCCGCCGGTGATGGTTAGATCGTTGAGGTCATTGCCACCAATACTGCCCGTGAAGTTATGGGTACCGCCAGCAAAGGTCGTGGTGTTGGCGACCGTAAAGGTGCCGGTGGAATTGACGGTGCCAAAAGAGAAAATTGCATCGCCGATATTGACATTTCCACTCACATCGTGGGTGCCGCTACTGAAGGCCAACGTACCACTGCCGTCGATCGTGCCGGTATGGGTGCTGTCATTAGCGAATTGCAGCGTGCCGCTGTTAATCGTGGTGGTGCCGCTGTTGTTGTAAACGATGCCAATCGATGTCACGTCAGTTCCCACCGACTTGACTACCGTCCCATCATTGTTAAAGGTGGCGCCGCCCGTGCTGCTGAAGATATCGGCATCGGTTTGGATATCGAAGGTAGAGCCTGTGGCGTTGTTAATAACGCTGCCACTAGTGCCTCGGAGAAACCCCGTTCCTGTCCAGGTAGCTCCAGCATTGATGTTCAACGTGCGGCCCGTGGTAGCGCCGAAGTCACCCAGTTCCTTACCCGCAGCGCCCTCAATGCTCAAGGCACTCTCAAAGTTGGTCGTTCCACTGCCGGCGTGCGTCCCTCCACTCCAGGTAGAAGCACCATTGATCGTCAGTGTTCCAGCTCCCCCTAAGGTTCCACCGCTCTGGGTGAAATCGCCGTTGATAGTGCTGGCATCGTCCAAATTGAGGGTGCCGCCAGAGAGCGTAAAGTTTTCTTCGGAGGTAAGGCTGTTGATGTCGTTTGAACCGGAACGGTGCGTGACGGTAATCGTGCCGGAGACAACATCGATAATAACGTCGTCGACAGCCTGGGGCAGGTTGGGGTCAGAAGACCAGTTGGTCACCTCATCCCAAAAACCATCGTTGGGGGAAATCCAATTGATTGTGGCCATGATTGAATCGTGTTTTACCTAGAAAGGGTTGAACATATCCGTAGCCCTGACTCAAAGCAGCACTCTACAGGCGTTGTAAGGGCTTTATGCAGAACACCGCGATCGCGCGCTTCAAGCGCTCTCGAAAAAAAGGCAGGGAAATTCTGCAGCGTACGCCACTCTTTCACGAAGCTTCACATTTCAAAAATTTGGGGGAAGATTGCCAACACAAAGCGATCGCCGCGTGTCAAGACGGCGATCGTCTCGTCGCTACTCGACGAAAAATTGAGTGCTGACGAATGAAGGATGTAGTGGTTGGTTACAGGATATTAGTTGAGGGCGTATTGGCGTTGCTTAATAGCGGTATGATTTCGCCCCCCTTGCCCCCTAATACTGGGGGGAATTGAGTGCTTGAAGTCCCCCAGTGTTGGGGGATTGAGGGGGCCATGCAGAGTCTGGCGCTTGAGCCGATTCATATCTAGAATCAGCAACGCCAAGGCGTATTTGACCCTACGAAATACGCCCAGCGAATCGCGAATAGCGAACAGAGCACAAGCTAAGTTGGGAAACACTTGGCAAACTTCAGCAGTAAACGCGGATCGCCCTTAAGACGAATTTTTCTTCTAAGCAATGCCCATGCCAAGTTGCTTTCCTTCCCCAGAAACTTAATCCAGGTTTGGCTATCAGCTGTAATCAAGAGATTCGGTTGACCGACATGACCATCGTGAACATCACACATTTGATTGCGGACAACCACCGTTATCTGGCGAGGCTCTTCACCCGTGAAAGTGAATTGATAGACCGCGTTGAGTCCCTTGGCCTGATTTGGTTGAAACACTAGGGACAAACCAAATACAAAACCATTAATGGATTTAGGCACCAAGCTGTTGCGAACCTGTTTGGCTTGCTTGTGAGGAAAACGTCGGGCAACGTGGGTCTCGGCATCAGAGCCCGGAATCACATAAACAGTTTCGGATTTGTCTTGTAAAGGCTTGACGACATCATTTATAAAGCGCTTGCGGTTTTTCAAGAATGGCATCATTACATCTTCACCCGCTGGACAGCTTGCCAGACAGTAAGCCGCTTTGTAATTAGCGCCAAAGGATAAACTTTGCCACAAAGCAGCGGAATCAGACTCCCCGACTTTCCGTTCGTAATCCTTAGCACTCTTACTCTCTGCTACGGTTTTGGCCCAATCCCCGAATCCGCCCAAAAACTCCCGATAGTTGTGGGTGTAGCAAGCTGAAAAATTAAAGCTGCCATTGGCTCCAATTGCCCCCACCGGACAAGCTGCCACACAGAGCTTACATTCCACGCAGGGATTGTAATCAATGGGCTGGTTATAGTGAGTCACCTCGGCATCCATGAGGACGGTGCCCAGCAAAATAAAATTGCCAAACTTGGGATGAATCACATTGCGGTGGATGCCCATGTGACCCAGTCCTGCTGCTACCGCTACCGGCTTGTGAGAAATCACCCAGCATTTGTCAGGAAACTGCTGCGCTTCCATCGGAAACCCCATGGCGGGGTTAATGGCTCGAACACCCTGATCTTCTAAGGCTCTGACAACCTTGCGAGCAATGTTGTTGATTGCTTCGCCAGTGTGGTGAAATTCGACGTTAGCAATCGAGCGAGCCGGACTCTGTACATTGTCACGATTCATGCGACAGACAAAACTGATTAAGGTTTTCGTGTGAGGAAATGCCTTCAGCAGCACTGCTCGCTGATCAGCAATATCAGGTTGGTCAATGCTGACAAAGCCAACATCATCAGCTCCCTTATCTAAACAGAGAGTTCGCAACCAATCCCTATCTAGCGAAGTAGGGGATGAGATATCTGATTGTTCGCTTTGTTGTTCTCGAAGGCGTCTAACAGTAGGGTGATCGTCAAATTTTGCCATTACGAACCTCTAAATAAAAGTCGTATTGCGCGGAGGTAAATTGAGTTAAGTATTCTTCTGTTAAGTTGAATTTTTAACGGAAAGATTGAGAATACTCATACTAAGTAAATGAGTCTCTCAGTCTTGAAATTCTATCTCTTAAAGACTTTTACTAGGAGTCATGTATGCTACTTCTTGAAAGTATTTTCTTATGAAATAAAAGACATTTTAGCTATCCATATTGAACTATATCGACTGCTCCGAGTTATCTCCTCCAAATAAGATTAGTGAGGATGGCAAAATCTATTAACCTGTATGATCAGCAACTCAAACGAATCATCATAGCTGCACATAGTCATTTCCAGTTAGTTCAATAACCATGTCTGCTGTTGCTTGGTGCCATTTACGATAGGATTCCGTTGCATAATAGGCATCGATTTCAGCTTGCGATCGAAAGACTTCAACCATCACAAATCGGCTCGGATCATCTTCCTGTTGATAGACCTCAAAGCGGAGATTCCCAGCACTATTGATCCGCTCTTGGATATTGGGAAGCGTTAAGGCTTTGAAAGCTTGCACCTGATTTGACTTCACTTTCACCTGGATAATCACAGTAATCACGGTCTGAAATACCCTTACAGAGTTGCCCAGCCGCCATCCACTAAGATTTCCTCACCTAGCATGAAGGATGAATCATCGCTGGCTAAAAACAGAACAGCAGTAGCGATCTCTCGGGGTTGCCCAAATCGGCCAACGGGTGTCCGCGCTAACACTTCTTGGGCAGTTGCTTCGTCAATCGCCATCTTGGTCCAAATGGGAGTTTCGATCGCACCCGGAGCCACGGCATTGACGCGGATTTTGCGATCGAGCAGTTCCAGACTAAAGGAACGGGCTAGTGACCTAACAGCGGCTTTGGAGGCAGAGTAAACAATTTCACCCACTTTGGCTGTTTGGGCCAGAGTTGTGGTGTTCAAGATAATGCTGCCGCCATCTTTCATCAGGGGTTCCAGCTTCTGTACGGTGAAGAAAACGCCCTTCAAATTAATCGCAATTTCTTCATCAAAGGCAGCTTCTGTCACATCGCGAAACGAGGCGTCTTTGGCGATGCCTGAGTTGGCAAAAAGAATATCAATGGAACCTACTGTTGCTTCAACTTGGTCAGCCAAATAATCAAGGTTGGCTAACTCCAGCACATTCGCTCGAACCGGAATAGCGCTACTGCCCAGCATTTCTGCCGCTTCCTGCAACCGCGTTTCGTTCTGTCCCGTAATGACGACCCGCGCTCCTTCTTCAATAAAAAGTTGCGCAGTGGCTAATCCAATTCCCGATGTTCCCCCTGTGATAATGGCGGTCTTCCCACTCAATCTAGCCATAGTGCCGTGTCCCAACTACATGGCAGAAACAGTAGCTTGCTATTCACGCGCCGTATGCCTGATTCTTGGCAAAAATTGCTAGATCTTGCCTTAGAGTTCGCGATACTGTTTTGGCGTCATGCCGACTTGTTTCTTAAAGTGGCGAATGAGATGACCCTGGCTGTTGAACCCGCATTGAAGCGCAATATCGGCTAAGTTCAAATTCTTGTTCTTGAGTAATCCCTTTGCCCGTTCAATGCGTCGTTGAATCACATACTGATAGGGTGGAACCCCCATCGATCGCTTAAACCAGCGAGCAAAGTGATATTGGCTCATGCCCAGGTAGGTTGCGATTGCTTGAAGAGAAATATTTTGCTCAAGATGGTCGTGAATGTAGGCGATCGCTTGTCGCAACTTCGAACTGGATAAGCGATTGATATCTGTTGTGGTATGCAGTTCAAATGCACTATAGTGACGCAGCAGGTGAATGCCCAAAGCCGTTGTCAATGAATCCAAATAGAGCGAACTCCCAATTAGGAAGTCGCCTGTATTTGGGGCTGCTAATTCCCGGTCTAATAGCTTGACAATACTCTCGATTGCAGGGTCGTGGTGTGGACGAATTGGTTGCAACTCAACGTGTTCAGGATTAAGTAGCTCTGTCTCTAGTGCTAGCCGTTGCATAAACTCCGGAGCAATAAGCACCCCTAATTTTTCGCTGGTATATTCCCAAGAGCAAGCTAACGAGCTGTTAGCAGGAACTAGACCAAATGATCCATGAGGCCAAACCTCAGCATATTCTTGGCCTTCAAGCTGAATAAAATGACGTCGGTTTGTCTTGCTTAATTGGAGCATCAGCGTGTGATGGTTCCAGGATGGTGAAGTGAGGTGTCCAGGCGGCACCCGCCACCGTTCTAGCGACAAGGCACCATTTTGTAGTGATTGTCTAGTAATTGCGTACGGTGTGTGGATGTTTGAGGGTACGACAGATGACTGATTCATAAACTCACAATGCTGCGATTAAATTCATCTGAGGGCGCGATCGCAGAAGTGGCAAATGAGGTTTCTTTTAGTCCTTAAAAGGACTTAATCAGACAGATCGCCTCAATTAAGTCCCTTTAAATCGAGGAAATATTCAAGTCAGAAATAACGTCATAGGGGATTGGTGCTGCTACGTTCAGGCTTCGCACCTTTTATTCCAGAGAATGTTAGTAGCTGATCCTCCTTCCGCATAAGAAACAGCGCGAAAATTGCCCCAAGGGTAGGTACTGCGGCCCAGAATAAGTGATTCGGGGGCGTATAGGGATTGAGAAGTGGCTCGTAGGAAGACAGTGTTGAAACTGCATGCATTCCCAGAATGGCCCCATAGGTCCATAGCTTGAATAGTCCCGCTAGGAATAGCAGCACGATCGCGGTTTGCAGAATCCCGATCGCGATCGAAGCGCTGGGCGATATGGTTGAAGCGTAGAAACGAGCAAAAACCTTTTGGGCAATCTCAGGCGCAATGATTTTTTCGAGCGACCAGACTAAAAAGAAAGCTGCTGTTGTGATGCGAATCGTTGCCAGACCAATTTCCAGTTTGCGCGTGCTAGTCATGATTTTTTCCTCCAATGAATAAACAGGGAATAGGCTTCGATGTGAGCCCTCAGCCGAACGGGAACAGAAAGGTGTATTGGGTGTGATTGCAGGCTGCTATGGTTCTGCTGAGAATCGGTGGTGTCGATTCTCAGCAGAATGCAGCGCTATAACGTGGCCCAGCCGCCATCGGCCAAGATTTCTTCGCCCAGCATGTAGGACGAGTCATCGCTGGCTAGGAATAGAACCACTTTGGCAATCTCCTCGGGTTTGCCAAAACGGCCAACTGGCGTGCGGCTTAGGACTTTCTCGGCTACCTCTACAGGCAGTTCGATTTTTGACCAGATAGGGGTTTCAATCGGGCCTGGAGCCACAGCATTGACGCGGATGTGGCGATCTAGCAGTTCTAGACTGAGGGAACGGGCCAGCGATCGCACCGCTGCTTTGGAGGCGGAGTAAATCGCTTCTCCATGCAGTGCTGTTTGCGCCAACGTCGTCGTGTTCAAAATCACGCTGCTGCCGTCCCGCATCAGCGGTTCCAGTTTTTGCACGGTGAAGAAGACCCCTTTGAGGTTGATGCCCATCTCTTCATCGAAATGCGCTTCTGTCACTTCTCGGAACAGTGCCCGTTTGGCGACCCCAGCATTGGCAAACAAAATATCAATCTGTCCGAATTCCTCCCGAACGCGGGTTGCCAGATAGTCGATGTCGGCAAGGGATTGAGCGTCAGCTTTAACCCCGGTTGCATTGGGTCCGAGGGCTTCGACGGCCTCTGCTAGACGCGCTTCGTTGCGGCCTGTGATGATAACTCGTGCGCCTTCAGCGATGAATAGCTTGGCCGATTCAAAGCCAATGCCAGTGGTGCCACCTGTGATTACAGCTGTTTTGTTTGCTAAGCGTGCCATCGTAATACCTCCAGTATGTAGAATGAATCGAGAAACTTTGAACAATCGGTCTAAGTTATGGCAAAAAAATTTAGACGCTTTCTAAGAGGGCTAATTCAGCCTGGACGGCTCCCGCTAGGGTAGTGTCGTCCTCCATTATCCGACCCAGCAGCGCAATTCCCTGTGCGGTACAGAGCAATAGCCGCGCTAAATCGCGTAGATTGGCCGTAGCGCTAATTTCACCGGCTTTTTGAGCCTGAACCAACGCTTTGTAGAAGACATCCTCTACCTGACGCAAATACCCCCGCATGGCCTTGGCAACCACCTCATCATCGGTATCGAAATCGGCAATGTTAGTGCCGAACATACAGCCGTGGCTCCTGGGCCGGCTATGCATTTCCTGCCATTCCAGCAGTAGCTGCTTGATGTTGGCCATCGGTGAGCCCTGAGTGAGGAGGCGATCGCGCATTGCTCGCAGTGTGTTCTGAGCGTAATGCTCTAACGCTTTGAGAAAGAGCGCTTGCTTGTTGCCAAAGGTGTCGTACAAGCTTTTTTTGCCAATTCCCATGTTTTTCAGCAATTCGGAGAGGCTAGCAGCTTCGTAGCCGTGCGCCCAAAACACTTCCATTGCTTTGGTTAAGGCAACTTCCGTGTCGAATTGCTTATCAGGACCGCGTGTCATTGGAACCCTTGGTGTTTGACCACGCTATCAAGCTAACACGACTTAAACCGATCGGTCAATATTTTGTTTTGGAAAATTCTACAGCGCTGTATTTGGGGCAAGGGCATCTGGTTGGTTGAGGGCACAAGGTAAAGGGATAAAGGTAAAAGGGTGTACTACATGACGCTATGGCTCATTGCTGAAACTTCAATAGAATCGAAGCCTGGACGCTGTTTGCGAGAAAAGTAAATTGACTTGAGACACTGACTGCAGTGTTATGACGATAGGGATGATCGCTGACAGCTACAGTCATCGCTCATCCCTGTGGAACTATGAGATCTAAGGAAATTCGGCAATGGATAAATTAGAGCGATATCTTACGTGAATTAAGAAAATTTTGACGGAGTATCACGATTGGGTTGCCAGTGCCTACGAGGAACCCGATGAAAGTTTGCTGGTCTTCGATGAGGTGAGGGATCAGTATATTTGGATGCATGTTGGCTGGCAGGGAAAGCATCGTAATAACGGCATCCAGGTACATGTCAGAATCAAAAATGACAAGATTTGGATTGAGGAAGACTGGACAGAAAAGGGGATTGCCACAGAGTTGGTTGAACGTGGGGTTGCACCTGAAGCGATCGTGCTAGCGTTTCACCCTCCAGAAGAGCGCCGACTGACGGACTTTGCAGTGGCTTGAAGATGAGCGGCAACTTCTTACATCTAGATTTTCAGTAATCTTAGGCACATTTTTTCGGTAGAGCTTACGCGTAACCGTCCCTAGCGTTGCTGTTGTGGGAGCAAAGAAGGGGGCTCTTTTCCAGTTCGTGCTGCCAAGCAGGCATGAGTCAGGAAATCGAGGATGTTTTTGCCTTGAGCCTTGAGCGAGGTAGTGACGGTGAGTAGTCGA
>JBHJHM010000027.1:0-68211 GCA_050330865.1 Leptolyngbyaceae cyanobacterium
CTTTTCGATGGCTTTATGGACGGATTTTGTCGGTCCCTTGCTTGCCCTCAAGCCCCATAAACGTCTCTATTTTCAGCGCGGTTTCAATGCTCTATCCCTCATGCAGCAAGAGCTGTAGCTAGGTTGTCACCCTTTAAGGTCGGCAGCCGTTAAACAGCTCCGGGAACTAGTAACAGCTCACCCCGATTTGCAAAAGCATTACGACATAGCACGTTTGACCTTACAGGAGCGCTACCACACTCAAGAGCGTGCCAAAGCAGGTCGCCCTGTTGTGAATGGCCGTAACGGCACAGCGACCTTACGGCTGGAAGAGTTCGCCATTCCTATTCTGACGGCAGATGATTTTCGCGAAGCAGCGCAGCGCTCATTTCAGCAAGATCGCGTTCGTATGGCCTGCCAGCAGGCTAGCACTGACCTTCGAGCTTTCCTGCAGACGCTGAAGCACACGGTAACAGCGCTCGACTCAGTTTCCATCGAGCTGATGAAAGAACTGGAACGCCAACCGGCGACCGTTGAGAATTTGGCCTATGGCCTTGATCTGAGTCTATCGCAAGTAAAAGGACTAGCTCAGCGGCTCCAGCGAAACGGTTATATCGGGCCGCTTAACGGCAACTTCCTTAATATGATTTTGCCTCTGCTAGGCATTTATCCGCAAAAATCGCAGATGCTAGATGCTCAAACCTATCTTTCACTTACGGCTAAAGGCTACTTTCGGCTCAATCCTGTGATTGAACTTAACCGTGCGGCTGCATAGAGGGGAACATCGGTGAGCCTTCTAATAGGGTGGTGGCCTTGGCTCGGTGTGGCAGCAATTCCGGGCATCATAAACATCATCTGTTGAGGAAAGTACGTCGTAGAGATCTCCCAGAGTCACTGCAACGATTTAACGTCTCTGAGGAACTCATTGGCAAATACTTTCCTCAGATTAGGAAACGATAAATCGAAGGATACTACTATGGATACGAGCTTTTGGCTTGAAAGATGGGAAAGTAATCGGATTGCTTTTCACAAAAGCGAAGCAAACCCCCTGCTTGTCAAATACTTCCAAGAGCTTGATTTAGCCAAAGGTAGCTGCGTATTTGTGCCCTTGTGTGGGAAAACGCTCGATATTGCTTGGTTGCTTGCCAAAGGCTACCGTGTTGCGGGTGCAGAGCTAATTGAAATAGCCATCGAGCAACTCTTTGCCGAGCTTGGCGTCGAGCCCAAAATCTCAGAGGCTGGTGAAGTAAGGCATAAGGCATTACAGCGCTACCAATATCGACATCTTTGTAGGGGATATTTTTAAGGTATCGAGCGACATACTTGGCCCTGTCGATGCCATTTACGATCGCGCTGCTTTAGTCGCCCTCCCCAAAGAAATGCGCGATCGCTACACCGCGCACTTGATGACCATTACCCATAAAGCGCCGCAGCTACTGATCAACTACGAGTATGACCAAACCTTAATGGCAGGTCCGCCGTTTTCCATTAGCCAAGCGGAAACCCAGCAGCACTATGGGGGTAGTTATGACTTGACTCTCATTTCAAGCATGGACATGCCGGGAGGATTAAAGGGTAAGTGTGCCGCAAAAGAGAATGTTTGGCTGCTGCGGCACACCTAGGACCGCTATGCGGAATTCAGAATTCAAAATTCAAACCTAAGGCAGATAAGCCTTCCCAGCATTCTGAACAGTGAGCATACTTCTGCCGTGATGTACTCGTTTCTAACGAACGAAGATGCCTGTTTTATGATGCAGATGGCGGCATCTCAGGTTCAGATCCAGTTAGGATGGCAACCGGAAACTTGGCGAGCGCTGTGCGAAGGCTGATTTCGCCCGACTGAGAAATTTCGCGATCGCTGATCCAATCTTGCCACTGGTTCACCCCACTCGGCAGATCAAGCGTCGTGTTATCCCAAACCTCGCCGATGGGATGTTCACCCGGTGCAATGCACTCCGTTAGGAATCGCGGCGCGATCGCCACCAGCCACTGATGCTCCCACTGGCGGGCAAAGGCAATAATGTTGTCGTCGGCCTTGCCTCGCACCTTCAACGGCTGATAATCACCGTGCAAGAACAGGTCAGCGTGCTGCTGCCGAGCGGCCAGCCCCCGATGTGTCACCCAGAGCTTAATGCGTCCGTCCTGACGATAGTCCAACAGATTTTGGAGCAGCCAATTTCGATCCTCCGCCTGCTGCAGCTGCGCGAGCTCATGACGACGATGGTCATAGTCTACTGGACGGCGATTATCGGGATCCACGAGGCTGAAGTCCCACATTTCATTGCCCTGATAAAGATCAGGCACCCCCGGTACAGTCAGCTTTAGCAGCAGCTGCGAGAGCGAATTGTAGACACCATAGTCAGCAATGCGCTGCTGAAATTCGCGAAACTTTTCCAGGAAAAGATTGTCTTTGCTGGGCGTTAGAACAGCGCGGGTAAAGTCAACAAAGCCGCTCTCATAATCCGTGTCAGGACGCAGCCATGCGGTGTGAACTTTGGCCTCCCGTACCGCTTTGACCACATAGTCAGCGACCCGATCCGTAAAGCTGGGCAGCTCATCCTCTGAAAATGGAAAGGCTCCTACGAGCGTTTGATACAGGAAATACTCATCATTCGCATCAGGAACGACGCGATCGCGCACGACCTTCTTATGACCGCTGTTCAAATTGCGCCACTGGTTGACTGCAGTCTCCCATTCGTTCGGGAGCTCAGACAGAACGTTCAAGCGAGCCCGGACATCTTCACTCCGCTTTGTATCGTGGGTAGAGGTGGCATTCATCGCCAACGGCCACTCGGTCTGCTGCTGCTGCTGAAACTGATGAAAGCGCCTTAAAGAAACCCCAAAATGTCCCGGAGCCCCCCCAACCTCATTGAGGCTAATAAAGCGGTTGTAGCCATAGAAGAGCGTATCCTCCACGCCTTTGGCCATAATGGGTCCGGTAAACTGCTGCAGCCGCATGACGAAATGGAGCCACTGCGCTCGCTCCTCCTCCGGTAGCGAATCTTCAAATTCTAGCGACAGGAACTTCTCAATTAAATTCAGCTCATTAATCAGCTGTGGAATGTGCTTTTTAGCGTGATCAATCGCCTCACGCACGTAGGCTAAATCACGCTTGGAAATGCCATCTTGATTGGCATAGGTACAGTAGATGGGAAACGCAATCAAGACTTCCTCAATTGCTGTTCGCAAGCCGTAGAGGGTCAAGTCGCGACCATAGCGATATTGCTGACATATCCGCTTCAGAAATCGGGCCAGATTGTCGATATCCCCGACCAGGTTAGTATCAGCAATTAAGCGCTTCTTAGCCGCAACTAAGTCTGGGTAGGCAGCAGTTTGTCCCGTCAGCTGATGATAAAGCTGCGTGAAGGCGTCTTGGTTATCTTGCTGGCAAAAAAGACCATTGATGTAGTTCAAACACTCATAGCCAGATGTTCCCTGAATGGGCCATTTTGCTGGCAGCGTTTCCTCAAGCTCTAGAATTTTTTCGACCACGATGTAGGTATCTCCCAGGCGATCGCGGAGCCGCTTCAAATAGGTACTGGGATCGTACAAACCGTCAATATGGTCAATACGCACGCCATTGAACTGTCCAGCCTCTATCTTCTGGCAAATCAGATTATGGGTTTGGTCGAATACTTTGGAATCATCCACACGTAAACAGATCAACTCGTTTACGGTGAAGAAACGGCGGTAGTTCAACTCTTCCGCCCCAACCTTCCAAAAAGCTAACCGATAAAACTGTTCTGAGAGCAAATCATCCAAGAAGTTAAAGCTCTCGGGTTCACCGGGCGTTCCGTTGAAGATTGCCAGGTTTTGGCTAATAAATTCCCGAACGTCTTCATTTTCCTGATACACATCCCACAGAAGCGCCTTCGCAAACTGAGCCTGTTCGCGATAGGCTGGGCCGGTGAGATCTGCAATGCTGTGGCGCAGCAGATACAGCAAACCTGAAACTTTGATGTAGGTACGATCGCTCTTCCCCAGCTGCTGGGCCAGCCGACCCAACTGATGACTTAGGAAACGACCATAGGACTCAATTCTGACGGGGAAGCAGAGCCCATAGTAATTCACTCGCAGCCCTGTCTCATCGTAGCTGAGCTGAATTTCGCCCCGTTCTAAGCAGCGATCGTAAAAGTCTCCCAGCATCGGCGTCAGAACGCGACCACGAGAGTCTTCGGAAATATCCCATTCAATATCAAAATAATTGAAGTACTGCGAGTCAGGACCATACTCCAACACATGCATCAGATAGCCGTTCTGGCCGTCGTAAGCCATGTGGTTGGGCACAATGTCCTGCAGCCAGCCCATAGCGCGATCGTGCAGATGCCCAATCAGCCGCTCGAACTCACTCTCGCCCCCTAACTGTGGATTTAGCTGATTCTGATCCACCACGTCGTAGCCGTGAGTGCTTCCCTCGCGAGCTTTGAAGATGGGCGATGCATAGATATCCGAAATACCCAGTGATGCCAGGTAATCAACGATTGACCGAGCTGCAGCAAATCCAAAGTCAGGATTAAATTGAATTCGGTAGGTAGCAATAGGCAGGCGCATAACAAATCCTATGTATCGATGCTGGATAGGGTATGAGGCAGGGTCAAGTCAGTTGCTAACAAAAGACCCGCAATGCGGAGAAGGGTTGAGCCAAAGGCAAAAGGTCATCACTCACAATTTTGCAGCCAAACCGGCTCAGCACCAACCGTCTCTAGCTACTTCATAGGTACCTCGAACAGAAAAAGCGCCTTTCCCAAAAGCACTTAAGAAGACGCTCAGTCGGCCCAATACAGCACCAAACTGAACGGCGCCAGACCCACAACTTGGCCCGTCGATGTCTCATCCGGTAACGATTCTCCAGAGCCGCCCCAATTCGAGTCAGCTGAGCTGATCATAAGCTGCCAAGGCCGCTCTGTGGGCATAACTTCTACGCTTGCTGTCTGTGAATTGAAATTCATCATGCAAAGAATCTGACCATCTGCCATCTGCCTACGGTAGGAGATTCGCTTCTGAGGTTCATCCCAGGTGACCTCAAAGTCTTGTGACAGGGATGACCGCCCCAACCCCAGCTTTTTACGCAGCATTAGCAGTCGTTGATAGTAGCGCCATAGGGTTTGATGCTGGCCTTGCTGCCGCAACGCCCAATTTAATGTTGACTTCTGAAATGTGGTTAGCTCATCTGCTGGGAGAGGTTCGCCCTTAGCATGAAAGTCCTTGAATTCTTGCTTGCGGCCTTGGCGAACAGCTTCAACCAAATCGGGATCGCCATGATCAATGAAATAGAGGAACGGTGCCGTTTCACCATACTCTTCACCCATGAAGAGGAGCGGAATGTAAGGAGAAGTCAGCGTTGCCCCTGCCGCCAGCTTGAGCGCTTCAAAAGAAACCAATTGCGAAAGGCGTTCACCCAGCATACGGTTCCCAACCTGATCATGGTTTTGGCAGCAGACCACAAACTGCGTCGCCGGCAAATCAGTTGCTGCGTTGCCATGCCGACGGCGCCGGAAAGCCGAGTAATTACCGGCATAGACAAAGCGATCGCGCAGCACCTTGGCAAACGCTTCGCAGTTACCGAAATCCTGATAATAACCTTGATTCTCAGTTGTCACGAGAGCGTGAAGCGCATGATGAAAATCATCACTCCACTGAGCGTCAAGACCGTACCCTCCTTGATCAGCGGGTCGGATAATGCGGGCATCGTTCAAATCACTTTCAGCAATCAGGTAGTGAGGCTTCTTCAGCTGTTGCGATAACCCTGCGACTGCCTCCGCCATATCAGCCAAAAAGTGCTTAGCTCCAAAGTCATAAATGGCGTGAATCGCATCCAGTCGTAAAGCATCGATGTGGTAGTCTCGCAGCCAAAACAGCACATTCTGAATAAAGAATTCGCGGACCCCATCCGACCAAGCATCATCAAAATTGATAGCTCCACCCCAAGGCGTTTTGTAGCGCTCTGTAATGAAAGGGGCGTAGCAACCTGTGTAGTTGCCCTCAGGACCAAAATGGTTGTACACCACATCGAGAACCACCGCTAATCCCAAGCCATGGCAGGCATCAACGAACTGCTTCAACCCTACCGGACCACCATAAGAATTCTGTACGGCATAGGGGTAAACGCCGTCGTAGCCCCAGTTGCGATCGCCCGGAAACTGGGCCACAGGCATCACTTCGATCGCCGTCACACCCAGTTCTTTCAAATCAGCTAATCGCTCGATCGCCGCAGCAAACGTTCCCTCAGGGGTAAATGTGCCAATGTGCAGCTCGTAAATAACATAGTCCTGCAGGAGCAAATTTTGCCATCCCTGGTCAAGCCAGCCAAACCGACTCTGGTCGACTACAACAGAAGGACCATGCACACCTTCCGGCTGATAGTGAGACGCCGGATCTGGCCAAATACCAGACTGGTTAACACAGTAGCGATACTGGGTTCCCTCGCTGATATCATCCACTATGACTGACCAGAATCCACGCTCATCCTTTCGCAGAGAATAACTCTGCTGCTGAGGTGCAGCGATTTGCAGCTCAACCGAAGTCAGCTCCGGACCCCACAGGGTAAATTGACATTGCCCCTCTTCGGAAAGAACTGCTCCGATAGCTGTAGACGTTTCTGACATTGCGGATTTAAGCGTTTGGTATAAAGGTTGATTCAAACAGCCAGCATGGCTGTCCAATCTAATGCTATACAGACTAGCTGGAAACTTCGGTCGCGGTATCTTCCGAAGGATAGAACTCGGGGGCCGACCACTTATTCATCACATCGCTAACCAGCAGCTCTTGCAGCCAAACCTGCCCTACAACTACCATCGGCAACGCCAAAAACAGCCCTAGAAAGCCAAGCAGCAGCCCAAAGATAAGTTGGGATATCAGCGTTATTGCTGGCAGCAGCGAAACCTGACGTTTCATGACTAGCGGGGTCAGAAAGTTACTTTCAAGCTGCTGGATTAGAATATATAAACCAATGACTGAAATTGCTTTCCATGGTGCTTCCAACAATCCTAATAAAGCTGGAGGCACAACACTGAGAACAGGACCAACGTTGGGAATAAATGTCAAAATACCGGCGAAGAAAGCATTGGCGATTGGCAGAGGAACGCCAATGATCATCAATCCCACAAAACTCATTAACGTGATTACAACAGTATTGAATAGAATCCCAACTCCCCAACTGATTAGGGCAACTTCGCACTGGTCCAGAATTGCTTGAACGCGATAACGATAAAACTGAGGAAACATAATCACAAAGGCTCGCCGATACGCTCTGGGATTAGCCAATAGCATAATTGCCACTGCCAGCACTAATAGGCAATTAACTAGCAGCGATAGCGTTCCTCGGAAAACTACTAAAAAGTTGCTAAACACACTTCTGATGAGCCGAGGGATGTCCTGAATTAACATGTCTAATCGCTGCAATTCTTCGGATAATTCGACTGGAAGCTGCTGGTCTAGTTGTTCAATCCAGTTGCTAATGCGAGCAGCTTCTAGCGGTGCCTGGTCAAGCCACTGTCTAACTTGCTCGGTGAAAGGCGGAATGATGATCGAAAGAATGAGAGCTATTAGTGAAGAAATCCCAATCAGTGTAAGGGCGATCGCCAAACTTCGTCGTAACCGCCAACGGGTAAGCTGCCTCACAATCCGATTCAACAGCGTCGCAATTACCACGGCTGAGAATGTCAGCAAGACAATAAACCGGATACGCCATAGTAAATAGAGCCCCGACAGCAGTACAACTAGTCCAACTAGCTTGCCAAACTTCATAGGATTGCGATCTTCATGTGTGTTATTAGCTGCAGCGTATATACGCATACATCTGTTCAGCATCTAGCTAAAGAAAGGCAACCGAAGAAACGCACGCTTAAATTGGAGTGCATTGGCAATAAGGGCTAATGAGACTAATATCTGGCCTTAGGTAGAGGTTCGTAATGGGCCCGCTCGGTACGCTTCCGAGGAGTAGTTATATAGTATCAATAGACCGCAGGGTCTCATGGAGAAGGTTGTATGCTTGTCAAGTTTTCAGAAAATCAAGCTTTGATCAAGGTGATGGATACTGATACTCTGTTCGATCCCTTTAAAGACACGATTCAGGGGCAATTACAGGCAGGAGATGATACTTCTGTTTAAGGGATTTATATCAATTTGAGCATCAAAAAAGCGATCGCTTCAAACGGAGCGATCGCTTTCTTAAGTAGAGCTGTCATCAGTCAATTAAAAACTATTCACCAAAATCTTCACGTAGCTTATTCTCTTGCTCCTTACTCAAATTAGACTGCAGCAAATTTACATGCGGTAACTCGTCGGCAAAAGCATAGACATTCTTAAACAATCCTTCAATAGATAGAGTTTATATTTCACATAATGTTCTTAAATAAAAGGCGTTGTTCTGCTGAGAAGGGTTTCGCTGATGCTGGGTTGGTCTTTGATCTTTTTGGTGGTAGCCATTATCGCTGGTATATTTGGATTTGGTCGTATCGCAGCAGGTGCGACCAGCATTGCTAGGGTTTTGTTCTTTATTTTCTTAGTAGTCTTTGTTGTGTCATTGATCCTTTAGGTTGCACTTTGCCTGTCTCTTCAAGTCGAAATGCCTACCGAAGTATACGCTTCAGTAGGCATTAAAAGTTTGTTTTATGGGGGCATGTAATCACCACCATAAATTAAGTAGTCTCATTGCAATGCCATCAAAGATCTTCTAAAGGAAAGTCACGATGGAGCTGCTTGCAATCTTCTCGCAGTAAACCGCCTTTAACCGAGTAAGAAGATTTTGGTGAATGCTTGAAAATATCCTCACAGCGAATATTAATCAGATTAGGATTGCTCTCAGCAAAGTCATCATTACCAACGCCGTAGACGATATCGCTAATACCGGCCCACAAGCACGTTGCCGCACACATAGCACAAGGTTCACAGGTTGTGTATAGAGTGTAGTTGCCAGATACAGAAGCACCGCCTAATTGCTGAGTCAATTTCCGAATAGCATTGACTTCAGCATGGCAGGTAGGATCATTGTCTGACTGTACGGTGTTACCCGAACGTTCCACAACTTTGCCAGCTTCGACGATGACTGCACCAAAAGGAGTCTTACTTTTGCGTGCTTCTTCGATCGCAATACGCATAAAAGCTTCGGGATTCATTGGAAATTCTTGTTAGAACTGGATCAAAAAAGAGGGCAGCTGCCTGCCCTCAAGAACCGAGAAAGCTATGACTGATTAGTCAATTGCTTTTTTGACCTCATCCTTCAGGTCCTCTTTGGCATGGCTAGCGCTAGCTTCAACTTGCTGGGCCTTACCTTCCGCTTCGGTAGACTTGTCGCCTGTCAGATCGCCAGCTGCTTCTTTGACCTTACCTTCGACGTTTTTAGCAGTTGCTTCTACTCTATCTTGGATACCCATATCTCAAAAGTCTCATTAACTTGTTTGCACTACTATATTAGAATTCCAGACACGGTTCTTTCTCCATCCAATGGAAGATATTATTAGTATCTAAAATAACTGTTTTATTCATAGTTTTAGAGAGAAATACCGTCGAATTAAGTATTTCTTTTAATTGGTTTAATCGCCAATAAGACCTCATCAAAAAGAGGGCGGTCAACCGCCCTCTTTTGTTAAACCTCATACACTATGTTGTCAGCAAAGCGTGCCCAATTAGTCAATCGCTTTCTTGACTTCATCCTTGAGATTCTCTTTGGTGTGTTGGGCTTGAGCCTCAACTTGTTTCGCTTTACCCTCTGCTTGCTCAGAAGGATCGCCAGTCAAATCACCGACGGCTTCCTGAACCTTGCCTTCAACATTTTTAAGGGTTGCTTCTACGCGGTCTTCAATAGCCATGAGCTAATCTCTCCTCGTTTCTAGCTTCAGTTCTATCATCGACTTTTTTGACTCAATTCGCATCTCTCTGGAGGCGTATTCCTACCTTAAAATCATCTCTCTCAGGCCAGATCAAAAAGCTCTTCACCTGATGTGGGATGAATACCAAGTGTGCTCGCTAGTTCATCTAGTGCTAAGCCTTGACGGAGTGCTGGAACTAAGCCTTGAATTAGGTCAGGCGCTTGGTTCCCAGCAATATGAGCCCCCAAGATCTGACGTGAAGATTTGCATAGAACCAGCTTGATTAAAGTGGGTTGCGGATTATCCATCAAACTATGGCTGAGTGACGTGAAGGAGTTACAAACCGTCTCTACATCGTCGCCCATATGGTTTCTAGCAATTGATTCAGACCACCCGACATAAGCTATCGGAGGCGCACTAAACACAGCTGACGGGATCCATCGATAATCTGCTGTTGTTGGCTGTTGCTGACAGATCGTTTTGACAACAGCCTTACCCTCGGCGATCGCAACCGGAGTCAACGGCAAGCGTCCCACACAGTCGCCAATCGCATATACGGTGTCCTGAGTAGTCTGACCATAGTCATTGACCTGCACATAGCCGTCTTTGAGCTCAATACCGGCCTTTTCGAGGCCCAAAGACTGAAGGTTCGGCGTCCGTCCAACCGCCATTAAGACAGCATCGGCTTTTAAGCTTTGGACATGCTCACCTGAGAGTGATAGATGCAACGCCGATCCATTTGCTTCAATTTCTTTGCAGGTTGTCTGGCCAATAAAATCAACCTCTAAGCGCTGCAGACTCGCTTGGACAAAGTTCCTTAAATCACTGTCAAAGCCTGACAGCACCTGTGAATCCGTGTCGATCAGAGTAACTTTGGCGCCTAGTTGAGCCATCATGCAGCCGAACTCGACGCCGATGTAGCCCCCTCCCACAATGGCTAACTGCTCCGGCAGCTGCTCCCAGTCGAACATGTCTCGCGACGTGAGCGCTAACTCAACACCAGGAATATCCGGCAGGGTCGGCAGGCCACCCACTGCGATGATGACGTGTTTGGCCTGCACCTCGCGATCGCCAACTGCTACCGTATGAGCATCGACGAGCCGAGCAGCGGCTGTAATAATTTCGATATTGGCTTCTTGCAGAGTCTGCTGCTGCGACTGGCGGAGCTTCTCCAGATGTCGATTCATGGCGGACTTCAGCGTCTTCCACTCAAATCGCCCTTCAGGACTCACCCAGCCATGCGTCTTGGCTATTTGCTGCTGCTCGACAAAGGCCGCTGCTTGCACCATCAGCTTTTTGGGGATACAACCCCGGTTGATACAAGTACCGCCAAGCTGCTTTGATTCAGCGATCGCTACTTTGGCACCACAGGCAGCCGCTGCTTTGGCAGCAGCCAGACCGCCTGATCCGGCCCCTATCACCATCACATCGTAGGTCACTGCTGAGACTCCTTATTACACTGCCATACCTGACAACCAGGCTCCTTTTCAGAGTAGGCAGCTCGATTGCCCCAGCGTTCCGCCAGAAGATAGATTTCAGCTTAAACGGAAGTAATCTTTGGTAGGTACACAGTAAAGATGCTGCCCTGATGCAGTGACGAATCCACATGAATGAATCCATCATGCATAGTGACAATGCGGTAAGCCAGATGCAGCCCTAACCCACTGCCTGATCGCCGTTGTTTACCTTGACGAAACCACTTAAAGATTTCCGCCTGATCCTCTGGCGAAATGCCAACCCCAGTATCTTCAACCTTCAAGACTAGCCAGTATTCAGGTGTAGATGTGCTTTGAGCAGTGACTTCGGGCGGTACGTGTGTCGTTTTCTGTAACTGCAGGTGCACGTATCCCTTATCGGTAAATTTGATTGCGTTGCCCACAAGATTCGTAACGACCCGACGCAGTTCCATAGCGTCACCTCGGAGCCGGTATGCCTCAGGGTTGTCAATGAGTTTGCCATTAGTGTCAGTTACCTTCAAATCCAGTCGCTTATCTTCTGCGAGTGGACTCAGCTCGTTGACAACAGCGGTAGCAACTTCGAACAGGTTCAGGGAAATATGGGTCAACGCTTTATGGCCTGCCTCATGACGGTAGACTTCCAAGAGCGTATTGACCATGCCTAGCAGCTGCTTATTGTTGGTGATTGTTTCTACAATCGCCTCCTTGGCATCATCGGCAACGCTGCCGAAGGCCCCATCTTTGCAAAATTTCAGCATCCGATTAGCTGCAATCAGTGGCGTACGTAAATCGTGAGTCAGCCGAGCCACAAAATCGTCACGCTGGCGAATCATATGAGCCTGATCATCCATGGCTTGCTTGAGTCGCAGGAGCGATCGCATCCTTGCCTGCAACTCTTCAATATCGAAGGGCTTGCGGATAAAGTCATCTGCTCCTGCATCCAGCCCCTCAACCAGACTGGTTTGATCATGGGCTGTGACCAACAAAATAGGAATATAAGGAAGCGACTGATCGGAGCGAATTCGCCGGGTTACTTCATAGCCGGTCATCTCCGGCATCATAATATCAAGGAGAATTAAATCGGGAGGAAACTGAGCCACCTTAGACAGTGCCTCGCGTCCGCTCTCAGCGCAGGTCAACTCATACTCGGTCTCATCTAGAATCGTTTCAATCAGAAATAAGTTATCGGGAGAATCATCAACAGCAAGTATATGGCTGATCCCTGTGCTGTCATTCGCAGACATGGCGGTTCAATGCTTTCTTCGAGGACAAGATGGCTTAGTGCTTCATTGCTGTACTCAGTCGCAAGCTGACATTCACTACAATTTCTTCTATTTAGCTAGACCTTGACATAGATTTTAGTCAAAGCCTTCTACCCTTCGACATAAAATCCAACCTGATTGATGTTTCCAAGTCTAAGCAGCAAGGCACATCGCCATACAGCACTCTGCCCATTGAGCTGTGTTTGGGACCATCGAGCAGGCTATTAATGTTGTCTGCCGTACGAATAGTGCACTCGCTAGCTAAGCTAGCTTCCCAATCGATTTGCTATCGTAGCAGAGTCTTTTTCATGGGGCGAAGGCTCACCATGCACGGCGCTACCCAGTCTCTGGTTGAGTGCGTTCAACAAGATCTGCTTCCAGAGCTTCAGCTTGAGAGCAAAGATCCCCACAATCCTGTGGTTGTCCACCGGCTATCTCTTCCCTGGCAGTGTCTAGGCGCTGGCAATTACGCAGCCGTTTTTACGCATCCCGAATACCCTGAGCATGTTGTGAAGGTATATGCGCCTGGGCGACCCGGCATTGAAGCGGAGATTGAAGTCTACCGTCGTCTGGGTGAACATGCGGCATTTTCGCGATGTTACGGGAGTGGCGCGAACTTTTTAATACTCAAGCGACTCCATGGCATTACTTTGTATGACTGTATGCATCGGGGATTGCTCATTCCTCCTCGTGTCATTCAAGATATTGACGAGGCATTGAACTACGCTCGCAGTCGAGGACTATTTCCCCATGATGTACATGGCCGCAATGTCATGATGAGTGAGGGGCGAGGCCTAGTGGTCGACGTTTCTGATTTTTTGCATCAAAGTCCTTGCCACGCTTGGCAAGACTTGAAGTGGGCTTATCGCTGGATTTATCGACCCATCTTCTGGCATCTGCGTCTGCGGGTGCCTTATTTTTTGCTGGATGGTGTAAGAGCCGGCTATCGGCTGTTCAAGCGGGTGTGGCGTCGTCGGAAGGAGCGAATTTTGGCCCATCGCAGTCGTTTCTAGGGCTGCTGCCGTAAGCTAGCGCTACATCAGTCACCACGATGCCAGTTGATCTCAATCCTGTCAGTCCTGCCAGGTCATTGCACCTTTGCCCAACGCATCTGTTCTTCAAGATAACCCACAGGGTCAGAGTACGGGTCGTTAGCGAGGATGAGTCATGGCGGCAGGGCGTACATGGCGATCGAAGTCTTCGCCTGTGAGGAAGCCGAGTTCAGTGCAAGCTTCCCGCAGCGTTTTGTTTTCGGCGTAAGCTTTTTTAGCGACCTGGGCCGCTCTGTCGTAACCAATTACCGGATTCAGCGCCGTTACCAGCATTAGCGAGTTTTCCAAGAAGGTTTGAATTTGTTCTTGGTTGGGCTGCAAGCCGACAACGAGGTAATCCGTGAACGTGCGGCAAGCATCCGTAAGTAGGCGCATAGAGTGGAGCAGATTGTGAATCATCAGGGGCTTAAATACGTTGAGTTCAAAGTTACCCTGACTGCCCGCGATCGCGATCGCCGCATCGTTGCCCATCACCTGCACACACACCATTGTCATCGCCTCACACTGGGTCGGGTTCACCTTGCCCGGCATAATTGACGATCCCGGCTCATTAGCAGGCAAGTACAGTTCGCCCAAACCACACCGAGGACCAGACCCCAGCCAGCGCAGGTCATTGGCAATTTTCATCAGCGCTGCCGCTAATGTTTTGAGCGCCCCGCTAGCGGCCACGATCGCGTCGTGAGCCGCCAGTGCTGCAAACTTATTGGGTGCCGAAACAAAGGGCAGTTGAGTGTACCGAGCAATCGCTGCGGCTACCTGCTCAGCAAACTGAGGATGGGTATTTAACCCTGTTCCTACCGCTGTTCCCCCGAGAGCCAGCTCATATAATTCAGGCAAGCTGGCCTTTAGGCGCTGAATTCCCTTCTCTATCTGCACGACATAGCCAGAAAACTCCTGTCCCAACGTTAGCGGTACCGCGTCCATCAAATGGGTGCGTCCAATTTTCACGATCGCGTCAAAGTCCTGAGCTTTCTGAGCCAGTGCTCCCCGCAGTTGGTCGACCGATGGCAGTAGTCCCTGGACCAGTTGCTCCACCGCGGCAATGTGCATCGCTGTCGGAAAGGTATCATTGGAAGACTGACCTCGATTCACATGATCATTCGGATGAATCGGCGTTTTGCTGCCCAAGATGCCGCCTGCCAGCTCAATGGCTCGATTCGCAATCACCTCGTTAGCATTCATATTCGTCTGAGTGCCACTCCCCGTTTGCCACACCCGCAGCGGAAAATGGTCGTCCAGCGTACCCGCGATCACCTCATCTGCTGCCTGCACAATCAGCGCCACCTTCGCTTCAGGCAACTGCCCCAACGCTCCATTTGTCACCGCCGCTGCCCGCTTCAGAACCCCAAACGCCCGAATCAATTCACGTGGCATCACATCCAGCCCAATATCAAAGTGCCGCAGCGATCGCTGCGTCTGCGCCCCCCAATAGCGATCGCTTGGGACTTCAATTTCCCCCATGCTGTCAGTTTCGATTCTCATCTTTAAAGCTTGTGTCTCGGCCATAGTCATGATAAGGGGAGGGGGAATTCGGAATTCGGAGTTCGGAGTTCGGAATTCGGAATTCGGAATTCGGAATTTTCTGTTCTTTCGGGGCACTTGTGCTTAAACACAATTCTATTTTCTTGATCTATCTTCTCCGCCTGATTCATCTGCCTTATCTTCAATGGGTACTTTATTACAAGCACCATTAAACAACTCTTAGCTTCTAATCTTGAACTTTTAAGCTGCGATTTTCTGTGATTTCTATTGCAGACCGTACTTTTAAATTTTCCATTCGTATCGTCAAGCTCTGTACTCATCTTGATGAGAAGCCAGGCGTGACTAGAACTCTAGGCCATCAACTCTTGCGATCAGGCACCAGCATCGGAGCTAACACAATAGAAGCTAAGTCTGGCCAGTCTCGCAGGGATTTTCTCAGCAAGCTAGAAATTGCTCTGAAAGAAGCCCGAGAAACAGAGTATTGGCTAAAACTACTCGTTGCATCAAACGTTTTACCAGAAGCTAAAGTAAGATCGTTACTCAAAGAAATCGACGAAATTATTAAAATCCTCGTTACCATCACGAAAAAGGCCAAGTACAAAAACACCAACTGATTACTCAGCCCCTACTTTCCGAATTCCGAACTCCGAATTCCGAATTCTTCCCGAACTCCGAATTCTCAAAGACCTGCCAAATAAAGCTCCGCCTCTTGATTACTCAGCCCCTACTTTCGGAATTCCGAACTCCGAATTCCGAATTCTTCCCGAACTCCGAATTCCGAATTCTCAAAGGTCCGCCAAATACAACCCCGTCTCCGTGCAAATTCCCTGCATCGGCTTATCCCAAGGATCTTTGGGAATGCTGGGCACCCGGGCATATTCAAAGACGATCGCGATTCGAGGAATGTTGCGCCATTGACGTTTGCTGAGCATGCGATCGTAGAAGCCGCCGCCGTAGCCCAGACGATGACCTCTGACGTCGCAGGCAACGGCAGGTACCAGAATCAAATCTACTTGGGAAGAGTCTAGCTGAGGGGATTCTGGAATGGGCTCGGTGATACCAAAGCGTCCTGTACGAAGAAACCGCATGCCTCGCCACTGATGCCAAACCATCTCTTTTTCAACACAGCGGGGAAGACCCCAAAGGCGCTGAGTGTCAATCAGAGGACTGAGATCCGGTTCGTTGCGAAAACTCCAATAGGTAAGAACGCAGCGGGCATTTTGGAAACCGGGCCAGCTTTGTAGATGGGCACAGATGCGATCGCTCTTTTGTCGCCAAGTTGGCTCTGGGATGGCCTGTCTGGCCTTGAGCAGGCGACGACGCAGGTCGGCTTTGGCTTGAGGGCGGTCATGAGGCAAATTAGAGTAAGCAGGAGAAGACATCGCGTGGTGTAGACAAGGCGTTGAACTGAAGACTCGGGCGTTGTTACAGAATTTGAACACTACACTCATGCTAATGCCCCGAATGTTCACAATTATTCAGAAATTGCTGGCTCTAGCGGCCCACCTTCTGATTTGGCAATTGAGGCTGACTACGGTGACTCAATCTGACACTACCCTACGCACCATTATCAGTAGAGTAGTGCACAAGCTTGAAAGTTATCTGTTTTTCTGAATTCCTAGCAAGAATGGCGGTAAAAATTGGCACCTGTGCAAACCTTGAGATCTAGGTAAATTCCGTCAGTTGTGGTGAGTTGACATACCTAAGCTGGCTGAAAACAGCCAAACACTATCTAAGGTGACCAAAATTTTGAATGGCTGAAATCCTCACAAACAGAAGACCTCAGCCACAATCGGAGCGGCGGGATTTGAACCCACGACCCCTACTACCCCAAAGTAGTGCGCTACCAAGCTGCGCTACGCCCCGATGCATCAAATATGCCTATCAAGGATAGCACAGTCGGTGAGCTGATGAGCAGGGGCCAACTGGCAATTCACCTCCATTTACCCAAAAGTTACTGTCCTGCGTTCAGAAATATCGGCTTTATCACGTGTAGTTTTCTGTTGTTGCGAAGCACTGTGTTGTGGGCAGAGTTTGGGTATCTCTAGAGTGCGACTAATTTAATTTATCCAGCTCAATGCTGTTAGTTAACGGTTGAGTTCAGTTTAAGTATGGGGTTGACCTACATGTTGGATGAAAAACTTGCTTGGGTGTGCGCGCGTCTCAGTCTGGAAGTCTACAAGGATTTTGCTTCTTTAAAGGAGTTTGACAGTATGCCGGGAGTTGATGTCACTCTCTTTGAAAGTAATGATGGGGGAGTAACCGATACCCAAGTGGCTATTCTTCATAAGATCGATGCTGAAGAGCTCTACATCGTGTTTCGCGGATCTAATCGCGACATCGACTGGATGAACAACCTCCAGTTTCGCCAGCAAATTTATCGTTATGGTGATGAGTCCACCACGGATGTGCGCTTTCATCGGGGCTTTATGACAGCCTACTTTTCAATCCGCGATCGCCTGCTTGCAGAAGTCCGCAAATATCCCAACTGCGCCATCACGGTCACCGGCCACAGTCTAGGGGGGGCCGTAGCTAAGATTGCAGCCCTCGATCTGCAGTACAACATTACCCAACATACTGGACAGTTCATCCAGGTGTTTACCTTCGGTGCTCCTAGAGTCGGGAACCGAGCCCTCGTTGAGTCATTTACCCGAAGAGTTCCCAACTGCTATCGCTTTATCTTCGGGTGGGATATTGTGACGCGTATTCCCCGACGATGGCAGGGCTACAAGCACGTCCCTAGAGAATACCGCTTGGGCAACCGCTGGAGCTGGAAAATCATCAGCCGCCGCTTCAAGGACCACTACATCATTAATTACGTCAATGCTCTGGCAGAAAAGCTTGAGCAACTTCCGACTTAGAACCAGCCATCCTGTTCCAGCTCTTCAATGATCTGGAGTCCCCGGGGATCGCCTACCTTCAAAATGGCAGCCCGGGCATCTTCGCGGACACCCAGATCATCATCTTCGGCAAACGTTTCGACCAGCGCATCGATCGCAGTGGCATAAATGACGTTCGAGGGCAGCTCGCGACAGAGCTGTCCTAAAGCCCAAGCACAGTTACTGCGAACTGCTGAAATTTCGTCACGGCGCATCACCTCAATCATGGGAGGAACGGCTGCTACTACCGTTTCATAGCTAATGCTGCCCATTTGGGCCAAAGCACTCGCTGCCCACAAGCGCACGGCAGGAATATCGGTTTTGAGCGCTTCGATCAGAGGTATTAGCGCAGTGGGATTACGGCTGTTTCCTAGAGCCCACACAACTCCCTTACGTACGTAACCATTCCAGTCGCGGAGTTGGTCAATGAGGGGCGCAATCGCATCATCATTGCAGTTGCGTCCCAGCGCATAGGCCGCGCTGACTCGTACCAAGGGGCAACTGTCTTTTAACAGCTGTATGAGACGATTCACAGCCCGAGGTTCTTCAAGTTCGCAAAAGGCCCGAGCCGCTAGCATCCGCTGCTGTGCTTCAGGAGCATCTAGCATCACCAGTAGTGCTTCTGGGTCACACTGGGATTCTTCCGTCTCCTCATTCACAGGCGGAATACGATCCAGCGGGTCGTCAAGCTGCGCGACTGGATCAACTAGTTTGAGATCGTCGTCATCATACATATCAACACTTTACAGCACTGTTCTGACTCAATCGAGCTCAGCTGGTTCGTCTATGTGCTCTGATGCTTCGTAGTAGAGGTTAAAAATATGGTGGTCTTTCACGCAGTAGAAGGCATTGCGTCCCCGCTGGCGATAGCTCACTAGCCGCATGGTGCGGAGGATTCGCAGTTGATGGGAGACCGCCGACTCGGTCATGCCAACAGCCTCTGCTAGGTCCCGTACACTTTGATTAATCTCGTTGGTGATTGAGCTGCTGCCGCCCACTACTTTCGGTCGATTGTTATCCTGTCTGTGCTGTGAGTTAGCGATTCAAATTACTATGCCGTATGTAAATATTCAGATTACGAAAGGGGCTACGAGAGTCCAAAAAGCTGAGTTAGTTAAGGATGTGACGGATTCCCTCGTGCGTGTGCTGGGAAAGTCACCAGAACATATTCACGTGGTTATTCAAGAAATTGAAGAAGCGAACTGGGGGTTTTCGGGCCTGCTAACGGACGACTGGAAGCGGCAGCACAACTAGGATGACTCCCGATCGTTGAACCAGCTCGCTAAGGTAGAAAGGATGGCATGATGAGTGAATAAACGATGGCAGAAACACTGACTCAACAGCAGATTCCTCGATTTCTGCACCAGTAAGGAGGCACAATATTTTGCGCCTCCACTGTAAGCCAGAAATTGCAAATAGAGCTTTAGCCGTCTAGGCTAGGACACCGAGTAGCATCTGATTGCTCCACAGGCCAGGTGGCCTTTGCCGTCTTGTCCTAACGGGCTTGGCAACGGCTATGCTAGAAAGACTTAGCAAGCGTTTGAACTTCGCTACCGTTCAGGGCTTCGTTGAAGATCATCACTTCATCGATCGCGCCGTCGAAGCCATAACCGTTACTGGCTGCCCCAGTATGGAAACGAGTCTCACCGTTAACACTGCCCATGCCAATGCGACCTCTATGGTCCCAAAGCTGTGAGCCTTGCCCTTGGCCAAACTGTTCACCGTTGATGTAGCCCTTGAAGGCTCCATCTGTGACAGTCTCATCGCCGTCGAGGACGACAGCCACATGGTTCCACTCATCTGCTGAGAAAGCGTCTGTATTGAGCCAGGTGCCTTCCCAGTTACTTTCATCACCGGGTGTATTCCAACCGCCTACATAGAGTTTGTCTTTCTGCAAATAAATATTGAGTCCTCGGGTATCGCCGCCCTCTTCATAAATCACCTGCTTTTGCCCACCTGATTTGAGCAGTTCATCGGCTTTGAACCAAAGGGAAAGTGTGCGTTCATCGTGGATGCCACGGTTAATCTCGCGAGAATTGTTCAGTTGAATGGCATCGCCTGCGCCATCAAATGCGATCGCCCCCTCGTGAACCCCCGTCGTCCACATAGCATCCCCCTTGAGTTTGCCCTTGTGATGACGACCTTGTTGGGAGCTATCGGCAGCCACATCGCCAGAAGTTTCGTCCAGCTTGAGCTCAGCAACTAAGCCAGACCGAGGCAAATCGGGTTCCGGCTGGGGGAGTTCCGGCTGAGGTGTGGAAAGTTCGGGTTTAGACTGAGGCGGCTCTAAGCCAGATTTAGGAGGAGTGGGTTCGGGTGCCGGTGCGGGTATGGGTAGAGGTTCCGGTTCGGGTAGAGGTTCCGGTTCAGGCAGAGGCTGCTCCAGCTTGGGTGAAGGGTTGACTTTAGGTGGCGCAGCTGTGTTTGTCCCCACAAAGGCTGTGATTTCATCCACATCACCAATCGTTAGAGACAGTGTTTTGGCAGCGAGCTGTTGGGTGCCATCGCTGACCCGCAGCTTCAAGGAATCGTCCGTTTGGTCAGAGGCTTCGTGAGTGTAGCTGACCCAACCGCGCTCGACATCCGCGAGACTGAAGGAGTCTCCTGCATTTAAGCTCACTCCCTGCAGGCGCAAACTTCCGTTATTGGGTAGGTCAGTCAGTGTGTACTTCACTTCAAAGGCATAGGTATCGGTGTCGTTAACACCAATGTGTTCAGACGTCAGGGTAATGTTTTCGCCCTTTTTGAGGCTGCCTTCAAAGGAACCGCTGTGAGCCGGTTTGGCTTTTCCTGATTGCGGTCGCTCAAACACGGACCCGGCTTCAAAACGGTCCCGATTGCTCACGTCTACCCAGCGATCGCCCACCTGATCGGCTTCGGAAAATTGAACATCTTTGCCATATCGCACCGCAAAGTTAGGCTCGCCAGTGGCGTCCCAATAGACATTGTTGTTAGCGTACAGCTCATTTTGCAGCAGGTTTTGGTACTGCCCAGAATTGCCGTACACGCTGATGAGTTCGTTGCTTGTGCTATCGCTCGTATTTTTAACCACATTGTCAATTAGAGCGATGTTGGCGGCAATGTCTGGCAGTTCCGGCTCGTCCGCCTCCCGGTCCAAACGGGCGCCAACATTGATTTCCCCGTACAGCCTATCAGCAGCGTCTGTTGGGTTGGAGTTTTCAATCGTGTCACCGCCCCCGTTATTGCTGATGGTGTTGCCCTGGACCCGGATGTTGGGACTGGTGTTCAGCATCAGTCCGGCCTCGCCGTTGTTGCGCGAAACGCTGTCGATCACCTGATGAGGACCGTCGCTCACCTCGATGAAGAGACCGTGACGGCTATTGTTTTCCGTCTTACCATCAACAAACAGCGTATTTTTGGCGTTGAGATCATGCCAGTAGCCGTGCGTGTAGTTATTGCTGGCATTAAAACCATCGGCTGTAACGTTTTCCGCATAGTGGTTTTTAATACCGGCGACGAACCAACCTTGGTAGCCGCCTAAATCGCCTCGCCAGTTGTTGTATTCGGCATCGACATCATGAAACAGCACCCCATCTAACTCGCGGGTTGAAATACCGGAGGCACCGTTGCGGTTGATCGCAGCGTTGTTGACGGTGATGTCATCGGTGTTGCGGAGGCGCAGGCCTGTCCCTGAGTTGTCTTCAATTGCGACATTATCGAGCACGATATTTTGCGATCGCCCCAACTTTTCCCCGTCACTACTACCGATATCAACGGCTCCGAAGGCATAGTTGCGGGCGTAACGGTTACTAGCGTAGGAAAAGTCTAAATTTCGCAGCACCAAATTATTGTTCGTTTCAGCTGCGCGAAATAGCTGCTCGGCCTTGGCGACTTCAATGTCGTTCTTAAAGGACTTACCTTCAGGCAGCTTCATGTAAATAGCATCGCCCGCCTCGTCTACCGTAAATTGTCCGGCTTTCAGGTCTTTGACGGGGTTGATCTTTTCGCCAAAGGTGTACGAATCCGATGACCGATTGTAGGTGGTTTCGCGATAAAGGACGGGGTCGAGGCGTTCACCGCCGACGAAGATAGCCTCACGCCGATGAGTAATCGGATCTTCAGGCGGTTTTTGAGGCGCTTGAATCTCAAATCCCCAATCCTCGGTCCACTCGTGTTTGTAGACGCCGTTGCCGACAGGTTGCCAACCGTTCTGCCATTTTTCCGATCCCAGGATCTTCACACCCGGCCCCGTTCCTTCAATGACCAGGGCAGCTTCGCGGCCTTTATCGTTCAGTTCAAACTGGTCGGTGCTGCGAGCGTCCTGGTCCCCTACAACAATGCCGTATTTGCCGTAGTCACTGACTCGATACTCGCCCGGCTCAATCAGAATTTTGACGCCTTGACCAGTATTCATCAGAGCTTCAGCCTGATCCACTGCATCCTGAATGCTGGCAAAGGTCTGCTGCTCCAGCGTGCTATGGTCTGCTGCCGTGGGATTTTGGATGAGCTCCAAATCGCTGCTCCCATTTTTGGCCACGCGTAGAGTCAGCAGGTCACTTTCATCCACCGCACCATAACCATGACGCACAAAGTTGGCTTCCGGAATTGTCCGCCGTGCCATGCCGTCGGTTTCCCATTCGAGCTGCAGGTTAGCATCGCCGCTACCTTCCCGGTATTCCAGCCGAATGTCTTCAGGGTCGCCTCCGGTGAGCGATACCGTCGCCTTCGTTTCTCCCGATGCGGGTTTATTCCAAGTATCAATTACCTTTTTGCCGCCGACATACAGGCGCACGCCTTCATCGTTTCCCGTGTCGAGATAGAAGGTGTAATCGCGGGTGCCGGGCCGGTCAGCGACTAGCTGGCCCTCAAACACGGCTGAGAAATTGTTCTTCGGCACATCGGTTCCAGGAGCACGATCGCCCCAATCGAGATCAAGATGCGAAACCGTATAGAAATCCTGAAGCTTAGTAAGCTCATCTTGATTGAAAACGGGATTGCGACCCTCGTAAAAAGTCGCCTGCAAGCCACGCATTGAGCCTGGAAGGGTATCGCGATTCATAGCTGTCTCACATTGACTGAAGGTACGGTGAGTAGATAGCGAAATTCGAGGAATCGTTTGGGCAAAAGGCGTCGCATCCCGAAGCCGCAGTGGAAAAACACCGCAACTGCCACCAGCACAGCTAGCAACTAGCACTGTTTCATGCGAAACAGCGGCGCGATCGAACACTATCGATCCAGTGCGCCAGAAAAATGAGCTGGGGTAACTATAGCTTTAGCCATCTAGGCTAGGACACCGAGTAGAATCCGGTGCTAAGCGCACAGCCAGATGGCTTCGCCGTCTTGTCCTAACGGACTTGGCGACGGCCATAGCACAGAAATCATAAAGACAGATAACCCACAAAGACTAATCTGCAGAGGGGCAACGAGTGTCATGGAACCCCCCCTTAGCAAGTACGTCTTTGAGTTTCGAGGAAGCTTCCTCCCGGCTTGAACACGCTGTCTGATCCAAACTTCCTAAGAATTCCTGCAAATCCTCAAACAAGAGCTCCTGTTGTGCGGTAGACACGCAGTTCTAATGCTGCAAGCTCGCGTCAGTTAGGTTCCGAAGTACTTGGGTGGAACCTCCTGTAAGCGGTTTTCCTCATACCGTTTGCGAAGACATGCACAACTTAATAGCAAGCGTTCACGAAGCGTAATGTAGAAATCACGTAAAAGCCTACGTGTAATGTCGATACATCCCGCATTTGCGGGTCACAGATCTTTATCACTGATCGTCGTTTTCTGAATTACAGTAACTACGTAAGTACTTACGTAATTGTTTTTATATCGATGGACTTCTATCAACAGATAGGTAAAGTAGCCTTAGGTAGCCGCCTGCGACGCTTAAGCGATCGCTTCTTGGAAGATGCTGCTAAGGTCTATGCCCTCTATGATGTAGCGCTGGATCCTAAGTGGTTTCCGGTCTTTCGCGTCCTTTCCCATCAGGCCGAAGCCTCAATCACGGAGATTGCCCACATTATTGGCCATTCCCATCCCTCGGTAAGTCAAATCGTTAAAGAGATGAAGCAGCGGGGACTGGTGGTTACCGATAAAAGTCAGCAGGATGCCCGGGTAAACGTGGTCAGGCTTTCGGACAGCGGTAGAGAGCTGCTGCCAAATTTTGCTAACCAATGTGAGGATGTGACACGGGCGGTCGATGATCTCTTGTCGGAAACGCAGTTTGATTTGTGGAATGCGATCGCCGAAGTCGAATTCCTGTTATCTGGAAAGGGCTTCTTTGCCCGCGTTCAAGAGGTTCGCAAAGCCCGCGAACGCCAGTTAGTTGAAATTATTGACTATGCGCCCGAGTTCTGGGAAGATTTCAAGCGTTTGAACTACGAATGGATTGAGAAATACTTCACCCTCGAAGATACCGATCATCAGTATCTCGATCATCCCCAAGCAAAAATACTAGACCCCGGTGGCTACATCTACATGGCTCGCTATGAGAATGAAATTGTGGGAACCTGCGCGCTAGTAAAAATGGATGATGATACCTACGAATTGGCCAAGATGGTTGTTAAAGAGACTGCTAGAGGTCGAGGCATTGGACAGCTTTTGGGAGAGGCGGCGATCGCGAAAGCCCGCGAATTGGATGCAAAGCGGGTCTATATCGAAAGCAACACAGTGCTAGAACCCGCTATTAGGCTCTATCAAAAGCTAGGCTTCCAAAAGATTGTCGGTCAGCCTTCCCCTTACGAGCGATGCAATATTCAGATGGAATTAAAACTGGTGTAGAAGCTATTGGAGTTAGGAAGGCCAGAAGCCGGGAGTCAGAATTCAAGAGTCAAAATTCAGGAGGATTTATGTTCTTACGGACACAGTTTTTGTAGGGTGTGTCATTGCTTTGCTGACGCACCAACCCGTTACACAGCTACGACAAGCGGAGCATGAACGCGACCTTAAAACTATAAACGCTACAAGTTTTATGAATGATTGCGATGGCATGCATGTATGAGTTTGATTGAATATCTGCTCAATATCGCTATATGGTTTTCTCGCCCAAAAACTCATAACTAGATGGAGCAATAGATATGTCATATACAGCGTTGAATTTTGATGAAAAGTTCAGTTTTCTCAGTGGGCACTGGTTACCAAAGGTGATTGCTGAAATGAACAACTACCCATTTAAGTTGATCAAAATTGAGGGCGATTTTATCTGGCATGATCATCAAGATACAGATGAAACCTTCATTATTTATGGACTTATTGGCACGTTCATCGGAACTATCGGGAATCGTCTCATTCAGCAGCCACGCATTGCCAGCTTTATGAAGTGATTCTCTGGCAGTGTTTGGGTTGGGTTAGAGGTATGAATGGCGCTGTCCGAACGTTGATAATATGTCAGACATTGAAATCCAATCTGGATATGTACCCGGCGCGATCGGGCGTGTGGCGGAACTACACGGGACTTACTACCACCAGCACTGGAACTTTGGTCTATTTTTTGAGGCCAAAGTTGCTACAGGTCTGTCTGAATTTTTAAGCCGATACGATGCCAATCGTGATGGGTTTTGGACGGTCTCTGTAGCGGCAAGGGTGGAAGGTGCGATCGCGATCGATGGCATCCATGCAGGGGGTGAAGGCGCGCATCTTCGTTACTTCATTGTTTCAGATGTGTTGCGGGGTCAAGGTGTGGGGAATCAGCTCATCCATACGGCGATCGAGTTTTGTCGTAGCCGTAGCTATTCGCGTGTTTATCTGGACACATTTGCAGGGCTCAATGCGGCTCGTCATCTTTACGAAAAAATGGGCTTTGTGCTGGTAAAGGAATTTCAAGGAACCCAATGGGGCAAAGCGGTAAATGAGCAGCGGTTTGAATTGCGATTCAATTAGCTGGCAACCCTGGTCACATGGCCTGTTTAATCAGGGCTCTGGCTGTGTCCTTGAAGATATTGCCAACGTTTCTAGGGTCAAGGTAACGACGTTCCGCAAAAGCACCATCCGTAGCCATCCGTAGTTGTGCGGCTAACGTCTGTGGCTGCTTGAGTTGGGCTACTTGAGTTAGGGCTGCTAGGCGATCGCGTAACTGCTGTTTGTGCTGCATAGTTACAGACAGACGGGTCTGTTATCTATCAAAACAGATTAAATACAGACCTGTTCGTTTTGTTTTTTGATTGGGAGCGTACGGATGAAAATTGGCATTCTGGGCAGCGGCAACATGGGGCGATCGCTGGGCATGCTGTGGGCCGAGCAAGGACACGAAGTATTCTTCGGCTCACGTAGCGCCGAAAAAGGGCAGCAGATTGCGGTTCGAGTTGGCCAGCGCACCCAAGGCGGCACAAATGATGAGGCGGCAGCGTTTGGTAAGGTGCTGCTTTACACGATTCGCGGCGTGAATCCGGCTGAGGTGTTGTCTTCAACTGCGGTACTGGATGGCAAAGTACTGATTGACTGCAACAATTTCGACATTCCCGAAGGATTTGCCTACGAGCCCATTACCTATTCTCTGGTCGAAACGCTGGCCGATCAGGCTCCCCAGGCCAGCGTTGTCAAAGCGTTTAACACAATGGCTCAAGAAGTATTTGAGTTATCCCCCCAGCCTTTAGAGCAGCATGCTGTTTTAGTTTTCTTGGCTAGCGACGATGCCGCAGCCAAACAAAGGGTGGCGCAACTCGCCACAGAAATCGGCTTCAAGCCTTTAGATTGTGGTCCTTTGCGACAGGCTCGACTGTTAGAAGGGCTGGGCAATTTCATCCGGTTGATGATTATTGGTCAAGGATTAGGCCCTTATGCCACAGTGTCTGTAAACGTTCTACCCTCGGCAGAGCAGGAGCGTTTGGGAGGAAGGGTTTAAAAAACTAACAGAGACCCAGCCGAATGTCGGGTCTCTGCTGTTCTTCTACATCAAAATTAGGGCAATAGCTGATGTGGGAACCAGTTTCATTGCTTTTGTTGTCGGGAGGCAAACCGTGTCCCCCCGACAGGGTACCTACTCAAAACGCATAGGGGATAGCGAATGCAGATTTGGTATGACAGGCAATATCTACAGGCTTAAACAGTTGACAGTGCTTTGACTTGGCTATCGTTAAGGGCATTGTTGTAGATCATCACCTCGTCGATCGCACCATCGAATCCATTGCCACTAGCGGCCACCCCATCATGGAAACGAGTGCCCCCATGGATACTGCCCAGACCAATACCACCAGAGTGATCCCAAAGTTGAGACCCTTCACCCTGACCAAACGACTCACCGTTGATATAGCCCTGGAAGGCACCGTCTTTAACAGCCTTATCGCCGTCAAGAACCAGCGCGACATGGTTCCACTCGCCTGCAGAGAACTTATCGGTATTGAGCCAAGTTCCGTCCCAACCACTCTCTTGTGACGGAGTATTCCAGCCGCCGACGTAAAGTTGATCGCCCTCAATGTAAACGTTCACGCCACGAACACCGGCTCCTTCTTCGTAAATCACCTGCTTCTGACCGCTGGCTAGATTATCAGCCTTAAACCAGAGTGAAACGGTGCGCTCGTTGTGGATGCCTCGGTTGATGTCCGTAGAATTATTTAGGCGTATAGCATCACCTTGACCATCAAAGGACACGGCCCCTTTACGAAGACCATCGGTCCAGGTTGCATCGCCAAACAGTTTTCCTTTGTGATACCGGCCCTGTTTGGAACTGTCGGCGGCAAATCGGCCCGATGTTTCGTCGAGTCTTAGCGCTGCCACCAAGCCCTCTCGGGTAATCGATGTGGGCTGAGGGGTTGGCTGTGGTGTGGGTTCGGGAGTCGGCTGAGGAGTTGGCTGCGGTGTGGGTTCGGGAGTCGGAGTTGGGGTGCTGCCATTGAACTCACCCGCGAGTTTGACATTGTCGATCGCGATCGAGTCACCCTTGTCAGCAGCTCGCTTAGTCTGTACTTGGAACATTAAATAGTCGTAGCCATCGCCCAAGTTGACATCGCTACTGAAATTTTTCCAGTCAAAGAATTCGCCGTCTTCGCCGCCAAAAGCTTGTTCATTTAGCAAAGTGCGAGACATTGGCAGGGCTCCTACTTTTTCAGGCCCGGTATCTTCCCAGGGGGTATTGCCAAACTGACCATCAACCCCCCAAAGACTTACCTTCACTTCGTTGAAGAGCCAGAATTTATCGCTCCCTTCCATATTCTTAAGCCGGAAGCTGAGAGTTTGCTCGCCTTTATGAACACCGTTATTTTCTACTACCTGAGTGAGTGTCTTGCCCCAGTCTCCCTCCTTTGAAAGAACTGCAGTACCGTTGCTGCGGCTGATGCCTTCACTCGCAGACCACCCTTCATCCGCCCATTGGCTATTTGCTTTCCAGACTTCCAGAAACTTACCAGAGCTGCTAAAGGTACCATCTTTGAAAGCGTTGGAATAAGCTGTGGGCTCAACCTTGACAGCTTTTGTTAAGGTCTGAGTAGCGCCTTGATTATCCATCACTTGAAGCGTGACATCGTAGGTGCCTGCCTTATCAAATTGATGGGTTACCCGGCGACCGAACTGATCGGCTTTGCCATCATTATTAAAGTCCCAGGCGTAGGAAGCAATGCCTCGGCTATCAATAGGATATTGAGGAGACGTTCCATCCGGTTTGAGCGGATCACTATCTTGTGAGCCACTGGCATTGAAGTTAACTGCCAGCCCTCCAGCATTACTTTCACTGAACTTAGCCGTAGGAGCCTTGTTGCCTTCTTTTTTCTCGAAGACCGTGTTCTCAATCGCAAAGGCCTCTGGGAAGTCATCGGGACGCTCCATATGGGGCGCCTCGTCACCAACTTTTTTGAGATTGTAGGTATTGTCGCTAAATTTGCTGTTTGAGATGGAAGACTGTGTAAAGTCCCTTTCCTCGTTTAAGAATTCGACATTGAGACCTTGATCAAACCCTTTGACATTGAGGTTTTTATAGTTGGTGTTGAAGGTGGCGTGATTATGAAATAAACCACTTCCCCCTACTGGACTCTCAGGATTGCCGACGATGAGACCATCCTCGAAATCAAGATTGCTACTGTATTGGACCTGCAGACCACTCCAGCGATTGCCCCAAAGCTTAAAGTCTTCGACAAGGCCGCGGGCCTGATGCGCTGTCTTAGGTTCAGGACTACTAAATTCCAGGTTCCCGTCAAAGTTGGTCATCTGAGCCCAAATTCGCATACCCGTGGTGCTGTTGTAGCTCTCAAAGCCAGAAATCTGACGCAGCGGAACGTCTGTTACATCTACCTCCTCTTGACCCGGCTTGGCAACTTTATCGCGGATGCCAGGAGCAAGATTTTTGACCGCAATGGTCTCTTTATCGCGGAAGTCATTTTCAGGATCAAGACTGTCACCAAAAACGGTGATACCGGCACGGTTAGAGCTGACTGCAACGTTGTCTTTGATGGCAACTTGGGCTGCGCCTTGTACCCAGTAGCCCTCGCCGCGAAAACCCAAGTCAAATTTCCGTTCACGGGCATCGCTTTGGTCGCTGGCCTTTTCCCAGGGAATTCCGGTCGTTTTAATGGTGATGTTGTTTTCCCATCGACCCAGTTCGTTGCCCGATTCCGCAGCGATGCCAGCACCCGCTACGTCGAAAACAACATTGTCTTTAATGACAGCGTGGCTGTCGTGATGCACGATACCCCAACCGGGTGAATCAACCACAGCACTTCCTTGCAACACCGCTGCTTGACCGTCGATATCGTCGGCACCTGTGCGGTGAAAGTGGGCAGCATAGCGGCCTCGAATGTTTGTTCCAGAGCCCTTTGAGCCATCTACATTTTGGCCGATATCGTCTACTAGCTTGGTTTTATCAGAGCGGCCCAAGTGATAAAACCCAACATTATGAACCTGAACATCAGGGTTGTGCATAAACATCACGTGACCCCGCTGTCCCGTCGGAGTATCCGCGCCGTCTTCGCTTTCAATTGTGACGTTACGAGTTGTATTTGCTACATAGAGCTTGAGCTCGTCTTTCTCGGCAATGTCGGGACGCACATGATCAAATCGGAGAACCGTATTGTCTCCGTCAGTAATGTCTTTGTTGGTGAACTTGATGCGGTTACCATTGATTTCGGTGATGGTTAGCTCTTCGTCACGGAAGCGGCTGTTATCTTCATCTTCGCCGTTCCAACCATAGCTGGTGCCACCTAGTACAAGTTTGTCACCGACCGCCCAGCCATTCGGTTTGTTTTTGAGAATGAGTTCGTTGTCACCTGCCTCAGCATCTTGAGCCAGAGCAATGAAGTCCGTTTTGTCAGCACCGTGAATTCTGACTTTACCGTGGGTAACTAAGCCGCGGCTGAGCTGCGTAGGATCCCAATTAGTATCAATCTTGCCTTCGTTAGCAATGATGATTTGGGCAGTTTTGTCAGCTTGGATGGGGTTCGCAGCAGTACCAATGTTGAGTGTACCTTTGTCGGTTTCAACAAAAGTATCCACCACCATTTTGGTGTCTTTGTTGTGAGCAAACGTTAGGGTCCCATCGAGACGGACGGTTTTGAGGCGGGCATCACTTTCGTCGTCGTAGCGGACGTTGACCCCTTCCTCAATCATCACACGGGCACCGTTGCCGGGGATTTTGCCCCCTTTCCAAGTACTGGGGTCAAACCATGATCCGCTCTTGACAGCAACATGAGTAGCTTTGCTTTCAGGCACTAAATCCATTAGTGCTCCATGCTCTTTCATCTTGCCAGGATTATCGGCATGAGGCGAATGTTCTCCCATGTTATGGGGCATGTTTCCACCCATATCAGAGGTATGCCCATTCATGTTTGTCATGTCCGCACTCATTGTGGTGGTATCCATGTGACGCTTAAACTCCGTATTCTGAACTTTGAAAGTTTTTGAACAACGGCGATGTCCCCTTCACGATCGCGAACCTTTTAGCTTTTTTGTTAAGGTCTGGGATAACTACGCAGCACAAAACCTACGACTGCAATGGAGCAGTTCGTTTAACGAGGCTGTCTGATAGTTAATGGTTAGAAACTGCGTGCGCTTGCTCAGCTGCGCCCTTCGATGCAAGAAAAAAGGGCTGCAGTTAGATATCGTTCAATGGAGCAAATTTTGAGTTCACTCTGTTTAGGCGGTCATGAGTGAGTGCCAATATCAGAGAAAGTACGCCTCTTCATCAATAAAACTCAGTACGCAGTCGATAAAACTCTATTTGATGATTGCAGCCGTGGCCGATAATACTACGGAATGTCTGCTGTAGCTGGTCCACACCTGTCAATTTGAAGCACTCTTTGCGGGTAGATGAACTGTAATCAATGCTTTCAGGAAATCCCTGCAAATTCAATAACAAGAGCTCGCTTCAAACGGTAGACGCAGCAATCTGTTCACGCTGTAAACTCGCTTAGCTGCAATTGACACAGCGAACTATAAAGCCTTGGGGTCACCCATCAGCTTCATATCCGCCAGACATACACAAGTTAATATCAGCAGTTCATGAAGTCAAATGTTGAAAATACGTAAATATCACACGAAGACTATTCGATGACCATTTTGGCTTGCCTATTGAGTTTGGTTCGGCTCCCTATGCTCAGGAGCTTTATCGCCAAGAGCACGACGGTAATGCGCCTCCGCAAAACCGCGCTGATCCAGCATGGATATAGCGGCGTGCCGACCATATCAGGCAGGTTTCTAACCAGGTCTCAAAGACCTCACGATGACAAGCATCTTCGACCGTGAACGGGGTTAGGCGCTTTCCCTGGCAGATAAGCCTTCCCAGCATTCTGAATAGTGAGCATACTTCTGCCGTGATGGACTAGCGTGATACTAAAGCATCATTAGCGCGCGATCGCGCTTCTAGACTCAGCAGTGCCTGACTAGTCAGCTTGCTATGATGTATAAATAGAGCCTCTGTCTTTCAACGACACTTGTCTGCGATACTAAGGCTATGGTGCCTACCACTCTTTTACCGATTTTCTCTCAAGCGCTTTGCCCCGCTTCCATATCTCACTTAGCTTAGGCCGCGCTGCTTAACTAAATCTTCAACGAGGGCACCGAGAAGATCTCATAGAGTTTCCTGTATAATCTAACACTCTGAACCCTGAAGCTTGCGTTTGCTTCGGCACTGTTCTTTGAGGACTGTGCTGAACTGCCAGCAACTGCTGAGTTTAGTTCAAGCTCGCTGGGTTCTTGATTTGGATTACCGACATGGTATCCGAGTCGTTTGTGAATACCTGCCGATTCACGTGATGTGACTGCTGCTCCACTGTAGAGCTAATTTGCCACGCAAGGATTTGGGGATCGAGAGGATTGTTTCAAAACACTCCAAAGATTGTCTTTATGGATTCAGGGATCTACCGCATTCTTCGAAAGCTTGCTATCAAACGAGGTTGAAAAGCCATGGCCGGTGCGATCGCGTCTCCTGTCGTTAAGGACGATCTAAACAACATCTTCGTTACGACAAACGCTGATGATGCGACGAAGAATCTCTTTGATCATTTTGATGATCCCTTCACGACTGGGGTCGTTGCCCGCTTTGAACTCTCTCAGGCTTCGCTTGGAGGCGCGGTCACGGAAGTTCTGCTGTTCGACCAGCCTGAAGCTGGTGCGCCGCTCACTGTCCAAAATTTTCTGAACTATGTTGATGGGGGCGACTACACCAACACCATCATCCACCGCTCTATCTCGGAACCATCGCTTTCAATCATTCAGGGGGGCGGATTCACAATCGAGGGGCTAGGCACGACTCCTAACGCTCTGAGGGTAATCCAGCCTGACCCACCCGTACCAAATGAGTTTAGCCCTGAGCGCTCTAACCTACGGGGAACGATCGCGATGGCAAAGCAGGAGGATGCCCCCAATAGCGCTACGAATCAATGGTTTTTTAACCTGGCCGATAATTCTGCCAACCTGAATAATCAGAATGGCGGCTTCACTGTTTTTGGCGAAGTCCTTTCTGATTCTGACCTGGCGACAATTGATGCGATCGGCCAAGTCTCCGATTTCAATGCAAGTACTCTCTTTGGGACAGAAGCCTTCGCGAACATACCGCTGGTGTTTCCAGAAAATAGCATCACCATTACGGGAGATGATAATTTCATTCGCTACAGCAGTATTACCGTTACGCAAAGAGAAGAGCTGACATTTATCGTCAGTGCCAATTCCAACCCCCAGCTTGTGAACGCGAGCGTCAGCGGCGACCAACTTATTTTGGACTATCTACCGGGTCAGATGGGAACTGCCGACATTACAGTGCAGGCGACTAATTTGCTGGGTGAAGTCGTAGAAGACACTTTTTTGGTTAGCGTGAATGACTCGGATCTGTCAGGCACGAACGAAGACGATGAAATTATCGGCTCTGCAGGCAATGATAATCTGATCGGCAGACCAGGCGACGACATACTTTCAGGGGGTGGAGGTGACGATACTTTAAGTAGTGGCCGCGGCAACGATAGCTTGGATGGTGGCGACGGCAACGACAGCCTCTTCGGAAGACTCGGCGATGATGTCCTTCTGGGGGGGAGCGGCAACGACAGTCTGGATGGCGGTGACGGTAACGACAGTCTCTTTGGTCAGCTCGACAACGATATTCTAGTAGGCGGTGACGGTGATGATACGCTCGGCGGCGGCCCTGGTAATGACCAGCTGACAGGATCGACAGGCAACGATCAGCTCCGGGGTGGTAGAGGCAACGATATCCTGAATGGCGGCAGTGGCATCGACGTTTTGGATGGCGCGGATGACGACGATTCCCTGTTTGGTGGTGAGGGTGACGATACCCTTGAGGGCGGCGGCGGCAACGACAGCCTCTTTGGTGAACTCAGCAACGATATTCTACTGGGCGGTGACGGTGATGATACGCTCGGCGGTGGCCCTGGTAATGACCAGCTAACAGGATCTACAGGCAACGATCAGCTCCGGGGTGGCAGGGGCAACGATGTCCTGAGTGGCAGCAGTGGCATTGATGTTTTGGATGGTGCGGATGGCGACGATCTGTTAGGAGGTGGACGGCATCGTGACACGTTGATTGGGGGAATCGGTAGCGATACTTTCCGCTATCTCGCGCTCAACCAGTCCCTTTTGACCGATGGCGCTGCGAATACGTTTGATCATATTACCGACCTTGTTATCGGTACTGACCGCATTGACAGTATCCGCCCTGTGAGCGCAGCCAATCTAATTCAGACGGGTAATGTCGCGGCATTAAATGAGACGAGTATTCAGGCAGTCCTCTCGGCGGCGTCTTTTGCCTCTTCTGGGGCCGCTACATTTACCTTCAATTCTCGAACTTTCTTGGCGCTGAATGACAGTGCTGCGGGGTACCAACAAGCCAATGATGCTCTCATCGAAATCACCGGATATTCAGGCGATCTGACAACTCTAGAAATTGTCTAGGGCCTGAAACGTTATTGTCGTCAATTGATTTCTTTTTGTAGCTGTGACTTAGAGAACGAGTACTAATACATCACGGCAGAAGTATGCTCACTATTCAGAATGCTGGGAAGGCCTATCTGCCTTAGTTTTGAAGTTTGAAGTTTGTAGAGCTTTGCTCTTCTCGCAGAGTATTTTGAATTCCGCGTAGCGGTACTAGCTACATTGGGCCATGGGCGATCGCTCAAACTCAGAGTGCTCCATCTGTTTGAAGGCGAACAAGAGAGTGGGCTGACGTGACTTATGACTGTAACGAAGACATAATCCACGCTGGGGCCAGACCATTAAGTGACTGGCGCGCTCCGGACGATAGGATGCGGGCGTCTTAAGCAACTCAGAAACCTGCGCAGCGACTATTGGCTGCTCAAGCCAGAGGACAGGGTACGTGTCATCGACTTCAGATTCTGGTTCATCCTCATCAAGCTCGTACCAGGCCGTTAGTTTAATCGCTGGACTGAGTTCATGAACCGTCATCCACAAAGGAACGGAGCCCCCGCCAAAGCCCTCTGCAATGACCGCCCCAGCTACTTCAATAACGTGCGATTGGGTTATACCAGGGGACAGGCCATTAAACTCATCCAACCTCAGCTGAATAAATGTAGTCAAAGCAGCCAATTTACCTTCGCGCTCTGTACTCATGGCCTAAATCCTCTAGGTGGAATGAGGACTTTCATCCCCGCCGTCAGCGTGGGCCATCCTGCATGGTGACGATTGTGGGCATTAAGGTCAGCTACGGTTACATCATGTTGTCGCGCAATTTGAGGGAGCGATTCCACTCGGCCCCTAGGTGTAGCCACGACAATGTGCTCACGCCAGCCAGGAACATTCAGACGGCGGGGCAGCGGCGTCCAAGCAGTGATCCCTGGATTTGCGGCCCGGATTGCGGCCTCTGTATTGCCACTTCCACGAGCAAGGGCCGTCAATGTTGTCACGCTACTGGGAATATCCAGCCCTTGCCCAGTGCCTGCTGCAACAGGTGTTCGTTCATTACCGCTGGGTTCGAGTCCTTCGTATTCAACATGCCCCATCAAATAAGCTGCTTTGAACCCGTCGAGACTGACCGTTCCCAGCGCCGAGCGAACATCAGCAACTTCATCAGGATAAGCAATTTGATAGCGAGCTGGCAGGAACCTGGCCGGAACGACGGTGCCCGATGGCGGAGGAGCCCCCTCAACTCGACCAATAATGGCAGCATCACGCCGCACCGAGGCAATCATCGAGTTATAGGTATCTTCTGTAAGAATGTCGGTCACCCCTTCATTCAAGGCTGACCCTAAATCGCTATTTAACCGAGCCTCGATGTGAGCTGGATGTTCAACCAAGTGAAAAAACTCATGCATTAATTCGGCAAACGAGGCCCACCGAGCAGCCCGTTGAGCGGGCGCTAGGCCACCACTCCCAGGCGCCGTTTGAGAGAATCCGTCGGGAGGCATTGTGGTTGCCAATGTTCGATTGCCTAAACGCCCTACCATAGCAAATCCAAACCGATCCCAAAGTTCGAAATCAGCTCGTCGCGAACCAACAATGGCAGGAATAGCAACGGTTTCTAACCAGTCTTCCTCTTGGTCAGGATTGAAGGCAAAGGCTCTTCTAACAGATGCTGTGGGAGAGTTGGCAAGCGCCCACCAGATAACGGCCTCAGCACTGATGGGCTCACCAGCTGTAGCACGATCGGCTGGATCGTAGGCATCCAGAAGATTCGCTCCTGCTGTAAACCCATGCCGAGCCCGAGCCGGCCCACCGACAGAATTTTGTATGTAGCCGCCAACATGTCGACGAACGACATCGGCAGCTGCATTGCCAGCTCCCTGCAAATCCGTTGGTGAGACTCGCTGCGTAGTGTACTGCCTTGCCATGGGCCGAATCCAGCTTAGGTTCTGGTCTAAGGCCCGATATATGCCTCGGCGTAAGGCTCGAAGTGTGCGATCGCGCGCTCGTTGCTGCGCGAGTGATGGGGGACCGACCCCACCCGGAATGTGTCCATCCCAAGTACGAACCGTTACTGCACCACTGGAAGAGGTGGTTGCTTGCGGATTCATCGCGCTGGTAATGGCCTGTTGACCAGAGGCATCAGGGACCGTAGCGCCTTGATGCAAATCTTGTTTTTGAACAACAGAAGTCTGGGTCAGGACTCCATTAGCTGTGCTCAAGCTGCGAGCAGGGGTTTTCTGAATTTGTGTCGTTGTTCCAGTACAGAAGGGACACCTGCAGCCATAGGCAGATTTTTGTCTTTGGACAATTTGCGTCGCTAGCTGTTCTTCTGGGGCGAACTGAGCTGCCAAACTGGAGTGCGGCTGAGACTCAGCTATCTCAACAGGTCGCATCACAGGTCGCGAGGTGGCCGCCGCCCTATCTGTGTTTTCGGTAACCTTCACTGCTGGCTTTGCTGGGATATTCAAGGTTTGAAGGACACCCGTATCGAGTTGCTGCATACGGGCCACGTTCGGCTCGGAAGCAGGCGATTTTAAGGCTCGAGACGGCTGCCATACAAACGGCCTCGAAGGTAACTGATGCCCTGAGTTGACGGGCACAGATTGAGGCGACTTTGAGGCATGACTTCGAAGCGACTCGCTCATGGGGAGAAAAGCTGAGTTAGTGGGTCAATCATGGCATGAGGCAACAAAATATGCCTACATAAGTTACGGATAACACCCCAAACGGTTGCATTGATCGCGATCGCACCCCTCTCTTCAAGCATTCGTTACCACCCAGCCTTTGACCTCCCGATCAGTGAGGGGGCGTTCCAGCTTAATGTACTCACTTTGGGAGGCTTGCAGTAAGTGCTGCATGTTTACTTTCGCACCAGCCTCCGCTGCCAGAAATGCGGCATTCAGAGCGATATTGCGGATGTTGCCACCCGCAACGTTGAGCTTGGCGAGCTTTCTGTAGTTCAGCCCTTCTGTCGGCGTTTGAGGCGGGAAACTGAGCTGCCAAATTTGTTCCCGTTGGGCAGCATCCGGAAACGGAAAGCTGACAATAAAGCGAATACGACGCAGAAAGGCTTGATCTAGAGAATCTTTGAGATTGGTCGTGAGGACAGCCAGCCCCCGATAGGCTTCGATACGTTGAAGCAGGTAAGCAACCTCCATGTTGGCGTAGCGATCGCGGGCATCGGTTACCTCCGATCGCTTACCAAAGAGGGCATCGGCTTCATCAAACAGCAAGACAGCCCCCCCCGTTTCGGCAGCATCAAAAATCTGGCGCAGATTTTTTTCCGTCTCACCAATGTACTTGCTAATCGTGGCGCTGAGGTCAATACGGTAAAGATCCAAATCAAGTTCGTGGGCAATCACCTCCGCTGCCAGGGTTTTACCCGTTCCACTCGCTCCTGCAAACAGGGCACTGATGCCCAAACCGCGCTTCCCTTTTTTCGAGAAGCCCCATTGCTCATACACCGTTGAGCGCTGACGGACCTGAGCTACCAATGTTTTCAGAACCTGAACTTCTTTCTCAGGCAAAATTAAATCGTCCCAGGCTGCCGCTGTAGGAATCGGCTGAGCTAGCTCACCTAGACGAGGACGAGCCTGAGCTAGACAGGCTTGCCACAGTTTCTGAGGCAGGGTGTCTGACTCATCAGCAGTTCCTGATGAATTACTCGGGAGCGTCAGACAGGCTCTTTGGATGGCCGGGGGACCCAAGTTGAAGTAGGTAACCAGACGATTGATGTCACCCGTGAGATGCCGAGCGCGATCGCCCAAGTGCGTTTGCCAAAGCTGCCGCTGTTCATCGGGCATAGGAGCCCCCACCTCAAGCGTAATGAGGGGGCGTTGGCGCTGAGAGCGAGGTTCGCGGCTAGTGATTAAGAGGGGGCGATCGCAGGTTTCAATCAGGCGCGCAATGACGCTATGCAAAGTTGCCCAATAGCCTTCACCACTGCTGGAACTGGGTAAGGCATCACATTCCAGCAGCAGTCCACTCTGCTGCAAATGCGATTCGCGCTCACAAAGGCACTGCCAGAGCATGACTTGGCTCAGTTCCGTAGGCAGAGCATCGGCAGTGATGACATGGAGCGATAGACCGACCTGAGCCGCCGCGGCGATCGCGATCGCCCGTTTAGCGGCATGGTCGAAGCCACAGAGTTGCACCACTGGAGACGTGCGACCCGTTTTCCAACTTCCCAAGCGCACAATTTGATCGGCCAAATGCTGATAAGACGCTGGTAACGGCATAGAACCAACCTCTGCTAGCGGCTGAACGGTTCCCTGCAACCGCTCATCCAACGTCGCGGAGCCCATCAGTTCGTGCAAAATCCGTTCATCAATCCGTAGGGGACTGTGGGTGAGTTCTGCCCCTGGCATGAGCTCAACTAATCGCCATCGACGCAGAGGAGCCGTTGGTGTAAGCGCTGACCAATAGCCGTCGGTAAAGAGCATCAAGGCAATGCCGAAGCTGGGGTACGCCTGTTGCTCATTGCCATGCAGGGCCGCACACAGACGACCGACATTGCGACTCAGTGCTGCCGCTGCACAGAGCAAAAGGGTATTGCGCTCAAAAATTGAGAGCTGGAAGCGATCGCACACGCTCTCAAGGGCAGGCGGCGGCAGGTTCAGGGGCAACGGCGATGATTGCATCGGGGGGGGGGATTCATCCCCAGTGGAGGACTCTAGTCGCCGTTCCAGTAATTCCTGAACTTGAGCAATCAACCCCATCAGGTAACGGTGATTTTCACCATACCAGTGTTCTCTTAAAGGCTCAGCTACAGTCATCGTCGGCTACCTTCGCAGAATCAATCAAAGACTGCAGGTAGATAACAGCTTCTTGAGGCGTCATCAGCAACCCCTCACCCTGACGCAGAATTTCGTACTGGCCGCGATGATGTCCATGGCCAACAATGAGTCCTAGCGCAACAGCCTGGTTGCCCAAGCTATTTAATTGATTCAGACTGAGGCTTTCAATTTCCTGATCAAGCTGCTGTCGAACAAACTCATCACTCATGGCAGTTTCCCTTACATCCACTACTAGACAATGTTGATTTTGGGACCAACGTACCAGTCATAGGTAGCACTCTCGCGATGGGTATCTATCTCCAGTTGACTTTCGGCCCCTTCAACCATGAGCCGTACGAGATACTCCCCTGGCTCCACTTCGCGCACCGGAATGGTCACCTGTCTGGCATCTATTGCTCGCTTAGGAATATCGAACATGTAGGCAGTTGGGCTAGCGATAGAAAACTCATTGAGCACTAACACAACCCGCTGCGAAGCTCCCAACATCACATTGGTCTCAACCGTCACGCTGGTATTGCGCCGTTCATCGTCGGTCTCTTCAACTTCGGCAACGGACACGCTGACGACTCTGGGACGCAGCACAAAGGACTGCACATTGGACTCAGTCCCGATCGCAGACCGTTGGGCCTCTTCTGAGTAGCCTAGGGTCGTTGGGTGAATCACCTGTAATCCCTGTGCACCTGCTCTCAGGGCATGTTCGGGAAGGGTCGTGAGCGGCAGCTTAATTTGAGTTTCGCTGATATCCGTCGGCGTCATATTGGTGCCACCGATGCGGACTTGGGTGTAATGCTCGCCTTTCAGCTGTTTACCTTTGATCAGCAGGGTACTGTCCGCCAAGATGGGCTGCAGGGGACCCGCCTGCGATTCAATTTTTTCAATGTAGGGCTGAGCGGGGAAGGTGGCGACTCCACCGAAGCGGCGATCGCGAATCGGCAACCCTCTGTCTTTGGATTCTTTTCCTTCAATCAGGACCACCAGTGCTTTGTAGGCAATGGACAGGACATAAGGTGTTTGAAAAAAGACCGACCACGTTTTAGAAAGATCTTCTAAATTCAAATTCAGAGGAATGAGCGTAATTTGCTGCACCTGGTTAAACAGATCCGAGCCTCGAAGAAAAGAATAGGTTGAATCTGAACAAGCATCCTCCAGCATATTTTCCGAAATTACGCGCTGGTCGTTCAATGTCTGTACAACACTGCCCAATAGCCGCTGCGGAGCCAGTTCATTGTTATTGCCATAAAAACTAAACATGTAGTACAAATCCATCGCCGACTGCCGCTTCACAGGATTTCCTTTGGCTCGCAAAGGCGTCGCATCCATGTTGTGCAAGGCAGGATTTGTAATTACCTGATAGAGGAAAATATTAACCCCTGTATCAGGCGTTCCATTACCGATTTCACTAGGACTTACAGTCGTAACCCGCGCTCCCTCGACGTCATTTTGTACTGCACCCTGCAGCGTCCGTTGCAGGGTGGCAGTTACAGTTGCAAAGGCCAGATAGTTACTCACGGGCAGTCAAGTCCTTCACAGAGAGGGGGCTGTGGGTACAAGCGAGATATCAACTTTAAGCCAGTCAGTTTTGATGAAAGAAGCATCTATCAGAAGCACTCCGTTCCCAACCCTTCCGTAGGATGGACAAAGGATGAATCCCCATGTCCATCTTGGTCGAAGCTTGAGGTCACGATGGGCACACTTCGTTTTGCCCATCCTACGAGTTATCAAAGCGATCGCTCCCCAATCCTGACTTTTAGCTGCTGGCTGAAGTCAGCAGCCCACAAAAAGATACGGGGCATGAGAGTACCGTTCCGTAAAATCTCTCGGATACCGACCCGACCGACAGGGTACGACAGCCCATGAGTCGAGGCAGACAATCCACCTAAACGCGCTGAAACGCTGGCAGTTGCAGCCATTCAACACACGGAACAGCGTTATGCAAAGTTTTCTATATCGCTCTCCGGAATATCACCGACTAACGTGTTGACTATAGACATTGACACTCTTCATTCTCTTCAAGCAAGATTATGGAGACTAAAGTTGCTCTACCAAAACAGACCCTGCTGATACTTTTGAGCATCGCTCCGGAGACCGGGGCAGGGCTTCAGCGAATTCAAGGAATCCAAAGTAGGGATCCTGCAGAAAAAGATGAGGGCTAGCATCACCACCTCACAACATTTTCTTGTTAAAGGAGAGCGTATTTTTACGGCTTCCCATAGCTGCAAGATTTAGACCCAGCGATTGACCTCTAAGAGTCAAACCCCATTGATTCGATACTGCTAACCGCAGAAGCAATGAGCTGCGATAAATCCTGACATTAGCGTCGGGCCAGCTCTCTGTTTTGTGCGCGTGTAATTTTATTCTCTGAGGAGGACGCCCCAGCATGGCATTGGATTATTTTGCTCCAGGTGTATACGTTGAAGAAATTGACCGTGGCAGTCGTCCGATCGAGGGCGTCAGCATGAGTGTTGCAGGCTTTGTCGGTTTTACCGAAGACATTCGGGGGGATGCTGAACTCTTCAAGCCTATGCTCATCACCAACTGGGGCCAGTACCTGGAGTACTTTGCCCGGCCCGGTTCTCCTCATCCCGGATTTACCGATTTTGACGCCTATCTTCCCTTTGCTGTTCAGGGCTGGTTTGACAATGGCGGTGGACGATGTTGGGTTGTCAGCATCGGTACTCGCCCACCGGGTTCACCTGCGCCTGCTCCAGAAGAAACCGCCACCAAAGTGATCACCTCGGGCGGCAAGCCTTCGCTCAGCTTCAATCTCAAGCCAGCTGAAAATGGTCAGGCAGCCCTGCCACCCGCAAGCGACTACCGTATCACCGTGGTGATTAGCGAAGGCGAGCCGAAGCCACTGCCCGAAGAGGCTCCTGAGGACGCCGACCCCCCCTTCAACACGGGTGAATATTTCACAATTTCAGTGCGACAGGGAGGTGAAGAGCTTGAACGCTATGAGCACCTCACCATGAACCCCGAGACGCAGCCTGCCGTGGCTGACTATGTCATTAACGCCGTGCGCGATTCAGAATACATCGACGTCGCCAACCTATCGCAAAACGGTCAGCCCCTCTCTCGCCGACCGCACAACGGCTTCTATGAGGTAGCCCCCCCACCCTACATCGGTCATCAAGACCGGATCTCACGCGATATGCAGGGTGTGCGCGACGATCGCGTCGGCATTGAGGGACTCTTCGAAATTGACGAAGTTGCCATGGTCTCCTGCCCCGATCTGATGCGGGCCTATCAGTCGGGGTGGCTGGACCTCGACCAAGTGCATGCCCTCATGGAACGGATGCTAACCCTCTGCGAAAACGCGTTCCCAGGGCCGGCTTACCGCATGGCTGTGATCGACGCACCCCCTGTGAAAATGGGCAAAAACGATAACCGCGCTGTCCTACCAGAGCAACAGAAACCCCAAGATGTGGATAAGTGGCTCAGTGAGTTCAATCGTCGCTCGATGTTTGGGGCACTTTACTATCCCTGGATCAAGGTTGCTAATCCTAGAACGGGCGGACGACCCATTATGGTGCCCCCCTCGGGTCACATGATGGGCATCTGGTGTCGCACCGACGAAGCGCGGGGTGTTTTCAAAGCGCCTGCCAACGAAACGCCTCGCGGGGTCATCGGTTTGGCGTATGAAACCAACATGCGAGAGCAAGAGCTCCTTAACCCCAAAGGCATCAACTGTATCCGCAACTTTGCCAACTACAATCGGGGCTACAAAGTCTGGGGAGCCCGAACGCTTGTTGAACCTGACAACGTGCAGTGGCGTTATATCAGCGTTCGCCGCCTCATCAGCTACATCGAAAAATCCATCGAGATTGGTACCCAGTGGGTTGTGTTTGAGCCCAATGACCAGGATCTCTGGGCCCGAGTCAATCGTACTGTGACGGGCTTTTTGACCCGGCTTTGGCGCGATGGCGCCCTTTTCGGAGCCTCACCAACAGAAGCATTCTACGTGAAGTGTGACGGGGAAATTAATACCCACGAAACCATGATGATGGGCCGTCTCTATGTGGAAATCGGTGTTTGCCCGGTAAGACCGGCAGAATTTGTGATCTTCCGTATCAGCCAATGGGCACCGAATCAGTAGACGTTTTGGGGTTGTTAGTTGGTGGTTATTGAGTGAGTGGTTGATGGTTGATGGTTAGTAGTTGAGCAGATTTGACGACCAACGATCAATTACCAATCATCAACGAACCACGAACTACGAACCACGAACCAAAAAATTCTTGAAGCGATATTGCTAATGAATGAAGGAATGAGACGATGGCTGACCTAAAACCGGTAACTACCAGTCGATTTTATGTTGAGTTTGATGGCATGACTGAAAAGCTCTTAAAAAGCGTTCAAGAAGTCGCTTTCCAAGGGCAGGTCAAGGGTAATGACAAGGCATTAATGTCGACCAAGAGTGGCAAGACGATGCGTCAAAGTACCTCGACTGGATTTGAGGAAAATCCTAATATCACCCTCGAGGTTTATCTCATGAAGGATGATTTAGACTTCTACACCTGGATGCAAGACGCCATGCCGACTAGCTATAGCGGGGCGGGTTCTGGCGGTGGCATGTGGTCTGAGCGACGTAAAAATGGCTCCATCGTCGCCTATGATCCCGGCGACCAAGAAATCATGCGTTGGGAAATCAAAAATGCTTGGCCTAAAAGCTACAAGGTTTCTGATTTTGCCGCTGATGGTACTGACCTCGCCTACGAAACCTATGAAATTGTCTGTGAAGACATTAAGCGCGTGAAATAACAACGTGCTGCTTGGCAAAGGAACTTTAAGTTGACATTGAGATGAAGTAGATGGCTGATAACGAAGTTCTGGCAAATTCGCGATTTTATTTTGAGCTTGACGGTATGACAGAACTAATCGTCAAGAAAGTAAGCGGTATCCAAATCACGTTGGAAGCTGCTGGTGACATGAAATCCTTTGGCGTGACTAAAGGCGGCAAAAGTCAGATGCAGGCGACCGTCAGTGGCGTCACCAGCGGCACCCTAACGATTGATTTTGTGGCCACGATTGAAGACAAGTCGCTGCACGATTGGTACCGGGCTTCTCATCCCGCGATCGGTCCTATGGAAGGGGGCTTTTCAGACAGCAAAGGTGAGCGTAAAAATGCCTCGCTGACTGCTTATACCCAGGGCGGTGATGATGCCGCTCGCTGGGAGTTTACAGGTGTATTCCCGAAGTCCTACAAGACCTCAAAAATGGAACCCGGGAGCACAGAACTCTTTACCGAAACCGTCGAAATTGTCTATGAAACCTGCCATCGCACCATGTAGAGCGATGATTTGCTTGGAGGGCGAACCGTGATGAACTTTGAAGTCTTAACCAATGCCCGGTTTTATCTTGAACTAAAGTTGGAAGGCTCCAATGACACCATTGACGGCTATTTCATGGAGTGCCAAGGGTTTAAGCGAACCCAACAAGCGATCGAAGTTGCGGAAGTTACGGCTCAAAAGTGGGGCAGTAAGCCTGCTCAAAAGGGGCGTGTTATCCGGACTAAGCTGCCTGGAAATGCCAAGAGTGAAAACATCACGCTTAAGTTTGGTATGACGATATCGCCCACTATGTGGAAATGGTTTCAGGCAGTGGAAAGAGGCAATTGGGCCAAGCAGTTTAGAAATGGCGATTTGACGATTTATAACCAGGCAGGCGATATTCAAGCGCGCTTTCGCTTTTTGGGAGCCTGGCCAGTGAGCTACAAAATTGGGGATGCTCAAGCAGGTGGTAATGACTTTCAAGTCGAGGAGTTGGAGCTAGCGGTGGATGAGTTTATGCGAGTACAGCCGGACGGGAATGAGTATAAGTGAGGAGGTAATGGGTGCTGCAAACGGAATTTGAATTTACATTACCTAAAGGATATCTGGATACAGATGGCAATCTCCATCGTAAGGGGGTGATGCGATTATCCACGGCAATGGACGAAATCGTGCCACTGCGAGATCCCCGTGTGAAGTCGAATCCTGCCTATGCGACGGTGATTATTCTATCGCGAGTCATTACGAAATTGGGTGCGCTAGAAGAGGTAACACCCCGCGTTGTTGAGGGCTTTTTTGCCCGTGATTTAGATTATCTACAAATGTTTTATCGTCAGATTAACGAGCTGGATAGTCCTTTAGAAGAGACGTCTATAGCAAGTTCGACATGAACTCCTTGCTGAAGATTTACGAATACTCTATCGCTTTGTTTTTCTGATCTTTATTTAGAACCGTTTCTAATGTCTAAAGTTGATTCGCTCATCACTCAATTTGACTTTATGCTTCCACGAGGGTTGTTGGATGAGTCTGGCGCGGTGCATCGCAAAGGGACTATGCGGCTGGCGACTGCTAAAGACGAATTAGTCGTTGATAAAGATCCCCGTGGCAAAGGATCTTCCACGTATCAAACCTTGCTGATGCTATCGCAAGTCGTTACTCAGCTAGGGACTTTAACGCGCGTCATGCCAGAACAGCTTGAGGGATTGTTCACCAAGGATTTAGCGTATCTCAGAGAGTTTTATAACCGGATTAATCAGACTGGCAGTGCATTGATTCAAACGCAATGTCCCCAGTGTAATCAGGCCTTTGATGTGGAGCTGATGTTGTCGGGGGAGTCACCAGCTACCCCCTAGATCAGCTCCATGAGGAGGTAGCTTGTATTGCTCTCAATTTTCACTGGTCGTTGGAGGACATTCTAAAGTTGGAGCACCGCGATCGCCGTCGTTGGATTGGGGAGATTCAGAAGGCGAGAAGGGAATAGGGAATAGGGAATAGGGAATAGGGAATAGGGAGTGGAAGAGTAGAAGGGAAGTGGAGTGATGGGATGCGGGGTGACAGTAGGGTGCATATAGCCCTTCGGGCATGGCGGCTCGCACACCGGAAAATCCCAATTCTTCCGCTCAAAACCTGTCCTGACATACGTGAAGACATAACCCAAAAATCAAAGGGTCGCAATGACAAACGGTAATCACAATTCAGAGGTGAAGCAACCACAAAAAGGAGGATTCCTACGCCTTTTGCAGACGGTTGTGCTTACCAGTTTGCTCATCACAGGTGGACTCACTGTTTGCCGTTTTTTAGGACTTTTTGAAACGTTAGAAATCGCGGCTTACGACACCTTCATGCGCCTCAAACCTGCCGATCCCTTGGACGATCGCCTCTTGGTTGTTGGCATCAGCGAAGCGGATATCCAGAGCCGTGAAGAATATCCTATCCGCGAAGGCACTGTTCTAGAACTGATTGAGGCTTTGGGACAGTACGAACCCAGCGTGATTGCCTTAGACATGGCGCTGGACTTTCCTCAAGGCACCGATGAGGAACGGGCGCAGCTTTCGCAAGTTCTAGCCGACAGCGATCGCATCATTTCTGCCTGCTTAATGAGTTCAGCTCAGTTTCCGGGGGTACCTCCGGGTCCTGGCGTAAGCGACGACTTAGTTGCGTTTGCCGACTTTCCGCAAGATCGCGACGGCATTATCCGCCGCAGCATTTTGGTCTCTACACCCGGCGAAGTGTTGGTCGATGCGGTTGAGCGATCGCACCTTTGCAACGAGCCGGGTCAAGAAATTCTGTCTCTGAGTCTGCTGTCGGCGCTGATTTATCTGGAAGACGAAGATCTGTTTGCTGAGCAAACGGATGCCGGTGACCTGGTTTGGGAGAATACCGTGATCCGGGGACTGGGCCAACGTTCAGGCGGCTATGCCAACACAGGAGCGGTCGATTACCAGGTCATGCTGAACTATCGGGCGCCTCGCGATGCAGTGCGGCAGGTGAGTTTGAGTGATGTTTTGCAAAATCAGGTGGACCCTGAGTGGATTCGCGATCGCATCATTTTGGTGGGATATACCTCGCCCGTCGTTGGAGATATTTCGACAACACCTTATACCGAGACGCTCTCTGGCTTCCGGGGTATGCCCGGCGTGATTATCCATGCGCAGGCGACCAGTCAGCTCATCAGTGCGGTGCTAGACGACCGACCCTTAATTCAAAGCTGGCCCGAAATCGGCGAGATCTTCCTAATTGGGATGTGGAGTCTGATTGTTGGACTGTTGGCCTTCTACACCCGCCACATTATCCCTCTCATGATTGGCATTATTGCCAGTCTCGCTATCGTCTGGGGGCTTTGCTACGCTCTGTTTCTGCAAGGAATATGGTTGCCTGTTGTTCCCCTCACAATCGTAATTGTGTTGACGGCTGGGGCGGTGAGCATCGTCAGCCAGGCGCGACAGAATGTGTATGTACAGGCCATTTTTGAGCAGTTGCAGGCCGAGATCCGGGGGCAGCTGAACAAAGGTCAGGGTTCTCACCGCGATCGCCTAGATGACTTGCTGCAACGGGCTCGAGATCTCCGCCGTCGTCAAGCCATTGAGGAGGCCCTCGAACAAAACGAACTGGACGAGTCTGCTGCCGACCCCTTGCATATGCAGTTCGACTCCCCCGAAGTCCAAACCTTTTATGAACAGATCAAGACTGAGCTGCAGCAGAAATTTGAAGCCGAAAAAGCCACGCTAGCTCAAACCCAACCGTCAGGGGCCGCAGGTAAATCAGCTCGGCTCCAATCCCTGCTCAAGAAATCACAGAGTACTCGGGGCGCGCATCCTCCCCCACCGCCCTCCAAGTTCGGTAAACCCTATGACTAATTCTGTTTTCTCATCCCCGAGTACCGGGGACGCCCCCCAACCGATTGAAGGCTTACGGCATGCTCTCGCAGGCTTTGCCTCGCCTCATCAAGAGGACGCCGATGAGTTGGCATCCCTTGCTCAGCAGGTGTTGGACGATCCGGTGGCTTTGGAGCAACTCAGCGATCGCGTGTTTGAACTCTTCAAGCAAGATATCCGGGCTCAGCGTGAGCGTAGTGGCACTTACAAGAGGTAATGACGATGGCAAATCCGCCCCCAAGTCAGGCAATGCGTCCCGAAAATTTCGGGCAAAACTACGTCACGACCAACCGCTTTTATGTCGAGATGGACAGTGAGCTGAAAGCCTCCTTTACTGAATGTTCGGGGCTCGACGTGCAGATTGATAAAGAGGTCTTCTCAGAAGGGGGCGTCAACGAGCAGCAGCGCGTTTTGCTGAAGCAGGTCAAGTTTGGCGATATCACTCTGAAGCGAGGCATGACCGACGACCTCCTTTTTTGGCAGTGGATCAACAAGGTTTTAGAGGAAGGGCGGGCCGAACGCCGCAACATGAGTATTCTCGTGTTCAACCAAGCGGGGGAAACCATGCAGTCTTGGATGTTGTATGGCGCGGTGCCGATAGCTTGGAAAACTCCCAGTCTGCAGGCCGATGGCAGCGCTGTCGCAATTGAAGAGTTGACCCTGACCTATGAGGGATTAAAGGTAGCGGCTCAGGGCGGTGGGGGTGTCACAACAGGAATTTCACGCGACCAGAAAACGGGCTATTTTCAAGAGTCTTAAGCGATGTCATCGTCAGCGCTGCATTATGATTCCCATAACGATCGTGCCGACTGGAACACGGTTGAACCGTTGGGTGTGTACAAACCGCTGACGGCACGATCGCGAGCCGGTCAGCTGTCGTTGCGATCGCCCATTATTCAGCCACTGGGCACGCGATCGCTGGCGGTGCTGCAACCCCAACTGTTTTCATCGGATTCGATGATGTCAGGGCGTTTGGCGGATGAATTCGGGATTGATGATATTAATGCTGGCCCTGGTGACGTGGATTCGGTGGGGTTGGGGGCGAGGCAGTTGGAAGGTGAATTCGGGATTGATGATACAAATATTGGCCCAACTGCCTCGCCCCTGCGGGACACGATCGCCTCTGCCTCAACAACGGCGACCCCTCACCCCAACCCCATCCAACGACAACCGCAGGCATCTGAAACATCCTTGACGCTTCCGGATGCAACGGGTACGGTACCGACGCGATCGCAATCGCCCGTTCTACCCCAGTCGCCTAATTCATCACAGCCATCCGGTGTAGCGACAACATTTGCTGCAAATCCTCCGGCTATGCCGACGCCAGCACCGCAGATATCGGAAGCAAACCCAACAAACTCAGCATCTGAGAGCATTCAGCCTCAAAGGACTCACGAGGCATCACAGCAGTTTGCACCTCAGTCATCCATCAAGAACATCGCCCCAGCCCCTGAAACTAAGATTTCTCAAGCCCCCGGATCGGCTCCAACTGCTGCACCCGCAATTCCATCGCCTGCGACACCGCCCACCTCCCAAACCGTACAGCGACAAGCGATAACTGAAGCCTCTGCAATCGCACCCTCGACCATCACCGACCATAGCCCTAGCGCTGCCGGTGCCATCCCTGAGAGCCGTGTCTTCGCTCCAGTTGAAACAACTTCTGACTCAGCTCCCGTCAACGTCGGCCAGCAAAAGACAACGACTCAGAAGGAGATTCCCCCGCACAAAAATTCACCCGTTTCCCCCTCGAATGATTCTCGTTCTGACAGCGATCGCTCAGGCTTGTCAGCATCAGACTCTGTAACTGAGGCTGACAGCAGCATTCGTCAGCGATCGCTCAGCCAAGAACCGACTGAAACTACACCGACTTACCCTGACCCTACGCCGCTACAGCGCCAAGCCATACCATCCAGCTCACCCACAACCGGGTCAAGTCAGTCAATTGAGCGGGGTTCTGTTCAAGCCAGCGACGTCCAAATCACGTCACCATCGGCAGCAGAAAGCGTTCAATCCCAAGCCTCGTTAGAGAAGTCACAGTCGGCTGCGCTGCCTCTGGATACGTCCCCTGCTGATGACTCTCTGTCTGCCGCTTCACCTACTGAGATCATTCAAGCTACGGCATCAGTTTCTAGCCCACCTGATCGAAACGCACCCTCCTCTTTTCCAACTTCAATCGCCCCGCTAGAAAACTTACCAGCAGCCAATCAACCGATCGCTCGATCGCTGGCTCAAGATGCCGCAGACCCTTTCGACCAATCTGACAACACCGCTGGTGAAGTTGTTCAGGACGCTGTCGTTCAGAGAGATTCTGTTCCGAGAGCAACTGTCTCAAATCAGCCTGCTGCGACAATAGGGAACAGGGAACAGGGAACAGAGAACAGGGGAGCTTCTGACAGTCTTGATATCCCAAAAACATCGGCTCAAGACAGCCCTGCAGACACCTCGAACCCCACTGATGTCCTCGGGGCTGCTGTATCGCTTCAAGGTGTAATCGCCTCAGAAACAAATGCACCTGACGCGATCGCCGGAACACCCGCCTCCAACTCAACCAACACACAACCGGCCACACGCCCATTAGTGTCTGAAGGGTCTGTAACAGATTCCAGCGCGCCGATTATTCAGCGCAGGGATAACCCTGAAACAACCATACCCACATCACCCCAGACAGTCATATCGAGTTTTGATTCATCACCTCAACCCAGAACCGACTTAGAAACAACCCGCCCCACCTCACCGACTGAAGTACCGACAAATCCCTCCACTGCCCCACCCCTTCAGCGGACAGCTAGCCCGGAAGCGATCGCGGATATATCGCCTCAAACGGCTATGGCCAGTTCTGCTATGGCCAGTTCTGATTCACTTCTTCAGCAAAAACCTGACATCGAGACTACTGCATTCACATCAGCCCCAGAAATACCAACATCCCCGCCCATTGATCCGCCACTTCAACGGACGGCGAATCCGGAAATACATCGACCCAAGCCAATCGAGCAACGCCCAGAGGTATCCTCCGACTTAGCAAAAATCCTCCAACCTTCTTCCCTAACCGAGCCAGAAACGGCACCTTTGACCGCAGCTATTTCGCCTGCAGCCCCTAGCCCTACCTCCTCAGACCAACTGGGTATTCAGGCTCAGCAAATCAACCGCATCGCTCAAGCCACACCGATCGCGACGCCTGAGCAAAAAGCTACAGAGTCCGGTAACCCTGACCTAAAATCACCATCTGCTTCGCCTGGGATAGCACCGCCTGCAACTTCAGCACCCTCCCAGTCAGCTTCATCAGCCTTGTCGACAGACGCTCTAACGGTCGAGCCTACCTCCCCATCAGAAAGCAGAACGGTCCAAAGAGTAGATACTCTGAAGGATCGGCTTGAAAATGAAGTAACCGTAGAAGGTAGCGCAGGGGGGGCAGAGGAAGCAGGGGGAGCAGCAGCGTCAGTCAGTACTCCGGCAAGTGATGTGGCCGTAGAACGTCCTTTCCTGTCCGGCAATAAAACCTTGCAGCGAGCAGTCGCTTTGCCCCAAGTCACCCAAGATTTAGGAGTCTTCACACCCCTGCGATCGCCGCTGGAATTAAACCAACCCGCTAACATATCTACAGCCGCTACAGAAGGCATCCCTAACTCTTTCACTGGCGTTGCTGATTCTGGATATGAATCGGCTCAAGCGCTAGACTCTGCACAGCCCCCTCAATCCCCCAATATTGGGGGACTTCAAGCACTTAATCCCCCCAATATTGGGGGGCAAGGGGGGCGAAATCATACCGCTATTAAGCAACGCCCTTTCACTCCGTCTATCCCCGACACTGCTGCTGCCGTCAACCAAACTGCACCCAACGCTGTGCCAGCCTGGTCAACCCTGGAAGATTTAGGGCAGCAGGCTCCAGCAGTGGATGCCTCCCGAGCGTCTGGAACTGCTATTCAAAGGCAGGAGGCGACGGCTGATGCTGACAATGAAGGTGTGAGCGATCGCGCTGTTCCTACTACCACTGCTGAGTCGACAAATGGCTCAAATCCCAATTCGTCCAAATCTTCCACGTCCTCACCTGAGGCATGGGACAGCATCGCTGAACTGTTGGAACAATCTACGCCCCCCGGTTCTGATGTGATTCATCGCGCGGCTACGTCTGGTTCTGGCGTGATGAATCGCGCGGCTACGTCTTCTCCTGCGTCGGACGTGGTGAATCGCGTGGCTACGTTTGATTCTGGCGCGATGAATCGCGCGGCTACGTTTGATTCGGACGTGGTGAATCGCGTGGCTACGTCTTTCCCTGCGTCGGACGCGATGAATCGCGCGGCTACGTCTCCATTGCCTGCTGCCAGCGCCCACCCCGACCCGTTCCCTAACCTCCACGCCCTGGAAACGCCATCCTCACCTATTCAACGGCAGACGTCCCCTTCACGGTTTACTGGCTCATCACCAGCAATGCCAATTCAGCGGCTCGCAGGGGATACCACTGCCAGCACTGAGCACTATGAGACCGTCTCTGGTGCAAGTGACGACTCTACCGAAGACGATGCGTCTGGACAGTTGGAAAAACTTGCTCAAGTTATGTATCAGAAGGTGCGTCAGCGTCTCGCGATCGAGCGTGAACGTATGGGGCGATCCGGGTCAGGGCGGTTTCAATAAGAACTCATTGTAATCAGCACAGGAAACGTCAATGAAACAACTTCAAAAAGCACTCTTAAAGGCGATTGATAATGATGTTGATGACATTGAATTCATGTTCAATCCTAATGAAATTTCTTTTAGCCGCAGCATGAGTTTAGAACAGGCAAAGGGTGCCCGTACTGAATCCGGTCAAAATAAAACGAGTTTCAAACATCCCAATCCCTACAGTCTAACGATCAACAATATTATTTTTGATACCTACGAAACCGGCGAAAGCGTTCTGAAATACGTGCAAAACTTTGGCACCGCTGTTGAGTTTACGCAAAAGGGTGAAGGAGAGAAAAAAAGACCGCCTATTTATCTCTTTACGTGGGGAGAAAATCGTTATCTCCGCTGCTTTGTGAAGCAGTTTGCCTTCAAGCTATCGCTCTTTTTACCCGATGGCACTCCTGTCAGGGCCAGTATCAACCTATCGCTAGAACAGGTCGAACTACCGACCCCCTCGCGTAGCCAAAGTCCCGCAAATCCTAGCCGCCGCCAACGCCAAACCGCCCCCAGCATCTTCTCCTGACCCACCCACCCGTAAAGACGCGATCAATCGCGTCTCCACCGCGTCTCTCCCACACCCTAAACCCATGCCCCAATCCACCTACACCTCAGAAATCCAGCTGCAGATTCAGGGACAGGCTGCACCCGCCACGCTCATAGAAGACATTCTGCAGGTCATCGTCGAAGAGAGCCTGCACTTACCAGGCATGTTCACCCTGGTAATCAACAATCCCTACACTCCAGGACAAGAAGACGGTAAGTTTTGGAAACATGAAGATCTTTTTGACATTGGCAAATCCGTAAAAATTGGCTTTAAGTCTAGCGCTACTAAAGCCCAAGAATATGAAGAGCAGATCGAGGGCAACATCCTCGAAGGAGAGATCACTGCGATCGAAGCGCACTTCACATCAGGATCGCAAGCACCCATCATAATTCGCGGCTATGACGTTTCTCATCGCCTAAACCGGGGCCGCTTTAATCGCTCTTTTCAAAACATGACAGACACAGATGTGGTGAAGAAAGTCATTGGCGAGATGGGTATTCCTGCTGGCACTATCGATAATAGCGGGGCGCCTCATGACTATATTTTTCAAGAAAATCAGACCAACATGGAGTTCCTACGCGAACGAGCCGCCCGTAACGGATTTGAACTTTTTGTCCAAGACGGAAAACTCAACTTTCGCAAACCCAAAGTGGATGATTCTTTATCGCTGAAATGGTTACAAGATCTTCGTAGTTTTCAAGTCCGAGTTAGCAGTGCCGAGCAAGTCAGTAGCGTTGAAGTCAGAGGCTGGGACTACGCTCAGAAACAACCGATTGTGGCAACTCAATCTTCTGACAAAGTACTCACCGAAACCGAGTACGGTCGGGGTAAAAGCACCAGCAGCGCCTTTCAAGAACAACCGCATAATCCCACCCTGGTTGTGGTCGATCAGCCATGCTTTAACGCCAAAGAAGCGGACGCGATCGCCCAAGCAATCTTTGATGAATTAGGTGGCGAGTTTGTCCATGCGGATGCCGAAGCTGAGGGCAATCCCAACTTGCGTCCCGGGCGTATGATCGAACTCAAAGACATGGGCAAGTACAGCGGCAAATATTACATAGCCGAAGCGCGTCACATTCTGCGGGAGCGTGTGTATACAACCGAGTTCAGCATTCGCGGGTTGCGGGGCAGTGATCTTCTCTCAGTCCTGGCACCGCCAGCAAGACCGCGGGCGGGCCAGACGCTGATGGTCGGTATCGTGACCGAAAATAATGACCCCGAAGGGTGGGGTCGAGTCCGAGTGAAATGTCCAACGTTAACGGAAGACCACGAAAGCAACTGGGCCAGGGTTGTAGGGGCTGGCGCTGGCAGCGATCGCGGCTTTGATTGCCTGCCAGAAATTGATGACGAGGTGCTGGTGGCCTTTGAGCATGGCAACATCCATCGGCCCTATGTGATTGGCGGTGTTTGGAATGGCCAGGATACCCCCCCCGAAGCGGTCGCGGACACAGTCGCAGGTGGCAAAGTCCGGCTCCGCACTTTTAAGACCCGAACAGGGCACACACTGCAGTTTATCGAAGAAGATAAGGGCGGTAGTAAAAAGGGTATTCATCTCGTCAGCGTATATGGGCATGAGATCTACCTCAACGACAGTGAAAAGCTAATTGAAGTGAAAACTCAGGGCGGCCATACGCTGACCTTGGCGGATCAAAGCAAAGAAATCAAATTGCAATCGACCGGGACGATCGCGATCGAAGCCCCTCAAAAAATCACCCTGAAAGTGGGGGGTTCTCAGGTGGAACTCACCCCCATGGGCATTCAGGAAAAAGGCACCCAAATACAAATTTCAGGGGATGCTCAAACCAAAGTGGAGGGAGGCATGGTGGATGTGACGGCAAAGGCCGTGGCCAGCGTCAAAGGGGCCACCCTGAAACTGAATTAAAGGAGGTAAAACATGGCGATTCAAGTTTGCATGGGCGCCATGCTGCGGTGTACGTTCGGCGCAGCGCCAAGTTCCTTAGTCGTGATTCCTAAGGGGCCACCTACGTTTGCGGGGGGCCCGTTGGCGGCCACCATTATGGACCATGTCCCACTTGCCAACATCATGCCCTTTGGAGTGTGTACTTCCCTTGCCAACCCAACGGTGGCCTCGGCGACGGCAGCTGCGTTAGGGGTACTCACGCCCATGCCCTGTATCCCTGCTACACCCGCCCCCTGGGTGCCCGGCTCACCAACGGTGCTGATTAATAATTCGCCAGCGTTGAACAATACCTCGACCTGCATGTGTATGTGGGGGGGCGTTATCTCAGTGACTAATCCCGGTCAGATGACAGTTATGATTCCGTGATGCCAATTTCCGAATAGTGCTATCCCAGCAAAGTCTGTACAAGATGGAATCGTCAAAGGTCATAAAACACAGGGCTCAAACACTCAAGCAGTCAAATATCGCTTCAGTTGTGAGCTGAACGGCTTGAGCGAACGCTGGAACCGGGAGTACCGCACTTGTTTTCTCAAACACCTGAACCGATTTGTCGGCACCGTAGACAAAGATACAAGATTCATCAGGATCGAGAAGCCATCCCATCTCAGTTTGGTTATCGAGACAGTGAAGAATGTTGCGAACCACTCTGGTATGACTTTGATTCGGAGATAGGATTTCAATTGTCCAATCTGGATGACGATTAAATACGTTAGCAACCTCGCCGTTGCTGTCCACAGGAATGCGCTGGGTGCGGAAGACAGCAATGTCCGGAACGACCGAGCGTCCGGCAAATGTACAGCGTAATTCTGGAAAGGCTTGAGCTACTTTCGCGGGCTTGAAGGTAGCCGTTAAGGCAAAAACCAACTCTCGTTGAAGGGTACTGTGCTTTCCTTGAGGCATCGGTTTTTGAATGATGGCTCCATCAATGTATTCGCTGGCAGGCTTTGTTTCGGGTAGTGCCAGGAATTCCTCTAAGGTCAGCGTTTGGGGGGGTGCCTGTACCATTACACTTTTTAACTCGTCGCTACTAGGGTTTATCCAGGACAGTGTTATGCTCCGTGCTAGGAACCGAACGCGATCGCAAGCATCTCGGCAGCAGCAATATCAACGCCTGCGATGTTCACTGCGCTAGTCAATACCGTTTCTTGATACTTGCCATCAACCGGGTTGTAAAATCGCTTAATCTGCTCATTTTTAAGATGTACCACCCAATATTCGGGAATGCCAGCCGCCGCATAAATGCTAGGCTTCAGGTCAAGATCGTTGATATAGCTAGTTTGACAGACTTCGATGATGAGATACACATCAGCTGGGGCAGCATGGCGATCACGGTAGTTCTGCTGGGTGACAATTGAGATGTCAGGACGCGGTGTACTGTCGTCGGCAATATAAACAACCTTCTCTTCTCTGACTTTGAAACTTTGAGCAGCTAACAGTTCGCGTAGAGACTCAACCAAGTTTTCAATAGTACTGTCGTGCTGAGGGCTAGAAGTCGGCACGTAGTATAGCTCCCCATCCAGTAATTCGTATCTATCCCACAAGCCAAACAATCCAGCATCGTAAGCCCGTTGCCAGGTCTGCACAGTCCATCGGATCTTGCCGTCGGCTTTAGCTGTGAAAGTAGGTTGTGGAGCTGCGATCGGGGTTAGGGGCATGGCCTATGTTTTCATCAGCTGCATCCATTTTACTTAAGTCACTTGCAAAGCTTCGTGGATAAATTGTGTTGCAATCTAATCAATCTGAAGTGATTTTAGGGCTGGCATGAGCTGAGCAAAGGCAACACCCCGGTGACTGATTCGGTGTTTCTCATCCGAGGACATTTCAGCAAAGCTTTTTCCTATCGAAGGAACATAGAAGACAGGGTCATAGCCAAAGCCTCCCTCACCAACCGGCTGCATCAGAATTTCACCGGGACAAATTCCTTCTGTCTCCAGCACAATAGACCCATCGGGACGGGATAGCGCGATCGCACATACAAACTGAGCGGCCCGATTCGACGTGTCTCCCAGTTCTCTCAACACCCGCTCGATACGACTAGCATCAGTCGCATCATACCGAGCGGAGTAAATCCCCGGTGCGCCGTCCAGGGCATCAACGGCAAGACCAGAATCGTCCGCGATCGCCCATTTCCCTGTCGCTTTCGCCACCTCCGAAGCCTTCAACCGCGCATTTTCCAAAAACGTTTTACCCGTCTCTTCGACATCAATCGCTTTGGGCTTCAATGCCAATTGCCAATCGAGCGCGGCTAGATACGCCTGCAGCTCTTCTAACTTGCCAGGATTGCCTGTGGCAACAACAACAATAGGCATAAGCAATAACTCGCGCAGTGAAGGTCCGGAATACTCATACCGTAACAGGAGACATAAAATTTCTGGTCAGACAGTCTTAGACCTCAGAGCTGGCGATTCGTCATCGAAGGTTCTGAAATTTTGATAATGTCTAAGCAGCCAGCAATTTTGAGTTTGTTGAGGAATAAAGATCCTCCAAGCCTGTCAATTGTATGGGCTTGTGTGTTCGTGCAAGATTCTTGTTTTGTCCATACAATGTGGGGAAACGTGCTGTTCCTAATTGCTCGACTTCTTAGAGCGTTTCTGCATCTGATGAGGTACTGATTCAGGGCTTGCCTCTTTGTACGGTAGCGATCGTGTGTATCTTACTGTTCCGAGAAATGCTGTAAACGCATCCACAGAGTCTTAATTTTGGCTATGGCACATGGCTAACTCCGAGTTTTTTCTAACGCTTTCGTCCAGAAGCCGCTTTTCAGATGACAGTTTCTTGGTGAGCATTGGTGCTTCGGCAGGGGGATTGCAAGCTCTAGAAGCTTTTTTCAAAAGCTTATCCTCAGCACCAGACGCCGCATTTGTAGTAGCACGACACCTGTCATTTGATTTTCGTAGTCTGATGGTAGAGCCACTGCAGCTCAAGCTATTTGCCACCGATGTTGATCCGGATGCCCGAACCATTGCTTCCCAGAGGATCTATCCTAAAGCGATCGCGGATGATATCCCTCCAGAACAGGTAGAAAAAAATTTCATTGAAGCGGGAGCCAGCTATCGCATCAAAAAAACGATTCGAGCCCGTGTTGTATTTGCCTCTCACGATTTGACCAAAAACCCAGGCTTTTCTCAGATGCACCTGGTCAGTTGCCGCAGCTTGCTTATTTATCTACAGCCTGCCCTACAGGAACGCGTCCTAAAGCTACTACACTTCTCCCTGATGCCACAGGGAGTTTTGCTTGTCGGTCCCCCAGAAAATCTCAGCGCGCCAATATCGCATACGTTTCACTCTCTGAGTCGGCACTGGAACCTCTTCCATAAACGGCAAGCTATTCAGCTGCCGATGAGTCGGGTCGCACACTCTCCGGCAGTTTGCTCAGCGGCGTCGAGACGACAAGAAAGTCAGCTACCTTCGCATGAAAGTTTATTAGCAGCGCTATTTCACCTCCGCTTTGGTGAGCATCCGACAACCTGTGTATTGGTCAGTCAGAGTTACCAGACGCTGCATGTTTTCCTCAATACCGCTCGATTACTCGATTTTCCCGTAGGAAAAATTAGCACCAATATTTTAGAAATCATCCTGCCAACTCTGAAGCTGCCTTTGAGTACAGCCCTACACAGAGCTATCCGCAATCATAAACCCGTCCTCTACAGCGATATCCAGCTACCCGATTTAGAACCTCAGCAAAAGGTTAACCTTTGGGTGGGGCGAGTCGAGTCGAGTCAGGCCGAATCTGATCCCTTGTTGCTCATTCTATTGGAGATGCTTAGCGTCGCCGAATCGGCTGAGGTAACCATCGATTCAGAGTTTGATCCCATCTCAGATTTATCGCTGCGCGTTCAAGAGCTGGAATTGGAACTACGACAAACTCGCGAGAGCTTACAAACCAGTATTGAAGAACTAGAAACTGCCAATGAAGAACTCCTAGTCGCCAACAAGGAACTGCAGAGCACCAACGAAGAACTGCAGTCTGTTAACGAAGAGCTATACACCGTCAATAGTGAGAATCAAGAGCGCATCGAGCAGCTTATCGAGCTGGGCACCGACGTTGACAATGTTAATGACATTACCCAGCACAAGCAAAGAGAAATGCAATTGCAGCAGGTGATGCAACGCCTTGAGCAAGTGCAGCACATGGCTCATATTGGCGATTGGAAGTACGATGTCCGTCAAAAGGCGATGGACTGGTCAACTGAAGTTTTTCACATTGTAGAGATTGAACCCGAAACGGAGATTCCCTCGTTTTCTGAGCTGATTCGCCTAGTCCATAACGAAGACCGACCTTTACTTATCGACGCATTCAATTGCTCCAGTTCTCAAAATACAGCGGCTCTGGACATTCGCATATATCCTCAAAAGAGCACTACGCCTAAGCATGTCCATATTACGTACCAGATGTGTCACAACGCTGCGGGAGAATTGATGGCGCTTTGCGGCACGGTAATGGATATTACAGAACGTCGGTCAGCACAAGAAGCACTGCAACATCAGGCGGTTTTTGATTCCCTAACTCAGCTACCCAATCGAGCCTTTTTCTTGCAGCATCTTAGGTTGTCTATGGGACGAGCTAGCCGCGACTCTGCCTACAAATTTGCGGTGTTGTATCTAGACGTAGATGGCTTTAAGGAAGTCAATGATACCTTGGGGCATGCTGCAGGCGATCAGCTCCTCATGACGATCGCCCAACGCCTTGATGAGGTGGTACGCCCTGGGGATATCGTGTCACGCCTGGGAGGTGATGAGTTTGCTATATTACTCGAAAAAACGACTCAGATTGAAACAGCTTTGGCAATAGCTTTTCGCATTCAAACTGTAGTTACTGAACCGATTTCCATCACAGCCTCCTCAATATCGACCACTGTAAGTATTGGGGTGGCCTTTAATTTCCCTAGCGACTACATGGAAAGCGAAACCGCTATTTTAGAGAACGCCGACATTGCGATGTACCAGGCAAAGCGCAAAGGGCCGGGTAATGTCGAACTCTTTCGCCCTTTTATGCGAGCTGAACGGGTTGATCAGGTCGAGCTGAAGGTCGGGCTCCATCGCGCCCTGGAACAAGATGAGTTTGTATTGCATTACCAACCGCTGGTCCAGATTCCCAGTCAGTCACTCATGGGATTTGAAGCCCTGGTTCGGTGGCATCATCCTCAGCGGGGATTACTCTCGCCTATGGACTTTTTGCCAATTGTGCGGGCTTCTCACCTAATGCCGGTACTCGAAGCCTGGATTCTCAAGAAGGCATGTCAGCAAGTCAGCCACTGGAGTCAGCAATTCAACTTGAGCCCAGGTTTGCAGCTTAATATCAACATCTCCCCTGACTTTCTCAAGCATCCTACCTTTATCCCTAAGCTCTGTTCAGCTCTGAGCGAAGCAGCCATTAACCCCGAACAAATTTGTCTTGAATTGACCGAGGAGTCCTTTATTGGCTATGGCAATATTGTGGATACTTTACTTCTTGACATCAAGAAACTAGGTGTCAAGATTGCCCTAGATGATTTTGGAACGGGATACTCTTCGCTGTCATATCTGCATCGGCTACCGATTGATGTGGTCAAGATTGATCAGTCTTTTGTCCAGTCGCTGGGCACCGATTCGTCGCTGCTAGGTATCACTCAGGGCATCGTGGGTCTGACTCAGCAGCTCGAACTGCAGGTGACCGCTGAGGGGGTCGAAACTTCAGAACAACTCAGGCTTATCCAAGAGTTTGGCTGTAATTACACTCAAGGCTACTTTTTTGCCCATCCAATTCCTGCCGAAGAAGCTGGACAACTCATCGCAAATCCCATCCCCTTAGGCAATAAGTTTTACTGATGTCTATTCAGTCAGACTCGCTGTGGGATATGGCCATCTTTTTTATCGCTTCCAAGGCATCCCCGAAACTGATAGCGTGAGAGCAGGATCAATCGGTGAGGCGATCGCTTGGCGAAACGGGCTAGCTATTGGCAACTCCTTCCCTATGTTCGGGAGCATCAGCGCATCCTGCTATGGGCGCTTCTCTGTACCTTAGTATTCACCTCCTTTTGGCCAGTCCTAGCCTGGTTGGCGGGTGAGATGTTGAATCTGCTGGTCCAGGGAAAAGTTTTGGCCTTGTTCCAGATTGCGCTAATGACCATCACAGGATTTGTCGTTCACAAAATTGCGCAGTATGGCCAAGATATTTTAGCGTCGGATGCCGGACTTCAAGTAGCGCTGAAGCTGCGCGTCCAAACCTATGCCCATCTGCAAACGCTGAGTCTGGCCTACTTTGAAAAAGCTCAAACGGGTGACCTTAGCTATCGCCTCACGGAGGACGTGGATCGTATCGGTGAAGTCTTCCGCAAATTTTTCCAGGACTTTATTCCCTGTGTGCTGCAGCTAATTGTGGTGCTGGGCTATATGGTGTGGCTCAACTGGCAGCTTACCTTGACGATGCTTATCATCGTGCCCGCCTTTGCTTTGCTAGTCGGCTGGTTTGGCGAACGGATGCTGGAATACTCGCGCCGCAGCCAGAATCTGGTTTCCGATTTGTCCTCGCAGCTCACAGAAATTTTTGGGGGCATTCGTCTGATTCGAGCCTTTGCCGCCGAAGACTACGTGGTTGAACGGTTTGCCGAGGAATCAGAGCAGCATCGTCGAGCTAAATACCAAGCGGCACGGCTGCTAGCGATTCAATATCCGGTGATTGGCTTTCTTTACGTCGGTATTGTACTAAGTTTGTTTTTGGTTGGTAGCTGGCAAATTGGGCTAGGAAATCTCACCCCCGACGACTTTGGTAGCTATGTCACAGCTGGCCTCATTCTCATTGATCCCATCACCCACCTGACAGAGAATTTCACGCTCTTTAAAGAGACAGAAGCTTCGATGGATAGAGTGTTTGAGCTATTTGCGATCGCCCCTGCCGTCCAGGAACATCCTCAGGCTGAGCCCCTGCCGACCGCAACTGGCAAAGTGGAATACCGCGATGTCACCTTTAGCTACAAACCAGGAGAGCCGGTTCTACAGGGCATCAATCTACGCGCGATGCCAGGCGAGAAAATTGCTCTCGTGGGCTCTTCGGGAGCAGGCAAAAGTACGTTAGTGAATTTGCTGCCTCGTTTTTATGAACTGCAGGGGGGACATATTTTGGTCGACGGCACCGACATCGCCACCGTGACGCTCAAAAGTCTACGACGCCAAATTGGTGTCGTCCCCCAAGACACAGTGCTCTTTTCGGGCACAATCGCTGAAAATATTGCCTTTGGGCAAAAACAAGTAGACCTAGCTGCTGTCGAAACCGCTGCTAAGGTCGCAAATGCCCACGACTTCATTAGTCAGTTTTCGCAGGGCTATCACGCTTGGGTTGGGGAGCGCGGCGTCAATCTCTCTGGCGGTCAGCGCCAACGCATCGCGATCGCTCGCGCTGTTTTGCTCAATCCCCGCATCTTGATTCTAGACGAGGCAACGTCTGCCCTCGATTCAGAATCCGAAAAGCTAGTGCAAGAAGCCCTGGAACGTCTCATGGGCGATCGCACTGTCTTCATTATTGCTCACCGCTTTGCCACAGTACGGAACGTAGACCGCATTCTGGTGGTGGAAAGAGGCGCGATCGTGGAGACCGGCACCCATAAGGAATTACTGGCCAAAGGCGAGCGTTACGCATTCCTCTATAGCCAGCAATTTCAATCATAGGGTTTGGGGCTGGTTGACTGACAAAAGTTCTAGGAACCTTGTGTTTCGTTGCCGCAGCTGGCGACTAGAAGTCGCGCCTGCTGATCGAAAGTCCGCCGGCGCGGACTGTTTGGATCAAGGGTTTTGGCAACCTGCGGAGGCAGGTTTAGCCCCTTTAGGCGCGGTTTCAACCGCCCGCCGCCAAAGTTTTGTCAGTCAATCATAGGGTTTGGGGTCTTCTCTGATCTTGGTCTCGTAGAGCACAATCAGCTGGCCATCGAAATCGTAAAATCCCTGCTCGGTAAACTCAAGATTGGGCGGGGCGGTGAAGAAACTGGGGGCAACCACGTGCAGGCCCAGCTTTTTAATCTGCTCAATTACAGGCGGTACATCGCTAACCTGCATCACAACCCCGATCGCGTGCGGCAGCGATCGCTCTGGCAGGACAATTCCTTTCACTTCGGTCAACGCTAGGGCTCGGCTCTCATGCTCAGTGCTCAAGGTGGCAAAGGTGAGCTGTGCCTGCGCTGGAATCTGAAACACCTTATAGAGGTAGGACTCGGGTGAGGCTTCGCTCACATACTCTAGCCGGAAACCCAAAATGTCTCGGTAGAGCTGGAGCGATCGCCCCAAGTCCGACACAAGCAGACACGGACGCTTCAAATGCAGCCCTGTTTTCACTAAAGACATATTTTCCCTAACCTTGAGTTGTATCCCAAACTATAAATAAAGCTGGTTCAACAGCGCAGGGGCTTATCTTCCTGAGTCGATTAATCTACAGCACCTGTCAGTTTGTGTAGGCCGGGTAGAAGGCAGGTTTAGGTTCTACAGGTGTGGTTTCGACCGCCTGCCGCAAAAGTTTTGTTAGTCAATCAAGGTGTTGGGTCTCCTTACTCGATACCAACCTACAGCGGGATATGTGTTGCAAATGTCCGCCTGATGCCCAACAGAGACCTTCCCATTGGAGGCTTGGCAGAAACACGACGCCCCGTGGCAACAAGGTACTGTAAACGTCAGGTCAAATAATCAAATAATATTGATTGCTTGATTCAGCTTAGCCGATGCAGAGGACAGTTTCCCGCAGGCGATCAAGTGATTAGAAGACTAGTAAGAACCTTGCCTGCAAATGTGTTATATAATACTGTTAATACGTAGCTTGCATGAGATCCTGTGAGTTATAGTCGAGGTGTGACAATTGGGATTTCTTCAGGAAATTTCCTGTGTTCCTGCCAAGAGAGTCTGCATTCGGCTACTGTATCTACTAGGGTGTCTACTGAGTCCGTGGGAGCTATTTCTTACAGATTCTTGCAGCGGAGCGCGATTCTGAAAGATTGCGCGGCAGCTTACTCGCGCTTTTTACAGATTTGTTTCGAGTTTTTCCACAATCAATATTTATTGTCGCATCACTACAGCGGGTGAAGACGTGTCATCAACACGCTCATAGTCCATAGGGTCTCTACTGGGTATGTTTGAGGGTTGCGTTCTCCAAGGGCTTCACGGAGCTTATGACTCAAAAGCATTCTGATTACAGATGTGCAGGGGTGAAGATCAGTGTGAAGCAGCCGAAACATATTGGGCTGAATTGCCATCTGTAGCGTTCATAGAGATCCTCAAGTTTTACGCCGTATGCATCTTCTCTGATTCTTCAAAGCTCTTTTAAAAACTTCGCAACTGGGTGTAACCATGACTTCCCGCAAACTTTTATCAAAACGAAAGGCATTTCGAGAAGCTGTTTTAATCTCTCAAGCGAGACAGCTGCAGCGTTATGAGCGCGATACGCTGAAAAAGCGTGTCAGTATCTTGAATGTGGGTATCGATAACTTTTCCACTGAAGAATTTCTGAATCGATTACAAAAGGGAGTTGTCTTTACCCCCAATGTCGATCACCTAATGCAGCTGCAAAAAGATCCTGAGTTTGTAGAAGCTTACAAAACAGCAGATTTTAAGGTGTGCGATAGCCAAATACTGATGTACGCGGCTAAGTTTTTGGGCACGCCTATCCGAGCTAAGATTTCAGGCTCTGATTTGGTTCCTTTATTCTGCGATCGCCACCGCGACAACGAGAATATCAAAATCTTCATGCTGGGCGGTGCTGAAGGTGTGCCAGAGCGAGCTCAGCGCAACATCAACGCTCGCGTCGGTCGTCAAATTGTCGTAGCGGCTCATTCACCCTCTTTTGGATTTGAGCAAGACGAAACCGAGTGTCAGCGAATTCTAGAAATGATTCGCGCCTCTTCAGCCAATGTATTGATGGTTGGCGTTGGCTCTCCTAAACAAGAGAAGTGGATTGCCAAGTATCACAAGCAATTGCCCAATATCGATATCTTTATGGCGGTCGGAGCCGCGATCGATTTTGAAGCTGGGAACAAGCCTCGGGCACCTAAGATGCTGAGTCAACTAGGTCTGGAATGGCTCTATCGCCTCATCTCAGAACCTCGAAGATTGTGGCAACGTTATCTGTTGCAGGACATGCCCTTTGTCTGGTTATTGCTGCGGCAAAAGCTGGCAGGTAAGCGAAGCTAGCACTGCAATGGGGTTCAAACATCGCCCCAAAGGCTGCACTTTGCTAGCTGAACATGCTATCTTCTAGTTTCAAGGGCGATTAGCACAGTGGTAGCGCACTTCCTTCACACGGAAGGGGTCACTGGTTCGAACCCAGTATCGCCCATCAAGTTTAGATCTTTTTCAATCAGTTCCAGAAAGCCTACTGGTTCATGGCCTGGTTGACTGGCAAAAGTTCTAGGAACCTTGTGTTTCGTTGCCGCAACTGGCGAATAGAAGTCGCGCCTGCTGATCGAAAGTCCGCCTGCACGGACTGTTTGGATCAAGGGTTTTGGCAACCTGCGGAGGCAGGTTTAGCCCCTTTAGGCGCGGTTTCAACCGCCCGCCGCAAAAGTTTTGTCAGTCAATCAGGGTTCATGGCAGTGTGCTTCTTGGAAGACATTTCAATGTGCAATCACGTGTGATGTTGCGAGCAGGTTGGGTATCCCCCGACATGTTTTGGCTATGAAATACGATAAGCGTTCTAGTACTCGATGGCAGAAGTACGCGCACCCTTCAGAATGCTTGAAAGGCTCGCCCGCTGTGGTTTTGAATTTTGAATTTTGAATTTTGAATTCCGCGTAGCGGTACTAGTCATAGTCAAAGACAGAGTGAGTCGTGGATAACAAAAGGAACCGTTGGCGTTGAAACATTTCAGGGAAAACTTCGCCAGCCACTACCAAGGTAAATGATGCAGCATTTCTGAATGCTAGTAAGGAACAGATTCAAGGCTCCAATGCTTTCCTAGCAGCGACTATACATACCTCCTCTGAACGGGAAAGGCTGTATTGATTACAGGGACGCGGAAACTATTGGCGTCGATATTGTATCGCTACTGAAGTGAACAACTATTCAGAATAAGTACCCTTGAGGGTACTTATGAGATTTCAAAGGCGACGCTAAGCTATTAGCAAATAGATAGTTAATTCAATCGGGTGTGCCACTAAATCGTTCATTTTCTTAATCCTTAAACGAAGGAAAAAGACAAGTTCAACTACCTTTTTGGAGATGTATTACCGTGTTAGTTTCAAATTTTGAGTTGTTGGTCAAGCCGATCGCTCCTGCCAGCACTGTTCCGGTTGGCGGGCAGCAAGTTGCTCGGAAAGTCGTTCAAGCTTACTTTTTAACTATTTCCAATCTCAATCCAAATGGTGCCGTTTCACTAGATGTTGACTTCATCGCCTTTACACCTGCACTTACTAACGAAGTGATCACTTTTTTTGACGTAGCAGGCACTGATGATCCTAGCGGCCTTGTTAGTGTGAGCAATCAACGCAAAAGAAGGACCGTGACCATTCCTGCTGATGATACGGGCTTATTGCTGCTACAACCAGATCTCAAGCAACCTAACGTGCTCAATAACGCTGATCTTGAAGTTCGTGGCTATGTAGAAATTTCGGTCTCGCAGCTTTCGCCTACCCCAAATGCACGGCTTTTAGTCACACCTCAAAGTCGAGGAACTTTCATTCCAGAAAATGCTCCGGGTAATGTAGCCGATCTTGACTTTGATCAGATTGCATACAACCTTCCTCTGGCTGAAGGTCGAGCCTTACTCACTTTGTAAGTGTAGCTTTAACCATTGAGGCTAGGACACCGAGTAGCATCCGATTGCTCAGCACACGGCCAGATGGCTGCGCTGTTTTGTCCTAACGGACTTGGCGACAGCGACAGCATTGAGTTCACCAGGTTCCTCAAGCTTCTCGTTTGAAGAACCTGGTTAAAGCAAATGACCCTAATTAATACCAGTTCTCTAAATCACAGCTACAAAAAGGAATCAATATAGCCCGGTGACAGGTCGCAGGGCTAACGGATCTGTAGCGTTTACAGCAGGAATTGGTATGAGTTGTCGAAGTACTATTTCCATAATTTAAGGAAATATCTACCCGTAGCTTGTTTACTTGACTAACATTTCCATTTCTTAAAACGGAAAGCTTATGAATATTCGATTCAGACCTCTTTCATTTAGCTGGGTTGCCATTCATCCAGAACCCAAAGGCGTTATCTTATTTATTGGAGGCGCTTTCTTTGGCACTTTCCCAACGATATTTTATAGATTCTTTTTAAAGAGTCTATTTGAGGAAAATTATACAATAGTTGCAATTCCATTTCGATTTTCCTTCCGGCATTGGCCTATTGCAATCAGCTTACTCAGAGAACAAGAGGTCCTTAAAACTCAGATCTGCGAGGCTGCTAAGCAGCTTGACTATGAATATGAAATATATCAAGACAGACAAAACTATACTTGGATCGGGCATAGCCTAGGCTGCAAATATGTTACTTTGCTGGAATTCCTGAGTGACAAAAATTGGCGGCAAAATCTTCTGAATTGCGTTGATGGCAATGAAGATCAAATTCTGGATATTACGCGAAGTCTTGAAAGGATTCCTGCTGAGCATCGCTCCATTAAAGATGAACCTAGCGTGTTGATTTCACCGGACATTAGTGACACCCAAAGTGCTATACCGAAGCCTCTAGCATTATTGGCCCGATTCCTTGACTACATTAAGCTAGGAGTTTTACCTACACGAGGACAGACAAAATGCTTCATCGAGCACAGCAAATTATTTAATTTAACTGCAATTGTCTCATTCAAGGATGACACAATTGCAGGCAATAAAGAGAACACTGAGGAAGATGTATTTTGGTTGATCGAACATCTGAAAAAAAGGCGATTTCCACTACTTCACAAAGAGTTGAATGGCAAGCATTTGGAACCTATAGGAGTGCGGTTAGGCAACTATATAGTAGACCTAAATCCCTTTGATAAGTTCATTGCACCTCTCCATAAGCGACATCTAGAAACTGTTGTGGTTCGGTTTTTAAATGAATTACAGCAAAGACAATCTGCAGTTGCTCGCAAACCATAAGCTCAGAGTAACTGGAAGTCGCGCCTGTGATGGGCTTATTTGCGATCGCGCACCTACTGAGTCGATACCGTGCTGCCGGGGTTAGACACATCGAAGATAAACGGCGGCTGCGATCCTTCGTCACCGACGACCAACCCTTCAGGCATCTGAGCACCACCTTCGCGCCACGCCTGAATCGCTTGCTCTTGAATTAGGGCGTGTCATCAATTAGATAGATGAAAAAATCATCAGGCATTTTTATCATTAAGGTGCTGATGACGCTAAGAGGCCAATGACAACCCGACGCTACGCCCTGCGCGATGACCAATGGGAACGGATCAAAGACCTGCTGCCCGGTAAACCCGGCGATGTCGGGGTGACGGCCAAGGACAATCGTTTGTTTGTTGAAGCCGTGTTGTATCGGTACCGAGCCGGGATTCCCTGGCGCGATATCCCGGAGCGCTTCGGTCACTTTAAGGTC